>NZ_MEIR01000059.1 GCF_002777825.1 Snodgrassella alvi | reverse complement strand
TGGGCAGATGTTGATACATATTTAAGTAATACTCACCATCATCGCCCTCTTTGGTGTAATACAAATTAAAATCACCATAAAAGCTGGATGATGAAAACAACAGTAACCATACAATAGCCAGACAAGATGAAGATAAAATAATGAGCTTTAGCAATATCTTTTTCATAAGCCGCTTATATAAAATGATTTACTGTAATTTATGATTACGTATGGTCTCAGAAAAATCATGCCCATCTAGCCCATGATTTGTTGGGCAAAAAAAGACATTATTTGTTTCATCAGGAAAAGCCATCATATCAAACAGTGATTCCTCACCAATATAGTCAAAGTAAGATACCCTCCACAGCTCTTCTCCTTTTTTATTATATAAAACAGTGAAGTATTTATTACCTCCCAGTATTTGCACTATAGAAATAGGTGATGTGGGCAAATGTTTATATATATTGGCATAATACTCGCCACTATCACTCCTTACTGTTGTATAAAGATTAAAATCTCCATAAAAACTGGATGATGAAAACAGGCATAACCAGTAAAAAAATGCAAAATAGCATATCCCTTTTATGATTTTTATCAATTTTTTCATTATCTAAAACTCCACTACCTGATGATAGGCTGGCTAAATTCACTGCTAACCATCTATGCTGATTTCCTTATTTTTTACCGTTTACTTGATTAATTTTATCTGTTAAATCGACGGTTTCCCATCCACCATTACTTCTATACCTTAATAAATTGCTTTTTTTAGTAGGAATAACCAAACCACCTATCGTATCATTTAAATAGGCATAATGAGGTGAATGCCATATTTCCTTGCCATCTTTGTTATATAAAACCCAAAAATATTTGTCGTATCCATCTATCAGCTTATAGACCGCAATCGGTGTGGTGGGCAGATGTTGATACATATTTAAGTAATACTCACCATCATCGCCCTCTTTGGTGTAATGCAAATTAAAATCACCATAAAAGCTGGATGAGGAGAAAAAAAACAACCATATCAGCATAGCTATGGTTAAAATTATAAATATTAATTTTTTAATAAAATTGCTATTTTTCTGCAAAACAGTTGTAATAAATACAGCAAAAGCATTATTGTCTTTCACTTTTTCTTTCCTATGGTTTGATTTCATTTTCAGACCTATCAGCACAATTATTACCACCATATTAATAATTTTGCCTTGTCTGGTTTTTCTGTTAAATCAATCTAATCATATCTGTCTTTAGGAATTATATAGATAGAACCATAATTCTGCTGATCTAAAGGGTAGTGCAGAAAATAACAAACAACCCAAAGAGCTAACACAAGCAATAAAACCAAAGAATATTTAAGGTTATTTCTTCATAATTCAACAATTCTATCTTTAGGTAAAGGTGGCATCCAGAAAATATCTGAAAAAACAATAAAATCTATGCCGGTATTTCTTATGCGCTGCCATTCTCTGAAATCTTTGTTATATACGGGCACTGTCCATTGCATGCCCATATCATATAAAAATTTCCACTTTTTCAGCTCATAGGCATTCATATATAGCAATGCCTGTTTTTTGCTGAGTATGCCTTTTTTATTCCAGATACCGAGAAATTCATCACCGAGAAAATCATAGCTGTCTTTGATATAAAATCCGATGGCCTCGGTAATAAAAACATCTTTACCCTGAAATTTATCCTGATACCCCTGTGGTGCAACTTTTAAATTTCCTTTGCCTATTGCGCCGAAATAATCATTAATGGTTTCACCCAAGCCCCATAGATAATCGCCTATCTTAGTTGTATTTACTACAGTAAATGCATCAATCTCTCTAACATCTTTATAATGTCTGAGAATACCATTATTTTTTACAAGCTGCTCGCGCAGCTCTCTGCGTCCCTTTTTACTTGCCCAGTCTTCTTTTAATTTTACAAACCCTTTTTGCACAGGTTTATATCTCAACGCCCATTCCATTTTCACAATAGAATCGTTAACGTGTCGTGATGGAATATTTATTGCGGGCCCAGTCATATAAGCTTTTTTTTCCATCTCATTAAAACCTTTGGCCGGCTTTCCGCTAAACCAGTGCCGCATCAGTTGCGGAGCTACTTTCCAACCCATATTGTCCATCGCGGCTGGTATCTGATCTATGGAAAAAATATCTGCATTCAGGGTAATTCTGGGCGCAGATTTCATGGTATGGGTAATCAATTCCGGCATAGTTAAATTCCTAATTTAGTCTGAATAAAATAGCTTACTTCCACCGACTCGGGCTGTGGGGTTTGTATCGACTCCAGATAGCCATCCTGGCTTGATTCACCTTCTACCAGACGTGAAGAGGTTTTGATGGCATAAGCCACACCATAGGTTTTAATATTTTCTGGCGATTGAATATAAAAGCTGCGTGAATACGGCATGCTCTCAACAACAGGTTTGGACATTGTTTCATCAATATAACTGTCGGTAACTGTTGGAATAAAACGTGCATTACATGGGCAGGTACTGATGCTGCTGATTGAGCCGGCTAATTTTCTGGTGGGACTAAACATATTGTTTACACCACCTGATATGCGATAGGTTCCGCTATGTTGTCCACAGGTAACCTTATCTCCTTCCCAAGCGGAAGCAACTCCATGCCATAAAATCATGCTGTCGCCACTGATTATTTTGCCACCACAAGTGGTGCGATCTCCAACCCTTAAAAAATATCCCTTAGCCAATTTTTTTCCTTTAAATAATGGTTAAGTATAAAATTTCTCCATAATAAATTATGGCTTTGTAAGGCGCTTAGATGAATCTATTCTTTATGTAGCTGTTTCTTTACTTCTTAGATATTACTGTAAAATAGTACTTTGCCAAAATTATATCGTCAATCAATTACTATTCAGCCACACTATTATTTTAAGAGCTGAGCTGTAAGCATTTAATATTTGTCTCATCGGTATTAATTAAATTTGTCGTTACACTATGGCTAATCGCGGCGGTAATAGGATGCTTTGGTCAGAAAACTGCAATATTTTCAACTGGCAATAATATAATTGTGCACTCTAGATAACCTGTGTATATGCTGGTTTGTTTGCTAGTAGTATGCAAGCGGCTTGCATTCAATCTAAGCAGAGCCGTATGTTCCGTTTTTGTTGCAGCTTTATAGTAAATATGCAACAGACTACATGATTATTGTGGAAATCTGCCTATATGCGCCTGCCTGATGCCGGGGCTTTTATCTCTGCTTTTTATCTTAATTGATTTATTCCGATAAGTTTTTCTGATATTTACCTGAACATTGATGATGGAACAGTTACAAAAAACCACCCCGGTTTTACTGGGGTGGCTGGGTTGTACAGAATTAATCTGGAGCTAGGCGCTTAATTCGTCGCGCAGTTTTTTGGTTACTTTAACCATGATTTCTAGTGCTGCGGTGGTTTCTGGCCAGCCGCGGGTTTTCAGGCCACAATCCGGATTTACCCACAAACGACGCTGGTCGATTACTTTCAGTGCTTTTCGCAGCAGGTGTTCTACTTCTGCTTCGGTAGGTACACGCGGGCTGTGGATATCGTAAACGCCGGGGCCGATATCATTCGGATAGCTGAATTTAACAAAGGCATCCAGTAATTCC
The DNA here is from genome assembly GCF_002777825.1 of Snodgrassella alvi. GTDB lineage: Bacteria > Pseudomonadota > Gammaproteobacteria > Burkholderiales > Neisseriaceae > Snodgrassella > Snodgrassella alvi_C. The sequence continues at coordinate 92,071 of NZ_MEIR01000059.1, read as the reverse complement.
ATATCGGAACGTGAAGTTTCAATAGTAATGACATCAGCATCCATACTGGCAATGGCTGGCAGAATATCGTTGAATTCGGAATAGCACATATGGGTGTGAATCTGGGTACTGTCGTCGGCATCGGTTGAAGTAAGGCGGAATGATTCGCATGCCCAGGCCAGATACTCATCCCATTGTGCACGTTTCAGCGGCAAGGCTTCACGAATGGCTGGCTCATCAATCTGGATAACGCGGATGCCGGCTTTTTCCAGATCCAGTACTTCATCATTCAGTGCCAGTGCAATCTGTTTGCATACCAGACTTAATGGTACGTCGTTACGCACAAAGCTCCATTTCATCATGGTTACTGGTCCGGTTAGCATACCTTTCATCGGCCGGTTGGTCAGTGATTGGGCATAGGCAGACCAGGCAACGGTCATGGCTTTGGGACGTGCCACATCACCAAAAATAATCGGGGGTTTAACACAGCGGGAGCCGTAACTTTGTACCCAGCCATATTGTGTGAAGCAATAGCCATCCAGCTGCTCACCAAAGTATTCCACCATATCGTTGCGTTCGGCCTCACCATGCACCAGTACATCGATATCCAGTTGTTCCTGCTGTTTAACACAGTAGGCAATATCTTGTTTCATGGCTGCTTCGTAATCAGCTGCGCTCAGCTCACCCTTTTTAAAGGCAGCACGTGCCTGACGGATTTCCTGAGTTTGTGGAAATGAGCCAATGGTCGTGGTTGGCAGCAAGGGCAGATTCATCCATGCCTGCTGTTTTTCAATCCGCTGTGCAAACGGGCTATGGCGCTGGTCGGCATGAGCGCGCAGGCTGGCTACGCGCTCTGCAACCTTGTCATTATGAATCAGTTTGCTGGTTTTGCGTCCGGCCGCCGCCGCATCGGAAGCGGCAAGCGCATCCTGTACGGTGTCTTTACCGTGTGCCAGTGCCTGTTTGATGATACCCAGTTCCTGCAATTTCTGGGCAGCAAAGGCAAGCCAGTTTCTGATTTCGGGGTTAAGTTTCTCTTCTACACTTAAATCCTGCGGGCTGTGTAACAGCGAGCAGCTCGGGGCAATCCATAAGTTATTGCCTAGCTGGGTAGCAACCGGCGCTAGCAAGTCAATCACTTCACGCAGATTGGCACGCCAGACATTGCGCCCATCAATCAGGCCAACAGACAGTACTTTATTTTCCGGCCATGCATTGGCAAATTCAGCCAACTGTTCCGGTGCACGTACACAATCAATATGTACGCCGTTTACTGGCAGGCTTTTCAGTAAATTTAGGTGTTCGGCCACACTGCCAAAATAAGTACCAATAATGATACGTGTGCCGGTGATGGCCAGTTCCTGATAGGTCGGTGCGAAAGCATCCAGCCATTCACGGGTAATATCGACAGCAAGAATGGGTTCATCAATCTGAATCCAGTCGACACCAGCATTAGCCAGCTCACGCAAAAGTTTCTGGTATTCAGGCAACAGGCGCGGCAATAATTGCAGCCGGTTATGGCCGGCATCTTTTTCTTTACCCAGCCATAATAGGGTAAGCGGGCCTACTAGTGTGGGTTTGATATCATGACCGGTGGCTTTGGCTTCTTCTATTTGGGCAATCAGGTTTGCTGCGTTGGCTTTGAAGCTGGTGTTCTGATGCCATTCAGGCACAATGTAGTGGTAGTTGGTATCAAACCATTTGGTCATTTCCATGGCTACCTGAGTGGCATTACCACGTGCCAGTTCAAAATACTGGGTTAGTGTCAGGCTAGCTGCATCAAAACCGAAGCGTGCGGGAATGGCTCCGAGTGCACACAGGGTATCCAGTACGTGGTCGTAATAGGAAAAATCACCTACAGGCAGCAAGTCTGCACCGGCAGCAATCTGGGTAGCCCAGTTTTTCTGGCGTATATCGGCGGCAGTCTGGCGCAGCTCGGCTTCACTTTTACTGCCTTTCCAGAAGGCTTCAACCGCAAATTTTAGTTCGCGTTTGGCGCCAACACGTGGGTAACCAGACAGATGGAATGTATTCATATTTATTTCTCCCTATGCGATGATGAATTTCAATAATTATCAGTGTGCGTGAGTTATGACATGACGACAAGCGATAAATTTTGCGGTTCCGTATGAATATTTTTAATACTGTATTTCAGTACAATGCAATGCGAGAATATGATATGGTATGTGATTGTTTAGTCTTAAAATAGATAAATGGCTGTCATGAAAGTAATAATTATGATAGCCATATAACTTTCATTTATAAACAGTGTGGCTGTTTATGAATTCTTTAACTTATGTTCGAAGTAATAATGTTAAGCAAAGGTGGAAAACATGGAGTCGATTATTGAACTGCGTCATTTGCGCACTTTGCTGGCTCTGGAAGAAACCGGTAGTGTATCAATGGCTGCCAAGCGGGTTTTTCTAACCCAGTCTGCGCTGTCACATCAGATTCGTGTTCTGGAACAATTTTATGGTACTCCGCTGTTTGAGCGTAAGTCCAACCCAATTCACTTTACGCCGGTTGGTGTGCGTTTGTTGCAACTGGCACGCGAAATTATGCCACTGGTAACGGTAGCCGAGCTGGATATAGCGCAGATTATTGAGGGGGAAGCAGGGGAGCTGCGCGTAGCGGTGGAATGTCATACCTGTTTTGACTGGCTGATGCCGGCCATGGATGCTTTCCGGCCGCTGTGGCCAAAAGTGGAGCTGGATATTGTGTCCGGCTTTCAGGCAGACCCAGTGGGGCTGTTGCTGACGCATCGGGCTGATTTGGCGATTGTGTCTGAATATGCGCCGCAGCCAGGAATTATTTTTCAACCGCTGTTTGCTTATGAAATGGTGGGTATTTGTGCCAAGGATCATCCGCTGGCTGCTAAAAGCGTATGGCAGGCACAGGATTTTGTGGATGAAACGCTTATCACTTATCCGGTACCGGACGATATGCTGGATTTACTGCGCAAGGTATTAAAACCGGCTGGTGTGCAGCCGGCGCGCCGCAATAGTGAGTTAACTATTGCTATTATTCAGCTAGTATCAAGCCGGCGCGGTATTGCTGCCTTACCTTACTGGACGGTGATGCCGTATCTGGAAAAGGGTTATGTGGTAGCACGGCAGATTGGCGATATTCCGCTGCAAAGTGAGTTATATGCTGCAATACGCGAATCTGATGGTAATAAAAGCTATCTGGACAATTTCTGCCAGATTGTACGCGAACGCAGTTTTGCTGATTTACCGGGGCTGAGCCCGCTTAGTACACCTGATTAATCTGTACTGGCTGCTGTGGTATGAACTCTAAAAGCAGGATGAATTATCTGAAACTGGTGGCATCTGCGCTACTGACAGTTGAACAGCATCAGCCATTAAGTATGTTCGACGATACCAAAGTGTGCGTTATATAAATGATGCTTATCAGATATAGTACATGTTTACCGCTGACAAAACTATGCCTTTGGGTAATGATAAAATTTCACTGACCAAATTAAAATTGCCCAGATGCTGTTTTGAATGGACAATTTAACATAGCTGTTCATCTGAACAAGCAAAGGGAATCTGAAATTATTAAAGTGCTTACTAAAGGTAAACATTAATACGATTAGTAAAATTTTAATAAGTTAAATTACTCTTAGAGGCCATTATTGGCGCTGTTGGATGAGATATTGTGATTAAACTGATTGATCGGCCGCAGGCAATCACTGCCTGATAATCTTCTTACCAGACTGAGTAAGTATTAATAATGTGGAAGATGATTAGAATAACTTGTTTAAGGTCGTTAGTCAGTTCATAATAAATTCGTTGTTTTGATAATTGTTTCGACTCGGGGTGTTTTTGTTTGAACCAAAAACTGAGATTTTACCCGCTGAACCTGATCTGGGTTATACCAGCGTAGGGAAGTCTAAGCCATATTCATTGTAAATTGGCAAATTCTTCCCGATATTGAAAAATTATTAATAAGGAAAGAATATGTCTGTAGTAAAACCATTGCAAGCTGCGCAAGCCATGCCTTTTATTAAACGTGTTAAGGATCAACGCCCACTGGTACATTGCATTACTAATGATGTAGTACAGAATTTTACGGCTAATGTGCTACTTGCTATCGGGGCATCACCGGCAATGGTTATTGCTGAGCAAGAAGTCACTGCTTTTGTCAATGTTGCAAATAGTTTATTAGTTAATATTGGCACGATTAACAACAATACTGCTAAAAGTATGTTACTGGCAGCTGCTGAAACCCAGAAAAAACAATTACCTTGGGTTTTAGATCCGGTAGCAGTCGGCTCTGCTCTAATTTATCGCTTAAATATTGCTCATCAATTATTATTATTAAAACCAACTGTTGTTCGCGGTAATGCTTCAGAAATATTAGCATTAAGCGGGCAAAATTCTTCTTCAAAGGGACCAGACAGTCAAGACTCGACTGAATCAGCTTTAAATGCAGCTAATTTACTCGCCCAAAAATATCAAACTATCATTGCTATTACAGGCGATGTTGATTATGTAACAGATGGTCATAATACTTATAGTATAGCAGGCGGTGATATTAATTTAACTAAAGTGACGGGAACAGGCTGTTCACTATCGGCCATGGTTGCTGCTTTTATTGCAGTATCTACTGATGCCTTATTAGCCACGGCTTCTGCTTGTTATATGATGAAACAGGCGGGTGAGCTGGCGAATAAACAACAAGGATTAGGTACTTACGCTGTGTCACTTTTAGATCAGCTTTCGCTATTCGGTGATTCACATCAATAAAGAAGTAAATGAAAAAACAACTTGATTTAACCCTTTATTTGGTTCTCGATCCGCTACTCTGTGGTGGTATTGATGGGATGGTTAATACAGCTAAAATTGCCATCAACAACGGGGTGACAGCCATACAATTAAGATCAGAACAGCAATTTTCTGGCAAAGATTGGTATCACGCTGCATTAGCTTTAAAAGATACACTGAGCAATACGCCTGTCCCTTTATTGATTAATGATCATGTAGATATTGCTTTAGCCACTGATGCCGATGGTGTACATATCGGGCAAAACGATCTGCCTGTGGATATTACGCGCGAATTAATTGGTTACAACAGGTGGTTAGGACTTTCGATTACTAATCGATTACAACTTGATGCGGTTAACTGGCACAAGGTCGATTATATTGGTATGGGGCCAGTCTTTACAACGACTACTAAAAAGGATGCGGCGCCAGTAATGGGATTGCCACAATTAGCTGAGTTAGTTCAACTCAAGCGGTGTCCTGCTGTTGCCATTGGCGGAATCAATATAAATAATGTTACCGAAGTTATGCAAACAGGTATTGAGGGGGTGGCGGTGGTTTCGGCAATTTGTGGTAAACCAGATATCAAGCAAGCTACTTTATCCTTAATTCAAAAGATTCAACGGGCAAGATAAATTTCAGGTATCAGCAATGCAGATTTGTTAAAAAGTATAGTTGGCAAGCAGCTATGCGAACATTGCCGACTTTCGCTTTGCATACTGGTTTTTGGTTTTGGATAAATCAGACTGTACTTACGCGCAATAATGACCAGTCCACTATATGTTCTGCAATGGTTATTGAAAAAGCTGGCTGGGCATGCCCTGAGTTTATGTGCAGACGCTGTGGTGCTTTGCTGTGCTATTTTCTGATTCATAAAGCAGTTACACGGAAATATAGTGCCCATTTTTCGGTGCTATCTGCCGGAATTTAACACTGCATGTGTTCCTCAGATTCAGCCCAGCGCGCCTGAACAGCAGGGTATACATTATTATTCAGCTATTTAAGTATGCACATCATAGACCACAGACATATTTTTCACAGCGATTTTTCAGCCTCAATCAGCTACAATAAGCACTATGGAAATTTTATCTTCTGCTGGCCTGCTGGCCGGCCTTAATAGTGAACAATTAGCTGCCGTAACTTGGCCTGCGCAACCTGCGCTGGTGCTGGCAGGGGCTGGAAGTGGTAAAACCCGGGTTTTGACTACCCGTATTGCTTGGTTGTTGCAGACTGGTCAGGCCAGTGTACACAGTATTCTGGCCGTAACCTTTACCAATAAAGCGGCCAAGGAAATGCAATTACGCTTGAGTGCGCTATTGCCAGTTTCAGTACGCGCAATGTGGCTGGGTACTTTTCATGGCCTGTGTCATCGCTTTTTGCGCCTGCACTATCAGGAAGCTGGTCTGCCGAAAACATTCCAGATACTTGATATTGGCGACCAGCTAGCTGTAGTAAAGCGTTTGCTCAAACAGTTGAACATTGCCGATGAAGTGATTGCACCGCGCAGTTTGCAGGGATTCATCAATGCGCAAAAAGAAAATGGTCTGCGTGCTTCCCAGTTGACGGCACGCGACCCGCATGAGCGGCAGATGATTGAATGCTATGCTGCTTACGATAGCCTGTGTCAGAACGAAGGCGTAGTGGATTTTGCTGAGCTGATGTTGCGCAGTTATGAAATTCTGCAAAGCAATGAAGTGCTGCGCAGCCATTACCAGAATCGTTTTAATCATGTCTTGATTGATGAATTTCAGGACACAAATAAATTACAGTATGCCTGGTTAAAACTGCTTGCCGGAGAACATGCGGCAGTTTTTGCTGTCGGCGACGATGACCAGAGTATTTACCGCTTTCGCGGTGCCGAAGTCGCGAATATGACGCGTTTTCTGCACGAATTCGGTGTAAGCGAACCTATCCGACTGGAGCAGAATTACCGCTCCGTAGGCAATATCCTTACCGCAGCCAATGCCGTGATTGCGCATAATGCCAGTCGTTTGGGTAAAAATCTGCGTACAGAAGCGGGTAGTGGTGAAAAAATCCGCGTGCTTCAGGCAATCAATGATATAGAAGAAGCCCATTTTATAGTCGATGAAGTAAAAGCTTTACATCGTGAAGGGCTGAATTACATGCAGATGGCGGTGCTTTATCGCAGTAATGCTCAATCTCGTGTTTTGGAACAGGCACTATTTCGCGCCGGCATACCTTACAAAATCTATGGCGGTTTACGCTTTTATGAGCGTCAGGAAATCAAGCATGCACTGGCTTATCTGCGGCTGACGGTCAATCCCAATGATGATAATGCATTATTGCGGGTAATCAATGTACCCGCACGCGGTATCGGCGCACGCAGCATTGAAAATATACAGGCAGTAGCCAATGAAACCGGTATTTCGCTGTGGCAGGCCGCCACCAGTCTGGCCACCAAAAACAGTAAAATTGCTGCTTTTGTACACCTGATTGAAAATTTGCAGGTACAGGCTGCACAAGTTTCCCTGCCAGAACTGATGGCCGCAGCTATTTATGATAGCGGCCTGATGGAACATTACCGTACTCAAAAAGGTGAGCAGCAGGAGCGTATTAATAATCTGGAAGAATTACTGAATGCCGCTGTAGCATTCAAACCGCAGGAATCGGGTTTTGACATTGAGCCAGAATATGATGAAAACAACCCATTATTCGCCGTACTGTCCTTTTTAAGCACAGCTTCACTGGAAGCAGGAGAACATCAGGCCGGGCAGGGCGAAGACGCCTTGCAGTTAATGACAGTTCACGCGGCCAAAGGGCTAGAATTCGATGGTGTATTTCTCACGGGGCTGGAAGAAGGTTTGTTCCCAAGTGAATACAGCATGGCAGAGCGGGGCGGGCTGGAAGAAGAACGGCGCCTGATGTATGTAGCCATTACCAGAGCACGTAAACGCCTGTATTTAACCATGGCAGAACAGCGCCTGTTACACGGGCAAACTCACTTTGCTCTGCCATCACGCTTTGTAGATGAAATACCTGAGGTAGTGCTGCAATATCTGTCAGCACATAAAAACGCTCTAGTAAGCAGACAACAGACAACACAGCGCACCAATCCGTTTCACAGCCGCAGCAAACTGGCAGAAATACCAGCCAGTACTGATTTTGACGGCTTCCAGCTCGGGCAGAATGTTCACCATGAACGCTTTGGTACCGGCGTGATTATAGACGCTACCCACAAGGCTGAAGGCGCACGTCTGACTATTAATTTCGGCAAACAGGGGATTAAAGAGCTGGATACCGTATTTGCCAAAAGCAAATTAACCATTATTTCTTAAACCGTTGCTCAGGTAACAGCAAGCAGGCAAACCTGAGAGGAGACAGCTAATGCAACAATACGACCGTAACAACATTTTTGCTCGAATTATCCGCGGCGAAATTCCCTGCCATAAAGTTTATGAAGACGCACAAACACTGGCATTTATGGATGTGATGCCACAGGCGCGCGGCCACGTACTGGTGATTCCGAAATGCGAAGCAGTAGAGTTAACCGATATGCCGCAAGACTATCTTATTGCAGTATTCAGTGCAGCCAAGAAAATCATTGGTGCCCAGCGTAAAGTTTTACACCGCGATGGCGTTGTTCAATTACAGCTATCTGGTGAGCAGGCTGGCCAATCTGTATTTCATTATCATATCCATTTGATTCCCGGCCATATTCATGAATTGGGAAAACACGAGAGTGTGGCTGCTGATCAGGCAGAACTGGCACAGCTGGCAGCACAATTACGCGCCGAACTGGCCTGAGCTACCACTTTGATTTAAAATTTATCCACAGACTTATCCACAGATAAGCAACAAAATAAACAGTACCCTCTACGCTATACCCATTGTTTTATAAGGGATTAAGCATACGTGCTGAATTTTATTCAGCCAAACACATTAAATTTGTCCACAATAAATTATCTATTGTGCCAAATCATCCACATCGCTCCTGTACCACTCCGGTAGAGGAGCGATAATTTATTTCCCAATCTATATCGGGCTATGCCCATCAGTAGATTGCAGCTTAAATAGCTTTGCTATTTCATACCAGCCACATCCTGCGTATTTAGCAAACTTTAAACAGTCCAAACTTAGGCTTACCCTTTTCCTCAACAATAAAGCGACAAACTATCCTCTGTAGCCAGTATCATCAGACTTGAGCGTTAAACTGCTTATGTCTTTTCTGTGCATAACAAAATCCCGCTGATTACCTACAATCAGCGGGATTTACATGGCATAACCAGCATTAGGGTTTCACATATCTAGAATAAACACGCCTGAATTATGCTGTTGCAAGTGTTTATTCAAACAGGTCGCGCAGCTTGTCCATGAAGGATTTCTGTCGCGGCGTTTGCGCCCGATCCATACCAGTAGAGATTTTTTCAAACTCTTCCAGCAGCTCACGCTGGCGCTCAGTCAGATTCACCGGCGTTTCCACCACAATGTGACAATATAAATCGCCTACCGCAGCCGAACGCACGGATTTAATTCCTTTACCGCGCACCCGCATGCGACGGCCGGTTTGTGTTTCTTTCGGAATATTCAGTTTAACCTTACCATCCAGCGTTGGCACTTCAACTTCACCGCCAAGTGCTGCTGTGGTAAAGCTGATGGGCAATTCACAGTGCAAATCCATGCCGTCACGCTCAAATACCTGATGCGGACGTACATTCACCATCACGTATAAATCACCTGCCGGTGCACCATGCTTACCCGGTTCACCCTCACCGCTCAGCCGGATACGTTGGCCATCATCAATGCCGGCCGGAATAGACACCTCAACCGTCTTGCGTGTTTTTACCAGCCCCTCGCCATGACATTTAACACACGGGTCTTTAATCTGCTTGCCACTGCCGCGACAGGTAGGACATGTTTGCTGAAGCTGGAAAATAGCCTGCCGTACATGCACCACCCCACTACCGCCACACATGCTACAGGTAGTGGCTGAGGTACCAGCCTTGGCACCACTGCCATGGCAGACATCACATTCTTCATGCGTAGGAATAGTGATTTTTTTCTTGATACCACGCGCAGCTTCTTCCAAACTGATTTCCACATGATACTGTAAATCAGCACCCTGATGATTCTGCTGCCGCCCGCCGGCACTGCCACCAAACATCTGGCTGAAAATATCACCAAAATCAAAGCCACCGGCAAAACCACCGCCACCGGCACCCATATTGCCATCTACGCCAGCATGGCCAAACTGGTCATACGCAGCACGTTTTTGCGCATCAGACAATACTTCATAAGCGCGCTGCACTTCCTTGAATTTCTCTTCGGCACCCTTGTCGCCCTGATTACGGTCGGGATGGTATTTCATGGCCAGCTTGCGATAAGCTTTTTTGATTTCCTCATCCCCTGCAGTACGGGTTACACCCAGCACTTCATAAAAATCTACTTCAGTCATAATTTTATTCCAAATGTTTGCAGGCAACCTATTCCTGCACAGCAGGCTGCCTGAAAAGCAAAACCGGATAATAGAAATGCAACCCATATATGGGCTGCATGTATAAAAACAAGGTTTTAAGCGAAACTTATTTCTAAATGTAGCAGCACGGGCAATACCGGCCAATTTACTTATACACAGATAAACAACACAAAGGATATAACAGCGTATTTATCCGGCCGGCAAAACAGCGCATCAAATCCTGACCATTCAGCCGCCAATTATAAAATCTTTCCTAATAATTCACTCACACAATCAGCCACCAGCTACCGGCACAAGAACATTGACATAATTAAGCCCGACATTTACCTGCTCCAGATCAATTCCGGTTACCGCTACCTTCATGTGGCATTTGGGCATGGCATCAATTGGCACGCCAGTAACACGGCTAACCAAAGGCAGCCCCTCAATGCGTACCAAATCATCACGTATTAACTGGGCAGTCAGTTCCTGCAACTGTTCCTGCTGGATATATATCAGGCTCCAGTACGCTTCCATATGACGCTGGAAATCATTATAAGCAGCATAAGTCGATTCAAAATCGCGCAATACCGCAAACAGCATGGCATCCTGCGGTTCAAAGCGGGATGGGACGCCTGAGTCAAGTAAACTGATTAATTGTTTCTGGTTGATATAATCAGTAGCACGCCGTAACGGTGAAGTAAACCAGGCATAATGTTTCAGCCCCAAGCCAATATGTGGCTCAGACTGGGTACTCATACGCACCCTGCCAGTTGGCTGCACCCGGAACAGACCAGCCATACCCGCCTCATCCAGCATCTGTGCCCAAGTACTGTTGGCAAAAATCATCAGCTCACTTACCAGCGTATCAATCGGGGCACCACGTTCCCGTACACTGATGCGCACTTTATTTTCAGCGTCCAGCTTAATCCCATAATCGTATTGAGGTAAGCGTTCCGGATCATATTTACCCCGTGCCTGCATTCTGGCTATGGCAAAATCATACAACCAGTTCATTTCATGCTGATGAGCAAAAACTTCGGTGTCACCGCACGCCTGCTGGGGCTGAAATGCCTGCTCAATATTTTCAATGCGTAAATTACAGTCTATATAAACCGATTCAATCCGCGATTCACAGTGCACAATCTCAAACTGCGAATTAACTTCAGCATACAAACTGACTGCCGGCCGTGCAGCACCCTCATCCAGACTGAAAGCAGCTATCCAATTATCCGGCAGCATCGTGATTTTACCACCGGGATAATACACCGTACTCTGGCGCTCAAATATCAGTTTTTCCAGCGGAGATTCAGCAGTAATGGCCAGAGCAGGAGCAGCAATATGAATACCAACCAGTTTGTTACCATTGGGCAGATCGCGTACACTGAACGCATCATCCACTTCACTGGTTTCAATATCATCAATAGAAAATGCCAGCACTGTTGTATCAGCAGCGGGCAGATTATGGATAGCTGGCACAGGATAATCGCCACAGTCCACACCCTTAGGAAACTGGGTCAGTAAAAAACCATCAAGAAAATATTCAGGCAGTGGCGGCACAGCTCCAACACTCTGGAGCAGGGAAAACACCGAAGTTTTTTTCTGGTCAGCAGCCTTTATCACCGCCTTGTAACTCAAACTCTGTTTATCAGGCGCATGCAGAATCATTTTAGCATCAGCAGCAATAGGGGCAGGCAGACTGCCAGCCAGCAACTCCTGTATCCAGCTATTGATTTGTGCTTCCTGCTGTTTGCGCCGCTCAATCGCCGCCAGAGCCTGCTGTAAGGTTTCTGCCGGCGCAGCCTTAAATACCCCTTTATTTTTCTTGTAAAAATACATGGGCGCGGCATACAGAGCCATTAACGTGGCCGCCAGCTCAACATTCCCGTTGTTACTGCCAAAATATTCCGCAGCTGCACCAGTTGCAGTAAATTCAGCCTCACTACCCACCGCTTCCCACAATAAACTGATATCAATATCGGCAGCAGCATCAGTGGCCTGCTGTAAAAACTGTGCAGCATCGCTATCAAATGCCAGAAAAACGTGACTGGACTTGATTTTTGCCCGTTTGCCGTGCTGTGTATTAACCAGAAAAGTAGCATCGTTTTCCTGTACTATCTCTGCTACTTTAAACTGACCTGACTCCTCATAAAAAATATGTTTACCCATAACGCCTACTTAAACCAAAGAAACTACCCAAGTAACCTGTAAAACAGATTGAAAAACCGCCAATTATTCGATTATAAACGAATATACAGCATTTCAAATTTTACGCTGGAACTACCATTGTGCTTCCATACAGCCATGCCAATACAAATAGTTCACCATTACTTCCCCTCTGGTTTTCCTGTTCTCCATATGTCAACCATTAAAACATACAAATTAAATAATTCCATGTTTTAATTTTTTAATAAAACTATCACGCAAAGTTAGCACAACATAATTATGCTTTAAAACCAGATAAATAAACAGTAAAAACTCTTCTTATCTGATACTATTCATAGCATAAACAAAAATTCATACAATGCCAAATAAATAACAAACCAAACATCATAAATAATTGATAAAGTACGCAAGCAGACATGCCAGCAATCCAGACCATTGTGCTAAATTTATGCTGTTAATATAAGCTGTAGAGAACCAAATTTTACCAGCTTTTAGCTATCAGGCCTGTTTAATATTTCTACACCCATCGCATCCGCAATCAGCATCTAAAAAAATTAATTACATTGAAATAAACTTCAATATTACAATAGTATTTTAAACAAAACCATTAATATTCAAAAGATAAAATATTAATTAAGTAAAATGAATCATTTAAACAAAAAAAGCTTCTGAAGAAAATACCTATGCCAATTTAGTTATACACCTAAAAACCATTAACAAAAGTATCATTAGGATTCTTAATATTTATACTCATTCATATAGACACCAGCCCCCATTTCCTCAGAAACAGTCCGATAACATACCAGCCAGCAGCCTACCTACACCGATAAGCTACCATCTCATCTCACAGATATCCACAGCAACAGCAGCAGCGCGAGTGTTACAATAGCCATAAATTCGCGTAAAGAGCCACGATATGAAGAAAATAACGCCCCAAAGCTATGAAGAAGCCATCCAGCAACTGGAAAAAATTACCGAATCCATGCAAAACAACGACCTGCCTTTAGAAGAATCACTGGCGGCCTATGAATATGGTCAGGAACTGGTGCAATACTGCCAGCAGAAACTGGCTGAAGTAGAACAAAAACTACAGATACTGGATCACGGTGAATTAAAGGAGCTTAAACTTGAAGCAGAGGAGTGATTTTACCGGCTGGCAAAAACAGGCACAAACACATGCCGAACAAACCCTAACCCGACTATTACCACCAGCCACACAGCTTCCTGCACCATTGATTGAAGCCATGCGCTATGCCACACTGGATGGCGGCAAACGTTTGCGCCCGATGCTGGTATTGGCTGCTGCCGAGCTGGGCAACGCCATTACAGAAGCAGTGAATTATGCTCTGGCCGCAGTCGAATGCATTCATATTTATTCACTTGTGCACGACGACATGCCGGAAATGGATAACGACAGCCTGCGCCACGGCAAAGCCGCCTGCCACATACAATACACACCAGCAACAGCCTTACTGGTTGGCGACGCCCTGCAAAGCATGGCTTTCAGCCTGCTGAGCCAGCCAACCAGTCTCGAAGCCACCCGCCAGCTACGCATGATACAGACACTGGCGCAGGCCGCTGGCTGTAGTGGCATGGCTGGCGGACAGGCCATTGATCTGGCTCACGTGGGTCTCAGCCTGAATCAAACCGAACTTGAGCACATGCACCAGTTGAAAACCAGCGCATTGATTCGGGCGGCAGTAACTCTGGGCGGACTGTGCTGTCCAGATATCGATCAGCAGGCACTTACCGCGCTTGACCGCTATGCCACCCATCTGGGACTGGCCTTTCAGGTTATTGATGATGTACTGGATTATGAACAGGATAGCAACATCTTGGGTAAAACAGCCGGTAAAGATGCTCAGGCCAACAAACCCACCTACGTTAGCCTGATGGGGCTGGCTACCGCACGCCGGTATGCCGAAAATCTGATACAAAAAGCCATTGATGCACTGGCTGATTTTGATCAGCGTGCAGTTCATCTGCGTGCACTGGCACAATTTGTTGTTGCCCGTAATCACTAAAGTCGCACCATACGTGATGTGAACAACCATAGCAGTAGCAATGCCCATTCTGCTGTTGCAGCTACTGGCACAGATATTCAAATATCAGCCAGTAGCCAGAATAACTAACGCAGCCGCTTACCGGATACCCAGTCAATAATCTGGCTGGGCTGTTTGCGCCCGCCGGTGCGCCCACCCAGAATCATCACCTGACGCCCAAACTGGCGTCTAACTTCTCGTTCTGTACCACAAGCTTTTTTTCCAGCTCGATTACATGAAGTAGACACCAGCGCCGTACCTGCGGCCTTGCACAGAAAGCGCGCCGTTGCCAGATCGGGAATGCGTACAGCCAAAGTTTGCCGCCCACGCCCACGCAACACCGGCAAAACCCGCTGCCGTATCGGTAGCAGTAAAGTTTTGGGTGCTGGCCACTGCTGCCTGATGGCCGCTATTTCAGTTGCGCTCAAAGGCGCCAGCAAAGGCTGCAACTGGGCAAAATCAGCAGCAATAACAATCAGGCCTTTATGTTGCGGCCGTTTCTTCAGCGCCATCACCTTACGTATCGCCGGCGCATAATTGGGCAGACAACCGAGTCCATAACTACCTTCTGCCGGGTAGGCAATTAGGCCACCACGACATAGATGGGCACGCAGACGATGTAAAAACCGGCCGGCCGGCCGGACAGGATGGCGCATAAATATTCAGAAAAACAAAACCAAACCATTATAATAGCAGTGCAGAATAAACCACACTACTTACACTCTCAGATACCACACTCAATAACCAGAGACTACCATGATAACTGATGAACAACTATTACGTTACAGCCGTCATATTTTACTGGATAAATTGGATATTGCCGGACAAGAAGCCATTCTTGCCGCACACGCACTGGTGATTGGCGCCGGCGGACTGGCACATCCAGCGATCACTTATCTGGCAGCCAGCGGAGTAGGGCACATCACAGTTGTGGATAACGACAACATCGAAATCAGCAATCTACAGCGCCAGTTCTGGTTTAGCGATCGAGATATCGGCCAGGCAAAAGCGCGTATATTATGCCAGCAGCTACAGGCATATCACCCGCAAACTCAACTACAGCCCGTTGTTGCCCGAGCAGATATCAGCCTGTTACAACAACTGATTCATCATGCGGACATCATTCTGGATTGTACCGACAATTTTGCCAGTCGCCGTTTAATTAATCAGGCCAGCTTTAATGCACGCAAACCACTGGTTTCAGCCTCAGCGCTGGTATTTGCTGGCCAACTGGCCGTATATGATTTCAGAGATGGTCATGGCCCCTGCTATCAGTGTTTATTTGAAGGCGACATGAACGATGAAGGCGCCAGTTGTGCCAAAAACGGCGTTTTTGCACCATTACTAGGCATAATGGGAGCAGCACAGGCAAGTGAGGCATTGCAGATAATCGCCGGTATTCATCCCACAGGCTGCTGGCTACACTGTTTTGATGCCCACCGTTTTCAGTGGCAACGTTTGCAACTGGCAGCCAATCCAGATTGCCCCGTATGCAGACAAACAGCCTTACCCACAGGAATATGTGGATAAGACTGTGGATATTTATTATTTCTGAAAATCAGACAGCTTGCGGTCCTGCCCAGCTTTCCAGCCAGAAACAGTAATCACCAGTGCGGCTAAGAGCATTAACCATAATGCAGGAAACCATGAATGCATCATGTCGTGTAAGGCACCCATTAATACCGGCCCCACAGATGCAAACAGATAGCCACAGGTTTGTGCCATTCCGGATAACAACACCCCTTCAGTAACACTTTCGCTGCGCAAACTGAAAAACATCATACTCAGACAGAACGCCCCACCGACTCCCAATCCCAGTAACAATACCGCCGGAAAATAGCCACCGCGCCATGGTGACATCAATATCAATACTGACAATATCAATGCAATCCCGCATATCACCGCCATCCAGTGCTGCTGTTTTAATCTGGCCGCATAAATCGATATCAGCAAATTAGTTGGCATCATCACCAATTGCATCACCCCAAGCCAGCTACCGGCTTCAGTTGCAGACACCCCGGCTTTAGCCACAATCTGCGGCAGCCAGCTAATGGCGGAGTAAAACAAAAATGACTGAAACCCCATAAACAGAGTTACCTGCCAAGCTAGCGGATTACGCCATAGATGTACTGCTACCGGACGTGAACGTACAACAGTTCTAGGAATAGCATTGGCGGTTTTAAAAGGCAGCCACCAGATAACCATTGCCACCAAGGCCGGAAGCACCCAAGCCATCAGGGCACCACGCCAGCCCCACAAATTACCATGTGCCAAAGGTACACTTAAAGCAGAGCTTATGGCTCCACCAGTATTCATCACCAATGCATACAGTGCCGTAATCAGCCCCATTTTTAACGGAAAATACTGTTTCACCATACTGGGAATCAGCACATTACCAACTGCAATCGAACAACTTAGCAATACCGTACCGGCCAACAGCAGGAACAACCCACCGCCACAACGCAGCACCAGCCCCAAAGTTAATACCCACAGAGAGAAAAATACCATCTGCTCGGTACCCAAACGTACCGCCATTCTGGGAATAAAAATGGAAAACAAACCAAATGCCAGCAATGGCACCGTAGTCAGCAGCCCAGCAAGGGTACTGTTAATCTGTAGCTGTGCCTGAATATTCTGCAACAAAGGTCCCACACCAGTCAGAGGCCCGCGCAAAACAAATGCCAGCGCCAAAATAGCCACAAAAATACTAAGCTGGCACTGTGTTTTCGATGTAGTCGAATCTGTTTTCATTCCATCACCAAATTATCGTTCTTCTTAATTTCACATATCAAAGTTGAAGAAACCATTTAATACATCGGCCATTGCTGCACTAATTTACGGCCGCATGCCAGACCAACTGCATAGCTATAGCGTAAACGATCAGCATCCCGACATAGACGTCCGGCCATTTTGCTATCATCTGGAGGATTGATTTCAATAATATAGCGACAGTTTTCAGGCTGTCGCATCCATGCTAATGTAGTATTATAATGTTTTACCCGCTGGCGTAACGCCTGTGCAAACCCG
Organism: Snodgrassella alvi; assembly: GCF_002777825.1. Lineage (GTDB taxonomy): Bacteria > Pseudomonadota > Gammaproteobacteria > Burkholderiales > Neisseriaceae > Snodgrassella > Snodgrassella alvi_C. The sequence goes on along the minus strand of NZ_MEIR01000059.1, from coordinate 74,678 downwards.
CTGGCGGGTAAACGCCGTGCCAGCAAAGCATCACACAGACCACCTTTCTTAATATAACCATGAGCACGGGTGCGAACAACTACCACACGCCCGATATGCGGCTGCGACAGTGCCCACTGTACTGGCAGGGCATCTGCCACGCCACCGTCAAAATAAAATTCACTACCGATTTGTACAGGCTTGCGGATAATAAAGGGAATTGAGCTGGAGGCACGTAACACCTCCAGAAAAGATTCAGGTTTAGCAACAGCATATTGTGGCAGGCCACTATCTGCATTACTCAGCACAATCCTGAAATCACGCTGCTGCGCAAACATACACTCACAATCCAGCGGATTTTCCTGTTGAACAACACGCCATAACCAGTCAATATCCATCAGATCACCACCACGGATAAAGCGTGACCAGCGAATAAATTCCGGCCGGCATGACTGATCAAGCAGAACAGCCAGATTACGTCCTTCCTGTCCTGCCAAGTAACTGGCAATGGTACTCGCTCCGGAAGACACCCCAACCAGCAAAGTAAATGGATTAAATTCTGCCTGCAAAAAAGCATCAGTAACCCCACTACTGAATGCAGCGCGCATCCCTCCACCTTCCACAACCAGCGCAGTCTGCGTTCTGGCTGGCTCCTGCTCAGTATCAGGCATTATTTACCATTTCCACAGTTATGTAATATAAAATTAATATTATTATATTATTAAATATATAATACCAGCCGGATTAAATCAATGAAGTCTCCAGCAGGCTATCTCACATCACCGTTCTGCTGCCTGCAACCACCTGAGTCTGCCCATTTACACATCTGCCAGTAAAACGACGAGCATACCATTTAAACATACTTGTCTGCCAGCATTATTCTGTCTATCCGGTGAGTAAGCACCCACATTTATACATCCTCCGTAATACATCTAAAACTATTCTGCCATAAATAGTAAAAAATAAAGACAATAGCTACTTATCTGTATGTCGTCACAAGCCTTTTGAGTGAAGAAAACTGTAACTATCCCCTAAAATAGTACAGCATAAAAGTAGAAAATTCTCTTTATTAACCCATTGAGGATTTAAGCATAAAAAAAATGACTGAACATCAAATCGTATCTATTTTAAAAGAAGCCGAAGCCGGTATCCCCGTCAAAGAACTCTGCCGTAAATATGGCATCGGCAATTCAACTTTTTATAACTGGCGTGATAAATACGGTGGTATGGAAACATCCGATATCAAACGTTTAAAGGAGCTAGAGGCTGAAAACCGTAAGCTTAAACAGATGTTTGCTGAGCTCAGTTTAAAATCTCAGCTTCAGGAGGAAATCATAAAAAAGCTATAGTGCCTACTCAAGCACGTAAAGCTTGGGCTGTACAACTGCAAGAAAGTCATTCTGTTACTATTGCCATGAGCTGAGCTATTGTTGGCTTAAGCCGCTGTGCCTACTATTATCAACCCAAGTTACTGGATGATTCAGTGATTATGTCGGTACTAAGTGCTATTACCGATAAGCATTTACGCTGGGGGCTTTCCTAAATGTTTTAATCGCATCAGAAAGCTCGGCTATAAATGGAATCATAAACGTGTGTATCGGGTGTATTGTGAATTAAAGCTTAATCTCAGGATAAAGCGTAAACAGCGCATTCCTCCACGAAATCCAGAAAGGCTATCAGTACCGAATAAACAAGGTGAATGCTGGTCAATGGATTTTATGAGTGACAGCAGTCGCAATCAACGGCGGTTTAGAACCTTCAATGTGATAGATGACTTTAATCGTGAGGCGTTAGGCATTGATATTGCAGTCAGTTTGCCGGCTGGCAGGATTACCCGTTATCTGGATAAACTGGCCGGATATCATGGCTATCCACTTAAAATACGAGTAGATAATGGACCGGAATTCACCGGAAATACGTTTACTAACTGGGTAAAATCACATGATATAACCATAGATTATATTCAACCAGGCAGTCCATATCAAAACGGGTATATTGAACGATTTAATCGTACCTATCGCACAGAGGTACTAGATTTATATCTATTTAATAATCTGGAACAAGCAAGAAAGGTAACCGAAGAATGGCTAACCAGTTATAACACCGAAAGGCCTCATGAAGCATTAAATAATATGACGCCGATTGAGTATAAAACCCTAAGACAAGCAGTATTATTTTCTACTTGAAGCTTGTACTAAGTTTGGGGTATTTACATTTACAATCGCATTCTCCAAATATTTAATCTCCAGGTTTTTCCCAATATTTTATTTTTTCCATTGCACGCTCAATATCATCCATATCATCAATACCTAACTCATCATTAAAATTTTCAGAAAGAATTGCACGTAATCTGGCCAATTTTTGAATTAAATGCTTATTATCAATAAATCGTGTTATTTCTTTTTCGTAACCAACTCTATCAATATCTGGGTAAACGTTATCATAATAATATCTTGTTATATTTTTAAAAGAAATTAAAAAAAACTCAATAATTGATAACGCATCAATTAAATTTTCTCCAGAAATTGTTATTTCTTCATTGTCTTTTAGCATATCATTTCCTTTGGACTATTTTTGCATTTTTCGATAAAACTATTGTAAATACCTCAAACTTAGTACAAGATTCAAGTAGAAAATTATGCTGCTTGTTTTAGGGTTTTATATTCACTCGGCGTCATATTATTTAATGCTTCATGAGGTCTTTCAGTGTTATAAATGGTTAGCCATTCTTCGGTTACCTTTCTTGCTCGTTCCAGATTATTAAATAGATATAAATCTAGTACCTCTGTGCGATAGGTACGATTAAATCGTTCAATATATCCGTTTTGATATGGGCTACCTGCTTGAATATAATCTATGGTTATACCATGTGACTTTGCCCAGTCGATGAATGTTTTTCCGGTAAATTCCGGTTTATTATCCACTCGTATTTTGAGTGGATAGCCATGATATTTGGCCAGTTTATCCAGATAACGGGTAATCCTACCAGCCGGTAAACTAACCGCAATATCAATGCCTAACGCCTCACGATTAAAGTCATTGATGACATTGAAGGTTCTAAACCGCCGTTGATTGCGACTGCTGTCACTCATAAAATCCATTGACCAGCATTCACCTTGTTTACTAGGTACTGATAGCCTTTCTGGATTTCGTGGAGGAATGCGCTGTTTACGCTTTACCCTGAGATTAAGCTTTAATTCACAATATACCCGATACACGCGTTTATGATTCCATTTATAGCCGAGCTTTCTGATGCGATTAAAACATTTGGGAAAGCCCCAGCGTAAATGCTTATCGGTAATAGCACTTAGTACCGACATAATCACTGAATCATCCGGTAATTTAGGTTGATAATAGTAAGCACAGCGACTTAAGCCAACAATAGCGCAGCTCATGGCAATAGTAACAGAATGACTTTCTTGCAAGTTGTACAGCCCAAGCTTTACGTGCTTGAGTAGGCACTATAGCTTTTTTATGATTTCCTCCTGAAGCTGAGATTTTAAACTGAGCTCAGCAAACATCTGTTTAAGCTTACGATTTTCAGCCTCTAGCTCCTTTAAACGTTTGATATCGGACGTTTCCATACCACCGTATTTATCACGCCATTTATAAAAAGTTGAATTGCCGATGCCATATTTACGGCAGAGTTCTTTGACGGGGATACCGGCTTCGGCTTCTTTTAAAATAGATACGATTTGATGTTCAGTCATTTTTTTCATGCTTAAATCCTCAATGGGTTAATAAAGAGAATTTTCTACTTTTATGCTGTACTATTTTAGGGGATAGTTACACAAATATTTCACACTAAAATCATTCGCACTTTAGCGTATTGTCAGGCCATAAAAAACTTCCGGATTCAGAGAAATCCGGAAGTTACTTTAGCTATGCAGCAAAATCGTTTAGTTACTGCTCCATTTGAAGCCTACACCGCCATTAAAGCCAATCTCTTTGCCTGTGGTAGAAATACCCGCACCCCAGCCAACATTACCGCTATTGCTGATTGCCTTATAGTTGGCACCTACGGCTGTATAGCCACGATAAGTACCTACACCTACACCAACAGCCTGTTCACCAGCATTGAGAGATGGCAGATAGGCACCGGATAATGCCATGGCCAGAGCAGTACCTGAATAGGCACGACGTTCCGTACGCTGTAAACGTTCATTTACTTTATTCACATACTTATTGATGTTATCAATCTTATTATTAACACCTTTAAGCTGAGCCACATTCACAGCATCTGTGTCATAACTACCCGCAGCAACGCCGGTGATCTGACGGTATTTTCCCTCTTTTTCATCACCCACAGATACCGCGCCTACGCCATCACTCTGCGTGGCTACGATAGCTCTTCTCTGCTGCTCGGTTGCCGTTTCCGGTATATATGCTTCTTTCTCTTTACCAGTCCTGCCCATCACTTTTGAACCCGCTCCCAGAGCAATACCTCCGGTCTCCATTACCTTTGTTTCTCTGCCCAGCGCTACACCATCTATCGCCTGTGCACTGGCTGAAGCACCTATCGCAATGGCCGAATTACTAGCAGCAACCGCTCCTCCGCCTACTGCTATCGAATTAGCACCTGATGCAATCGCTGCTATTCCGTTCGGGGAGTTGACCTTCGCATACTTCGTACCATAATCCTGTATCTTTTGCAGTGCATCAGGCACATTAGTTACTTTCTCTTTGCTACCATCTGGCTTAGTAATCTCATATTTATGCAGATCAAAATCACCACCAGAATTGGCCGAAGCACCCAGACTTGATGCTATGGAGGAAATCTGGTTGCTAAGTGCAGTCGACAGACTGTTCAGAACCTCTTGTGAAATACCGCCGCCTGTAGGCAAACTACTTACTGCCGTAGACAAACTAGCCAGATCGTTTTTCACTGACAATAACTGGCCAAGATTGACTGCATCAGTATCTTTCACGCCCTTAGCAACATTGGTAATCCTCTGTGCTACACCATTATAGCTGGCATTATAAGCTTGCAATGAATTATCCCACTGCAATGCATTTTCCTGTAGGCTAGAAATACTAATACTAATCCCACCTGTTTGCAGCATATTGTTTATCGAAGACAAACTGCTTAAAGTAGCTGTGGACAAACTGGCCAGATCACTTTTCACAGTAAACAATTGTCCGCCTGTTACTGCATCATGCGAATGCTCACTAACATCGCCATTGGCCACGTTAACAATCTTCCCAGGCTCTGAAGCATGAGCTAGGCTGCTTGGTTTGCTGGCATCAAATGCGCCTTTACCTCCATTATACTCACTGTTCCATTTCAGGCTGTTCAGGCTGTCCTTTTGTAATTTAGCCACATCTCTGTGCATTTCCAGATAACCGGTAGACAGACTTTTTATACGGGTATCAGTATCACTCACCAGATTGTTCAATCTATCATTTGTTGTACTCAAGCTATCCAACAGACCTGAGTAGCCGCTAGACAGAGAGTTAGAGATGTTACCGATTTCAGTAGTCATTGCCGTTGAAACTACTGTCGATAAACTATTCAGACCAGATGCGGTAGAGCTGGACAGACTTGAAAGCTGGCTGAAATTAACTGCATCGGTATCTTTCTGGCCGGCAGCCACATTGGTAATCCGCTGTGCTACAGCTTCACCATTAATCTTATGGCTGGCATCATAAGCTTTCAGCGAATCATTCCACTGCATTGCATTCTGCTGTAATGCCGTCAGATTCTGATTAGTACTACCCAGACTGTCATTCAGACTGGTTGACAGACTGCTCAGACTCGATGAGGTTGCTGTTGACAGGCTGTGCATCTGCATACCGTTGATGGCATCAGTTGAAGTTTCACTGATTGTGCCATTGGCAATACCGGTTAGTTGCTGAGATTTACCAAAACGGGTTGCATCAAAGACACCCTCAGTACCATTGGTACTCTTCCATTGCAATGCATTTTGCTTCAATGCAGTCACATTGCTATCAACTATGTTCAGCTTCTCAGATACAGAACCCAGATCGCCCATCTGGGCATCGGTAAAGGTTTTCAGACTGGTCGACAGACTGCTCAAACCTGTTGAGGTAGAGCTGGCCAGACTAAAGAGCTGGCTGCCGTTAATGGCATCAGTAGAATCTTTAGCCACAGCACCAGCGCGGACATGGGTAATAAGCTGAGCACTACCGCCATGGCCGGCATCATAGGCACCACTACCATTATTTAAATCTTTATTCCACAACAGTGCATTCTGCTGCAATGACTCAATATGGGCATTAGTATTGGTGAAAGATGCTAATGTTGACAAATTCAGATCAGCTAGCTTCCTGTTAGTATCGTTCAACTCATCGGTCAAACCAGCCAGACTATTGTTGCTAATGTTCTGCAGTGAACTTGACAATGAATTGAGAATAGTACTTACACTGCCAGACAAATGGCTAAGCTGGCTATTGGTGGTATACAACTGGCCACCGGTAACTACATCACTGGATCCAGCTATTGCATTTCCATCCTGTACATTGGTAATGCGTTGAGCCTGCCCATTATGGGTAGCATCATATGCACCCTTACCACCATTTAGATCTTTATTCCATAACAATGCATTCTGTTGCAGAGACGAAAGGCTGGAGTTAGTTGCAGACAGGCTGTTATCAAAGATCGTAGACAGGCTGCCTACTGCGATATCAGCAAAATTATTCAGAGCAGTGGATAGACTGCTAATACCAGTTGATGTTGATTGGGAAAGATTATTCAGCTCAGTATTAACTTTGCTGGACAAACTGCTCAAATTGCTATTGGTAGTAAACAGCTGGCCACCAGTAACTACATCACTTGAGGTTGATGATAAATTGGCATCAGCTACATTGGTAATTTTTTCCCGTCCGCCTGCCATACCATGGCTGGCATCATAGGCTTTGCCATTCCATTGTAAAGCATCCTGCTGCAAGGTTGTAATATTGCTATTAGCAGTATTCACACCAGTAGATAAACTGCTGATCCCCTCTGCAGATATCCCTTGTAGCGAAGAAGTTAAACTAGCCAGACTTGCTGCTGTCGCGGTGGAAAGAGTATACAGCTGATTACCCGTTGCAACATCTGTTGAATTGAGTGCAAGCTCTGTCTCCAGTACATTGGTAATACGCTGATTTTCATCTTCATATTTGGCACTGTATGCTTTATCAGCACTACTCCATTGCAAAGCAGTTTTTTGCAGGGCTGCGATATCGTCTTTACTGCCATCCACAAGTGAAGACAGGCTATTGATAATTAATGTGGAAGAATTCCGTAAAGCTGTGCTCAAACTATCTAAACCAGCTATAGTTGATGCAGACAATGCGCTCACAGCAGTATTGGTCTCATGTAGCTGCGCACCAATAACCACATCAGAAGAAGTTGCACCTAATGTGCCGCGGTCAACACCGGTAATTTTCCGCCCACGAGCATCATATGCACCATCACCATCATTTATATCTTTGTTCCATAATAGTGCCTGGTCTTTTACCTCAGCTATTTTATTCTTGGTCTCAGTCAGCTTAGCGTTTATTGCAGTAATAGCATCAGTCAGTCTGCCTTTTGTAGCAATAGAAAGACTGTGTAACTGGCCACCGTTAATCACCTCAGTTGAACCTTGAGCAATACTACCTGCTTTAACATTGGTAATTTTTTGTGGCGCATCATTATGGCTGGCATCATATACGCCGTTTTTCCACAGCAAGGCATTACTTTGCAGACTATCAACATCAATACTGATATTACTGGCCACTGTAGATAGATTGCCAATATCTGCTATATTTAAATTTTTCATCTGCTCTTGCAGAGTCTGTAGTCCGTTAGTAACTTTGGTGTCCAAAGTGGATAAGCTTACATTAGTTGCATATAGCTGGCCGCCATTCACCGCATCTGTGGATGTTTCTGAGTTAATATTCCCAGCAGCAACATTAATAATTCTTGCTGCTTTTTCTCCATGAGCCGCATCATAAACCCCTTTTTGTGCATTCCATTGTAATGCATCTTCCTGAAGACGCTGAATGCTGGTAGAAGTCGACCTCTCTAACTCACCTAAAGCAGTTTGAGTATTATTAATGTGTGTATCAACAGAAGTTGAAAGAGAAGCCAGCTTACCACTAGTTGAAAGAATACTTGAAGAAGCAGAATTATTTAGCTTAGTTAATTTGTCGTTGATCGTACCTAAACTGGTTTCTGCGGAAGTAGACAGAGAAGCAATGCTCGTTGATGTGGAATCATGCAAACTTTTTAGCTGCGCCACGTTTACAGCATCAGTATCCTGCGTACCTGCTGCCAGCCCGGTAATCTGCCGGGTAACATCAGTATTACCAATAGCCACTGCACCGGCTGTGCTTTTCCATACAGGTGATTCTGCTGTTTCAGCACGGGTAGCACTGGCACCAGGATTAAATCCAGCCTTACCTTTTTCAGTAGAAGCCACAGAACCGCTGCCCAGAGCGACACCACCGTCAACGCTGACTATTGCACCTTCACCCAATGCAACACCATCAATTGCGCTAACCTTAGTATTGTTACCCAGTGCCAGACCATTGGCAGCACGCACCTCAGCGCTATTACCCACTATCATGGCACCGCCAGCTTGTGCAGAAACGATATTGTGATTACCCAATATTCTAATATTATTGGCTTTGTCTGTCCCTGTTGAATCAGTTTCTATGGTATTGTAATTACCAAATACGCCAGTATCATTAGCAGCGATGGTGCCGTTCTGATTACCGAAAGAATAGCTTCCGTCACCTGTTACTATTGTTGCACCGGTAGCAGCAGCAATCTGAGCTCCATTATCCTTATTATACCTAGTAGTTTCAGTAGAACCGCCAATAGCACCAGATGCCTTGCCTTTAACCTGATTGCCCGAACCGATACTGATACTCTGCTCACCCGCTGCCTGCGCAGCATTACCGATGGCCACAGCTGAATGATTTTCGGCTCGCGCCTGCACACCCAGTGCAACAGTACCATCTGCCTTGGCCTGAGACAACAGGCCGGCTGCCACACTGCCCACCCCATTAGACGAAGCAACTGAACCCAAAGCCACACTGGAAACACCGGTAGCCTCAGCACCAACACCAAAAGCAATCGAAGCACGTCCGGAAGCCAAGGCCGCTGTTCCGATAGCCATCGCGCCCCCAGCCAGCGCTGTAGCATTGGTACCTAAAGCCATTGAATAGTTACCGGTTGTAAAAGAACCACAACCAGAGGCAAAAGAATACACGCCATAAGCTACAGGCATTTTACTTACAGCTCCGCCAGTGAGACCTCCCTGCATGGCCGCATTACCAGCATTTGTCGCATCAGTCGTTGTGCCGTAGGGATTTTTGCCATCAAAAGCTTCGTTATTAGCAAATCGTTCATATTCCTGTAATGCAGTTAATAATGATGAACCGGGGGAAATAGTACGTCCGGTAACACCTCTGCCCTGAACTTCATCTGCACCACAAGTATAAGGATTACGTGCACTACCATCTGCTGCAAAATCATTTGCACCATTAAGAATAATGGCACCATGACTTGCCAGTATATTCCCCTGCTTGTCTTTATAATTGTTTTGATGTGCGGTACTATCACCCAGATTACTACCACCAATAATTGCTGCATTGGAAGCATATACAGGTGATAATGCTAATGGCATATTTAGAAATGAAGCTATAAGGCCCAGTTTAAAAATCGCACCCAATCTGGATTTGCTGCTTACTAAGCTAGCAGCAGGCAAAGAGGAGACGGTATCAGACTTGGTTCTGCTTTTCGCTAGCTTGGTTCTGCTTTTCGCTAGTTCGGAAGCTGCTACCCATGTTTGGGTTGTTTCATTCCATATAGCACGATATATTTTATTCAATTGGTTTACTCCTGATTAGAAATCATGCTGTCAAACAAAATTCTCAATAACTATATAAAGATATAGTTAAATGTTAAATTGTTTTAATTTGAATCTTTAGGTAAAATAGTATAATATAACATAAATGTTTGTTTGAATGTAGTAAATAAGCCAGCCAATAATTATCATAGTTAACAACCAGCCTTCAAGCATTTGAAATATATATATTTTTTAATATTTGTTTTTTTAGGTTTATATATCTATGTTTATTAACTACATTGTTTAGATATTATTATTATTTGTCTTATTAACGCCACAATTGCCCGATTAACGAATGTTTATGCCGATAAAAGAAATATTCACAGGTTGACACATATATTTAAACCGCAGCAGGAAATCACTTATTGTTCTGCATGATAATAAAATTTAATAACACAAATGAATATTCAAATATTATTTAAAACCAGCCAACATGGTGTCAGCTATGCTTAGAAAATAGCTTTAAATGAACATTATATTATCTATTCTGATTATAGCTAAGCAACAATACAATTTACCACAGTATAAAAAGTAGCTGATTTCTACCCAATCCAGCTATTTCTAGTCAGTCAGCCAAGTGCTGTAAACCGAATGCCTATCCGTCTGTGTTGAAGCATATAAAAAATTGCACTGGCTAATCCAGATCAGAATAATTATTAATTCGTTCAGGCAGGCATGAATTTTACTCTTACTAATATGCAAATGTATTAACTCATAAATATACTGTCAAATAGATAGCATACAGATTAGCCCTGTCTGTAAAACAATAAATTTCCAGCCAATTTAATAATAGGTACAGCACATATTATTACTGCGCCATCTGCTTTTCAACATCAATGAGCGCACGGCGGGATAGAGCCAGATTGGCTCTGTTGCTGTCAAGTACAGAATACAAAAATAGGCTGCCAAGTTTTTTCAGCGGCCGGATCAAATGATATTGATGACCAAGAGTAATCAATATATCTTCAATTTCATCGTTCAGCTCCAGCATCTGCATGGTTTTGATTTTTGAACGGATAACTTCGGTACTGCTGGCAGCGGCAATTTCCAGATCTATTTTATTAATAGCACTACCAGCCATCAGCATACCATTATCATAATCAACCACTGCAGCTGCCAGCGCACCTTCTACATTGAGTAATTGTGCTACAACAGCCTGATAGTTCATTTTCTTATCCCAGAATAGTGAATATAAAGCCAGATAATATTTGTCCGACCATGCTATTTTTGACGGCGCTGGGCATTATAGCATATTCTGCCCCTGAATAATGTAAGTTAGTCCTCAGGCAGCCTGAGGCAGATGGTGAAAGGCAGCGGGCAATTGCCGGTTGTGTGGAAAAGTTACCCATTCATATGTTTCTGGCTGAGCCAATAACTTACGTAGTAGTGCATTATTTATTGCATGGCCAGATTTGTAGCCTTCAAAAGCACCGATAACCGGATGACCAAGAGTATAAAGATCACCAATGGCGTCCAGAATTTTATGACGCACAAATTCATCTGGGTAACGTAACCCCTCCGAATTTAGAACATCCATATCGTCAATTACAATAGCATTACTCAGATTTCCCCCCAGTCCCAGATTATGGCTGCGCATCAGCTCCACTTCCTGCATAAAACCAAAAGTTCGTGCCCGCGATATTTCATCCACATAAGACTGACCAGCAAAATCAATCTGAAAAGTCTGGTTACTACGATTAAAAACCGGGTGATCAAAAGCTATGGTTAAAGTAACCCGAAAGCCCTCATACGGCGTAAATTTTACCCATTTATCTCCTTCAGCAACCATCACCGGCTGTTTTATCCGTAAAAAACGTTTTTCAGCAGGCTGATCGATAACACCGGCATCCTGTAACAGATAAATAAAAGGCAGGCTGGAACCATCCATGATGGGAATTTCCGGTGCATTCAATTCTACAAGAATGTTATCAATACCATAGGCTGCAAATGCCGACATAATATGTTCTATGGTACCGACACGAATACCATCAGTGGTGACTACTGTGGAAGACAGACGGGTATCGTTAATTAGTTCAGGCGTCAGCTTCACAATTCTGTTCTGTTCTCCAGACAGATCAGTACGCCGAAAACGAATACCACTATCCGATGCAGCCGGATGCAGTCCGAGCCTTACCCGTTCTCCGGAATGCAAACCCACCCCAGTAACGCTGATGCTTTTTGCTAGTGTACGCTGCAACATATTCTGATCCCCACTTAATCTGATTGCACTATGGTAGCGAATTTCGCCAGTGGACGTAATGAATTTTGTCAAAAAGTGGATAAATTATCGCTATTAGCCTTCATTATTGCCTGTTATTCACAATCAGCTAAATTTTTATTAAAGTTATCCACATAATTCACAATCCATACCCAGAAAAAATCCTGGACTTATTAAGATTCAAGCATATGATTAATATTAATATTTAAAGTTTTCCACAGGATGTATGACTTCATCTTTGTCCCCATCCTTTTATTATTTATACTTCTATTTGAATAACAATTTAACATTACACATGCTTTCTTAATCCGACCACCTCAACCATATTATTTTTAATCTGAAATAAAACATCCCAATCAAACAAATGCATAACAAAAATCTTGTCTGCATGTTGTTGATGTACCGGCCGTGGATCCTGAGCCAGACTCTGGTTAACTAGTTGATAATAATTTGAATCTAAAGAAAATAATGCCAGTTGCTCTAAAGCTGGCTGTGACCAGTACACATTCAGTAATTCACGCTCATGCGCAAAACTACAATTTGCATTAGGTTTGGCTTCAACAAAAGGAATATAGGGTTTGATATCAACAACCGGAGTTTGATCCAGAAAATCCACCCCACTTACATGCAAACGAATCTGTTTACCGTATTCAATTTGTTCCAGCTTCACCAGTGAAAGCCCAAGATGATTTGGCCGGTGTGGACTGCGGGTAGCAAAAACACCTTTTTTTTCTTTACCTCCCAATTTTGGCGGCCTAATCAAAGGTTGCCAGCCATCTTTAACTGTGGCATGAAAAACAAACTGTACCCAGATATAGTCGTAATCACTTAATCCACGCACACAATCAGCAGTGAATTTAGTTGATAAATCTATATAGGCATGTGCCGCAGGTACCAAACCGGGCTGTCGAGCCACGCCAAATTTTTGTTTATAGGGAGAATATATATAGCCAATTGGCTGGATCATCCAATGCTCACTTGAGGCTGCGAAGGAATGAGACATAAAACTGAACACATAATTATTTATCTGAATAGCAACTATTATAGGGTAACAAGTGCATATGTATGTATATAAGTTGTGGATAAAATATTCAGTTTATTGTTTAGTATTGTATTTAATTTTCAGCAGCCGTTTTTCACAGCTTATGGCTGATTATCTGGTAACTTTACTCTTAATACCTGGTATCAATTTAAAATAAATTATTTTTTTGTATATTGATAAATATTAATTTTTTCTTTATTTGCTCTGGCTATATGGTGTTAATTTATGAGCAAAAATTAAGAAACTGGCTACCTGACACAGTGGCTCCATTCAGTAGCTTCTATTTACTACCTTAACAATGCGTCTTTATTCAATATGGCAGTTGTCGAGATAGTAAAACAGGTTGAACCAGCATCATAAATGCACTGCTTGTGGATAATTGGCATTGCTGGCACATAGGTATTGCAATAATGATTATTGTTGAACGGATACTGCTTCTGCATGATCGTAACTGTGAATAACTTAAAGCACGAAACCTGAATATTGTGTTTGGTTAAGTATCATCCACTGCTTGTGGATAAGTCTGATAGAGTAGGGTAGAGGTTAAATTTTTGATTTATATTTATATTATTGCTCTACCTGACGGTACCGTATGCTTTGGTTGGAATCTGCCTTATTTCGGCAGCAAAAAAAAGACTGGGCAGATGCGCAATTAATCCTGAACTAACCGTTAATCAGCCAGACAGATTTAGCTAGCAGAAAATGTTTGTTATTTCTTGTTGACTGGATTATTGCTGAACTGTGGATATTTTAGGTGGGGAATAGTAAGAATAGTATTGACACCAGTCTGTTAAATATTATCCACAGGCTAATCATGCCAGCAGAATGATATTATTGGCTCATTTTCGGCAGTTTAATTGTTCTTATGTTACTATGTCAGGTTAGTTAAGAATTATAGTAACAGTTGAATCATATTAATTGGCTGATTTTCTGTATTAGGATGGTTCGGATGAAAATATTGGTAGCGGTAAAACGTGTTGTTGATTACAACGTTAAAGTACGCGTAAAAGCAGATGAATCAGATGTGGATATTGGCAATGTAAAAATGTCAATGAATCCGTTTGATGAAATAGCTGTGGAAGAGGCTGTGCGTTTGAAAGAGGCTGGCAAAGCTACTGAAGTGGTTGTGGTATCCCTCGGGGTGAAACAATGTGAAGAAACCCTGCGAACCGCTCTTGCTATGGGTGCTGATCGTGCCATTCATGTGGAAACGGATGAAGCACTTCAACCACTGGCTGTGGCCAAACTGCTAAAAGCCGTGGCCGATCTGGAGCAGCCACAGTTATTATTGCTGGGCAAACAGGCAATAGATGATGATGCCAATCAGACAGCACAAATGCTTTCAGCCCTGATGCAGCTTGCTCAGGGTACTTTTGCCAGCAAGATAGAACTGGCTAACGATGAAGTACTGATTACCCGTGAAATAGATGGCGGGCAGGAACGGCTGGCGCTGACCTTGCCTGCGGTGATTAGTGTTGATCTGCGTTTGAATGAACCACGCTATATCAAGCTACCCAATATCATGCAGGCAAAAAAGAAACCGCTGGAGAAAAAAACAGTAGCAGAACTGGGCGTGGATATCAGCCCGCGGCTGGTACAGCTGAAAGTGACAGAACCTCAAGTGCGTGCCGCTGGTATTGTGGTACAAAATGTAGCCGAACTGGTGGATAAATTGCACAACGAAGCTAAAGTTTTTTAAGGAGATATTGATGTCTGTACTGATTATTGCTGAACAGCAGCAATCCTGTCTGGATGAGGCTACTTTATCTGCGGTAACGGCAGGAAGCCAGCTAGGTGAAGTGGATATTCTGGTAGCAGGGCATGATGTGGCAGATATTGCTGTTCAGGCACAGCAAATTAGTGGTGTGCGTAAAGTTCTGCTCGCTGATGCTTCTATTTATGCCCAGGGGCTGGCTGAAACACTGACTCCATTGATAGTGCAACTGGCTGATTCATATAGCCATATTGTTGCTGCTGCTACTAGCTTTGGTAAAAATCTGCTGCCACGTGTAGCCGCCTTACTTGATTGTGCTCCAGTTTCCGATGTAACTTCAATTGTTGATACGCAAACCTTTGTTCACCCGATTTATGCTGGCAATGCGTTACAGACTGTACGTAGTGAACAGCCAAAACAGTTACTTACCATTCGAACAACTGCTTTTGCGCTGGCTGAAGTAACTGGTGGGGAGGCAGTAATTGAAAATATTGCTGTTGTAGCCGCGCCGCAATTGAGCCGTTTTGTCGATCGTAGTCTGACAAAATCCGAACATCCGGAATTGACCACAGCTAAAGTTGTGGTAAGTGGCGGACGTGGGCTAGGCAGTGCAGAAAATTTTGCCGCTCTTCTGAATCCGCTGGCCGATACTCTGAATGCGGCTATTGGTGCTTCGCGTGCGGCTGTAGACGCAGATTATGCCTCAAACGATTGTCAGGTAGGACAAACAGGTAAAATAGTGGCACCAGATTTATATATTGCTATTGGAATTTCTGGAGCCATCCAGCATCTGGCCGGAATGAAAGACAGTAAAGTAATTGTGGCCATTAACAAAGATGCAGAAGCACCTATTTTTAAAGTTGCAGATTACGGCTTGGTAGCTGATCTGCATACCGCTGTTCCTGAGCTCATCCAGCAGATAAAAGCGATCGTACACTGAATTAGCAATTGCTGCTTTGACAATGTTTCACGTGAAACATTACTGTTGGAAGCCAGTGTGGCAAACTGATTAATAGCTGTCATATCTGGAATGAAAAATATTTTTATAGCTCTTTGTTACCGGTAAATTGCCTGAATATCAACAGTATTTAGGCAGCTTTCAAATACTGTTGATAATATTTTATTTGACTTAAACCCATGAACTGTTTACATGATAATCAGAGTTATGCTTTTGCCTCCGATAATTACGCAGGTGTGCACCCAAAAATTTTACAGGCGTTGATGGTGGCTAATGGCGGCCACCAGCCTGCATATGGTGCAGATGTTTACACCATAGCCTTACAACAGAAAATAAAACAATTATTTGGTGAACAGGCAGAAGCTTTTCCTGTTTTCAATGGTACTGGTGCGAATATAACCGCTATACAGGCATTATTGCCACGCTGGGGTGCGGTAATCTGTGCCGATAGTGCGCATATTCAGTGTGATGAGGGTGTTGCACCTGAACATATGGCTGGCGTGAAGCTATTAACCGTTGCTACTACCGATGGTAAATTAACACCACAGTTGGTGGCCAAACAAGCATGGGGTTTCGGAGTGGAACACCGTGCCCAGCCGGCCGTGGTTTATATCAGCCAGACAACTGAGCTGGGCACCTGTTACAGTGTAGCTGAAATCCGGGCTTTGGCTGATTACTGTCATCAGCATAATATGAAGCTGTATGTAGATGGTGCGCGTCTGGCAAATGCGTTGGTTGCAGAAAATACCAATGTCAGAACGATGATTACTGATACCGGCGTGGATATGCTGAATCTGGGTGGCACTAAAAATGGCATGTTACAGGGTGAATGTATTATCAGTATGCACTCCGATGCTCATGCAGCTATGCCGTATTTACGTAAAATCAATGCTCAGCTTGGGGCAAAAATGCGATTTGTGTCTGCCCAGTTTCTGGCTTGGCTGGAGGATGATTTGTGGCTGAATTTAGCAGCCAACAGTAATCTGATGGCGGCACGCCTGGCCGCATCACTGGCCGAGGTTGAAAATATTACTTTTACCCAGAAAACACAGGCCAACGCCGTATTTGCTGTTTTACCGGCTTCTGCCCGTACCCGTTTGCATCAACAGTTTCATTTTTATGACTGGGATGAAGATAAAGGAGAAGTGCGCTGGATGACCAGTTTTGATACAACAGCCCAACAAGTTGATGCTTTTGTGGCTGCTATCAAGCAGGCTGTAGCAAAAGCATGAGTATGATTTATCAATACACAACGCTGGCAGCACCGGCGCAAGCAGAATTCAAGGATAAAGGCAGCCGCTTTCTGGCCTTTGTGTGGCCAGTACAGGGTGAAGCTGAAATTCGCCAGCATGTGCAAATATTGCGTGAACAGCATCATAAGGCACGTCATTGCTGTTATGCCTGGCGTCTGGGTGTGGATGGCAATCGTTATCGTGCCAATGATGATGGTGAACCGGCCGGTAGCGCTGGCAGGCCAATTCTCGGGCAGATTGATTCTGCGGCCATTACTGATGTTCTTGTGGTAGTAGTACGTTATTTTGGTGGTACTTTACTTGGCGTGCCGGGGCTGATTCATGCCTATAAAACCGCAACTGCTGCTGCGATAGCTAGTGCCGAAAAGATCCGTTTGGATGTGTGCCAGCAACTACGGCTTTATTGTGATTACGCACATTTGAGTGAAGCATTACGCTGGTGTAAGCAGCAGCAGGCACAAGTATTGCAGCAGGATTTACAGCAGCAGTGCTGCCTGCTTGTACGCATACCGCTTGCTCAGTTGGAAAGTGGTCTGGCCGTTTTACGACAGCAGCGGGCCATTGATGTTAAACTGGATGGCTGAATAACGCTGATTTTTGCTTGAAACACACGGTGAATGGTTTGCTAACAAGCTGTAAACCATATTCTGGAGAAGGGGAATACATGAAATTATTGGTTATAGGTGGAGGCGGGCGTGAACACGCTCTGGCTTGGCGTTTGGCACAGTCGCCTAAGGTAAGTATTGTATATGTGGCTCCGGGTAATGCCGGTACTGCTACAGAACCAAAACTGCACAATATTGCAATAAGTGATCATCAGCAACTGATTGCATTTTGTCGTGAGCAGCAGATTACGTTTACCGTAGTTGGTCCGGAAGCACCACTGGCTGCCGGTATTGTGGATGATTTTACTGCTGCTGGTCTGGCTGTTTTTGGTCCGAGCCGGTATTGTGCCCAGTTGGAAAGTTCCAAGGATTTTGCCAAAGCATTTATGGCCAGAGAGGGAATACCTACAGCAGCCTATCAGACTTTCACAGATGCAGCAGCTGCACATCAGTATGTCAGTCAGAAAGGCGCGCCAATTGTGATTAAAGCAGATGGACTGGCTGCCGGCAAAGGCGTAATCGTTGCCATGACACTGGCCGAAGCCCATCAGGCGATAGACAATATGTTGCTGGATAACACCATGGGGGCTGCCGGAGCCAGAATCGTTATTGAGGAATTTTTACAGGGAGAAGAAGCCAGTTTTATTGTTATGGTAGACGGTGAACATGTTTTACCCATGGCCACCAGTCAGGATCACAAGCGTTTACTTGATCATGACAAAGGGCCTAATACTGGCGGAATGGGTGCTTATTCCCCTGCACCGGTGGTTACTGAGGCTGTGCATCAGCGGGTAATGAATGAAATCATCCTGCCTGTGGTAAAAGCCATGCAGGCAGCAGGCCATCCTTATCGCGGCTTTCTGTATGCAGGCCTGATGATTGATGCAACAGGAGCTCCATACACGATTGAGTTTAATTGCCGTTTTGGTGATCCGGAAACCCAGCCGATTATGTGCCGATTACAAAGTGATCTGGTAGAGCTGATACAGGCCGCTCTAGCTGGGGAGCTTAACACTGTAACCGCAAGCTGGAGTAGGCAAGCAGCTGTTGGTGTAGTATTGGCTGCTGCCGGTTATCCACAGACTCCTCGTAAAGGTGATGTGATTTCCGGTGTTATAGCTGCCAATGAAACCGGTAAAGTATTTCATGCCGGTACGGCACTCAATTCCCGTCATGAACTGATTACCAACGGAGGTCGGGTGCTGTGTGTAGTAGGTTTGGGAGCTGATGTTAATGCTGCACAAAAACAAGCTTATGCTGCTCTAGCGCCAATACATTTTGAGGGAATGCAATACCGGCATGATATCGGGGCAAAAGCACGGAACCCTGTGGATAACTGAATTGGTTTTATACCGGCGCGGCTATCATCTATCTGCTGGCAGCTATTTAACAACAGGAATTTATTTTGTCTGATATCTGAAATCCATTCAGCGTGCTGAATGGATTTCAGGGCTATTTGAACATGCATTATCAGTAATGGCTGCGGTTCAGTTATCACTTCTAAACTCTTTGCTGTTATCGCTTCAATCCATTAATAAGCTAGGCTGTGGATAATATTTACGTAGTAATCATCATTTGGCTTAGCTGTTGATAAGTATAAAAGCAAGGCAATATACTTGTATTTGCTACAGATAGTGCTTGTGTGGCCAGTTATTGGGATAAAAAATCTGTTCAATATGCAGCTATCCTACCATTCTCTGATAAAGTGCTGATGTATAATTACTTGTATGGCTTGTTTAGCTCTGCTTCCTTATGCTGTTCCTTTCGCTTGTTTGTCTGTTCAAAACAATCTCTGTTCAGGTAAAAGCATTCCTACCTTTAAAAAATTTGGAAAAAATTTTGACTATCTGACCTCAACATATAAACATTATTTCAGTACAGGCAAAACAAGTTGCAGATAGAATAGATAGTAATTTAAACTGTTGGTATTTCATTACTGTATTAGATTATTGCTGTACCGGTAATTGTGGATAATTGGTATTTTATTCAGCCTTTGTAAGCATATTCCACTATATTCTATGGTCGTTAGTTAGTCATACGGTTATAGTTATCACCTTTTCGGTACTGCTGTGCCAATGATATTAACGGCTATAGGATGGATTTTCTGTGCGGATATGATGTAGTGGTAGCATAACTGCTTCCCAAGCAGTTAGGGCGGGTTCGAATCCCGTTATCCGCTCCAGCCGATTTAAAACGGTTTTCTGGCTAAATCAATGGTTGTAGATAATTTCTAGCAAAATATTTTAGCTAATCTTACTGGTGTATATACAATTTTACTGTGATATCCCTGTGGATAAGGTTTGCGCCTGTTTAAAGATAAAATTGTTGACCCGTTTATACACAGGTTAATTAACTGGTTGACCAAAATAGGCCTCTTTAGTAGAAAAAGTTTGGATTTAGAAATAATTAACTAGCTATGGCTGATATTATGTATGATTCTGAATCAGAAATAATATCCACAGATTTATCCACAAGTATGTACTTAGGTAATTTAATTGTAAATCTACCCTAATTTAATATATCTATATAAATTTTTTACTATAAAATCTTATATGGTAAACTTTATTATGAATAAAAATAGATATCAATTTGTTGCAGATAATCTGGCATATTAAACAAAGTACAATTCTAATGTTAGATTCTTGTAATACCTAAAAATTAACATATATTAATTTTATAGCTAGGCGAGGTAAATAAAAATAGTTTGCTTGAGAATCAGTGTAAGTGATGTTAACGATTACTTATTCGCTGGATACACTGATTACTAGTGGTAACCACATGGTACGCAGAAGTTAAATTATTCAGCATATTGTCGCTTTTATAATACATCTAATAATAGATAAACAAATAATGTATTGTTTGTATAGATAAGTGATTTTAAGTCTGAATTTTATGCAACTTTTTTGTTTAATATAAAAAAATTTATTACAAATCGGATTAAGTGGTAAACATGGCAATCAGGCTGAAGTGGTTGTTTAACCACATTTATACAAATATTTATGTTATATTATACAGTTTAACTTAGAATACGTAACGTATTTTTAAGTTATTGAAATAATTTTTGATAAACGCATGATTTACAAAATTTAGGAGTAAACCAATTGAATAAAATATATCGTGCGATATGGAATGAATCTACTCACACTTGGGTGGCTGCTTCCGAATTGGCTAAGAGTAAAACCAAAGCAAATACTGTTTCTGGCCAGACTGTAAAGTCATCGCTATTAGGTAAATTTGGCATTAATGCATTTAAGATGGGGCTGCTTACCTCAGTTGTGAATATGGCGTTGGCCATTCCGAATGTTTATGCTGCCGGTCGGACAGGTATACATGCGGGTGGATTGAATGGCAGTACTAAGTATGCAAGTATTAATGCAATTAGTATGACTGGAGATAATAATGTTTGCGGTGCAGATAATATTAAATACCGTTCCGGACTTGGTTCCAGCACTGGCTTGGATCCGATAGATGAATATTGGCGTTTTGCAACAAATTACAAATTTGTTAATAACAAGAAAGAATATCACCCATATGGTGAAACAGAGGCACCAGAAGAGTGGACGGCGAGAGAGATTACTACTGGTAACTCAGGCTATCAAGGTGGGCACACAGACGGAGATTCCAATAAGCCAGCAAAAGCCTATGGTATTAATTCGTTTGTTCTTGGCTGCGGGTCATTTGCAACAGGTAATCATAGTCTTGCTTTTGGTACCAATGCTACCAGTACGGCTGGCGGTGCGCAGGCTTTTGGTATAGCGGCACTGGCTGACGGCCGTGCTTCCAATGCCATCGGTGTTGTTTCACAGGCTACAGGTGTATCCGCTGTCGCTTTAGGTTCTGTAGCCACTTCTGACGGAGTAGGAAGCGTAGCTTTTGGCTTGCAGGCAAAAGCTACTGCTGACGGTACTGTAGCGGTTGGGGTGCAATCTCAGGCTGGGCAGGGGTCAGTGGATTCTGCTGTAGCCATCGGTAATAACAATAAAGCCACTGGTAAGCAAAGCATCAGTATTGGTTCCGATAATGAGGTTTCAGGTGTGCAATCAATTGCTATAGGTAATTCTGCAACAGCCACCACATACAATTCAGACAGTACAGAGCAAGGTAAGGCTATAAACAATACCCGTATCAGCGGCAACTATACTCTGTCTCTGGGTAACAATAATGCTGGTTCCGGCGAATTTATTACAGCTAACAATACCGCTATATTTGGTAACAATAATACCATCAACAACGCTGTTGATAATGCACACATTATTGGTAACAACAATACAGTGGGTATTGCAGGAACAGCCTCTACCGCCAACCACGCAACCATAATTGGTAATAATGCCCGTGTCAGTGCAAACTATGGGCTGGCATTGGGTAATCGTACCTCTGTCAGTGCCACTAATGCGATTGCTGTGGGCACTAATGCCCAGGCCTCAGCTGCTGGTGCGGTTGCTCTGGGTGCCGGTTCGTTTGCCAATACCGCTGGTGTGGTAGCTGTAGGAAACTCAGAACAGGGTATTACACGCCAGATAACGGGTGTTGCGGCTGGTACAGAGGATACTGATGCAGCCAATGTTGCCCAGTTAAGGGAACTGGCTTCGTCTGTTGCAAACCGTGTGAATAATGTGTCGGTCAACATTGATAATACTCTTACTACTATTGATAGTGTATCCACTTCAATAGAAGGTGATGTAAATAAGCTTGGTGCAAAGATTGATGCTGTTTCAGAAAAGGCCAATCATCAATTAACAGATTTAAATACTGCTATATCTAACCAAGAGGGAGTAATATCTAAAATCATTGCTCCGCTACAACAGAATGCTTTGCTGTATCAAGATGGTGTTTATAATGCTGGTAGGGCAGGCGACAAAACCACGAATAAAATAATCAATGTGGCGGCTTCCGCAAATCTTTCTGCTGATTCTACCGATATGGTGAATGGCGGGCAGTTATATACTACTAATACCAATATTAGCAGTCTGTCCAGTTCTTTTTCTAGCCGTTTTACTGATTTGTCCGGTTCGCTGTCTGCTGCAGTTAACTACGATCCGACGCAAATATCGACTAGCCTGAATGTGGCCAAGGAAGAAGTTTCTGCCTTGAAAGCGAATGCATTGCAATGGGATGAGGATGCTAAAGTATTCAGTGCCAGACACGGTAATGATGGAAATCAGAAAATTATTAATGTCAAGGCTGGTGATATTTCCAGTTTGGAATCAACTGATGCAGTAACCGGTGGCCAGTACTATGATCTGAGCACTTCAATAGATACCAGAATAGGTGCGTTTGAAACATCTGCCCTGAGTACTGCTGGTGAGTTGAATAACAGTATTTCCGAATTACCGCAACAAATGTTGCGGCTTGCAGGTAACAGTTTCAATGCTCAGCGGGATAAAATAGATCAGAAAATTACTGGTGTTGCAAACGCTACATTGGGAAGTACTTCAAGCGATGCTGTTACTGGTGCACAGTTATATTCTACAAATCACTCTCTGAATGCATTAACAACTTCAACTGATGCTGGTCTGTCCGGTTTTGCTTCACAGTTGAAGCAATACTCTGAGAATACCCTGAAAAGTGGGACTAATCTTGTAAATGGCATTGGTACAGGTATTGGTGCTTTGCAGAGTGATGCTTTACAGTGGGATAACACAGTTAAGGCATACAGTGCCAATCATGGTATTAATGGAAAACAGAGAATTACCCATGTGGCCGATGGCCATGTGGTGTCAGGTTCAACTGATGCGATAAATGTTGGCCAGATTTATTCGTTCTCGCTTTCTACTGCTTCAGAAATACAGAAAGTAAATGAAGGCCTAAATGGTTTATCCTTAGACGAGATTAACAGACTGACAGCCAACATTGATTCAGGTCTCAGAACCGCCAACGATAATATAGCGGCATTAAAGCAAAATGCATTGCACTGGAACGGCAAAGCCTATGATGCCAGCGGTGCTAATGGCAATAAAGGACGCATTACTAATGTGGCAGAAGGAAGTACAGCGCAAAACTCCTCAGATGCCGTAATTGGCGCACAGTTATACAGGACTAATAGCCAGATAGCTTCGCTTTCTACTTCAGTCCCTGACAGAATCTCTGATTTTGTGCAGGCAGCTACATCCGAGCTGGCTAGTCTCTCTACTGTATTGCAAAACACTTCTGTTCCAGGTCTGAATGATTTGTCTGCTAAGACAGATGCGCGCCTGAACGAAATAAACAACAAGATTCCTGCGCTACAGAAGAATGCATTGCAATGGGATGAGGGTGCTAAAGTATTCAGTGCCAGACACGATAGTGATGGAAATCAGAAAATTACTAATGTTGCTGATGGTGAGCTGAGCAAAGGGTCAAAAGATGCAGTAACGGGTAATCAGCTGTATAACACCAATACAGCCATCAGTAATCTGGGTGATAAAGTAGCCGCTGGTGCGAGCAGTTTAACCAGCTCTCTGAGTACCATATCCAATGAAAACATAGCTAATTTAACCAATTCATTGCAACAAACCAATGCCAAACTGACAAGTCTGTCTGAAACTACAGCAGCAAAATTGGGTAGTATCAGCAACGATATATCCAGTTTGCAGGACAATGCACTGCAATGGAAGCCTAGTCCTGATGGTACAGGCATGTATGATGCCAGTCATGGCGGTAATGTTCAGCTTGTTACCCATGTCCGCGCTGGTGCTGTGGCTAAAGATTCTACTGATGCCATTAACGGCAGCCAGCTCTTTAGTCTGGCCAGTTCTACCTCAACAGGTTTGAGCAGCCTGTCGACCAGTCTGAAGAATCTTACCGAAAATCAGTCGGGTAGCCTGTCAAGCGCTATTGCTGGTAGTCTGAGCGCTATATCTGACAAGCTAAGTGTGATTGATCGCGATGTGACTGCATTGAAGCAAGATGCATTGCAATGGAAGAGTACCAATGGTACTGAGGGTATCTTTGACGCAACCCGTTTTGGTAAATCTCAGCAACTAACCGGTATTGCCAATGGCACAATCAGTGAAACTTCAACTGATGCCATCAACGGTATGCAGATGCACAGCCTGTCAACAGCAACCTCATCGAGTCTGAGCAGTCTGTCGACCAGTCTGAATGACAGTCTGGGTAGTACTAATCAGAATCTGACGGCATTACAGCAGAATGCAATGCAGTGGAACGATTCGCTGAAAGCTTATGATGCCAGCCATAAGATTAATGGTGAAGCTGTAGCACAGCGGATTACCAATGTGGCTGCCGGCCAGAAAGATACCGATGCAGTTAATTTCAGCCAGCTTTCAAGTCTGTCCAGCTCTACCGCATCTGGTCTGAATAGTTTATCGACAGTAGTTTCAACGGCAATGACTACTGAAATCGGTAACATCTCTAACTCTCTGTCTAGCGGCTACTCAGGCCTGTTGGATAGCTTGAGTACAACAAATGATAGATTGAACAATCTGGTGAGTGATACCGATACCCATATAAAAAGTCTGTCTACCGGTTATCTGGAAATGCACAGAGATGTGGCTAAATTACAAAAGGACAGCCTGAACAGCCTGAAATGGAACAGTGAGTATAATGGAGGTAAAGGCGCATTTGATGCCAGCAAACCAAGCAGCCTAGCTCATGCTTCAGAGCCTGGGAAGATTGTTAACGTGGCCAATGGCGATGTTAGTGAGCATTCGCATGATGCAGTAACAGGCGGACAATTGTTTACTGTGAAAAGTGATCTGGCCAGTTTGTCCACAGCTACTTTAAGCAGTTTGTCTTCGATAAACAATATGCTGCAAACAGGTGGGATTAGTATTAGTATTTCTAGCCTACAGGAAAATGCATTGCAGTGGGATAATTCATTGCAAGCTTATAATGCCAGCTATAATGGTGTAGCACAGAGGATTACCAATGTTGCTAAGGGCGTGAAAGATACCGATGCAGTCAATTTTGGCCAGTTGTTGTCAGTGAAAAACGATCTGGCTAATCTGTCTACGGCAGTAAGTAGTTTGCCTACAGGCGGCGGTATTTCACAAGAGGTTCTGAACAGTCTGTCGACTGCACTTAGCAACCAGATTTCCTCCATAGCATCAAGTCTGGGCGCTTCGGCCAATTCTGGTGGTGGTTTTGATCTGCATAAATATGAGATTACTAAGCCAGATGGTAACAAAGAGACAGTAACTAATGTGCCTGATGCACTGCAAAAGATACAGGATTATGGTACGAAGTATGCGAAGGTCAACTCCCCGAACGGAATAGCGGCGATTGCATCAGGTGCTAATTCGATAGCAGTAGGCGGAGGAGCGGTTGCTGCTAGTAATTCGGCCATTGCGATAGGTGCTTCAGCCAGTGCACAGGCGATAGATGGTGTAGCGCTGGGTAATGGCGCACAGGTAACGGTGGCTGGAGGTGTTGCTCTGGGAGCGAACTCAGTAGCGAGCAGGTCTGGCGGCGGGCGACCAGAAGAACTATATATACCAGAAACGGCAACCGAGGAGCAGAGAAGAGCTATCATAGCCACGCAGAGTGCGGAAGGCTGGGGCGCGGTATCTGTGGGTGATGAAAAAGAGGGAAAATACCGTCAGATCACCGGTGTTGCTGCGGGTAGTTATGATACGGATGCTGTGAATGTGGCTCAGCTTAAAGCTGTGGATAATCAGATTAGCAAGGTAAATGAATATGTTAACCAGTTAAGTGATAATATTCACCATGTTGAGCGTCGTGCCTATTCAGGTACTGCTCTGGCCATGGCATTATCCGGTGCTTATCTGCCATCCCTGAATTCTGGTGAACAGACTGTGGGTCTTGGTGTGGGTGCATATCGCAGCTATGGTGCCGTTGGTGTAAACTATAAGGCGGCAAGTAAAAACGGTAAGGTTACATGGGGCGCAGGTGTTTCAACTACTGGTAAGGAAGTAGCTGTTAACTCGGCACTTGGTTTTAAGTGGTAAAAAATTCTGACTGAGCAGACTTCTGGTCTTCCTTTGTGAAGCCCAGAAGTTTTATTTGTTTATCAGTAATAGCATTTTTACTAAGAATACGGATTAATATGCGCATCGGTATTTCTGTTATCACCCATGCCAACCAGAATATCTGGGAAAATGGTATGGGGCAGAATATTATATTTTTGGCTCTAAGTCTAAAGGCTATCCCATTTGTTAAATCAGTTGATTTGATTAATGTGGGTGGGCAGCCGAGTATGGCTGAGCAGATTGATTTAAATCTGTTTGATTTGCGTTTAATGTCAGAGCAGGAAGCTGGTGATGCTTTCGATGTCATTATTGAGCTAGCGGGGGCATTGAATCCGCAGTGGCTGGCCTTACAGCGGGCTCGTGGCAAAAAGGTGGTGTATTATTGTGTTGGTCAGCCTTATGTGGGACTGGTGGAATATAATGTATTTGAAAAACCTGCCAATTTTCCGCCTGTAGACCGTTCTGATGAGGTATGGCTGTTACCCAAAGATAAGGCTTATATTCCGATGCTGCGTACGATGTACCGCCGTTCGGTACATGTTACGCCCTATCTGTGGGATCCGATATTTGTATCCAGACGCAAACAGGAAATCGGTGAGCTTGGTTTCCATTTTGGATGGCGCAGCAATTTGCATGATGGTATTCAGACACCTTTGAATGTAGCTATTTTTGAGCCCAATATTTCTGTTGTGAAAACGTCATCCATTCCGATGCTGGGCTGTGATGAGGCTTATCGCCAGCAGCCGCAGTCAGTAGGTATGATGCATGTGCTCAATACGCTGCATATGAAAGACCATATGACGATGCTATATCTGGCCAATTCACTGAATCTGGTTAAGGAGCATAAAGCCTGCTTTTATGGTCGTCATGATATAGCCGGTTTTATGGCGCAGCATGCCAATGCTGTGGTTTCGCATCAATGGTGTAATGACCAGAACTATCTGTATCTGGATACGCTATATGGTGATTACCCGCTGATTCACAATTCGCCATGGTTAAAAGAATTTGGTGCTGGCTATTATTATCCGGATTTTGATGCATGTGAGGCTGGCAGACAATTGATTCAGGCATGGCAGCATCATGAGGAAAATCTGGGTAGTCAGCGTCAGGCCGCGCAGGCATTGTTTAAGGCTACGGCTCCTCTGGCTGAAACCAATATCGCAGCCCATGCACAACTGTTATCTAATCTGTGTGCTGATCGTCCGGAATTATTAAGAGGTTAATTCATGCCGTCTGTGTCTTCGCTTCGGGTAGGTGTTTCGATTTATGTGCGTAAAGGAGCACAGTCGCTGTGGGAAAACGGCATTTTTCAGAATTGTCTGTTTCTGGCGATGTTGCTACAGAAATCACCAATTGTTAGTAATGTGGTGCTGGTGGCTGGTTCTGGTGATGGAGATATGCAGGATGCAATGAATTTCCTGCGGGATTCGTCTGTGCCGGTGATTGATATGGCCAGTGCCATGAATGAGCTGGATGTGATGATTGAGATGAGCGCCCAGTTGGCTAAGGAATGGATGATAAATTTCAAGGCCAAAGGTGGTAAAGTAGTTAGCATGCGGGTGGGCAATGATTATGTGATTGATATTGAACGTATGCTGTTCAATAAGCCATCTGCTTTGCTGATTACGGGGGCGCCATATGATGAGGTATGGACATTACCTGAATACGAAAAAACCTGTATGCCATACTTCGCCAGTACATTTCGTGCTCCGGTACGGCTTATGCCGCATTTATGGAGCCCGGTTATTCTGGAGCGCGCCTGTGAAAAATTGCCAGAAGGTGAGCGGTTTGAGTACCGGTCGGGGCGCAGACGCTGGCGTGTTGGTATGTTTGAACCCAATATGTGTATGGTGAAAACCAGTTATATGCCTATGCTGGTATGTGAAAACGCACATCGGCTGAATCCTGATTTTATCGAGCATATTTACGCCTGTAATACCATGAATCTGAAAAAGCAAAATGCTTTCAATCTGTTTGCCCAGAGTCTGGACATTGTGCGGCATGGCTTGACTTCGTTTGAAGGTCGTTATCCAATCTGGCAGGTGGTATCCCGTTATTGTGAGGCAATTGTTTGCCATCAGTGGGAAAATGCGCAGAATTATATTTATTATGAAGCTTTGTATGGTGGCTATCCGCTGATTCACAATTCACACCTGATTGGTGATTGTGGCTATCGCTATCATGATTTTGACTGTGAAGAAGGTGGGCAAAAACTGGTGGATGCATATAAGATGCATGATGAAAATCTGGCCAGTTACCGTGAGCGGGCAAATGTCTTTCTGGCAACACTGAATCCTGAAGCGGAAAGTAATGTCCGCTGTTATACTGAAGCACTTGAGTCCCTGTTTAAAGCCTAGGTTACACTCATTTAGTTTACTGCTTGGTATCAGGTATATATAAAGCTAGTCTGCAATAATATATTTCTGTTGAAATCATGAATTTATCTAATAATCCGGATTTAATTTCCAGCTATACGCCAGCACGTTTGCGTATTGGGATTACTATTGGTCTGAGCCATCCTGAAGAAACGCTATGGAATAATGGCATTAAACAGAATGCTGTTTTTCTTGCAGATGCGCTGAAAAATTGTCCTAATGTAGACTCAGTGGTGTTGGTAAACACCACTGATATACCGATTACATCAAGTTTTCCATGGGATTTGCAGATATGGCCGACTAAAAGTTTCTTGGAGGCCAAGGATCAGGTTGATGTACTGATTGAGCTAGGTGGACAGATTAGTGCTGCGCAGACGGCCTATATCAAGGATAAAGGCGTACATCTGATTTCTTATTGCTGTGGTGTTGAGTATATTCAGATGATGGAAGCGATTTTGTTTTCGCGCAATATGGGTGGCGGTAATCTGTTCATTAATCAGCGTTATGATGATATCTGGATGATTCCGCAGGTTGCTAATTGCAGTCGGGCGTATTTTGAGGTATTCCGTCGCCATGAGGCACGTGTGGTGCCGTTTGTATGGAGCCCGGTATTTCTGCTTCAGAAAACCGCAGCTATGCCATTTCAGGGTTTATGGCAGCAGCCGGATCCGCGCAATGGCTGGCGTTTGTCAGTAATGGAGCCGAATATCAATGTAGTAAAATTCTGTCTGTACCCGATTCTGATTGCTGAACTAGTGTATCGGAATGACCCTGAAGCCATTAATATCCTACAGGTTTGCAATACCTTGCCGATGGCGCAGAAATCAATGGAATTCATTGCTTTAATGAATAAGCTGGATATTGTGAAAAATCACAAGTCAGTATTTCTGGGTCGTTATGATACACCAACATTTTTGGCTACCAATACCGATGCGGTGATTTCACATCAATGGGAAAATCCGCTTAATTATTTCTATCTGGAAGTATGCTGGCAGGGCTATCCTTTAATTCATAATGCTGAGCTGATTTCCGATCTGGGCTATTATTACGCTGGCAATGATGTACAGGCAGGTGCCAAACAGTTGCTTGCAGCGATGAGCAATCACGCTTATAACGCAGCTCAATATATGTACGACCAGCGTCAGCAGATTGCCCGTTTCCTGCCGAATAATCCCGATCTGGTGGCCAGCTATTCTGCTTTGCTGACAGAAGTAGTGGCCAGACCATTGCGCTAATTGCTATTATTTTTTGCGCATAAAAGTATTGATGTTATCCTCCAGCATAGTGCAGATACGCTGTATGGCTTCTTCACTGCCCCATGCCATATGCGGGGTAATAATCAGGTTAGGCAGGTGAGCACGCAGTAATGGATTACCATGTACGGGCGGTTCTTCGCTTAGTACATCTACACCTGCTCCGCCTAACTGTCCGTATTTCAATGCGGCTATTAATGCCTCTTCCGCTACCAGACCACCGCGTCCTACATTAATCAGTACAGTCTGTGGTTTCATCATTTTTAATTCTGCTTCATCAATCAGATTACGTGTTTGCTCATTCAGGGGACAATGCAAGGATATGACGTCTGCTTGCTGTATGAGCTGGGTAAATGGTGTGTAGCCATTGCGGCAGCTAGTGGCATTTTTGTGTTCACCCCAGAGAATATGCATTCCGAAAGCCTGAGCCCGGGTTGCCAGTGCCTGCCCGATGCCTCCTTTGCCGAAAATACCCAGTGTTTTGCCGTTCAGATCGTGAATAGGAGCTCCGAAGTGGCAGAAAAAAGGGCTGTTTTGCCATAATCCGGCCGCTACATCGCGTTGGTAGGCGGGTAACTGGCGCATTAATGCCAGAATCAGCATCATTGCATGTTCGGCAACTGTATCGTTGCCATAGCCACGAACATTGTGGATGGCTATGTTGTGCTGTTGTGCAGCCTGCTGATCAATGTGATCCAGACCGGTAGCAGGTACGGCAATTAGTTGCAGTTGCGGGCTGTTGCTGATGGCATCTGCATCAATGCGTACTTTGTTGGATACAACGATGTTGGCATGAGCGATTCGGGCAGCGACTTCATCCAGACTACTATGGCTGTAGTTAGTGATGTGATGAGGAAAATCGAAGTTGAACGGGAATTCGGGTAGGGTGGCACGGTCCAGAAAAACAATTTCGCTGATATTCATGTTGTCTCCTGATAAATGAAAAGATTGCTGTGGCATGCATGGGTTAAATGTCTGTGTTACAGTGTACGCTAATTTATTAGTCAAGGATGAATGAGTATGGGTCTGGTGATTGAAGACTTGCAGCAGGGTACTGGCCGGGAAGCTATTAAAGGTAAGGAAGTGACGGTACATTATACTGGTATGCTGGAAGATGGTACGGTGTTTGATTCCAGTATTACCCGTCAGCAGCCGCTCACATTTACTCTGGGCGCTGGTATAGTGATTGCTGGCTGGGATAAAGGTTTTGATGGCATGAAAGAGGGCGGTAAACGTAAACTGACTATTCCGCCACATATGGCTTATGGTCGCCGTGGTGTTGAAGGGGTGATTCCGCCTGATGCTACGCTGTTTTTTGATGTGGAATTATTGCAGGTTGATGATTGAGTTGCAGTTGTATACAGGTTTTGTTCAGGCAGCTGTTTCAGGCTGCCTGAACTGTTTTGATAAGCTGGGGTTTTGATGATGGAGAATAATCCGACTATTGCTGCGATTGCAACTGCGCCCGGGCGTGGTGGAGTGGGGGTAGTGCGTTTATCCGGTAAAAATCTACTGTCTCTGGCGCAAAAATTAAGTGGTGGCAAAACGCCTGTACCACGCAGGGTGATGTACACCGATTTTGTTGATGAGCAGGGTGCTGTTATTGATAATGGTTTGCTGCTGTATTTTGCGGCACCGGCCAGCTTTACTGGTGAGGATGTGGTCGAGTTACAAGGACATGGCGGGCCGGTGGTGTTGCAGATGTTATTGCAACGCTGCCTGCAACTGGGCGCCCGGCTGGCTGAACCGGGTGAGTTTACCAAACGTGCTTTTCTAAATAACAAGCTGGATCTGGCACAGGCTGAAAGTGTGGCCGATTTGATTGATGCTTCCAGCCAGTCTGCAGCACGCATGGCGGTGCGCAGCCTGAAAGGGGCATTTTCGCAGGAAATTCACCGGCTGGTGGATGAGCTGATTACTTTGCGCATGCTGGTGGAAGCAACGCTGGATTTTCCGGAGGAAGATATTGATTTTCTACAGGCAGCGGATGCTAGTGGCAAGCTGGCGCAGTTGCGCAGCCAGTTGGATAAGGTGCTGCTGCATGCACAACAGGGCGCTTTGTTACGTGAAGGCATGAATGTGGTGCTGGTAGGGGCGCCAAATGTGGGTAAATCGAGCTTGCTCAATGCGCTGGCCGGTGATGATGTGGCAATTGTCACTGATATTGCTGGTACCACACGGGATACGGTAAGAGAGCAGATTACGCTGGATGGGGTACCGGTACATATTATTGATACGGCCGGTTTGCGTGAAACGGAGGATGTGGTTGAACGTATTGGTATTGAACGCAGCCAGCAGGCGGTGCAGCAGGCGGATGTAGCGCTGATACTGGTCGACCAGCGTGAAGGTATAAATGCCACCACAGCGGCGATTCTGGCGCAGTTACCGGCAGGTTTACACAAGATTGAAGTGCATAATAAGATTGATTTAACAGGTGAAGATGCTGCGAGTGTTTCACGTGAAACCGGCCAGCTACAGACATTTACGGATGCAGAGCAGGTGATTGCTCTGTCCGCCAGAACGGGTATTGGTCTGGATTTGCTGCGTCAGGTGCTGTTGCAGCAAGTGGGCTGGCAGGGAGAAAGTGAAGGGCTGTTTCTGGCACGAACACGCCATATTCAGGCACTTGAACAGGCTCAGCAGGAGCTGGTAAATGCCAGTTTGTGTCAGGATAATCAGATTGAGCTATTTGCAGAACATTTGCGTCTGGCACAAAATGCATTAAATGAAATTACTGGTGAATTCAGTGCCGATGATTTGCTGGGGGTGATTTTCAGCCGGTTTTGTATTGGTAAATAAGTTTTTAGCAGAAGATGCTTGTCTGTTGGCAGCACTAACTACTGTTGTGAAAGGTAGTTAGTGCTTTTTTGTTCTAGATGTAGCTGAATTGCTGTTGTGATGATAAATAGGATAGGTATGACAGCTACGGCTAAAGCGCTTGTAATAGAGCAAATCTTGGCTGGGTCTGGCCATTGATGGTTATGGCTTCGTTGAACATGCTTTTTGGGCGTACCCATGTTGAATAATCACCATACAGACACTGGTAGATAACCAGTTCTTCTTCGGTTTCGCTATGGCGTGCTGTTCCGGTAACCTGATACAGCTTGCCTTTGTAATGTTGGTAGATGCCACGTTGCATGTATGTTCCTGCGTTGGGTGAATGCCGCCGGTGTGTTCTGGCAGCGGGGTGATATAACTAAAATCTCTTTGATTACAACTCGGTATTCTTTTGGCTGCTTGCTGTTTAATTATACAATGTTTTGAATGAATTATAACAAGATGCCATATTAAGGAATACTGAATATGAATAATGACCCACGTGCCAGAATGCCTGATGCGCCATTGTCAGATAATGAGCGGCTGAAAGGTGAAAGTAATTATCTGTATGGTGAGATTGCTGCGGATCTACATGATGGAATTACTGGTGGGTTTAATGGTGATGATTTCCAGTTGATTCGTTTTCATGGTATGTATGAGCAGGATGACCGTGATGTTCGTGCACAGCGGCAGGCAGCCAAACTGGAACCACTGAAAAATGTGATGATGCGCTGTCGTCTGCCCGGTGGGATTATTACGCCGCAACAATGGCTGGGAATTGATGAGTTTGCTACGACACATACGCTGTATGGCAGTATTCGTCTGACTACGCGCCAGACATTCCAGTTTCATGGGGTGCTGAAACACGATATTAAGCCAATGCATCAGTGGTTGCATCAGTTAGGACTAGATTCAATTGCTACGGCCGGTGATATTAATCGTAATGTTTTGTGTACCAGTAATCCAGTTGAAAGCAGCCTGCATCGGGAAGCCTACGAATGGGCATGCAGGATTTCTGAACATTTATTGCCGCGGACACATGCTTATGCTGATATCTGGCTGGATGGGGAGAAGGTACTCAGTTCGGAACTGGCTGCGCCTTTGTCTGAAGGTGTCAGTGGTGATGCGGTGGAGCCGATTAATGGCAAAACTTATTTGCCGCGCAAATTCAAAACGGCGCTGGTTATTCCGCCACTGAATGATGTGGATTTGCACGCCAATGATTTGAATTTTGTAGCCATTGGTGAAGCAGGTAAGCTGGTTGGCTTTAATGTGCTGGTAGGTGGTGGTTTGTCTATCGATCACGGTAATCAGCATACTTTTCCTAATACAGCCAAGGATTTTGGTTTTATTCCGGTGGAGCAGGTAGTGCGCTGTGCTGAAGCGGTGGTAACAACACAGCGGGACTGGGGCAACCGCTGTGATCGCAAGAATGCGCGCACACGTTATACGTTGCAGCGTGTGGGGGTGGAGGTGTTTAAGGAGGAAGTTGAGCGGCGACAGGGTTTTAAATTCGCTGCCAGCCGCCCATATGAATTAACTGAGCGCGGCGACCGTATCGGCTGGGTACACGGTGAAGACGGGCGCTGGCATCTGACTTTATTTATCGAGAATGGTCGTTTGCTCGACTATCCGGATCGGCCGCTGAAAACCGGTATGCGTGAGCTGGCCAAAGTTCATAAGGGTGATTTCCGGCTGACTGCTAATCAGAATGTAATTGTTGCCGGTGTGCTGCCTGAAAATAAAGATGAAATTGAACAGATTGCGCGTGAATTCAGGCTGATTGATGATAATATTACAGCGCAGCGCAAAAACAGTATGGCTTGTGTTGCTTTTCCGACCTGCCCGCTGGCGATGGCTGAATCTGAACGCTTTTTGTCTGGTTTTATTGATCAGGTTGATGCGCTGATGGCGCAATATGGTCTGGCACAGGAACATATTATCCTGCGCGTTACAGGTTGCCCAAATAATTGTGGCCGTGCATTACTGGCCGAGATTGGGCTGATTGGTAAGGCAATTGGCCGCTACAATTTGTATGTTGGTGGTAATCGTGCCGGTACGCGTATTCCGCGCTTGTTCCGCGAGAATATTACGGTTGATGAGGTGCTGGTTATCTTGCAGGAGTGGATTGCCCGCTGGGCACAGGAACGTAATACGGGTGAAGGTTTTGGCGATTTTGCTATCCGCGTTGGTATTGTCAAGCCGGTAGTGGATGCTGCGGTGGATTTCTGGGATGCGGGCAAGGTAGTTATGTAAGAAATCAGTCTGGTGAATACGTTGCTGTATTCGGGGTAAATGGTCTGAATACCTGATGGCAGGGTCAGACTATTTTTAATATTTATGCTTTTGGTTTATGGTTTCGGGCTGGCATAAATCTGGTCAAATATGCCGCCATCGCTAAAGAAACGTTGTTGTGCCGCTGTCCAGCCACCAAATTCTTTATCAATGGTAACCAGTTGCAGGCTAGGAAACTGGTGGCGGTATTCTGCCATGATTTTTGGATTAACCGGTCGGAAAAAGCTTTGCGCAATTAGTCGCTGTGCGCTGTCGCTATACAGATGTTGCAGATAGGCGATAGCTAGCCTGCGCTTACCTGGGATGGTTACATTGCTGTCAACTACTGCTACTGGTGGTTCGCACAGAATGGATAGGGACGGGGTGATGATTTCAAATTCGTCCGGTGCCTGTTTGTGTGCTAGTCTGGCTTCATTTTCCCATGCCAGTAATACATCGCCTAGCTGGCGATGAGTAAAGGTAATGGTTGCGGCACGCGCTCCGGTATCCATCATGGGTACGTGCTGAATCAGGGCGCGTAAAAATGCTTCAGCACTGGCATCGTTGCCGTTTGGCTGGTGTTTGGCCCATGCCCACGCAGCTAAAAAATTCCAGCGCGCCCCGCCGGATGTTTTTGGGTTGGGTGTGATAATCTGGACATTGTTCTGTATCAGGTCGCCCCAGTCGTGGATATGTTTGGGATTACCCTTGCGCACTAGAAAGACAATGGTAGATGTATAAGGAGTGCTGTTATAAGGTAAACGGTGTTGCCAGTTTGGTGGTAGTAGTGCTTTTTTGCCACGGTTTAGGACATTGATGTCACCAGCCAGCGCCAGTGTCACGACATCAGCTTTC
Source organism: Snodgrassella alvi (assembly GCF_002777825.1). Lineage (GTDB taxonomy): Bacteria > Pseudomonadota > Gammaproteobacteria > Burkholderiales > Neisseriaceae > Snodgrassella > Snodgrassella alvi_C. Next base: position 38,566 of record NZ_MEIR01000059.1, on the reverse strand, counting down.
AGGCCATTCTGTACGGCAATGGCCTGCTTGCCGGAACCGCCATTAGACTGGCGGATGTGAATTTTCTGGCCAGTTTGCTGATACCAGTATTGCTGAAAATCAGTATTATAGTGCTGGTACAGCTCGCGAGTGGCATCGTAGGATGCATTAAGCAGGGTTGTTTCGCTGTTGTTATTGCTATCGCATGCTATCAAGCCTATCAATATTGTCACCAATAGGCAATAGTGGCGGAATTTGTTCATGCCAGAAGCTTTGTTTATAAACGGATGTTTTAATGTAGCAATGCTGGCGTGGGGACGGAAATACTGTTTTTTTGTTTCTTTATAACTAAAAACAAGGTGGTGGTTTGGCTGGGTGCCTGAATACTGGTCTGATTGATTACTGTGGATTTGAATTTGAAAAAGTCAGCTGAGGCTGTTATAAACCGCTTTTGATTTTAATCTATTTGATTGAGAAAATTACATGAAGAGCCAGAATGCAGAGGTTGCAGCCGATAGAAAGCTGTTAACACTGGAAGATGTGCGTACCTTGATGCTGTCATCCTTTGGTGGCGCGCTGGAGTTTTATGATTTTGTAATTTATGTTTTTTATGCCAAAGTATTGTCTGAACTGTTCTTTCCGGCCGGATTAAACCCGTTCTGGGCAATGCTCAATACTTATGGTATTTTTGCTGCTGGCTATCTGTTCCGTCCGCTGGGCGGTATTGTGATGGCTCATTTTGGTGATTTGCTCGGGCGGAAACGTTTATTTGCATTGTCTATTATGATGATGGCGCTGCCAACGCTGTTTCTGGGGCTGATGCCTACTTTTGCTACTATTGGCTATGCTGCGCCGGTGTTGCTGTTGATATTGCGCATGATTCAGGGGGTGGCAATTGGTGGTGAAATTCCAGCAGCTTGGACTTTTGTATCTGAGCATGTGCCTGAAAAGCATGTGGGTATGGCTAATGGCTTTCTCACGGCTGGTTTGTCGCTGGGAATTTTACTAGGCTCGCTGATTGCGCTGGTGATGGCGAAAAATTTCAGTAGTGAAGAGATTCTGGAGGGCGCTTGGCGTATTCCTTTTATTCTGGGCGGTTTGTTTGGCTTGCTGACTTTGTATTTACGCAGTTATCTGCGTGAAACACCAGTTTTCAAGGCAATGCAGCAACGCAAGGAGCTGGTAACGGAAATGCCAGTTAAGGTTCTGATTACCAAACATAAAACTGCTGTTGTCATCGGTATGCTGCTCACTTGGTTTCTGACTGGCTGTGTTGTGGTAATTCTGCTGGCTATGCCGCAGTTATTGACGGGCAGCTTTGGTTTTTCCAGTACTCAGGCATTTGAAATGCAGAGTACAGCTATTGTGATGCAGATGTTGGGTTGTGTTTTGTATGGTCTGCTTGCTGACCGTCTGGGCACGGGGCGCATGCTGATTGGTGGAATTGCGTTTACTGGTTTGATGGCGGTGTTATTTTATCCGGCACTGGGGCATTATAGTGAGGGTATGATTTTTGCCCTGTATATGCTGCTGGGACTAGCTACGGGTGTGGCCGGTATTATTTCTGCAGCCATGATTTGGATGTTTCCGCCAGCTATCCGCTTTACGGGTATTTCTTTTTCCTACAATGTAGCTTACGCGGTTGTTGGTGCTTTAACGCTGCCGCTGGTGCAATGGTTAAGCAGCTTTAGTCCGATTGGTGCCATGTATTATATTCTGCCTTTATGTGTACTAGGCTTGCTGACTGCCTGTGTATTTCAGTGCCGTTACCAGCGCTGATGCGCTAGTCATCAATGGTAGCCGTAAAAAACTGCTTTATCCTAGTGCGGCAAGCACCTGTGGATAAAGCAGTTTTTTTATCAGCAATCAGGCATTGCCTGCATTTGCCTGTTGAGCCTGATACATGGCCTCGAAGTTGATCGGAGCCAGCATTACTGGCGGGAAGCCAGAGCGGGTAATGGTACTGGATACAGTTTCACGGGCGTATGGGAACAGAATGTTCGGTGCGGCTACAGCCAGTAACAGTTCCACATCATTTTCAGGAATATTGGCAATGCGGAAAATACCGCTTTGTGCCACTTCGTTCAGGAACAGAACACGGTCGTCGGTCATTTTGGCGGTAACGGTAACGGTAACAGTTACGTTATAAAATTCTTCCTCCAGCTTTTCAGCAGCAGTAGTTACGCGCATTTCGATTTGTGGTTCGCCACTTTCCAAAAAGATTTGTGGTGCATGCGGTACTTCCAGTGACAAATCTTTCAGGTAAATTTTTTCAATGCTGAATACCGGTTGTTGTGTAGTTTGTTCTTGTGCTTCTTCTTTTGTGCTCATGCTTTTCTTTCAACAAAGGGATAAAAGTTAATGTTGCAGATTCATCCAGCTGCGCCAGATGAGGGAGAAAAGAGATATTACGTGCTTAGCCTGCCAGCAGTGCGTCTAGTTTACCTGCTTGGTTCAAAGCATTCAAATCATCAAAGCCGCCAACGTGAACTTCACCAATATAAATCTGCGGTACAGTACGACGACCAGTGCGCTGCATCATCTGTTCACGGACTTGTGGGTTGGTATCAATGCGGATTTCGTTAATATCGGCTACGCCTTTTTGTTTGAGTAATGCTTTGGCCATCTGGCAATAAGGGCATACACCCGTGGTATACATGGTAATCGGTTGCATTGCAGTTTCCTTGTTTGCGTACAGATACTGATTAGAATAGGATAGCATACCGCGAACTGGCGATACTGAACAGGTGCAGGCTTTCTTTGGCAGTATGCTGCGGTATAATTGACCAATATTCATATAACAAACGGACATATACAGATGATTCGTTTTGAGCAGGTATCAAAAATATATCCGGGCGGTTTTACTGCACTGAAAAATCTCAGTTTCTCTATCAACAAAGGTGAGATGATTTTTATTGCCGGCCATTCTGGTGCGGGCAAGTCAACCATTCTTAAACTGATTAGCGGTATTGTTAAACCAACTAAGGGCAAGGTGTGGCTGAATAATCAGGATTTAGGGCGCCTGAATGACAACCAGCTCGGCTATTTGCGCCAGCATATCGGTATTGTGTTTCAGGACCATAAATTGCTGTTTGACCGCAATGTATTACAAAATGTGATGTTACCGCTGCGTATTACCGGTTATGAGCGCAAACAGGCAGAGCGCAGGGCACGGGTGGCCATTGAAAAAGTTGGACTAGGCGGACGTGAACAAGCTGACCCGATTACCCTGTCCGGTGGTGAGCAGCAGCGATTGTGTATTGCTCGTGCAGTTGTACACCAGCCCAGCTTACTGATTGCTGATGAGCCATCGGCCAATCTGGATAGAGCCTATGCACTGGATATCATGGAGTTGTTTAAAACGTTTCATGAAGCCGGCACCACGGTCATGGTAGCCGCGCATGATGAAACATTAATGGCTGATTATGGCCACCGTATCATCCGCTTGCAGGAAGGCAGGTTATACGCATGAATCAGTTTATTTCACTGCATAAAGAGGCAGGTTGTAAAGCATTGCACCAGTTGCTGCGTCAGCCAGTTGCAACCTTGCTGATTTTACTGATGCTGGCAATTGCCATGACTTTACCACTGGCCTTGTATCTCGGGGTGCAGAGTGGACAGCAAGTACTGGGGCAAATGAATGAAGTACCAACCATGACCCTGTATATGCAGGTTGATTCTAAGGCTAGCGACAATCAGACAGTTGAAAAAGCCTTGCGTGGCAATAAGCAGCTGGAAAAAGTGGTGTTTGTAAGTAAACAGCAGGGACTAGAAGAATTACAGCGCAGTATGGGTAATCAGGATCTGGTTTCAATGCTTGATAGCAATCCTTTGCCAGATGCATTTACCGTTACTCCACAAGTGGATACACCAGAGGAGCTGGCCGCATTACAGACTCAGCTTGCACAGCTGCCAATGGTAGAAAGTGTGAAAATGGATGCTGAATGGATGCAAACTCTGTATCAGATTAATCAGTTTGTCCATCATTTGTTGTGGTTTCTGTCAATTACACTGGGGTTGGCGTTTGCTCTGGTGGCCTATAACACCATTCGTTTGCAGATTCTCAGCCACCGTGAAGAAATCGAAATTACCAAGCTGTTAGGGGCACCGGCATCATTTATCCGCCGGCCGTTCCTGTATCTGGCTATCTGGCAAAGCCTCTTGGCTACGGCCATCAGTATCGGATTGTGTTACTGGCTCAATTACCAGACCCAGCCTTTACTCAGTGCCATTTTGCAGCCATATGGGGTGCATATTGTCTGGCGTTTTTTCAATCTCTGGGAAGTACTGGCCATTTTGCTGGTGGTTTGTGGATTGGGTATGCTGGGGGCGTGGCTGGCCACCCGCCAGCATTTGCTCAGTTTTAAATCCGTACGATAAAAATATCCCCGCGAGTAGCGGGGATATTTTTGAGTAAGACTAGATCAGCAAAAAAGTTGGCATCTGTATGCTCCCCGGTATCGATACCAAATTATTTTTGCTGACGTACCTGTGCAGCCTGTGCCAGTAAGGCAAGCATGGTTTCTGTTTCTTCCCAGCCAATGCAGGCATCGGTGATACTCTGGCCATAATTCTCCGGATTGTCCTGTCTTCCGGCCATCAGATTGCTCTCTACCATCACCCCCATAATATGCTGTTCCCCGGCCTGGATCTGGGCGGCAATATCCTGTGCCACTTCCATTTGCCGGCGGTAATCCTTGCAGCTATTTGCATGGCTGCAATCAATCATCAGGTTGGGTGTTACCTGATATTTATTCAGTTCATTTACTGCTGCCTGCACATGCTCATGGCTATAATTGGGTTCTTTACCGCCGCGCATGATGATGTGGCAGTCTGGGTTACCACTGGTGCGCACAATTGCCGAGTGTCCTGCCTTGGTAACTGAAAGAAAGTGATGCGGATGGCTGGAGGCACCAATAGCGTCAATGGCAATTTTCAGATTGCCATCGGTACCATTTTTAAAACCTACTGGACAGCTTAGACCAGAAGCCAGCTCGCGGTGTACCTGACTTTCGGTAGTACGGGCACCGATTGCGCCCCAGGAAATCAGGTCGGCAAAATACTGCGGAGTAATCATGTCCAGAAATTCTGTGGCTGCTGGCATGCCCATATTATTCAGTTCCAGCAACAGCTTGCGAGCCAGACGCAAACCATAGTTAATATCGTAGGAACCATCAATATGCGGATCGTTGATAAATCCTTTCCAGCCTACAGTAGTACGTGGTTTTTCAAAATAAACCCGCATCACAATCAGTAATTCTTTAGCGTATTTTTCGCGTAACACATTCAGCCGTTGTGCATATTCCAGTGCGGCTGTTGGATCATGGATAGAACATGGGCCGATAATCACCAGTAAACGCTTATCTCTGCCATGTACCAGAGCAGCAATTTCATCGCGTGTATTATGTACTACTTCAGAGGCTTGTTCAGTGATGGGTAATTCATATAAATGGGCAATAGGTGGCAACAGTTCTTTAATTTCTCTAATTCTAACGTCATCTATTGGGCGAGATGCAACCTGATTCATAATAATTCCTGTTTAACACTATTATTCTAAATTTAAATGATTTACCTATCAGGCTATAATGAATGTGCTTAAAAAGCAAGGATTAAACTTTCGCAAAGCTATATTATTGCTCTGATATTAATTTATATAGCAGATAATTATTTTTTATACCTGATTGGCACATATTCTTAGAATAATGTATTAATTAAAACCATTTTGTTGTCTTTGCATAGTAATTAAAATCTTGCAACCATGATTTTAATCCCAAGTAAATTTCCGGTATAATCGCCCATCCTGTGGTTCGTAAACCTCCCACATTAAAAAACTAGGAAATCAACTATATGCGTGCACAAAATGATCTGGGCACAGTGAGCTTGCTGGGTAATCAGCATACGGAATACCGTAGTGATTATGCGCCTGAGCTGCTGGAAGCCTTTGACAATCAACACCCCGATAACGACTATTTCGTTAAATTTATCTGTCCCGAATTCACTAGCCTGTGCCCGAAAACCGGCCAGCCGGACTTTGCCACCATTTATATCAATTATCTGCCGCGTTTGCGTATGGTGGAAAGTAAATCTTTAAAACTGTATTTGTTCAGCTTTCGTAATCATGGTGATTTTCATGAAGATTGTGTCAACATTATCATGAAAGACCTGATTGCACTGATGCAGCCAAAATATATTGAAGTATATGGTGAATTTACGCCGCGTGGTGGTATTGCCATCCATCCGTATGCCAATTACGGTGAAGCGGATACGCGCTATAGCGATATGGCTGCACAGCGTTTACTCCAGTTTCAGGTGAAATAATCCGCACATTGCATTGCTATACCTTTTGCCAGATTCAGTGCATTGGCGTGGCTTACGCTACCCGATGTGATGGTGGCTGGTTGATTGACAGGAACAAATATGTATGAATTTTCTGCTGCGCAGCGCCATAAAGCGTTGCGCTGGCTCACTTTTTGGCACATGCTGGTGATTGTGGCCAGTAATTATCTGGTACAGTTTCCCTTTACCCTATTTGGTTTGCACAATACCTGGGGAGCTTTTACCTTTCCGTTTATTTTTCTTACTACGGATTTAACTGTACGGATTTTTGGTTCTGGTTTGGCCAGACGGATTATTTTCTGGGTAATGCTACCTTCATTGCTGTTTTCCTATGCCATTTCCGTGCTGTTTCAGGATGGCCACTGGATGGGCTGGGCGGCATTAAGCCATTTTGATTTATTTGTGGCACGGATTGCGCTGGCCAGTTTTGCTGCTTATGTTGTCGGCCAATTAATGGATATTCTGGTATTCAACCGGCTGCGCCAATGTCAGCGCTGGTGGCCGGCACCAAGTGCCTCTGCTGTCCTGGGCAGTGCTGTCGATACATTACTGTTTTTTGCCGTGGCGTTTTATCATTCTCCGGATCCATTTATGGCAGCCAACTGGCTACAGATTTCCCTGACAGATTATGCTTTTAAAATCAGCGTTGCCGCACTTTTCTTTCTGCCTACTTATGGAATTGTGCTGCGCTATTTATTGTACCGGCTGACAGCTTTAGCTCCGCATACCTTAAACAGGTAATTTAGCATCAGATTATGATCTCCCATTCATCAGGCCGCTTTTAAAGTGGCCTGATTGCTATAACAGCTTCTGTTATAATACGCGCCTATTTTCAAATACCTGGCTAAGAGAACATCATGGAAGCAGAGCGGATTAATCAGTTAAACAATATTCTGGATGATATGGCATCCCGCAGTCACGATTTACGGAGGTATCTTTGACTACGCTGGCAAAAAAGACCGTCTGGAAGAAGTGATTGGTTTGTCAGAAGACCCAGAGTTGTGGAACGACCCGAAAAAAGCGCAGGAAGTGGGCAAAGAACGCAAGGTGCTCGAAGGGATTGTATTAACGTTGGATCACTTGCATAGCGGTATCGAAGATAATCGCATGCTGCTGCAAATGGCCGTAGAGGAAAATGATGCCGACGCCTTTGCTGCGGTACAGGCAGATATTACTGCCTTGCAGGAAGAAGTGGCACAGCTGGAATTTAAACGCATGTTTAATCAGCCGGCCGATGTCAACAACTGCTTTATTGATATTGTTGCCGGTGCCGGTGGTACAGAAGCGGAAGACTGGGCAGGCATGTTATTGCGCATGTATGTGCGCTATGGCGAACGCAAAGGCTTTAAGGTAGAAATCCTCGAAGAAGACGAGGGTGAAATTGCCGGGGTTAACCGGGCTACCATCAAATTGGATGGTGAATACGCCTATGGATTGCTGCGTACCGAAACCGGTATCCATCGTCTGGTACGCTATTCACCTTTTGATTCCAATAACAAACGGCATACTTCGTTTGCTTCAGTATTTGTGTATCCCGAGGTGGACGACAGTTTTGAAATTGAAATCAATCCGGCGGATTTACGCGTAGATACATACCGTGCATCTGGTGCCGGTGGACAGCACATTAATAAAACCGATTCAGCCGTGCGCATTACTCATGAACCTACCGGTATTGTGGTGCAGTGCCAGAATGACCGTTCGCAGCATCGCAATCGCGAAGAGGCGATGAATATGTTGAAAGCAAAACTGTTTGAGCTAGAAATGCGTCGCCGCAATGAAGAAAAACAGAATCTTGAAGCCAGCAAGGACGACGTGGGCTGGGGACATCAGATTCGTTCTTATGTATTCGATTCATCGCGAATCAAGGATTTGCGTACTGGCTACGAAGTTGGCAATATCAAGGCGGTTATGGATGGTGACCTTGATGGCTTCATAGAAGCTAGCCTGAAACAAGGTGTTTAAGTAAGGTCATAAGGCTGCCTGCTGTATCTGGGCAGCCTTAATTTTTTAAGGTACCTTGCATGGATTGCATTGATGTCATCGTTCCCTGCTATAACGCAGAAAATACACTGGCACGGGCAATTGAAAGTGTACTGGTGCAGCCTGAGCTGGGTTGCCTGTGGCTAGTTGATGATGCCTCTACCGATAGTACTGCCAGCCAGATTCGGCAATGGCAGCAGCGTTATCCACAGCAGATTAGGGCGGAATTTCTGGCAACTAACCGCGGGCAAGCACTGGCACGTAACTGGGCAGCGTTGCTGTCTGCCAGCAGCCATATTGCTTTTCTGGATGCTGATGATGCCTATCAGCCTCATGCGCTACAGGCAGCCAGTGCGGTATTTCGTTTTCGTCCACAGGCAGGCTTGCTGCGTTTGCCGGTAACTGGACACAATATTCCAGAACATTATCGTCAGCATACGCAATTTGCATTGGTCTGGCGTACCTTTGAAATGATTACGGCCACCAATACCGTTTTTAACCGCACCTATTTTCTGGCCTGTGGTGGTTTTCCGTCTGATTCACTGTTTCGGCGTCTGGGTGGTGAAGATGGAGCCCTTGGTCTGGCTACGGTAGAAAGCTGTATGGTGGCTACACTCTTTGATAAAGCCGGTATGACTGATATCGGTGTCGATTTTTATGGCCATGACAACATGCATGTACGTAAACTGCTTGATGATATGCTGTTTGGGCATGCTCGCCCCGATTGTGGTGAAGCAGCATTGCAACAGGCAAATGCTGTTACTCAAACCATTGTGCAACGCTTGCACGATTTGCAGCAGATATTGGATTACCCCAATCCGGGTAAGCAAGCGTTACAGCTTTTCACGGATTAACCACTTCACCCTATGTGCAATGGTTAACTGAATTTTGTCTTTTTATAACTCTGGAAGTAGAAGAAACATGATAAATCCGTTATCTGCCCTGTCACCTCTGGATGGACGCTATGCGCCGGCTGTGGCTGACCTGCGGCCGATTTTCTCCGAGTATGGTCTAATGCATGCGCGCGTGCAGGTAGAACTAGGCTGGCTTAAGGCATTAGCAGCCGAAGCCGGAATCAGTGAAGTACCACCATTCAGTGCTGCTACCATTGCCGAGATTGACCGCGTTATTGCTGATTTTTCTCTTGAAGATGCTCAGGCTGTTAAAGCCATTGAGGCCACGACCAACCATGATGTTAAAGCCATTGAATACTGGCTGAAACAGCGTTTTGCCAATGTGCCGGAAGTACTGGCTGTCAGTGAGTTCATTCATTTCTCCTGTACCAGTGAAGATATCAACAATCTGTCACATGCCCTGATGCTGAAACAGGCGCGGGATGAAGTATTACTGCCCAAGCTTAACGAACTGGTAACCGTATTGCGTAATCTAGCACATACCCATGCGGCTTTACCGATGATGTGTCGCACTCATGGACAGCCGGCCACTCCCAGTACCCTTGGCAAAGAGATTGCCAATGTAGTGGCACGATTACAGCGCCAGATTCAGGCCGTACAGCAACAGCAGTTTCTGGGCAAAATCAATGGCGCGGTGGGTAATTACAATGCCCATCTGGTGGCTTATCCTGATATAGACTGGGAAGGCCATTGCCGCCGCTTTGTCGAATATAATCTAGGACTGACTTTCAATCCCTATACCATTCAGATTGAACCACATGATTATATGGCGGAGTTTTTCCAGACCATCAGCCGCATCAACACCATTCTGATTGATTTTAATCGTGATATCTGGGGCTATATCTCTATTGGTTACTTTAAGCAGAAAGTGAAGGCCGGTGAAGTAGGCTCGTCTACCATGCCGCACAAAGTCAATCCAATTGATTTTGAAAATTCAGAAGGTAATCTGGGGATGGCTAATGCCATTCTGGGTTTTCTGGCAGAAAAACTGCCAGTTTCACGTTGGCAGCGTGATTTAACCGACAGTACTGTATTACGAAACATGGGCGTGGGCTTTGGCTATACCATACTGGGGCTAAGTGCCCATTTGCGTGGTCTGAACAAGCTGGAAATCAATCCAGCCGCATTTGCCGCAGACTTAAATGCTACATGGGAATTACTGGCTGAACCGATTCAGACAGTTATGCGCCGCTATGGGGTAGCTAATCCATATGAACAGCTCAAAGAGCTTACTCGTGGTAAACATGGCATTACACCAGAAAGTTTACAGGCCTTTATTAATCAGCTGGCTATTCCAGATGCAGCTAAAGCACAGTTACTGGCGCTGACACCAGCATTATATGTAGGTAAAGCACAGGAACTGGCTGAACGGATTTAAATCTTTTTCAGACATAACGGTGGGCACTCTGCCCACCGTTATTGTTTATCAGAATACAAGAGAAACTTTCTCATCACAACTAAAACAACAGCACAATTAAATACCGAATTACTGTTACTGGCATCGACTTTATCCAGATGTGGATAACTTGGCAGAAATTAATTGGCACTTATCATTTATGTGGATAATTTGCCAGCTCAATCAGGTTATTATCCGGGTTATAAATATAAATCGAAGTGATTTTTCCACAGGTACCGGTTTTGGTGCTCGGTTCTAGTTCGAGTGGAATATTATGTTGCTGCATGATGGCGATTACTTCATCCAGCGTTTCTTCAACAATGAAACACAAATCGCTAAGCCTGGGGTAGGGTGCTGTGCTTTTGGCTTAAATTCATATCCCAACTGGTGTAAATTAATTTTCATCTGACCAAAATGCAGCGCAGTGCGGTTATCAGCGAAGGTACGTACCTATATATCAAGTACATTAGCATAAAGGCATACGATGCCTGAATATCTTTAACGGTTAATAGCAAATGATCCAGTGCATTAATCAGCATAAATTGTTCCTTTACCGTGAAATATGGCGGATTTTAACTTCAGTATAAATTTGGTTTGTCTAATATAATTTTTATGCTACAGATTCTGGAAATAAAATCGTTAGCACTATTGGTTGTAATCAGATAAACAAACCTGTATCAGATAAAATTGGTATAGCTGGCACATAACCATCAGTTTACCTATAGTGAAGTAACACAATTATTTTGCTTAACGATTAATCAGAGACATTAAATACTCATAGAGCCAGTGTTAACGTTTCTGCGTAAAAAATAGCCAATAAAAAGCGCTATACAATTTTATCTGAAATAAAATCTGTGCAGCTTGTGCAAATGCAATACTTGATAAGGGCTGGTATCGATACGCCAAAATAGAAAGCTGTATGTCAGAGGTACTAGAAATAATACAGTCAATTGGGTAGCAAGGATTATTAGAATGGTTATCCTTTTATGTGGCATAAATACGTTATCGCTAAGATAATATATCAGACAAAATAAAATTATATAGTCATAGAAAATAGTAATTCTATACAATTGCTTTATGTGATATTTATCTGCTAATAATTGAGTATTCAAAATACTTACAACCAAGTAATTTTATTTTTATGAAATAAATATCTTGGCAGCGTACTTATTGTAAGCAGTATCTGTTGCGGTCAGTATCAGGAAAATTTATATTCCAATGATCAATGTATATAGCAACTTATATGATAACTGCTCAATAGCGCTACTTAGCTTATTCAGAATAAAACAATTACGCAAACGGTAGATATAAAAACGCCAATGCTTTTTAAGAGCATTGGCGTTGGAATTAAACTAATTATTCCATGCGTAATTCCGCAGCACGGGCATGTGCCGTCAGCCCCTCACCATGTGCCAGAATGCTGGCAATCTGGCCTAACTTTCTGGCTCCCTGAGCGGAAACCTGAATTAGGCTGCTGCGCTTTTGAAAATCATATACGCCCAGCGGAGAAGCAAAGCGGGCGGTGCGGCTGGTTGGCAAGACGTGATTAGGACCAGCACAGTAATCCCCCAGACTTTCACTGGTATACTGTCCCATAAAAATGGCACCTGCATGGCGAATTTTCGATGCCCAGTTTTGCGGGTTAGCTACCGACAATTCCAGATGTTCTGGTGCCAGATAATTGGCAATCTCACAGGCTTCATCTAGATTCTGTGCCTGAATAATAGCACCACGATTGGCCAGTGACGCTTCAATGATTTTTTTGCGCGGCATTTGTGCCAATAGTGCCTGCATCTGTGCTTCTACTTCGTGCGCATAGTCGGCATCAGTAGTAATCAGAATCGCCTGAGCAATTTCATCGTGTTCTGCCTGACTGAACAAATCCATCGCCACCCATTTGGCTGGGGTAGTGCCGTCGGCAATAACCAGAATTTCACTTGGTCCAGCAACCATATCGATACCCACCACACCAAATACGCGTCGTTTAGCTGCGGCAACATAGGCATTGCCCGGACCAGTAATCTTATCAACCTGAGCAATACTCTGTGTACCGTAAGCCAGTGCTGCTACGGCCTGCGCACCGCCAATAGTAAATACCTGTGTTACGCCGGCTACATAGGCGGCAGCCAAAACAATATCATTACGTTCTCCATAAGGCATAGGTACAACCATCACAATTTCAGCCACACCGGCCACATGTGCCGGTATAGCATTCATCATTACCGAGCTCGGATAGGCAGCCTTACCACCGGGAACATAAATACCTACCCGGTCAAGAGCAGTAATCTGCTGTCCCAGTAGCGTACCGTTTTCATCCTCATACTGCCAAGACTGCTGTTTCTGGTGCTGATGATAGCTTTCAATCCGTTTGGCTGCGGTTTGTAATGCCGTCTGGGTATCTGCCGGCAAGCGGGCAAATGCTGCGGCCAGGTCTGCTTGACTTAAAGTCAGCTCAGTCATGGATTGTGCCTGCGTATGATCGAAACGATTAGTGTATTCGATTACAGCAGCATCACCACGCTGCTGTACATCTGCACAAATAGCGGCTACAGCTGCATCTACCTGTGGATCTTGTGCAGTTTCAAATGCCTGTAATGCTGTTAACTGAGTTTTAAAATCAGCGTCCTGCGTAGAGATATATTTCATGCCTTTGTATTTCGGGCAGCCTAAGCTGCCCGATCCTGATATTATTAATTAAAGATTGTTACCAAAATTATCATCATCTTCATCAATAACAGGTGTTACTGATTTGGCAGCAAGTTCATGTGCCGGAATGGTATTACCATCTACTTCAACATCATAGGGTTTAATTACCCGCACCCGCAAGCCACGGCCGGCCTTGCGGCTGTCTACCCATTCACTGCTAATGGCTGCAATGGCGTTATTGGCACTATCAAAGCCATAATCTCTGGCATTGAAGCCACCATCACTGGTTACCAGCTCACGGGCAACTGAGCTGACTGTTGCCCAGCCTTCTATATCACAGGTGCGCTCAATGGCTTTCTGCACCATTGGTACCAGACGGTTCCAGTGATGACGGCTGGAAGTTTCGTTACTGGAACGGCCAGGCTTGGCTGAACGGCTATTGAAAGCAGATTTAGACGGACGGCCACGACCTCGGCCGCTTGTGGCCGGGGTTACGGCAGCTTCAAATACGGTTTTGCGAGGACGCCCACGACCGCGCTTGGTCTGGTCTTCACGCGTTTTATCGTAATTGGGAAACTCTGGTTCCTGAGTTTCAATTTGTACCAGCAGCGGCTCTTTATCTTTCTTTTTCTCTTCCGGTTCAATGGTTACACTGACCTTCTCTGCCGGCATTGGTGTAGTGACTGCCGGAATGGTAATCACCAGCGGTGCATCATTATTCTGCTGGAAAGCCGCTTGCTCTCCAATCGGTGCATAAGACTTGCTTTCTGTTTTCGGAGCAAGATTATTATTGCGTTTTTTCAGACGTAGCCATAAATGGTTACCGTGCATCTGAGTTTCAAAAATGTCTATCGCATTAATCAGATAAGAAAGTTTGGTATAGCCATAATTACGCGCATCAAAATCAGAATTTACTTTGTTGATGTATTGACCAACCACACCCAATGATGTCCAGCCCTCATCATCAGCATGTTCCTTCACCGCATTACGGAACAGATTTATCAGTGCAGTATCCTGTTTCAGCTCGGCTGGGGTTTTGCGTTTATTGCGGAAAATTGGTGTCTGAGTTTTGTCTTCACCGATTTCTATCGTAGTATGGCTGAGCAGATTTTCCGTATAAATAAATTTGTCACAAGCTTTGCGGAATGATTCTGGCGTTTTCTTCTGCCCGAAACCATACACGGTCAGACCATTTTCGCGGATACGCGAAGCCAGACGGGTAAAATCACTGTCGCTGGACACAATACAGAAACCATCAAAAGTATTACTGTATAATAAGTCCATCGCATCAATGACCATAGCCATATCTGTGGCATTTTTTCCCTTGGTATAGGCGAACTGCTGTACTGGAGTAATCGCATGTGGTAACAATGCATCTTTCCATCTGGACAAGCCACTACTCCAGTCGCCATAAATGCGTTTAACACTGGCAATGCCATATTTTGCAATTTCTTCCAGTAAAGACTCAACTGTAGTGGCAGAAGTATTATCTGCATCAATAAGTACTGCCAGTTTGGCCGAATTTTCTGTAGTCATTTTAAGAATTCCTATTTGATAAAAATGTTAAATGAAAATTAAGTTTAAAATCCTTGATTTTTTGCATCAGCAAAAACGTCAATAATGGGTTGTATAGCTGTGTATTTCAGCTTTAGAGCTGCCTTGTTTACCACCAACTGGCTGGAAATATCTACCACATGTTCCACTGCTTGCAGATTATTTGCCTGTAATGTATTACCGGTAGAAACCAGATCGACGATTGCATCGGCCAATCCTACCAATGGAGCCAACTCCATCGAACCATACAATTTAATCAAATCAATGTGCACACCTTTACTGGCAAAATGCTCGGCAGCAATATTCGGGTATTTACTGGCTACCCGCAAACGGCAACCAGGCTGCGAAGCTGCCGTGTAATCAAAGCCCTTGCGTACCGCCACCATCATCCGGCATCGGGCAATATTTAAATCCAGAGGCTGATATAGCCCATCGCCATCATGTTCAATTAAAACATCTTTTCCGGAAATTCCAAAATCTGCCGCGCCATATTGCACATATGTGGGCACATCTGTTGCGCGGATAATAATTAAACGAATATTTTCATGATTCGTATTAATAATCAGTTTGCGTGATTGTTCCGGGTCTTCAATCGCATGAATTCCGGCTGCTGCCAGTAGTGGCAGAGTTTCTTCATAAATTCGACCTTTGGATAACGCAATGGTTAATTGTGCAGTCATTTTTTTCAGTATAGAGGAAAAGTAAAATTTTTTTAAGCTATAAATTTATTATTGGCTAAAATAAATTTGTATAAAATATAAAAATATTAATTAAATAATTTTAGTCTAACAATTGTTTTATGTCATGGGTCAATTGAGTGGCTGTCTGGCTGTGTGGTTCATAAACCACGGTATGTCCCTGTTTATCTAGTAAATAAGTACCTGTGCTGTGGTCAACTAAATATTCATTTGAGTTACGCCCAGCTACTTTGTGTACAGCGATTTTATATTGGCTGATAACATTATTAAGCGCTTCCATGTGCTGTTTGTCTACAGTTAAACCAATAAAATCCGGATTAAAAGCAGATGCATAAGCAGTCATAACCTGTGGCGTATCGCGCTGAGGGTCTACAGTAATAAATAATACCTGTACTTGTTTACCCTTTTCTCCCAGCTGATTTATTGCATCTGCATAGGCAAGCAGATTGGTTGGACATACATCGGGGCAATGAGTATAGCCAAATACCAGCGCTACCACCTTACCCTGAAAATCTCGCAAATGTATTGTTTTCCCATTTGCACCCAGCAAAGAAAAATCTTTGCCACCAAGACCTGCATCACGTACATCGCTGCCTTCAAAACTATATTGCTTTAGCTCAACAGCGTTGGTACTTGCTGCCCGTTCCGTAGACGCAGCCTGCTGTGGTTGGCATGCGCTTAGCATCAGTGCAGATATCATTAAAGCCAGAAAAGATTGGATTTTAAGCATAAATTTATTAATAATACAAAAGTTGTACATTTATAATGTTCAGATAACAATACTATACAGATTTTTAGTTCTAATTAATAAGTAAAATATAAAAAAATCCAAATATAAAATCAATATTTTATTCAGAAATAATTAGAAAAAAATTTTTACCATAAAAAAATTCTTTACAACATCAGAAAATCCGTTATAATGCCGTTTTCTTCGCTAGCCCAGGTGGCGAAATTGGTAGACGCAGGGGACTCAAAATCCCCCGCCGCAAGGTGTGACGGTTCGAGTCCGTCCCTGGGCACCAGATTTTGAAAACCGCTGATAACAGCGGTTTTTTTACGTCTGTTACCTGGCAATTTTATGTGTCCCAGATAATGGGCAATTAGCCAGACTGCTGGTCAGATATCGTGTTTAAGCAGACAAAAACTTTGTGGTTAAATTAACCTGTTCAACACAGTATTTATGGCAGATTTCGCAGAATGCAGACTTTATTATAAAAATGTACCATGTTTATCATGTATGCATTTATTTTTACCAATAGTAATCATACAGTTACAGACTGGACATTATTGACAAATCTTTCAAGACAAATTATTAAAATTCACTGAAAAAATGATTATTAAACAGGCTGATAGCAAAACAAAAGATTTGGAGGCACTAGAGCAGCTATTGCAATGGCCTGATTTAGCGCAACAGACACGGCAAAATATTGAACAGCAGATACGATTAATTCGCGCGGGCATAAAAGGCGAAGCAGAATCAGCTTATCAGTTGCAATTTCATTTTGGCAATCACCCTGATTGGGTAATTATCAACGATTTGAGATTGCAATATCAGGGTAAAGTGGCACAAATAGACCATTTACTGATTAATCGCCATCTGCAAATATTTGTATGTGAAAGCAAAAGAGTAGCTGGTAGTCTGATTATCAATGAATTGGGTGAATTTTCACGCATGTATAAAGGCAAAGGACAAGGCATGCCTTCGCCACTGGAACAGAATCAGCGCCATATCACCTTACTGAGCAACCTGTTGCAGACAAATCTGATTCAGTTGCCCAGCCGTTTCGGCTGGCGGCTACGACCATCCATGTACAGTCTGATACTGGTTTCCAATGATGCCTATATCCGGCGTCCTAAAATTTCTGTACCAGGGCTGGATGAGATTATTAAAAATGAACAGCTGAAAACAAAAGTGCACCAGTTAAGCAAAAGTGTGGGTATATTCAATTTTATCCGCACTGCATCGTGCACCAGTTTGCAAAAATTTGCCCGCCAGCTAGTGCAGCTACATCAGCCAGTGCAATATGACTGGTTAGGCTATTTTGGCTTAAATCATTTAGCCAGCAAATTTGCTCACCTTGCTCCTGAGATTCAGCCACAATCGCAGACTGAAAACCAGAGTCAAACAGCCAGCCATTATTTTTGTATTGCCTGTCATAAAAATATTACCGCCAGCGCCGCTTACTATTGCTGGAATCATAAAAACATATTTGGTGGAAAAGCTTATTGTTATCAATGCCAGCAAAAAATTAAACAGCAATAAATCCATTACTAGTGAATTTCCGTATCCTAGTTTGATATACCTTAACTTTTATCGTCAACAAAAATGATTCATATCACACATCTATAACAGGAATGGATTAAAGCCAATATTTTTTACACAATAAGTACTGGTAAAAAAAGTTACAGAAATGCAATACTATAATTATCAGATATGACAGTGTGACTTTTGAATTTATACAATTAATATGCAGTGGTAATATTTGTTTTCACAAGTAGCCATATCTACAAAGCTGCCACGAATATTATTCTTATATAAATTCAACAGTTTGAACTATCATATCAATATTGTAGACAATAACAGGAATCCAATTATGAACATTGCCGATATTTCCAGACAGCGTTATACCACCAAGCATTATGATAAAACCAGAAAAATCCCGGCTGAGCAATTAGCGCAATTATTCGAAGTTATCAGAAACAGCCCTTCTTCAGTAAATGCTCAACCATGGCATTTCTTTGTAGTAGATAATGATGCGGCACGTACCAGAATCATGCCAGCAATAATGGAAATAAATCATCCACGGGTAGCAGACTCATCTCATACCCTGATATTTTGTGCCAAAACACCGCTGGATGAACAGCATTTACAAACCGTGCTAGCTCAGGAAGAAAAAGATGGCCGTTTTGGAGAAGGTGAAATCAAGGAAATGATGGATAAAGGCCGTCACTTCTTCGTAAATAAAAACAGCACTACGTCACAAGCTCAGCTCGAATGGGAAAGTAAACAGTTATATATCGTACTGGGACAGCTATTATTTGCTGCTGCTGCCATTGGTATCGATTCAACAGCAATCGAAGGGTTTGATGATGAAAAAATGGATGATATTTTAGAATTAAAACAACAAGGATTAAAAAGTATTCTGGTTGTCAGTCTGGGTTATCGTGCGGCTAATGACAGTAATGCCAGTCGTCCGAAATCGCGTCTGCCGAAAGAGCAGATATTTACCCGGATATAGTTTATTTTCTGATCTTAAAAAATAGATTCTTTTAAATATTAAAAGAATCTATTTTAATGTAAGCCATGCGTGATTAGCAGTAGCAAAACTAATAATATTGATGTGCTTATTTGCTTAAATGATTAATTTGGTGTTGATGGAGCATATAACCGGATAGATTGTATATAATCTTAAATTGTATCAGTCTGGCGATTTTGACATACTAAAGAATAATATAAAAAAGTTAACTAAACTTTATTACAGAGTTCTAATTAAAACAAGTAATATACGATTACCTAAATGAAGTATATACCAGTATTAAATTGAATAAATTTAATACTCCATAGACTGAATAGCCTAGTCTCAATGCCATATCTAAAAGTGAAATTCCCTTAAGAATAGGTTTCAAAAATCAGACTCCCGATTTTTATATATCAAATATTCAGGCATCAGGTTTACAAAAGTATATAGTATTATTATTATACAATAGTTCAATAAAATAATTTGTTTTCAGTAAAGTTTCAAATTAATCTTGATTGTTTACATAAATAACCATCAAAGTATTTCAGGAAGAAAAATACATGAAACACTCTTTTTTTAAATTACCATTCTTTTTTGTGTTGTTTTATTAGTTATTTGATACCTTTTTTTTGGTTGAACGTGAACTGTTTATCGATAATACAATTTTTAACTATAGAGAATCAAAGTTTAATATTCCAGTTGACTCTTTTGTATTATTAATTACTCGTATAGTTTTGCCCAATACTTTTAATCAGTTAGCAAACCTGATTTTAATTTTTATTATCTCAGCAATAGTGTTACACAAATACTTGATTTATCTGTATAATATCAAGAATCTGCTTTGTATAATCCTAATTGTGTTTTTGATAACAATAGGTATCAATAGTTATCGAATGATATTCGAGCGTCAGGCTGTGGAATTTTGGTATTCTTTTTTCGAATTGAATCATCCTTCTTTTCTTGTGGAGCAATATTTTTATTATGTATATATAAAAACATTTGGACTGATTTGTTATATCTAGATAATCATGTTGATCTGTTTAGGGGTAAAATTATTGCGCTCTGTTTTTATAACACAACCATCTATAACTATATTATCCTCAGAATATAGCTAAAAAGTCCATTTATCGTTATTTATCTTATTATTTAATTTCTATTATCTAATCATTCTAGCCATTGTCTTGTTCTTTTCTGGTTTTAAAGGAGTAACAGTGCCATTGGAACACGATATTAAGGTTATAGCTTGTAATTTGATTTTTTTACTGATTGTTAATGTGATTGGCTATTTTGCCCTACGTAAACAATTTACTGGTGTTAGTGATAAATTGCGGGTAACAACTTTGATTTTCAGCTCTGCCATTGCTTTTATCCTGACGTTTACACTAGCTGCAATTATTGCCGTTATCAATTTATATTTAGTGCAGTTAGTAAAAAGACTCTATGAACCTTTCACACAATTGGGAGCGATAGTTTTTGGAATAACTGATGTTATATTATTTTTTCTTGTCTTATGTGTGTAATGGGTTGGATAGTAGTTCGCAAAACAGCCAAAGCGTTTCTCGGTAAATAAGATCATTTTTATCCTGTCTGACTATCAGCAGGATAGGATTTGCCTAAATTCAATCAACCGATTTTAACTTTATTAAGTTATCCTTAATCAAGTTCAACCCCTGTTGTTAATGATGACATTTTTACATCAAGCGCAACGGGAGTTGCGCCAAAATAATAAAACTTATCATCATATCCTTTATTATCAAAAATTTCATTAAATCTTTCAGGGTTAGTGCCTTTGAAATAAGCGGCACTTTTATCTTTTATATAGTCATCACCATAAATAAACAGTATCTATTTTTTCACCATAATACTAAACAACATTGTTTAGTATTATATATTGCTGTTCATTATTTTTTGTGTCCAAATTCTTAGCATGCAATTAGGCATTCCCAAACTATTTGCTGTACACGGTTAGAAGATAGGTACAAATATAACTATATCTCAGTATTTAATCCTTTGTCTTGGCGTAGATTAAAATAGAGTATGAGATAGTCTGTGTTATCTCCCATAAAGAATTTGATTTATTTACAGAACAGATAAACCATATTTTTGTTTGCATAGCATAAGGAATTATTTTCGTATTTAATAAATACCAAAAAATCCTGCTGAAATAGAAGACGTAATAGATAAAATAAAAGCATTAAAAGCAACGGATACAGAAAACATCAGAGATGGACTAAGCAAAGATAACTAGAGATTCCTTCAACTGGTGATTTCAAAAAATAGTACTCTTCAATAATATTCAGAAAATTTAAAAATTTATATCATATTTAAGCATAAGTATATTTTGCTGCAATACTTTTCGATGAGTGATTATTATTAATGCTTTCAGCTCAGGTGTTGGTAGCCATATTCACTCACAAATATGGGTATATTAATATCATGGTCTTCTGATTGAATTGAATCCACTTGCTGGCAGCTAAAACCAGCACCTACTAATAGTGGCTGACGATGGCGAAATGTTGCCAGAGTTGCATCATAATAGCCGCCCCCTTGTCCCAGTCGATTACCCTGATGATCTATACCAAGTAGAGGTATCAGCATAGTATGCAAATAGCGTGCCCGGATTTTGCATCCATTAAACTGCGGTACTTTATGCTTGCCGGTATTCTGGTGATGCAAATTCAGATAACGAATAGTAGCATGATGGCGAGGGAGACGAGGGCAGGGCGTAAACCATAACTGGCGTTTTTTAGGTTCAATATAAGGCAAATAAACCTGAGCGCCGCGTTTCTGCGCCGTTACAATTAACGACCATAAAGACAATTCACTACCAACAGCCCAGTATACGGCTATGCGTTTCTGGCGCCGGATAAATGGGTATAAAAGACAGTTGATTTTTTTAGTTGCTGATCGACGTGTTTCTTGACTTAATGCTTTCCTGCGCCGGCGCAACAGTCGACGTAATTGTTGTTTATCTGAGTGGGCAGTCATAGATTTAAACTAACAGATTTATATACAATGATTTTAGACGATGGAATAAGAGGTATGAATTGCTATACTTGTGAAGATGTATTTTTTCCTGTATTATTCCATGGTTTTACCTCAGTAAAGAAATTTAGTAACGCTCGCATCGTACGCGAAAGGGTGCTCTGTTGCAGAGTTCTATGCGTGGCGGTGTCAGGCTTTAACCCTTTAAGGATCGAATTATGTCACAAATTACCATGCGCCAGATGCTGGAAGCAGGCGTACACTTTGGTCACCAGACCCGCTACTGGAACCCGAAAATGGCTGAGTATATTTTCGGTGCGCGTAACAAAATCCATATCATCAACCTGGAAAAAACCCTACCACTGTTTGTAGAAGCGCAGGATGTTGTACGCCGTCTGGCTGCCAACAAAGGTACTGTTCTATTTGTAGGTACCAAACGCCAGGCACGAGATATCGTTAAGGAAGAAGCAACTCGCGCTGGTGCTCCTTACGTGGATCATCGCTGGCTGGGCGGTATGCTTACCAACTACAAAACCGTAAAACAGTCTATCAAACGTCTAGAAGAAAAAACCGCTGCGCTGGAAAATGCCACTGAAGCCGGTTACGGTAAAAAAGAAGTGCTGGAAATGCAGCGCGAAGTGGCCAAGCTGGAACGTTCTTTAGGCGGTATCAAAGACATGAAAGGCTTGCCGGATGCGATTTTTGTTATCGATACCGGCTATCAGAAAGGTACGCTGGTAGAAGCTGCCAAGCTGGGTATTCCGGTTATCGCTATCGTTGATACCAACAACAGCCCTGACGACGTTAAATACGTGATTCCGGGTAATGACGACTCAGCCAAGGCAATCCGTCTGTATTGCCGTGGTATTGCCGATGCCATTTTGGAAGGTAAGGCTCAGTCTTTACAGGAAGTGGTACAGGCTGCTCAGGCTGCGGAAGAAAGACAGGCTGCAGCTACTGCTGAGTAATCAGTTATCTCGCATCTTTGTAAAAGAAGGGGACGTTAGTGCCCCTTTTTTTGAAACAATTTTCAGCCTGATATCCATCCGGCTGAGCGTAATCAAGTTTAAGGAGTAAAACATGGCTGCAATTACTGCAAAAATGGTAGGTGATTTGCGTGCTGCTACCGGTTTGGGCATGATGGAATGCAAAAAAGCACTGGTAGAAGCCGAAGGTAACATGGAAAAAGCAGAAGAAATTCTGCGCATCAAATCCGGTGCCAAAGCTGGCAAACTGGCTGGCCGTACTGCGGCAGAAGGCGTAGTTGCTGATTATGTAGATGGCAAAGTAGGTGCTGTGGCCGAAATTAACTGTGAAACAGACTTCGTAGCCAAAGATACCAGCTTTATGGCATTTGCTCAGGCTGTTGCCAAAGCTGTTGCCGTACATAACCCTGCTACTCTGGAAGCTCTGGCTGAAGCCAAAACTGATGACGGCGTAACTATTGAAGAAGCACGTAAAGCTGTTATTGCTAAGCTGGGTGAAAACATTACTGTACGTCGCTTTGAACGCATTGAAACCGACAACAGTTTGGTTACCTATATGCACGGTACCAAAATCGGTGTGCTGGTTGAGCATAAAGGTGGCGACACTCAGGCTATCCGTCAGGTAGCAATGCATATCGCTGCCTCCAAGCCACAATGTGTTTCTGCTGCTGAAGTAGATCCGGAAATTGTAGCTAAAGAACGCCACATCTATGAAGAACAGGCAGCTGCTTCCGGCAAACCGGCAAACATCATTGAAAAAATGGTTGAAGGCCGCGTACAGAAGTTTCTGGCTGAAGTAACCCTGCTGGGACAGCAGTTTGTTATCAATCCTGATCAGACTGTGGAAAAATTCCTGAAAGAACAGAATGCTGAAGTAAGCCGTTTTGTTGCTTTCCACGTTGGCGAAGGTATTGAGAAAAAAGAAGTAGATTACGCTGCTGAAGTCGCTGCTGCTTCTAAAGTATAAGGTAGTTAATGCCATGGGCACTCTGGATTCAGGATACTGAATCAGGGTGCTTTTTTTTGAGTTATCTGTTTACTCCGGTTGAGATGGCTGAAATAAAAGTTCCCATCCTTATCCATTGAAAATTAGTGATAGCTATTAATTATCTAATGGCAAACTGACAGAAAGAATGATCATGACTAAACCAGCTAAATACAAGCGTGTATTATTGAAACTATCCGGTGAGTCCCTGATGGGGCCAGATGCTTTCGGTATCAATCGCGATACCATTATGCAAATCACCGCACAGGTCAAAGAAGTGGTCGATATGGGCGTAGAAGTAGCCATTGTTATTGGTGGTGGTAACATCTTTCGTGGCATGGCACAGTCAGCCAAAGGCATGGAACGTGCAACAGCCGATTATATGGGCATGATGGCAACGGTAATGAATGCGCTGGCACTGAAAGAGGCGTTTGAAAGCCAGCAAGTTAAAGCCAGAGTTCAGTCTGCTTTGAGTATGCAACAGGTTGCAGAAACTTATGCCCGTCCCAAAGCCATTCAATATCTGGAAGAAGGTAAGGTAGTAATTTTCGCAGCAGGAACCGGTAATCCGTTTTTCACCACAGATACAGCAGCCAGCTTACGTGGTGTGGAAATGAATTGTGATATTATGTTAAAAGCAACCAATGTAGATGGTGTCTATACTGCCGACCCCAAAACCAATCCTGAGGCTAGACGTTATCAAGAGATTACCTTTGATGAAGCGATTAGCCAGAACCTTAAGGTGATGGATGCTACAGCATTTGCCTTATGCCGCGAGCAGAAACTGAATATCGTAGTATTTGGCATATTCAAGCCTGGTGCACTGAAAAATGTCATTATGGGTGAAGACGAAGGCACATTGGTTCATGTATAAAACCCACCAGGGTACTTAACTAAACTTGTGGTGACGCGTATAACTGCGTTAGTATGCGCGTTTGCCATTTTCTGGTAGCAAAAATTTCGAAAAGATTGAAATAAATGCAGCCAGTTCAGACAGGAATGTTCATGATTAACGAAATTCAACACACCGCTGAAACCAAAATGCAGAAATCCCTTGAAGTATTGCGCGATAATCTGTCTAAAGTCCGCACAGGACGCGCGCATACCGGATTACTTGATCAAGTAGAAGTAGAATACTACGGAAGCATGGTTTCAGTTAGTCAGGTTGCCAGCATAACTTTACTGGATGCACGTACCATTGGGGTTAAACCCTATGAAAGCAAAATGGCAGCCGTTATCGAAAAGGCAATCCGCAACTCCAATCTGGGTTTGAATCCAGCGGCCATGGGTGATTTAATTCGGGTGCCAATGCCAATGCTCACTGAAGAGCGGCGCAAAGATTTGATAAAAGTAGTCCGTGGCGAAGTGGAAGATGGCCGGGTAGTAGTCCGTAATGTCCGCCGTGATGCCAATAATGACCTCAAGCGTCTGCTCAAGGACAAGGAAATCAGTGAGGATGAAGCACACCGTGGCGAAGAAGGTATTCAGAAACTTACCGATAAATACATTGCTGAAATTGATAAAATGTTGGCCACCAAAGAGGCCGACCTGATGGCAATCTAAACCTTTTAATCGACGTAAAGGATGTGTTTTGACTACCAGTAGTACCCAGAGCGTACCTGATCATACTGAAATTCCGCGTCACATAGCCGTTATCATGGATGGTAACGGACGCTGGGCTAAAAAGCGTTTTATGCCACGTATTATGGGGCATAAAAAAGGTCTGGAAATGTTAGAAGAAATGACAGCCAACTGCGCACGAATGGGCGTAGAGTATCTGACTGTCTTTGCTTTTTCCACCGAAAACTGGCGTCGCCCGGTTGATGAAGTTAATTTTCTCATGAACTTGTTTTTGCAATCATTGCAAAAACGGGTACAAAGACTGCATAAAAATAACCTGCGTCTGCGTGTTATTGGTGATCGAAGCCGCTTTGCAGCAGAAATCGTACGTGGTATTGAAGAAGCCGAAGCATTAACAGCCGCTAATACTGGCCTCACGCTGACAATCGCAGCCGATTATGGTGGCCGCTGGGATATTTTACAGGCAGCCAATCAAGCTATTGCGGCTGGTGCCACCGAACTGACTGAGACCAGTATTCTACCGTATCTGTCACTTGGTGATGCTCCAGAGCCGGATTTATTTATCCGTACTGGCGGTGAAACACGCATCAGTAATTTTCTTTTATGGCAACTGGCTTATACCGAGTTATATTTCACGCCGGTTTTGTGGCCTGACTTTGACGAGTCCCAGCTAGACACTGCTATCCGCTCCTATCAGGTGCGGGAGCGACGGTTTGGCAGAACTTCGGAGCAGTTGCCTCTTACCCAACAGCGTCCCTGATTTTATGCTCAAACAACGTATTCTCACTGCTCTGGTTTTATTGCCCCTAATGATAGGTATGTTGTTTGGGGCCAACAACAGTTTATGGGCTGCTTTCAGCGGTTTGATCGCATTACTGGCGTTATGGGAATACGCCCGTATTGTTCATTTTTCTAGCATCCAGAACATCCTCTATCTGCTATTGAGTGCAGCAGGGGGCTGTTGTCTTTATTTCTATTGTCAACAGACTGCATTACCGCTATGGATACAGCTAACGGTACTGCTGTTTTGGCTGATTATCGTACCAGTTTGGCTAAAATTTAAATGGAAAATCAGGGCAAACCTGTTTGGTATCCTGATAGGCTGGCTGTTAATGGTACCTTTCTGGCAAGCTTTAATATCCCTGCGGCCAGATACCGCAGCAGCTCCTGTTCTGCTATCCATCATGGCACTGGTGTGGATTGCCGATATTGCGGCCTATTTTGTCGGCAGGGCAGTGGGTAAACGCAAACTGGCACCGACAATCAGCCCGAATAAAAGCTGGGAAGGTGCCATTGGCGCAGTTATCTGTGTAGCTATCTACACAGTTGTTCTGCAACAGCAAAACTGGCTGCCCATTACCTTGCCCTGGTGGCAAAACCTTTGTCTGGCGGTAATTCTGACGGCTGTGAGTATCTGCGGCGATTTATTGGAAAGCTGGCTCAAGCGTGCCGGAGGTGTAAAAGACAGCAGCCAGCTTTTACCCGGCCATGGCGGGGTGTTTGACCGAGTAGATTCTCTGATTGCCGTACTAAGCGTTTATGCAGCCTTACTGGCCTGTTTTAGTGTAAAGTGATTTCCTAATGAGTGGTTGTAATCCAACGTCCATAACCATCCTGGGGGCTACAGGAAGTATTGGCCTGAATACTCTGGATGTTATTGCCCGACATCCCGAACGATTTGCTGTTTTCGCGTTAACTGCACACCAGCAAATTGATCGTCTGGCAGAATTATGTATTCGTTTTCAGCCAGTTTATGCTGTAGTTGCCTCAGCAACACAGGCAAGTGCCCTGCAAGTACAATTACAGGCTGCCGCTGTGACTACTGAGGTATTATTTGGTGAGCAGGCCTTGTGTGATATCGCTCAGGCCAGTGAAACTGATGCAGTGATGGCTGCCATCGTCGGTGCTGCCGGATTAAAACCAACTCTGGCCGCAGCCAAAGCAGGTAAAACCATTTATCTGGCAAACAAAGAAACTCTGGTAGTTGCCGGTGCATTATTCATGCAAACTGTACAGCAAAATGGTGCGCGGCTGTTGCCGGTTGATAGCGAACACAATGCAATTTTTCAGGCCTTGCCGGCAGATTATCAGGGCGATCTGGAGCAGGCCGGAGTGGCTTCGCTGATTTTAACTGCATCTGGTGGTCCTTTTCTGCATACCCCACTGGCCGATTTTGCTGCCATTACACCTGAGGCTGCGATACAGCATCCTAACTGGCAAATGGGACGCAAAATTTCCGTTGATTCAGCCAGCATGATGAACAAGGGGCTGGAGTTGATTGAGGCACGCTGGCTATTTAATGCCGCTGCCACACGGCTGGAAGTAGTCATCCATCCGCAAAGTGTGATACACAGTATGGTACGCTACATAGATGGCTCAGTGCTGGCACAAATGGGTGAGCCGGATATGCGTATTCCGATTGCACATTGCCTGGGATTGCCAGACAGAATTGACTCAGGTGTTAAACAGCTAGATTTCACCCGTTTAAGTGGCTTAAACTTTCTGGCACCGGATTTTGTACGCTTCCCATGCCTGAAACTGGCCTATGATGTATTACACAGCAGCCACGCTGCCAGCTCCTGTATACTAAACGCGGCCAATGAAATTGCAGTGGCTGCCTTTTTGGAAGGGCTTATTCGCTTTACTGAACTGGCATCAGTAGTAGACAGTTGTCTACAGCACTTCAGTGGGCAGTCCGCATCATCTATTGAGGAGCTCCTGCAATTGGATGCACAAGTGCGTAGTGCAGCAAAAACATGGGTAGCTAGCCGGGCTGCCAGATAAGAACAGGATAAACCATGTTATTAACCATAGTTGCTTTTATTGCAGCGATTTTACTGCTGGTAAGTTTGCATGAATTAGGCCATCTGGTTGTAGCACGCTGGTGTGGTGTTAAAGTACTGCGCTTTAGCATAGGTTTTGGTAAGCCATTTTTTTGCGTCAAACGTGCCAATATCGAATGGTGTCTGGCACCAATCCCGCTCGGTGGCTATGTCAAAATGGTTGATACTCGTGAAGGTGACGTCAGTGAGGCCGACTTGCCTTACGCTTTTGACCGGCAACACCCGCTGAAACGCATTGCAATCGTCGTTGCCGGTCCACTAACCAATCTGGCGCTGGCCGTATTGCTGTATGCTGCCAGTTTCAGTGTGGGCGGTATTACCCAGATTCGGCCATGGATTGGTATGGTTGAACCGGCAAGTGTAGCAGCGGAAGCCGGCTTTCAACCGGGTGACCGCATCGTTAGTGTGAATGGACAGGCCGTAACCGACTGGACAGATGCTCAGGCAAAAATCATGCTGAATCTGGATGGTGGTAAAGTTCAGATTGACGTCATTACTGCTGCAGGACATTCCGGAAAGCGGCAGCTGAATATCGCCGGTACAGATGCCGCAGATAATGTTGCCAAAACCGGTTATCTGGGTATCATGCCATTTAAAGTTATTAACCAGATAGGCATGGTTGTCCCCGATAGCGTTGCAGCAAAGGCTGGCTTGCGTCCCGGTGATATCCTGTTAACCATTAATGGCCGCAAACTCACAGGCTGGCAGGACTGGGTGGATAGTATCCGAGCCAGTGCAGGTGCCAAACTGGATATTACTTATCAGCGCAACGGGCAGGCTCTGCAAACCAGTTTGCGACCCGCCTCAGTAGTGGAAAATCGTACCATTATCGGACAGGTTGGCGTAGGTGCCATGCGCGATAAAGTATGGGATACCCAGATTCGCCAGCATTATCAGCCCAGCTTTTTTCAATCAGTACAACTGGCTATGCAGCGTACTTGGGATTACATTACACTAACCCTTTCCATGTTTGCCAAATTACTCACCGGTCAGGCATCGCTGCATTATCTTTCCGGTCCTTTAACTATCGCTGATGTAGCTGGCAAAACCGCAGCCATGGGTTGGCAGAGCTATACAGAATTTCTGGCACTCGTTAGCGTGAGCCTTGGTGTACTGAATTTATTACCCATTCCCGTGTTAGACGGGGGGCATTTACTGTATTATGCGATCGAATGGATTCGCGGTAAGCCTCTGAGTTTACGTATACAAGAAATAGGACTACGTTTTGGTATTGCTGCCATGTTAATGTTGATGCTGGTGGCTTTCTTCAATGATATTACCCGCTTGTTTGGATGAATGATGAAATTAAAGCAGATTACTGTCAGTTTAATGGCTTTGGGCCTGTCTTCACTGGC
The DNA here is from genome assembly GCF_002777825.1 of Snodgrassella alvi. Taxonomy (GTDB): domain Bacteria; phylum Pseudomonadota; class Gammaproteobacteria; order Burkholderiales; family Neisseriaceae; genus Snodgrassella; species Snodgrassella alvi_C. The sequence continues at coordinate 9,089 of NZ_MEIR01000059.1, read as the reverse complement.
GTTGGCAGTCGAACCGTTTACCATAAAAGACATTCGGGTAGAAGGTTTGCAACGCACCGCACCGACAACCGTTTTCAGTTACCTACCAGTTAAAATTGGTGATACTTTCACCGATGTCGAAGGTGAAGACATTATTAAAAGATTATATGCCACAGGCTTCTTTGATGATGTCCGGGTTGAGACTATGGGCAATCAGGTGTTGTTAACCGTAGTTGAACGGCCGATTATCAGCAATTTCGATGTTACCGGCGGTAAGTCAATCAACAACAACGACATCAAGAAAAATCTGAGTAGTTTTGGTTTAGGGCAATCACGCGTGTTTAATCCGGCGACACTGGAGCAGGCCATACTCGGTTTGCAAGATGCATATCGTCAGCGCGGTAAGAATGCCGTGAAAATTACACCTAAAGTCACCCGGCTGGAACGTAATCGTGTTGCACTCGAACTAAACATTGACGAAGGTTCAACCACAACCATCAAATCCATCAATTTTAGTGGTAACAAACAGTTCTCAGCACATACCTTGCGCAAACAAATGTCATTGAGCCAGAAAAGCTGGACAAGCTGGCTAACCAGAGATGACCGTTATTCCGATACCCAGTTACAGCAGGACTTGGATAAAATCAATAATTATTATCAAGATCATGGCTATCTGAATTTTCGCATTGCCGATGTCAAAATGAACAATAGCGAAGACAAAGCGAAGCGGATAATTAATATCACGGTAGATGAAGGTGCCCGTTATCGCTGGGGTAAAGTAACCATTGGCGGCGATACTCGCGAAGTACCGGCAGAATCATTACAGAAGCTGGTTAAAATCAAACAGGGCAAATGGTATAACCGCGCACAGTTGATTGATGTCATCAAGGCAATTCAGGAAAAAATGGGCAGTTCAGGCTATGCTTTCTGCCAGGTTAATGTTCGTTCGGTGCCCAATGAAAACACCCATGTTGTAGATTTCGTCCTGAACGTAGTACCAGATCGGAAAGTATACGTTAATCAGATTAATATCACCGGTAACAACAAAACCCGCGATGAAGTATTGCGGCGTGAGTTGCGGCAAATGGAGCGCGCTCCGTATGATGTATCTAAAATTAACCGTTCCAAAGAGCGCATTCAACAACTGGGCTACTTTGATAATGCTGAGGTAGATGTTAAGCCCGTGGCAGGTACACCCGATCAGGTAGATCTGGATATGAGCGTCAAAGAACGTTCAACCGGTTCCATCAATGTCGGCGCAGGCTGGGCACAGGATGATGGTTTGCTGCTGTCAGCAGGTATTTCACAGGATAACCTGTTTGGTACCGGTAAATCTGCCAGCCTGCAATTATCCCGTTCCAAGGTTAATCAGGTTGCCGCCTTGTCATTTACCGATCCGTATTTTACCCCCGATGGCGTAAGTCTGGGCTACAACATGTACTATCGTGGTTACGATCCAAGTAAATCAGATAGTAACTCTATGGACTATAAAACCACTACAGTTGGTGCAGGTATAACTCTAGGCGTTCCCATTACTGAGCATGATCGTGTCAATTTTGGTCTGGGTGCTGAACACCTTGGCGTCAAACTATATAATAATCCACCATGGCGTTATGAGGAGTTTGTTGAAAAATATGGTAAAAATAACTGGATTTTCAAAGGAACAATAGGCTGGGGGCGCAATACAACAGACAGTGCTGTATGGCCGACTCGTGGATATATTACGAATGCCAATATTGATGGCGGTTTACCAGGTGGCGATTTACAGTACTACAGAATAAGCCATGACCAACGGTGGTATTTCCCGTTAAGTAAAAATTTTACCCTTATGTTATATGGTCAGCTGGGATATGCAGACGGCTATGGTAAAACCAAAGATTTACCATTTATGTATGCCTTTAATGGTGGTGGTTTAGGTTCAGTGCGTGGTTATGAATCCGGTACACTCGGTCCCAAATACTTCAATCGCTACAGTGATAAGACCTACAGTAATGATTCCAGCAGTTATGGTGGTAATTACATTGCTACCGCAACCGCAGAGCTATTGTTTCCGTTTCCAGGAATTAAAGACCAGCATACTGTCCGTCTGAGTATGTTTGCTGATGCTGGTAGCGTATGGGATAACAAAACCTACAAGAGCTATCCTGATGAAAAGAACCCTTATGGCGGTTCCAAAGCACACAAATCCAGCTTCGGTAACGAAGTGCGTTACTCCGCAGGTTTGGCTATTACCTGGTTGTCGCCGATGGGACCCCTGAAATTCAGTTATGCCTATCCGATTCACAAAAAACCGGAAGACCAGTTGCAACGTTTCCAGTTCCAGTTGGGAACCACGTTCTAATCGTAGTCAGATAAGGACAAATTTATGCTTAAAAAAATTGTCTTAACATTTGCTGCTACCCTGCTTTCTTGTACTCTGGCATGGGCAGAAAGCATACAAAAACTTGGCTTTATTGATACCAGCCGGGTTTATCAGCAATCTATTCAGGCGCAGTCCATCCAGAAAGATTTGGATAAAGAATTTGCACCACGGCAGAAAAAACTGCAAGCCATGCAAACTGAAGGCCTGAAACTCAAAGAAGCAATTGAGTCCGGCAAAATTCCTGTGACAGAACGGGAAGTAAAAATCAAACAGATGTTGCAAATGGATCAGCAGTATAAAGAAGCGGCGGCTGAACTGGCAGAAGATTACAACCTGCGCCGCAATGAAGAATTTGCCTCACTCCAGCAAAATGCCAATAAAGTCATTATCGATATGGCGCGAAAAGAGGGTTATGACCTTATCATTCAGGATGCCATATTTGTCAACAGCAAATTTGACATCACTGATGCCGTTATCAAAGCATTAAATGCACAAAAACAGTAAGGCAGAATCATGGCAGTGAATCAGATAACCGCCACAGCTCTGGTTGAGCAACTAGGCGGACAATTGCGTGGTGATGATGTCATTATCACCAGCATAACCTCATTGCAACAGGCGCAGGCGCATGATATCAGCTTCCTGAGTAATCCTCGCCTGCGTGCTGAAGCCATTGCCAGCCATGCTGGTGTATTAATTGTTACCGAAAAATCTGCTGAAGTTTTGGCTGGCCGTTCCTTGATTATCACCGACGATCCCTATCTTTACTTTGCGCGTGTTGCGCGTCTGTTTCATCCACGCCCGCAGTCCAAAGCAAGTATCCATCCCAGTGCAGTTATTGCTCCAACAGCACAAATTGCAGCCAGTTGTGAAATTGGTGCCCATGTAGTTATTGGAGAGCACTGTGTCATTGGTGAAAATACGCGTATTCTGGCTGGTACAGTCATTGAAGAAAACTGTACATTAGGCAATGATTGCATTATTCATGCCAACGTAACCATTTATCATGGCTGCCAGCTGGGTAACCGGGTAGAACTACATTCCGGTTGTGTTATTGGTGCTGATGGGTTTGGTTTTGCCTGGGACAAACAGAAAAACGAGTGGTTTAAAATTGTTCAGACCGGCTGCGTAGTTCTGGGTGATGATGTTGAAATCGGCGCCAATACCACAATTGACCGCGGTGCTATTGAAAACACCGTTATTGAAAACGATGCCAAAATTGATAATCAGGTGATGATTGGACATAACGGTAAAATCGGTGCCCATGTAGCCATAGTGGCCTGTACCGGCATTGCCGGTAGCACAGAAGTGGGTGCTTATTCCGTTATTGGTGGCGCAGCGATGATTGGCGGCCATTTAAACATACCACCAAAAACAACTGTTGGAGCAGCTACTGCTGTTAGCCACAGTATCAAGGAAAGCGGCCATTATGCTTCTATATTCCCATTACAAAAACATAGTGACTGGGTAAAGAATGCAGCACATATTCGTCATTTACACGAAATGAACCAAAAAATAAAAGCATTGGAACACAAATTAGCCGAGTTGAACGGCAATTCATCAAACCAACAGGATTAAAGCAATGGATTGGTCTTTACCTTTATACGTTCGTACCCTACAAAAATTACTGCCTCACCGCTATCCATTTTTACTGATTGACCGTGTTACCGCTTACGATAGCGAAGCCATGACCCTGAGCGCAATCAAAAATGTAACCGCTAATGAACCCTTTTTTCTGGGGCATTTTCCCGATTTTCCGGTTATGCCTGGCGTTCTGATTATCGAAGCCATGGCGCAGGCCTGCGGCACACTGGCTATCCTTAGCCATGGTGGTCGTGACGATGATGAAATTTATTTCTTCGTGGGTATTGATAACGCCCGTTTCAAACGCCAAGTTATACCAGGTGACCAGCTTAGATTTGAAGTAAAACTATTGGCAAACAAACGCGATATCGGCAAATTCAAAGCTACTGCATGGGTAGATGATCAGATTGCAGCAGAGGCCGAAATTATGTGTGCCAAGCGCAAGGTAGACAAATAAAGACTACCAATAGCATAAGCACATAATACAAATAGAGTAAGTGCATATATATAGTGCACAACTGGAATATTAATCACATATGATTAAACTAGTCGTTAAACAACGACTGTAGGAAATATACATGACGCAGATTCACCCCACAGCCATTATTGATCCCAAAGCCGAACTCGATAGTAGCGTATCTGTGGGTGCTTACACCGTAATTGGTGCCAATGTGCAGATTGGTGCCGATACCGATATCGGACCTCATGTTGTTATAGATGGACATACCACTATTGGAACAGGCAATCGGATTTTTCAGTTTGCCTCACTGGGAGCGATTCCACAGGACAAAAAATACCGTGGCGAACCAACCAGACTAATTATTGGTAACCATAACACCATTCGAGAATTTACCACCTTCAATACCGGTACAGTTACCGGTATTGGAGAAACCCGCGTAGGTGACAATAACTGGATCATGGCTTATGTCCATCTGGCTCACGACTGTGTTGTTGGTAACCATACAGTCTTTGCCAATAATGCCTCATTAGCAGGACATGTTGTCATCGGTGATTATGTAATACTGGGGGGTTTCTCACTTGTACATCAATTTTGCAATATTGGCGACTATGCCATGACTGCATTCGCAGCGGGAGTGCATAAAGATGTTCCGCCTTATGTGATGGCAGCCGGTTATCGAGCCGAACCTTCCGGGCTTAATACCGAAGGCCTACGTCGCCACAACTTTACAGCAGAACAAATTGCCAACATCAAACGCCTGTATAAAATCCTTTATCGGCAAGGATTAAGTTATGCTGATGCCAAAGCCAGAATTATTGCAGAAGCAGATTCAGCACCTGAATTACAAGTGTTTAAAGAATTTTTCTCACAGTCCACTCGGGGCGTAATTCGCTAAAAAATTAAATAAAACAGCTAGATTAGCAGAAACTAATCTAGCTGTTTTATCCATAAATACAGACTTTAACCAGACAAATATATTCCTTAGCATCCAATCAAATCCAGAACTGAGTATCGACTAGAATCAGCATATCAATGCAATTTAGCGGTCATATGAATAATAAATGGTACATACAGAATATCATCATTTATTAAGCTGATATGAAAAAATGGGCTTTTCCTTTTAAAAAAGCCCATTAATGTGGTTACCCTGATAGGGTATAGAGACCAAGTAAACTTCGACAATTTGAACTATTAGTTAATTCTTCTCACTTGTCTTCCGTAACAAAGCCAACTTTCACCAAGCCAGCATCCCGAGCCGCTGCTAACACCTGAGCAACATGATCATAAGCCACATGCTTATCAGCAGCAATGGCCAGTACCACATCGGGATCAGCCTGTGCTTTCAGATGTAACTCATTTTGCAATTGTGCTAACGAAAATGTCCGATCACCTAATTTATACTGCCCGTCAGCACCAACAGATAAACGTAATGGCGATTTCGGTTCTGATTGTTGTGCCGCATTGGCGGTAGTGGCAGTAGGCAAAGATAATGGAATCGAATGGGTTAATACCGGCATCGTAATCATAAACACAATCAACAGTACCAGCATTACATCAACCAGTGGCGTTACATTAATATCTGCTGATTCATGAACCTCATCATCACTGAAATGACCAAATGCCATCACTTATCCTCATTATTCAATAACTGTGCATGTAAATCATGAGCAAAGCCATCAAGATCACGACTTAAATTTTTCTTGCTGCGTACCAGACCGTTATAAAACAACAATGCCGGAATAGCAGCAAACAGGCCAATAGCTGTGGAAACCAATGCTTCACCAATTGGACCTGCAACGACAGCAATACTCATCTGCCCACTATGGCCAATATTAATTAAAGCATGATAGATACCCCACACAGTACCAAACAGCCCGATGAATGGTGCGCTTGAGCTGATTGAGGCTAATACAGTCAAACCACTTTCATATTGGCGCATAATTTGTTCCATACTATTGCGAATTTGACTTGAGAGATACTGATTAAAAGGCATAGCGGCGGCCAGTGAGTGATTAGCTTTATCATGATAAAGTTCACTGGCTTGCAGAGCGTTACGCGTCAGTAAAGCTACTGGAGACTGATTACCCGCCAGTTCATGCTGCAACTGAGCCAGATTTTCAACAGTTGCAAAGCGACTTAATGCAGCGTGGTTATCACGTTTGGCACACCACAAACAATAGCAACGTATTAATGCAATAATCCAGGTCATCATGCTCATCAAGACAAGAATGGCCAAAACCGTCAGCAAAATCCAGCCACTCTGGGCATAAATTGAAGCAATATTACCGTTCATAAGAATAATTACCTTCAAAGTTAACAATGATTTAATCACATCATCTCAAAATCTAAATTACCATGATTATTATCAATTGATTATATTAAAACCTATATTGAAATTGTAGCTGTATGGAATCGGAACCCCGTCACGGGTAGCTGGTTTGAAGCGATGTTTCAATACCGCCTGCTTGGCTGCACGATCAAGGCGGCGATAACCACTACTTTTACTGATTACCACTTTCTGTGCAGTACCATTTGCTGAAACCGAAACAATTACTCCCACAGAACCCTCTTCTTCATTTTCAAGAGAGTCTTTGGGATAAGGAAGTTTTAATTCTGTCAGAAATCCACCCTGATATTCTTTCGGTACTACCACACTGCCACCAGTCTGCCCCCTGTTACTTTTGCCATTAGCAGATGTGGTTTCAGACCCGCCACTATCATTTACAGATACCGAACCAGATGAACTATTATTTGCAGAAGTATGTGTTGTTGACGTAGTCTTTTCTGCCGTCGACGATAAATTTGGTACATCCTCTTTTGTAGGCGTAACCTTAAATTGACTATGTGCTTTAGTTGTAACCACCGGCTCAATCAGCGATTTTGCAGGTATCACTTTTCTAGCCGGTACAGTTACTGAATTTTTGTGCACGTTAGATTGTTGAGATCGTGGTTTCTGAGTGTCATCATCATTACCTACCTGATTTGAAATCATATTCAAATCAACAAAAGTAAGTGCTGGTGGATTAATATCGATTTCTTGTTCTACATGAGCAGTTATAAGCGCCCAGAATAGAAAAGCATGCATTCCCAGTACAAAAACTACAATCAAAAAATTAACTTTACGTTGGTTTTCCATATTTGCATTATGATAATAGAAACAATTATTATTTGCAATATAAACTAACACTAACATATGACGGGCCTAACTAGCTAAAACAAAGCAACTTATAAACTTATTAACACTTAATTAAGCTAGATTTAAAGCTAAATTTATACATAAAGAAGCTATTCAAAAAATATCCTGTTGCCTAACTGCATTTGAATATTTTCAGTTATACAAAGTTAAACGTTTAAGAAAATAAATGATATAAGTAAAATCCCACAGTATAATTAGTGTGTACTGAGCACTAATCATGTATGGATAAACAATTAATTATGAACAACAGGAGAGAAAATGAAAAAGCAAACAATAGCAATCATGTCTGCGTTTGCTGCTGCCCAGACATTAGCAGCAACACCCACACTTAACTGGAGTATTCCGACTTCCAGCATAATACAAAATATCACCTTTGCTATTACCATCAATCAGGCCGCACCCGTTGATGAATTTTATTTTGCCAATCAATTTGGCTTTACCGGAGGCGGAGGAATAGGCTATACCGGTATCCAGCCAACTACTAATGCCAAAGATGGTTCACGCCAGTTCATGGTTTTATTCAGCAGCTTTCGTAAAGACACCATTGCCAGACATCCCAATTGCAAAAGTGGTGCAGATGGAGCCAGAAGTGGCGCTACCTGCCGCACATATATCCCAGGAGAACTTGGCGACACCTTTACTTTCAGAGTACAAAAAAACGGCAACCTATTAATGGGAACCGTTACCAATCAGACTACCGGACGTAGAGATATCATTGGGCAATGGGAAGTTAGCCCGTCGGCGGGCAATCTGGCTAATAAACAAGTTTCATGGATTGAAAATTACAAAATGAATAATCCATCATTTCATCTGACTTGTGATAAAAAAGGCTGGCCTTACTATGAAATTAAATTTTTACCACCAACGGCCAACAACAACACCATTAAAGGCAATATTTCCACCTTATCAGGTGGTTCACAGGCCTGTCCTGGCGCTATTACTTGGCAACATGACCAAAGCGGAACAATAGTAAAAGGTGGCTACAAATAATATCCACAGTTCAGGAATCTAAGAAGCACGTTTAAAAACGTGCTTCATGAATATTTACATCCATATCCGAAGAATACACTTAGACAGAATAGTAATAACAGCCAACCAAAAGCATGGAGACAAAAGAAAATTATATTGTAATCAGTATTCTTATTTCAAAACGTTGTTAAATATCAGATAAAGGCAATCAGTAAAACAAACAACAATATTAAGATAACAGTTCATAATTAAAGGGACGGCAAATTCAGAAAAGCAGAATAATGGGAACCGAATAGAATCAAAAGCAGTCAGCGCTAGAAAAATATAGAGCACAAAAGCACAACGACACAAAAAAAGGACGAGTAAATAAAATATTAAAAAACAGCCATCTGAAGAAAAATAGAAAAATAAAAGGCAGAAGTAGTTGACAGGGGGTTAGGTGAAGCGTATAGTTCGCCTTCTTCGCTGATGACGCGACACGAAACGAACTAAACAGTTTAAAGTAGAACGCAGTCGAAAGCAACGCTCTTTAACAGAACAGA
>NZ_MEIR01000058.1 GCF_002777825.1 Snodgrassella alvi | reverse complement strand
CCCCCGCGTCCTTAAATATGTGGTGGGTCTGGGAGGACTTGAACCTCCGACCCCACGCTTATCAAGCGTGTGCTCTAACCAGCTGAGCTACAAACCCAGTTTATTCAGTCTCTTCTCGCATCTCTTCAGTTTACCGATAAGTGTGAATGCGAATAACCCTCTTCTTTTCTCTAGAAAGGAGGTGATCCAGCCGCAGGTTCCCCTACGGCTACCTTGTTACGACTTCACCCCAGTCATGAAGCATACCGTGTTAAGCGACCTCCTTGCGGTTAGTCTACCCAATTCTGGTATCCCCCACTCCCATGGTGTGACGGGCGGTGTGTACAAGACCCGGGAACGTATTCACCGCAGTATGCTGACCTGCGATTACTAGCGATTCCGACTTCATGCACTCGAGTTGCAGAGTGCAATCCGGACTACGATCGGCTTTCTGAGATTGGCTTCACCTCGCGGCTTCGCTACCCTCTGTACCAACCATTGTATGACGTGTGAAGCCCTGGTCATAAGGGCCATGAGGACTTGACGTCATCCCCACCTTCCTCCGGTTTGTCACCGGCAGTCTCATTAGAGTGCCCAACTTAATGATGGCAACTAATGACAAGGGTTGCGCTCGTTGCGGGACTTAACCCAACATCTCACGACACGAGCTGACGACAGCCATGCAGCACCTGTGTTACGGCTCCCGAAGGCACTCTCCTATCTCTAAGAGATTCCGTACATGTCAAGACCAGGTAAGGTTCTTCGCGTTGCATCGAATTAATCCACATCATCCACCGCTTGTGCGGGTCCCCGTCAATTCCTTTGAGTTTTAATCTTGCGACCGTACTCCCCAGGCGGACAATTTCACGCGTTAGCTTCGCTACTAAGGCATCTAGTACCCCAACAGCTAATTGTCATCGTTTAGGGCGTGGACTACCAGGGTATCTAATCCTGTTTGCTACCCACGCTTTCGAGCATGAACGTCAGTGTTATCCCAGGAGGCTGCCTTCGCCATCGGTATTCCTCCACATCTCTACGCATTTCACTGCTACACGTGGAATTCTACCTCCCTCTGACACACTCTAGTTACACAGTTTCAAATGCACGTCCCAAGTTGAGCTCGGGGATTTCACATCTGACTTATTTAACCGTCTGCGCTCGCTTTACGCCCAGTAATTCCGATTAACGCTCGCACCCTACGTATTACCGCGGCTGCTGGCACGTAGTTAGCCGGTGCTTATTCTTTAGGTACCGTCAGCACTAGATGGTATTAACACCCAGCTTTTCTTCCCTAACAAAAGTCCTTTACAACCCGAAGGCCTTCTTCAGACACGCGGCATGGCTGGATCAGGGTTCCCCCCATTGTCCAAAATTCCCCACTGCTGCCTCCCGTAGGAGTTTGGGCCGTGTCTCAGTCCCAATGTGGCGGATCATCCTCTCAGACCCGCTATGGATCGTCGCCTTGGTAGGCCTTTACCCCACCAACTAGCTAATCCAACATCGGCCGCTCAAATAACGCGAGGTCCTAAGATCCCCCGCTTTCCCCCTCAGGGCGTATGCGGTATTAGCCATCCTTTCGGACAGTTATCCCCCATTACTCGGTACGTTCCGATGCATTACTCACCCGTTCGCCACTCGCCACCAGAGAGCAAGCTCGCCGTGCTGCCGTTCGACTTGCATGTGTAAAGCATGCCGCCAGCGTTCAATCTGAGCCAGGATCAAACTCTTATGTTTAATCTTAGCTTGTTGCAATCTCGAAGTCCCCTTCGAAATCACTGGTCTGCTTCAAAGTTATTGACAAGTATATGTCTATATATACCGTCTCTCTGAATCAGTGTGAGGCTTATCCGCACTCACACTTATCGGTAATCTGTTCTGTTAAAGAGCGT
>NZ_MEIR01000057.1 GCF_002777825.1 Snodgrassella alvi | reverse complement strand
CTTTAATTTCCAAAGTATCCTGATTCAACTTCCCTCTTCATACAGAGTCTTGGTGGAGGCAAACGGGATCGAACCGATGACCCCCTGCTTGCAAAGCAGGTGCTCTACCAACTGAGCTATGCCCCCGCGTCCTTAAATATGTGGTGGGTCTGGGAGGACTTGAACCTCCGACCCCACGCTTATCAAGCGTGTGCTCTAACCAGCTGAGCTACAAACCCAGTTTATTCAGTCTCTTCTCGCATCTCTTCAGTTTACCGATAAGTGTGAATGCGAATAACCCTCTTCTTTTCTCTAGAAAGGAGGTGATCCAGCCGCAGGTTCCCCTACGGCTACCTTGTTACGACTTCACCCCAGTCATGAAGCATACCGTGTTAAGCGACCTCCTTGCGGTTAGTCTACCCAATTCTGGTATCCCCCACTCCCATGGTGTGACGGGCGGTGTGTACAAGACCCGGGAACGTATTCACCGCAGTATGCTGACCTGCGATTACTAGCGATTCCGACTTCATGCACTCGAGTTGCAGAGTGCAATCCGGACTACGATCGGCTTTCTGAGATTGGCTTCACCTCGCGGCTTCGCTACCCTCTGTACCAACCATTGTATGACGTGTGAAGCCCTGGTCATAAGGGCCATGAGGACTTGACGTCATCCCCACCTTCCTCCGGTTTGTCACCGGCAGTCTCATTAGAGTGCCCAACTTAATGATGGCAACTAATGACAAGGGTTGCGCTCGTTGCGGGACTTAACCCAACATCTCACGACACGAGCTGACGACAGCCATGCAGCACCTGTGTTACGGCTCCCGAAGGCACTCTCCTATCTCTAAGAGATTCCGTACATGTCAAGACCAGGTAAGGTTCTTCGCGTTGCATCGAATTAATCCACATCATCCACCGCTTGTGCGGGTCCCCGTCAATTCCTTTGAGTTTTAATCTTGCGACCGTACTCCCCAGGCGGACAATTTCACGCGTTAGCTTCGCTACTAAGGCATCTAGTACCCCAACAGCTAATTGTCATCGTTTAGGGCGTGGACTACCAGGGTATCTAATCCTGTTTGCTACCCACGCTTTCGAGCATGAACGTCAGTGTTATCCCAGGAGGCTGCCTTCGCCATCGGTATTCCTCCACATCTCTACGCATTTCACTGCTACACGTGGAATTCTACCTCCCTCTGACACACTCTAGTTACACAGTTTCAAATGCACGTCCCAAGTTGAGCTCGGGGATTTCACATCTGACTTATTTAACCGTCTGCGCTCGCTTTACGCCCAGTAATTCCGATTAACGCTCGCACCCTACGTATTACCGCGGCTGCTGGCACGTAGTTAGCCGGTGCTTATTCTTTAGGTACCGTCAGCACTAGATGGTATTAACACCCAGCTTTTCTTCCCTAACAAAAGTCCTTTACAACCCGAAGGCCTTCTTCAGACACGCGGCATGGCTGGATCAGGGTTCCCCCCATTGTCCAAAATTCCCCACTGCTGCCTCCCGTAGGAGTTTGGGCCGTGTCTCAGTCCCAATGTGGCGGATCATCCTCTCAGACCCGCTATGGATCGTCGCCTTGGTAGGCCTTTACCCCACCAACTAGCTAATCCAACATCGGCCGCTCAAATAACGCGAGGTCCTAAGATCCCCCGCTTTCCCCCTCAGGGCGTATGCGGTATTAGCCATCCTTTCGGACAGTTATCCCCCATTACTCGGTACGTTCCGATGCATTACTCACCCGTTCGCCACTCGCCACCAGAGAGCAAGCTCTCCGTGCTGCCGTTCGACTTGCATGTGTAAAGCATGCCGCCAGCGTTCAATCTGAGCCAGGATCAAACTCTTATGTTTAATCTTAGCTTGTTGCAATCTCGAAGTC
>NZ_MEIR01000056.1 GCF_002777825.1 Snodgrassella alvi | reverse complement strand
CTTTAATTTCCAAAGTATCCTGATTCAACTTCCCTCTTCATACAGAGTCTTGGTGGAGGCAAACGGGATCGAACCGATGACCCCCTGCTTGCAAAGCAGGTGCTCTACCAACTGAGCTATGCCCCCCGCGTCCTTAAATATGTGGTGGGTCTGGGAGGACTTGAACCTCCGACCCCACGCTTATCAAGCGTGTGCTCTAACCAGCTGAGCTACAAACCCAGTTTATTCAGTCTCTTCTCGCATCTCTTCAGTTTACCGATAAGTGTGAATGCGAATAACCCTCTTCTTTTCTCTAGAAAGGAGGTGATCCAGCCGCAGGTTCCCCTACGGCTACCTTGTTACGACTTCACCCCAGTCATGAAGCATACCGTGTTAAGCGACCTCCTTGCGGTTAGTCTACCCAATTCTGGTATCCCCCACTCCCATGGTGTGACGGGCGGTGTGTACAAGACCCGGGAACGTATTCACCGCAGTATGCTGACCTGCGATTACTAGCGATTCCGACTTCATGCACTCGAGTTGCAGAGTGCAATCCGGACTACGATCGGCTTTCTGAGATTGGCTTCACCTCGCGGCTTCGCTACCCTCTGTACCAACCATTGTATGACGTGTGAAGCCCTGGTCATAAGGGCCATGAGGACTTGACGTCATCCCCACCTTCCTCCGGTTTGTCACCGGCAGTCTCATTAGAGTGCCCAACTTAATGATGGCAACTAATGACAAGGGTTGCGCTCGTTGCGGGACTTAACCCAACATCTCACGACACGAGCTGACGACAGCCATGCAGCACCTGTGTTACGGCTCCCGAAGGCACTCTCCTATCTCTAAGAGATTCCGTACATGTCAAGACCAGGTAAGGTTCTTCGCGTTGCATCGAATTAATCCACATCATCCACCGCTTGTGCGGGTCCCCGTCAATTCCTTTGAGTTTTAATCTTGCGACCGTACTCCCCAGGCGGACAATTTCACGCGTTAGCTTCGCTACTAAGGCATCTAGTACCCCAACAGCTAATTGTCATCGTTTAGGGCGTGGACTACCAGGGTATCTAATCCTGTTTGCTACCCACGCTTTCGAGCATGAACGTCAGTGTTATCCCAGGAGGCTGCCTTCGCCATCGGTATTCCTCCACATCTCTACGCATTTCACTGCTACACGTGGAATTCTACCTCCCTCTGACACACTCTAGTTACACAGTTTCAAATGCACGTCCCAAGTTGAGCTCGGGGATTTCACATCTGACTTATTTAACCGTCTGCGCTCGCTTTACGCCCAGTAATTCCGATTAACGCTCGCACCCTACGTATTACCGCGGCTGCTGGCACGTAGTTAGCCGGTGCTTATTCTTTAGGTACCGTCAGCACTAGATGGTATTAACACCCAGCTTTTCTTCCCTAACAAAAGTCCTTTACAACCCGAAGGCCTTCTTCAGACACGCGGCATGGCTGGATCAGGGTTCCCCCCATTGTCCAAAATTCCCCACTGCTGCCTCCCGTAGGAGTTTGGGCCGTGTCTCAGTCCCAATGTGGCGGATCATCCTCTCAGACCCGCTATGGATCGTCGCCTTGGTAGGCCTTTACCCCACCAACTAGCTAATCCAACATCGGCCGCTCAAATAACGCGAGGTCCTAAGATCCCCCGCTTTCCCCCTCAGGGCGTATGCGGTATTAGCCATCCTTTCGGACAGTTATCCCCCATTACTCGGTACGTTCCGATGCATTACTCACCCGTTCGCCACTCGCCACCAGAGAGCAAGCTCTCCGTGCTGCCGTTCGACTTGCATGTGTAAAGCATGCCGCCAGCGTTCAATCTGAGCCAGGATCAAACTCTTATGTTTAATCTTAGCTTGTTGCAATCTCGAAGTC
>NZ_MEIR01000055.1 GCF_002777825.1 Snodgrassella alvi | reverse complement strand
GGGCTGTGGCGGAGATATCGGGCATTCAGGCGCATATACTGCCTGTTCGGCAGCAGCTGGCGGATATTAATCCTCAGTCAATGGCTGATTATTTGCGTGCGCAAATCAGTGATTATCAGCAGAATCTGCAACAGCAAACGGCATCTGCGATGTCTATGCTGCAAGAAGGTGTTGATGATCCGCAGACGCTGGCGCAGGTATTTTATCGCAATGCGCAGGGTGATATTGCGGATCAGGCGGTAAGTAACATCAGCAGAACTACGCTTGATAGGCTGGGTATGCAGGAGCTGGAGCTGAATGAATTCTTGCCGGAAAATATTGCCAACCGCAGCCAGCCTGAGATTGCGCAGTTGCTACAGCAGCTACGCAGTGGGCAGGTTCCGGCTGAATTCCAGTCTTTACCGCAACACCGCCTGCAATTGATGGTTCGTGTGCTGGAAAGCTGGCTGGTTTAAGTTCTGAGGCTGGCAGGGGGATGCTTTTGCCGGCCGGATGAAGTAATTCAGCTACTGTACTAAATACTGTTGATAATTTCTTTCAGTATGGCAATTTTTTTCGGATCCCCCCTACTCTGCTCTGCAATTTATTTGTGTGCGATATAGCTGTAAATGCGCTTAAATCCTGAACATTTAGGAAATGTTTTTGCTAGCCATTTGTTTAAGGCGGTTTTATTTTTGATTTTCTGGCAGAAGCTTACTACCAATACCGGTTACATGCTGCTATTGTTTTAGTGATTTGATAAAAACAAGGCCATGTAACTTTGGTTTACTCAACCGAAGCGAATTAGTGTATTGGGTTTGATTTTATAAATTGCATGACTTTTCTTTTTTTGAATGATTTAAATTGCTATTGCAACATTTCTGTCTATCAGCTATTTCCGCATATATTATCTAACTTGATGCAGCTATTTTGCTAGTGACACTGTCTATGGATACAGCCTGATTTGCATTCAGACTGGATTTAGTAGTAATTATTACTCGAATATGTTTGTTACCTGTAGTGCAGTCTATATATTTTACCTGAAATAGATTGTACTTTATGGCAAATAGTGGATTGATTAATAACATTTTGCTATGACAGTAAATTATCATATAAATCAATATAGTCATTACATAAAGAATTATATATTTAGTATTGACTGAATACACAAACAGGATAAAAAATATTAAGTAGGAAAAATTAAAAAGTAAAAAACCAATATAATCCTCGCTACAAGATTCACGGTTTACTTTAGTTTTTTTTTCGAATTTTTTTCGTATCTGATCAATCCAACCTAGATTTTTTATTTCATAATTTTCTTCCAAATTGGTTTTGTAAAGGTTCTCCTTTTGATTTTTCATCAACCATTCAACAAACATTAAAACCAATAAAATTACCAACACAATTTTATTCATTATCTTTGAGGTTGAAATGTCAAACATGCTCATAAAAGCGGCTAAGGTACATAATAATGATGAAACATTGGGAGTTATTATTTTCTTTGTATATAGAGTTTTGATTTTTGTAGGGGAATAATTCTTTTTGTTGTTTAACTTCAACATACATATACCGAAATTAATATATCCGATAACGACAAGAAGCAGTAGCACTGAAGCTAATCCAAAATAATGAATAAAGGTATAATTGATATAGTTTGCACTCCAGCCAGACCAAATTAAATATTTTCTATACTCATAAAATTGCCAGAATAAAAGAAATAAAAACAATGGTGTATATGCCATCAAGAACAACCCGATTCTGGTTGTTAATTTAAGCCCGTATGTATGCATTGTGCATTCCCACATCATAATAGTTTTCAGATAAAGTTTAGCTTAATGTTTTGAGATTGAAAAATAACAATACTACCTATACATCGTAATAAATAACACAATGGTAATAGAGTTAACATAGCGCATATAGTATTACTTTAACAATAGACATCGTATTTAAGCTGGATTAGTAATACGATATTAACTTTATATTAATAATATTAAATTTACTTAAATATATAAAAATTTAGCAGTCTTATTTTCATTAGATATTTAATCTTATCTGTAATTAACTAGTTTTCAGACAATTTCTTCACGACTTTAGATATAGAGCCTTGAGAAAATGATTAACATCTGGCTACTGGCACGATAATAAGCAATATGTCTACCTTCCAACAGCCAATAAAGATAATTGTTCAATCCAATCTGCTTTTACGCAATCGCAGAGCATTGAGTAATACTGAGATGGAGCTCATCGCCATGGCTGCGCCGGCGATAACCGGGCTAAGCCAGCCGATGGCGGCCAAGGGTATCCCAAGAATATTGTAGAAAAAGGCGAAAAACAGGTTTTGTTTCACCACGCGTACGGTGGCATGGGCTAAGGCAAGGGCATCGGCTACTTGGGTTATGGAATGGCGCATCAGTGTGGCAGAAGCGGTATTGGTGGCGATATCTGCCCCACCATACATAGCAAAGCTAACATCGGCTGCGGCCAGTGCTGGCGCGTCGTTAATGCCATCGCCAACCATGGCCACGACTTTGCCCTGCTGCATCAGCAGGCGTACTGCTTCTGCTTTGGCGCGCGGATTCATTTGTGCCTGATAATGGCTGATACCCAGTTGTTTGGCGATATGTTCGACTACACTGTGCTGGTCACCACTCATAATTTGGATGTCGATATGCTGTTGCTGTAAGCGCTGAATGGCGCTGATGGTATCTTCTTTTAGGGCATCAGCTATGGCAAATGCACCGGCTATTTTTTCATTGATGGCCACGACTACGATGCTGGCAATCTGCCAGATTTCTTGTTCCATCAGCTCCTGCGGGATGCTGAAACCGCAATAGGCCGGATTGCCCACTTTGATATTGCCATAACCAGCTACCTGTGCCTGTGTGCCCTGCCCGATATCGCTATGGCTGTTACTGGCAGTTAATGCAGGCAGTTGCTGCTGTTGTGCTGTCTGTATGATGGCCTGTGCCAGTGGGTGGGTAGTAAGCTGTTCTACAGCAGCGGCCAGTTGCAGAATTTTCTGGCTATTAAAGTTGCTGTCGGGAGCGCACCATTGCGCAACAATTTGTGGCTTGCCATTGGTAAGGGTGCCGGTTTTATCCAGCACAACAGTAGTTACCTGACTACTGCGCTCAAGTGAGGCCGCATCTTTAAACCAGACGCCATAACGTGCTGAGCGTCCCATGCCCACCATCATGGCTGCGGGTGTGGCCAGCCCCAATGCACAGGGACAGGCAATAACCAGTACGGCTACGCCGCGGGTTATTGCTTGGTTAAAATCGCTGCTAAGCCAGTAGTTGAGGATAAAGGTTAATATGGCGATGGCAACTACTGTGGGCACAAATACCATGGATACTTTGTCGGCCAGCCGCGCAATTGGTGCCTTGCTGCCCTGCGCCTGTGCCAGTGCCTGCATCATATCGCCCAGCAGAGTTTGGCTGCCGAGGGTTTGTGCCTGATAGGTAAGGCTGCCGTTACTAAGCAGTGCACCGGCCAACACTTTGTCACCAGTCTGTTTTAATAATGGTTTGGATTCGCCGGTGAGATAGCTTTCGTCACACCACGCTTGGCCACTGGATACGATGCCATCGGCAGCAATGCGATTGCCGGCGCTGGTTTGCAGGATATCGCCTGTCTGTATTTGGCTCAGCGGTACTTCCTGCCAGCCATCAGCAGTCTGTTTACGTACCATTTTTGGGGTAAGTTGCAGCAGCATGCTCATGCTGTTGAGACTTTGTTTTTTGGTGCGCTGTTCGAGATATTTACCCAGCGACACAAAAGCAATCACCATCACACTGGCTTCAAAATATATATACTGGTGTGCATGATTATGTTGGTTAAACAGCATTACGCTGGAGTAAAGCCAGATAGCTATTGTGCCCAGAGACACAAGCACATCCATATTGGCTACGCCACCCTGTAGGGACTTGATGGCACTGTTGTAAAACGGCCATGCAAAGCCAAGCTGGATAATGGATGCCAGAATAAACTGCCATAACGGTGGCAGCATCCACTGCTGCCCCAGTAACATGCCCAACATGCCAATAATAAACGGAATGGCAATTAGCCAGATTATGGCTAACCGCCATGATATGCGGGTATGCTCACCAGACTGGGCATCGGCCAGCGCTTCGATATTAGCACTGCTGGCTGGTATAGCCTTAAAACCGGTTTTAGCCACCGTCTGCACGATATCGTTTGTACTTAGAAGGTTGCTGTCAAAACGTGTTTGTAATTCATCGCTGGCAAAATTAACATCGGCGGCAATAATGCCCTGTTGCCGGCGCAATACTTTTTCAATGCGGTTGGCACAGGCCTGACAGTCCATGCCTTCAATGGCAAAGCGCGCTGTTGCTGTTGTGTTAGCGTTTGTATGCTGATTTTCATCCATTGTCCTGTCCTTTACCTGTGCAACCGTTCTGCCTAGTGAGCTAAACTACCTCAAAACCAGCTGCCTCTACGGCAGCTTTAAGGGTTTCTACATTAGTAAGGCGGTCGTCAAAGCCAATATCGGCAATGCTGGTGGCAAAATTAACCGCCACTGTTTCTACGCCCGGGGTACCTTGTAGTACTGCTGTGACACTTTTAGCACAGCCTTCGCAGCTCATGCCGTCAATTTTGAACTGAACCATTTGCATTTGTGCCTCCTTATGGTTGGATTGAATCAAAAATCTACAAAATAAAGCTTAAACCTTAACGCTGTGATAGAGTCAAATTTTAATTTGGATTTACAGTTTTTTTTAATGCGTTATGAAGATTAGTACAGCAGAAAAATTATCCGGTTTATCTTGTAAAACAATCCGTGATTATGAAGCCGCCGGTTTAATCCGGCCGCTGCGTCAGCGCAATGGTTACCGCAGTTACAGCGAAGCGGATATTGCTACTTTGTGTTTTATTAAACATGCGCGTGAAGTGGATTTTTCACTGGCACAAATTGCCGAATTACTGGCGTTACGCAATAATCCGCAGCGTGCCAGTGCGAATGTCAAGGCGCTGGTTGGTGAGCATATCCAGCGTCTGAACCAAAAAATCACTGATTTGAACAGTATGAAGGATACGCTGGAAAACTGGTATAAGCGCTGCGGTGGTAATGACTCACCTAACTGTGCCATTATTGACGGGCTGAATAAATACGGCCGTGCCAATAGCAACGACTAAGGCCGCTCGTGACTAGCCATATTGAAGTGTGGCAGGCTGCTGTACGTTGTAACTAAAACTGTCTTTTTATTTAAAACCGGCTAAAATAGTCGCTTTTTGGCACTTTTGCCTGCGTTTATTGTTGCTATGCGTCTAACTCACATCAAGCTTTCCGGCTTTAAATCATTTGTTGACCCCACTACGATTGCGGTACCGGGCAGGCTGGTTGCTGTCATCGGGCCGAATGGCTGTGGTAAAAGCAATGTAATAGATGCGGTACGCTGGGTACTGGGTGAGGCCTCGGCCAGACAGTTGCGCGGTGAAAGTATGCAGGACGTGATTTTCAATGGCGCCAATACCCGCCGTCCGGCTCCGCGCGCCAGTGTGGAACTGGTGTTTGATAACAGTGACGGCCAGCTTCAGGGCGCATGGGGACAATATGCGGAAGTAGCGATAAAACGCCAGCTTACTCGTCAGGGTGACTCAACTTATTACATTAATAATCAGGTCGTGCGCCGCCGCGATATTACCGACCTGTTTCTCGGTACTGGTGTAGGTGCGCGTGGTTATGCCGTGATTGAACAAGGCATGATTTCGCGCATTATTGAAGCGCGGCCGGAAGAACTGCGCGCCCATATTGAAGAAGCCGCCGGTGTATCCAAATACAAGGAACGCCGGCGTGAAACTGAAAACCGGCTGGCCGATACGCGCGAACATTTACAACGACTGGCCGATTTACAAAGCGAGCTGGATCGTCAGGTAGAAAAGTTGCAGCGGCAGGCCAATACTGCCCGGCGCTATCAGGAGCTGAAAGCCCAGATAGCTGATAAACAGGATTTATTTGATTACAGCCAATGGCAACAGGCACTGCATCAGGCCGACAATGCCACGCTTCTGTATCAGCAGCATGGCAGTGCGCAGGAAACACTCAAGCAGCAGTTAGAAGCACTGGAAGAAACGCTGCAACAATTACGCCAGCAGGAGCAGCAACAGCAGCAGCAGGTACGCGAAGCAGAAATGCAGCGTGCCAGCCTGCGTGAACAATGGGCACGGCTAGAAGAGCAAATTCGCCACCGGCGTGACTGGCAGCAGCGCATCGCGCGTGAGCAGGCACAGGCTCAAACAGAACTACAACGGCTGCATAATGAAGATCAGCAGCAGCAGGAACAGCTCGAAACAGCCACTATGCAGCTGGAAGAACAGCAGCTACAGCGCGAAGAATGGGCACTACAGGCAGCAGAGCATGAAGCGCGTATGCCTGAGCTGGAAGAACTGGCACATCTGAGTGAACGCACCCGCCAGAATCAGCAAAATGAACTGGCGCGGCTGGAGCGTGAGCTGGCGATTAAGCAACAGCAACAACAGCATGCAACTGGCAGCCTCACCCAGTTGCAGCAACGCCAGCAGCGTCTGGAAGAAGAACTGGCACAATTGGCCTTACCGCAAAACAAAGAACTGCAACATGCACAGGAAACTGTGGCGGAGCTGGAACAGGTTGTGGCCACACTGGAAGAAAACCTGCTGCAATATGAGCAGCAGCGTGAAAGTGCGCAACAAGCGCTTATTCTGGCACAGCAACAGCACAGGCAACTAGACAAACAGCAGCTCACACTAAGCACACAGATAGAAATGTTGACCGCCATGCTCCCGCAGGCTGAGCGCAGCAGCGTAGCAGGCGTTACTGATACAGATATTCCCTTGCTATGGCAGCATATGCAGGTTGCACCGGCATGGCAGCACGCCACCAGCGTGATTCTCGGCTATAAACTACAGGCACAATATACAAAACAGTTAATGCTGGCCGATACCCTGCCCGAACAGACAACAGTATGGGTGAATCAGGCTGGTGAAGCAGAAAAACAGCCCCCCGCTACTAATGCCTTGTTGCAGTATATAGAAGTACAGGCACCTTTTACGCAGGCCATACATTATTGGCTTGGGCAGGTATGGTGTGCTGAAACACTGCAAGCTGCCCTGCTTTTGCAAACTGACTTACAGCCACATCAGCTAATTATCACACCGGAAGGTCACTGTGTTGATGCGGTTAGTGTCACTTTATATACCGAAGATAATGGCATCAGCCTACTGCAACAACAGCAGCAACTGCATGAGCAGCAGCAGGCACTGGCTGAGCTGGAAAAACCATTACAACAGGCAGCTGAAGCGATGCAACTGGCACAGCGCAATCTGGAAAATACCGAAGCCCAGCTAAATCAATGCCAGCAGCAACTGAAACAGCAGCAACAGCGCTGGCAAACTGCCTCAGCACAGGCTACTGAATTACTGGCACGCACCAGTCAGGGGCAGTTACGGCGTGAGCATATTCAGCAGGAAAGCGTGCAGATAAGCAGCGAAATGACCCTACAGCAGCAGGTGCAGCAACAGGCACAGGCTGATGCAGAAAACCTGTCTCTGGCTATTGAGCAGTTGCGCCCGCAGTTACAGAATCACACGGCCAGCCAGCAAAATCAGCAGCAGACATTAAAACAAAGCCAGCTAGCTTTACTGGAAGCACGACGGCAGCAGGGCTTGGTGGAAATGGCCATTGTGCGTCTGCAACAGTGCATCCAGAGTGCCACTCAGGAACGCCAGCGCATTGCCCGCGACACCGAACGCTGGCAGGAACGTCAGAGTGAGCTGGCTCTAGGTATTGCCGAGCAGGAAATGGACGATGAGCAAACCCTGCAAACCGAGGAGCTGAATGCACAGATTGATGTGGCTAATGAGCGGTGTACAGCCGCACAGCAACAGCTACAGCAGCTTCAACAGCAACTACAACAGACGCAGCAGCAACAGCATACCCTTAATAGCCGCTTACCGCAGCTACAGGCTGATACCCAAACAGCCCTGCTACAGCAACAGGAAGCCTTGCTCAATGCCAAACGCTTTCATGAAACGCTACAGCAAAATAATGCCAATCTGGATGCATTGGCTGAGCAGTTTGCCCAGTCAGCTCAGGCAGCACCCGAACTAAGCCAGCAAATCGCCGCACTGGCACAGAAAATCAACGCACTGGGCGCAGTTAATCTGGCCGCATTACAGGAACTGGAAGAAGCGCATGAGCGCGCTGAGTATTATCAGAAGCAGACAACTGATGTACAGGCAGCCATTGCCCTGCTGGAAGAGGCCATCAGTACCATTGATGAAGAAACTAAAACCCGCTTTAAAACCACTTTTGATGCAGTAAACGAAAAAGTACAAAGCTATTTCCCCACCCTGTTTGGCGGTGGTGAAGCGCGGCTGGATATGGTGGGCGATGATTTACTCAGCGCTGGCGTATCCATCATGGCACGCCCGCCTGGCAAAAAAAACAGCACCATTCATCTACTTTCCGGTGGCGAAAAAGCCTTAACCGCCATGAGTCTGGTATTTGCCCTGTTCAGCCTTAATCCGGCTCCATTCTGTCTGCTGGATGAGGTGGATGCACCGCTGGATGATGCCAATACCAGCCGCTTTTGTAATCTGGTACAACAAATGTCGGCACACACCCAGTTTGTCTATATTTCGCATAACCGCC
Source organism: Snodgrassella alvi (assembly GCF_002777825.1). GTDB lineage: Bacteria > Pseudomonadota > Gammaproteobacteria > Burkholderiales > Neisseriaceae > Snodgrassella > Snodgrassella alvi_C. Next base: position 34,397 of record NZ_MEIR01000055.1, on the reverse strand, counting down.
TAACCATGGAAATGGCTGAGCAACTGGTAGGCGTGACCATGCAAGAAAAAGGCGTATCGCGTATTGTTGAAGTGAATATCCGTCAGGCACTCGATATGGCAGAAGCGTAAGCGCAAACAGGCATATTCGTTTCTTTACAGCACACTTACCAATGTATCTGCGCGGCTGCTTATGCAGCCCAGCAATAAATGCCGTTAATCAAGCCAGATTTTTAATTTATAATCGCCGTGAAACAGGCTTCTACAGTTAATGCATATGCTACTGAATCTCTTATATCAATTTTTATGGCTGCTGGCACCACCCTTTTTACGCAGATATCTGCGCCGTCGAGCCAAACTGGCACCAGCTTATGCACTCAACTGGCCTGAACGCTTTGGCAAACCTTATCCCAATCCAGTAAAACACGCAATCTGGATTCACGTGGTATCAGTAGGTGAAACCCGCGCTTCCCTGCAATTTATCCGTGCCCTGCAACATCTTTTTCCAGATACCCCATTATTAATGACCCAAACCACGCCTACCGGCCGAGCTACCGCACAACATTTTTTCCCTGAAGCACAATGCCGCTATCTGCCCTATGATAAAAAATCGTGGGTTAGCCAGTTTATCCGCGAGCACCAGCCCTTATTCGGTGTTTTAATGGAAACAGAAATCTGGCCTAATCTGATGAATGTCTGTGCACAGAATCACATCCCTTTATTTATGGCCAATGCACGCTTATCAGAAAAATCCCTGCATGGTTATCAGAAAGTACGCTCACTGATTGCACCACCACTGGCTACGCTAACCGGTTGCTTTGCACAAACTGATGCCGATGCCCAGCGGCTAAAGGAAATCGGTGCCGCCAATATACAGGTTTGCGGCAATACCAAATACGATATATCGCCGCCAGAAGAAATGTATGCATTGGCACAGACATTTAAACAGCGCATCGGCAACCGGCCAGTAGCAGTGTGTGCGAGCACTCGTTTTTACCATGGTACAGACGAAGCGCAATTACTCTTAGATGCATGGGCGAAACAAAAGTTTGGCAATACTTTGCTGGTAATCATTCCGCGCCACACAGAACGTTTTCAGCCTACTTATGAATATGCTAAAAAATTAAATTTTATTACCCAGAAACGCAGTGATAATCAGGATATTGCAGCAGAAACGCAAATATGGATTGGCGACAGCATCGGCGAACTCTTTGCCTACTATCTGTGTGCCGATATTGCTTTTGTAGGCGGCAGCCTAGTGGATAGTGGCTGCCACAACATTGTTGAACCAATCGCCTGCAAACTCCCTACCCTGTTTGGCTCATCTACCTATAACTTTGCCGACGCCGCTCCCAAAGCAGTCGCGGCGGGTGCTGCGCAACAAATCCACTCCGCCGATGAGTGGGCAAGCACAACACTGGCCTTACTTGCCAGTCCACAACAAAGGCAACGCATGTCGGATAGTGCAGAAACTTTTATTCAGCAACATCAGGGAGCAAGTGAACGGATAGCAAAATATATATATAATATAAATCACAAATTATAAACAAAAATCAGATAATTATTTATTAATATTTATATATAAAAAATAATCATCTGATTTTTTATATAAATAGCTTTATAACCTTCACCTAAGAGCTTATAAAGTAAAAACTCATATTACATAGATAGTTATATTAATCTATATCATTATTTATACAAATTTAAAATTTTGGCATATATTTTGCTTAATTTACTGCTTTATTTATAATCAATTCTACTATGCAATATCCAAACAATTATCAAGCAAGAACAAATATCCAGATGGGTTTTACATTAATTGAGCTATTGATTGTAGTGGCTATCATCGGCATCCTTGCAGCAATCGTCGTTCCATCATATCAGAATAATGTCACTAAAGCCCAGCTCACCCGCGCCTATTATGAACTTAAAGCCTCAACCACAGCTATCGATACCATTATTGCCACTGGCAATGTACCAACCATGAGCAGATCTTTGGATGGCCAGTCTGTAAATGGAAAGCTTTATGAATTTATTGGTGTGGACAGCAATAATATTGATTCCAATATTTTATCCAGCGTATACTTTATTTCTGATCAGGATACTGTCAGAGGTTTAAGTGCAACTTTAGGTAATAATGTTTCCACTGCAATAAATGGAACAATTATTAATTTGGAACGTTCAGAGGGTGGCACATGGACATGCCATATTGAACCTCATGGGAGTGATGCTGAAAATCATTCAAGATATGCAATTAGTAATTGCAGCATCACTACAAACTAAAATTTTACTATTTTTATTAACATATTTTAAAGTTAATTATTTTATTTTAAAATATGACCATGACACAGTATATTCATTATAAGCAGTATTCTACTCAGCTACATCAAATATCGTGGCATAGGGTCTCCGATAATAGCTACTTCAATCTCTTTCATTTGCGGATTGCTTACCTGTTTTGAGCGAACAGATCAAAAAAATTGAGCGTGTTGTACATTATCGCGGCAAGACTTACTACCGTGATTAAGGCTATAATGCAGACAATCTAATCTGCTGTTGCATATATCCTGTTCAGCATAAAAAAAAGGTTATTAAAGTCATCCAGTATACAAAAGTCTTTGGTTTTTGCTACAAAATTTTTTACATCTGCAAAAATGGCAGTATCACACATCCATTAAATGGAGAACACCGTGTGGACTGCGACATATCTTCCCCAAATTGCCGATGTTGAAACCCGACAGCAGGATACCAGATAACACGAGCATAGAAACTTCCAGTAGATACATGAATGGTAAATATTGTATAGCCGTGGTTATACAATAAATTGGGTAGACAATCAGTTAAATTCAAGTTAACTATATTGTGTGCATCAAGGAAAAGTAAATCAATTTAACATAATTCTTTTAATTCAGCCTGCATGGTCACGCCGTTGAATTTTTTAATACCGCGTTCAAAAAACACAAAATTTTCATATCTATTCAATAATTTTTGAACGACAGCATTCTGTATCAGTGTATCTAATGCAGAGCCCCATGACTCACCTACTGTCAGTAACAACTTATTTTTATCATTATGTTTGAATAGCTGCAAACCCAAGGCTTATTACCAGAATTTAACATTTTGATATCAGCATTAAAATTATTGCAACTACCCTGTACAAAGAAAAATGCCAATAGACTTTCTGCAAAATTAAATGGAAATAAAAATTGCATATTACCCCTGCTAAAAACACATACAAGCCCAAAACTATGCGCTGTTTAACATGATACTTATAATTCTGCCTGATATTCAGATAAAATAGATAAACAACCCAATTACAGCCAATCCCAGTATCAGGCGATAAACCATTGGAGCTATCAGAATCAATGGCATCACTAATGCCCTGTAATGGAAAAAGCCATACTACAATTAGCAAGCAATCACTCAGAAAAATGTATATTAATAATAATGCCGCCAGAATCCGTATCCAAAAATGTGATAAACAAAATAACATTGCAACAACTATATAATTCAGATTCAGCTATGGCCTTAGCGTATTGGTATAGGAACGTACTATTCTGAAAAAACCGTCAGGTAATATACGGTATCTATCAGACAAAAGAAGTAGTTTATATACTTTTAAATCCGCTTTGTTTTTCAAACTGGAACTTGCTAATTAGTGAGTAATTTTTATGATTTTATTCTAGTTATCAATATCTGGTTATCCATTATTAATTTAATTCAAAAATCATTTATTAAAAAAATCCGATTAACCCAATATTAATAATATAGCTATATGATAAATATAAAAATAAAAAAGACGGGAAACTCCCGTCTTTTTATATAAATATAATTAGTTAACCATTAAGCACTAGGAGTAGCAACAACAGGACAACCAGTTGGTGCAAATTTCTTATCTACATTTGTGCTACAAGTCCAAGTTCCATTTCCGTCACGACTCCATGTTAAAGTTTTACCCGTTAAAGCAGTCGCGGCACTATTACCAAACTTAGCTACAATTGTCGTATTAGGATTACCTTCTTGTCCACCCTGAGCCGGAGTAGGCATCGTTATTACAGGATAACCTACCTTACTATCATTACTAGTGTCACCAGAACCCGCTTGACCAGAAGTTGTACCACCCTCCATCAAGTTAGAACCTGGCAGTGTTAAAGTACAATCACGATCACCATTACCCAATGCATTCCGGCCATCCAGAAGACAGGTTTCAACATTGGTTTTTACTGCACCAGCTTCAGCCATCACACGAGTCACTTGTGCACGCCCCATATAGTTCTGATATTGAGGTACAGCAATAGCTGCCAGAATACCGATAATCGCGATAACGATCATCAACTCAATCAGGGTAAAACCTTTTTGCAATGATTTCATTTCTTAGCTCCTAAAGTTAAGAGTTTAAAACAACTAACAACAAATTTTAAATTTTTCATCTACAGGTAACAATATTCTGTAAAAATTATTACCGCTAACTTCAATACGAGTACAAGCACAATCCGTGCCAATTTTAAAAAAATTGTGTATTAATCTGTTTATACATGAAATTATATTTATAATACTTTGTATTTAAACGAATTAAAAAAATTACCAATCTTAGCCACTCTCTAAGTATTGCAGTAATTAACATTAGCATGTATCGCGTTTTCGTATTGATATAGATTGCAAATCCATCAGTTTTAAAACATAAATTACATTTGATAATACTGCTGCATATACGCCCACACCGCCGCCAACATGGCCATCTGTGCACTTGAATGTCCTGTCCCTGCTTCAACATTGATATAATCAATCTGCTGCTGTGCCGCCCATACAGATAAAGAACCATCGTCGTGAACGTGTTGATTATTCTGCAATACCACATTGAAGTTGCGGCTGGCCAAGTAATTAAACGCCTGCTGAGTAGTGACATAGAAAAAATCGTGTGGGTTGCTGTCCGAGCTGATGGCAACCTGACTCATCGCCGGTGCCATAGTGCCGCCAGCCATATAGTTACGTACAGACAGGCCATCCGGATGATTATTATGTACAGCAACGATAAGCTGTTTCTGAACCAGATATTGGCTAAGAAATTGATCAGCAGCATGGGAAAGCTGAACTATAGCAGCAACACAATCTCCTTGACGGCACTTCAGCGCGCTCTGGCGCCCCTTTGGAGTAAAAATTCTATTTGGATCAAATTGATAGCTTACCTGATTATTGTGTATGCTGATTTCCCGGCTGCCTCCATGGCGCAAATCCAGTAAACAGCCTTGCTGGATTTGCCTTAGCGCATGCAGGACGGTCTGGCGCGCGGTTTCTTCATTATCATGTACGTGTACCCATACAATATTTGGCCATGGTGCGCCTGCGCAAGTTTGGCTAACCGGTAGCACCATGACTGGGCTATCAGAAACAGGAATATCTGAAGCTAAAGTTCCAGCACAGGTAGGTAGTGAGCTTACAAATAATAACAACATTGCAATGTATGGATAGAGATAGAACGTTATTTTTTTCTTCATAATGATTATTATCTGTTTTAATTGAATTTTATCTATTTTCCTGCATGTCAGGATGAATTACCAGCTTTTCTCTTTACCTTATCCAGTATTGAGCTGCATGTGCAGGAAAAAGGATGATTAGCAGAATTTCTTTGTGAATAAATAGTTTATTTTGTTGGTAGGCTATTGTTAATTTTTGAACAGGCTGAATCTTTTGTTAAAGCTGTCAATTTTTGTCACATTAAACTCAATTATGTAACTATAAGAAATTATTATACCAAATAAGTATTTATTTGTATTTTTTGGTTAGTTAATTACAGCTTCAATTATAAATTAAAGCTACAATTAAAAATTATAACAATAATAATTATTATTAATATTGTTACCAAATTCTCTTTTACATTCTGATTTTTATGTTTCAACTCTCAATTCCCTCTTTTAAACTGACTTTGTTTCCGTTGTATAAGAGTGGTATTGCGCACGCATACAAGGTACCGAATCTTTTTAGAGTACTAAAGTTATATGCTGTACAGCAAAGATAATGGCTGTGCCACTTCTTCAGGCAATGGGCTTAGCGGGTACTTGATTGGTAACAGTAAACTAAAACCTGAAACCAATATTAATAAGGAATTAGGCTTCGAATTTAGTAAAGATGCTTATCTAGCTTCTCTGGCTTATTTCCGCAATGATTAAAAGATAAGATCGAGACTAGCCGGCAGATTATTTTACCGGTAGTACTGGCGTGACTACTCGCACAGATAACTATGACTATTTCGAATGGATACATACCCGCAAGGCACTGGTAGAAAGACTGGAAAGTAGTCTGATGCCGCTGTTTTCCAAACAATGGAAATGGGTAAACAATTTTACTTATATGTTTAGCTCTAAAAATAAGGAAACTAGTATCCTTTATCTATTATTCCCAATATACAATAAACTCATCTCTTGTATGGGCTCCAACTGAAAATGGGGCACTTTACTAACCTATACTTATTATGGTCATCAAAGGCTCCGCACTGTCCCGGCCAATCCAGTTGAAACTGGAAACGGTAACGGCCGACAGGATACTGCCTGCGTAGAGAAGAAATCGGCAGCTACGATATCTGGGGTATTTCCATCTGTTATACCGTTAATAAAAATATTAATGTCCGCGCCGGTATGTGAAATATTTTCAATAAGCGTCTCTAGGCCTCTACCTTGCGCGGTACAGCCTATACTTATAATGAATGTGGTCGCGCGGTTTGGGGGCAATATGAAAGTTTGTTTCTGATATTTTGTTTCAATAGCTTGCCATTTAGGCAAGCTGTTGGGTAATGAAAATGATGTTTTATCATGACTTGGAAACAAAAATCAGTTATAGTAATAAATAGTAATGATTATTATTTACCTAATACCACCCAAACAACCATATTAAATAGGTTAAACATGATTTATTGATTAGCAATATGCGTTAACGAAACAATCTGAACTGGCCATTTTTTAACAGCTCTTTCATCTTTTTTTGCAATGCAGCAACAAAATCTTACTTCAATGTCATCTTGTTGTCTCCATATGTTCTGTAGAACCAGTCAACTGACGGAAAGATTAAAAATGCGCCAAATTATTATTTTTCTATTAATATTTTTTACGGCCTTAATCTTGCACAACACAGCCAAAGCACAGTCCAATCAGCATCAAATAGCCAATCTCGCTGTACTACAACAGCAGCATAGCGGTTATCACTTTACTACCCTGCCGCTTACCTCGGCAGACGGGCAGCGCCATTATCGTATTTACATAGCTATTCCAGACCAGAAAGCACCTGCAAGTGGTTTTCCTGTTTTTTACGCACTGGATGGCAATGCTGTGCTGGACTTTCTTACTCCGGCGAACATGCAAACATTGGCCACACAGGCTCAGCCTCCGGTACTGGTATTGCTTGGCTATGCTACGGATAAACGCTTTGACGCACAGGCACGTGCCTATGATTACACCATAGCACCGGATGATGACAATACTGACCCGCTGGATTCAAGCAGAATAAATGGCGGTGCTGATATATTTCTCGATTTAATCCAGAATCAAATTATGCCAGCAATACAGCAGATGGTACCGATTGATATTAATGCACAAACACTATGGGGACATTCATATGGTGGGCTGATGGTGTTGCATACGCTGCTTACCCGGCCTAATCTTTTTCAGCACTATATCGCTACCGATCCGTCTGTATGGTTACACGGAGATTTACTCCAACAGGAAGCAGCAGACATGATCAAACGCAAGGTTGCCTTATCTGCTAATAGTTTATGGATTTTAAACAGTAAGCTTAAGGTAGATAAAATTCCTAAAAATCCTCAGATAGCAGCGCGTATCAAAATACACAATGAGCTCACTGCCAGACAAGGCAGCCTGACTAAAAAACTGATTAACGAATTACGGCAATACACTGATTTAACTATCAGACATGAAAATTTCCCTTATGAAAATCATGGCAGTATGTTTGGCAAGAGTTTACAACTGGCACTCTTTCACCCTATAGTCAGGCAATAATAATGAATAAACGTTCACCACATCACGCGTATCTGGTACGCGTACACGATATCATTGATTTAAGCCCCAATCTGCGCAGACTGGTTTTGCACAGTGCAGAACTGGCCGATTATCCGCACCAGTTTAATGGTGCTCATATTAAGATTTTTCTGGCGCGCCACGGGCAGACAACACCACAACTACCCCAATTCTCAGGCCACGGCTTTGACTGGGTCGATGCGGATAATAAACCGATTGTGCGCACCTATACTATCCGTGATTATGATGCTAAGGCATGCACAATTAGCATTGATTTTGTAAAACATGGCGACAGTGGCCCCGCTTCCGCATTTGCCGAACAGGCTCAGCCGGGAGATATACTTGGTATTTCTTCACCCGGAGGCCCGAATCCGATGCTGAAAACGGCTGCGCGTTATTTGTTTGCCGGCGACATCACCGCCCTGCCAGCCATTGAATCACTGCTTGCCGGTATACAGCCGGATGCAAGTGGCGATGTTGTGCTGTTGCTGCCCCAAGCAGAGGATTTACCAGTTACCCTTTCCCTGCCCGCTGGAATGCGTCTGCATACCTTTTACGGTGATTTAAGCCAGATTCCGGCACTAGTAAAACTTGTAAATACTTTTGCCCCCCTTGTTTGCGATGATTTTGCCTGGGTTACGGGCGAAGCTACACTGGTTAAACCACTACGTGAATTACTGCGTACACAATGGCAATTACCACCTCAGCGCCACTATGCTGTTCCCTATTGGCGTCAGGGAGAAAATGAAGAAAGTTATCATGAGGCGCGGCACAAATTTATCGAAAAATAAGCGCTGTGCGCCAGAAAAGTGACCATACTTCTGCTCAGGCAGTATAATTATTGCAAACGATAATGATAGGAAATTCTAAAATGATTAAATCTTGCTGGAAACCTCTTGCTCTGTCCGTACTGGCACTGTCTTTACTTTCCGCCTGCGGTCAAAAAAGTAATGAAAATAGCACCGCCAGTAATACGGCTGCTTCTGCTGCTGTCAGTGGAGCAACTGTTAGCGTAAATACCGCCCGTGGTGAAATGGCAGTACCAGAAAACCCATCCAAAGTTGTGGTATTTGATATGGCTACGCTGGACGATTTACAGGCATTGAAAGTGCCTGTAGTTGGCGCACCGAAAAAAGTACTGGTGCCGTATTTGCAGCAGACTTTGGAAACGGTCAACAACGTCGGCACACTGTTTGAACCGGATATGGAAGCCCTCCATGCCCTGAAACCGCAGTTGATTATCATCTCAGGCCGTACTGCACCTAAATATGATGATCTGGCTGCGCTGGCTCCTACTATGGATATGTCTGATAGCGGTCAGGATTTGATTGGTGATGGCCTGAAAATGCTTGATAGCTATGGCAAACTGTTCAAGAAAGAAACAGAAGCCAAAAAACTGCATGATGATATCCAAAACCTGCTGGCTGAAACACAGCAGGCTGTCAAAGGGAAAGGGACTGGCCTAATTCTGATGGTAAACGCTGGTAAACTTTCTGCCTTTGGATCCTCTTCACGCTTTGGCTGGATACATACTCAAGTAGGCGTACCGGCAGCAGATACCAGTATTCCAGAAGCACCGCATGGCCAGTCTGTATCTTTTGAATATGTACAGAAAATCAATCCAGACTGGTTATTCGTTATCGACCGCACAGCAGCCATTGGTGAAGAAGGTAAAACTGCTCAGGCTGTGCTTAACAACGATTTGGTACGCCAGTCCAAAGCATGGAAAGAAAACCATGTTATTTATCTGAGCAGCGCTTCCTATCTGGCTGCCGGCGGTGTGCAACAAATGAAAACCGACCTAACCAATATCAAGGCTGCTTTCACTCACTAAGCTGCGCATTATCCATCCACAGCCATCAGGTTTCGCTTTATCGCGCAAAAATCCGCGGCAATAGCGCAAACCTGCTGTCTGTATCCTTTTGTGCCTTATGTTTCGTTCTTTCCAGATTAATACAATCAATCTGTTGCTGCTGCCATTGTTACTGATTATCAGTATTAGCATCGGTGCAGCCACTTTTCATTGGGGTGATTTATTTAGTAGCAGTGATACACGCTCTCTGCTGCTGTATAGCCGCCTGCCCCGCTCTCTGGCCATTATCCTCACCGGTGCCACATTGGCAGTGGCCGGCATGGTTTTACAGATTGTATTGCGTAACCGTTTCCTCGAACCCAATATGGTCGGTGCTACCCAAAGTGCAGCACTTGGCGTATTACTGGTATCCATCTGGTTGCCACAGGCTAGCCAGCTAGCCAAAATGAGCTGTGCCAGTATTGCCGCATTACTGGGCATGACACTGTTTTTACTTCTGTTTCGCCGATTGCCCCCTCACCGGCAAATGATGATTCCGTTAATCGGCATTATTTACGGCAGCATTATTGAAGCAATGGTAAATTTCATTGGTGTGGAAACCAACACCTTACAATTATTGGCTGTGTGGTTTGCCGGTGATTTCTCTGCCGTGCTGGCAGGGCGCTATGAGTTGTTGTGGCTCACCGGCTTGATGTCATTGCTTATCTATTTTCTCGCCGACCGGCTCACCATTGCAGGACTGGGGCAGAATATCAGCACTAACCTGGGCATCAACTACGCCCGAATGATGTGGATTTCGCTGATTACCGTAGCCACGATTACCGCTATTGTGGTGGTAACTGTTGGCCAGATTCCGTTTATCGGGCTAGTGGTACCCAATATCGTTTCCCGGCTGGCAGGTGACCGTTTACGGCAGAATCTGCCCGCAGTTGCACTTTTAGGTGCCAATGCCCTGCTGGTATGTGACATTATCGGTCGCACCATTGACCCACCCTATGAAATACCGGTATCCCTGATTTTCGGTATTGTCGGAACCATGATTTTCTTGTATCTGCTGTTTAGAAAGCCTTCCGTACATGCAGCATAACCCAACTATGCCTTCACACCATGCCGGTACACGTTTTCTCGGCGTGCTCAGTATTCTGTTAATCATCACCAGCATCCTGTTTATGACCTACGGAGTCAAGGGCGGTTGGGATTTCGTTCTGCAACTGCGCGGCAAAAAACTGCTAATGCTGCTTACTGTCGCCTATGCGGTTGGCGTATCTACTCTGCTTTTCCAGACCCTGACCCATAATCCCATTCTCACCCCGGGATTACTTGGCTATGATTCACTTTATCTGCTACTGCAAACCGTTACCCTGTTTGTATTTGGTGCAGTGGGCTACGCCAGTATCGGTGCATTGAGTAAATTTATTATCGAAGCGCCATTAATGATAATGGCGTCCTTACTATTGTTTCGTACACTAACCAAAAACAGCAATGGTGACTTGGCACGACTGATACTCACCGGCATGATTTTTGGCGTCATGTTTCGCAGTTTCAATAGCTTATTGCAACGCCTGATTGACCCCACCCTATTTGCCGTTGCGCAGACCCGCTATTTTGCCCAATTTACCTCCGTAAACATCAGCATGCTGATAATCGGCATCAGCGTAATGCTGGTCAGCACTGTTTGGATCTGGCGAATGCGCTATCAGCTAGATGTCCTTATGCTCGGGCGCAATGCCTCCATTGCACTGGGTATAAACTATGCGCGTCTGAGCCGCAGCATCCTGCTGTGGATTGCTCTGCTGGTTTCGGTTTCCACCGCGCTAGTGGGGCCAGTGAGCTTTTTTGGTTTACTGATATGTGCACTGGTGAATGCCTGTGTACCCAATATGAAGCATCAGCTGCGAATTCCAGCCGCATTTCTGGTAGCCGCACTGGTACTGATTAGTGGCCAGCTATTATTTGAACATTTACTCGGCATGCAGGGAGTATTAAGTGTTGTCATTGAATTTTGCGGTGGCATCGTCTTTCTGTGGCTGGTATTAAAGCGTAAACGCTAAACTGTTTCAGACACATGCTTATTTATATTAACTGTTTTTCTGCCTACCGATTGAACCAGACAGCAATATGATTACCATAAAAAATGTTAACCACAACATCAACGGCACACCAATCCTGCGCGATATCAATCTCGACATACCTGATAAAAGCATTACCGCACTGATTGGTTCCAATGGCGCAGGTAAATCCACCCTGTTTTCCCTGATTGCACGTCTGCTACCACTGCAACAGGGTAGCATCCATATTGATGAACTTGATGTCAGCCACAGCAAATCTACCGCTATCGCCCAAAAACTGGCTATATTATCGCAAGAGAACAACATACAGAGTAGAATTACCGTACGCGATTTATTGCTGTTTGGCCGCTATCCACACAATCAGGGGCGAGTTACTCCCGAAGACCAGCAAATTGTTGATCAGGCATTGCAGCGCTTTGAACTGGAACCGCTGCAACAGCGCTACCTGAGTGCACTATCCGGCGGCCAGCGCCAGCGCGCACTCGTAGCCATGACTTTCTGCCAGCAAACCAAACATGTTATTCTAGACGAACCGCTCAACAATCTGGACATGTATCATGCCCGCGAGCTGATGCGCCTGCTGCGCCAGCTTACCACTGAACAAGGATTGACAACCATCATGGTTGTCCATGATATCAACATGGCCGCAGCCTATGCCGACCATATTATTGCCCTCAAAAACGGACAGATTGTCATGCAGGGCACACCAGACGAAATGATTACCATAGACAATATCCAAACCATATTTAATCTGGATACCGAAGTTGTCAGTCACAAAAGTAAACCACTCGTTATCCACCATCTCTAGCAGGTCATATCATGCAAAACAATAATCCTCCCCACCCACGTAAACAGACCTCACTAATTATCGCCATCGTTGTCCTGTTTATCATACTGGCCTCATGGTTTATCTGGCTGTTTATGGGAGACGATGCCGCAGTTCGCATGTCTATGGCGCGTATAATGTTGATTTTTATAGGACTTGTATGCACATTTCTATTTGGTGTATTCATCATGATTGGCCTGAAAATCTGGCGCCAGCAACACACGCATAACTAAAAATTCCGCCTGTTTCCAGCACAGAGCAACCCCAAAATTCACACAGAGGTGTTCTAATACACCAGAACACCACAACACAGTATCATTGGCTAACAAAGCATCAAGCTATTTACTTTGCTACAGCGGCTATTGTGCTTTTAAAACAGAAAACTGCGCAGCTATTTATTCGCCAGTTTATATTCCAAATTGCCTGATTAGACACAAAAAACCGCTATAAAATGCCATCAAAAAGCATTTTAAGCAGATTTGTTATAATAAGCATATCCAATCATTTTCCGGCAATATCAGTGCCATGCCTGCATACGAACTTAATCAAATCCTGAGCAAAGACCGCTTTTATCTGCAACGAGCCTGTAAAAATCCTGCCCGTTACGGCGGTGAAGAAAAAATAAACAGCCGTTATCAGCGTTCCCATCAGATCTATCTGCAACGACTGACCAAACTACCCATACCCGAATACGACAATACCCTGCCCGTACATGAAAAACGCGCAGAAATCAAACAAGCCATTAGCCAGCATCAGGTAATTATCGTCTGTGGCGAAACCGGATCAGGTAAAACCACCCAGCTGCCGAAAATCTGCCTCGAACTTGGGCGCGGCGTGGCTGGACTGATTGGCCATACTCAGCCGCGACGGCTAGCAGCCCGTTCCGTAGCCGAGCGCATTGCCGAAGAACTGCATAGCCAGATTGGTCAAAGCGTAGGCTATAAAGTACGCTTTAACGACAAAACCGCACCCGAAAGCTATATCAAGCTGATGACCGACGGTATCCTGCTGGCCGAGAGCCAGACCGACCGCTTTCTCAGCGCCTACGACACCATCATCATTGACGAAGCGCATGAGCGCAGCCTGAACATCGACTTTTTGCTGGGTTATCTCAAACAGCTTTTACCACGGCGCCCCGACCTGAAAGTCATCATTACCTCTGCCACCATCGATGCCGAACGCTTTAGCCAGCACTTCACCCTGCACGGCATACCCGCTCCTGTCATCGAAGTATCCGGCCGCACCTATCCGGTAGCAATTCGTTACCGCCCCCTGCACAGCACCGACGCAGACGAAGCCGAAATAGAAATCAACGACGCCATCGTTGATGCTACCGACGAGCTGGCACGTGAAGGCAATGGTGACATCCTGATCTTCCTGCCCGGCGAACGTGAAATCCGCGAAGCTGCGCATGCATTACAGCAATCACCGTTGCGCCGTAACGACGAAATTCTGCCCCTATTTGCGCGCCTGTCTGCTGCCGAACAGCATAAAATCTTTCATCCATGTGGCCACCAGCGGCGCATCGTACTGGCCACCAACGTTGCCGAAACCTCCCTTACCGTACCCGGCATCCGTTATGTTATCGATACTGGTCTGGCTCGGGTAAAACGCTATTCTGCCCGCGCCAAAGTGGAGCAATTGCACATCGAGCCCATCAGCCAGGCTGCTGCACGCCAGCGTGCTGGCCGTTGCGGCCGTGTTGCCGCGGGTATCTGTATCCGCCTGTATAGTGAACAGGACTTCAACCAGCGCCCTGCCTTTACCGACCCGGAAATCATCCGCAGCAATCTTGCTGCCGTTATCCTGCGCATGATTAGCCTCAAACTGGGCGATGTGAACGCCTTTCCCTTTCTACAGGCTCCCGAGCAGCGCTACATCAACGACGGCTATCAAATCCTGCTCGAGCTTGGTGCGGTAGACGAGCACAACCAGCTCAGCAAACTGGGCGAACAAATGGCACGCCTGCCGCTGGATCCACGCATCAGCCGCATGCTGCTGGCCGGCAAACGCCTACAATGCGTTGCCGAAATGCTGGTAATCGTAGCAGCCCTGTCGATTCAGGATCCGCGCGAACGGCCATTGGAAGCACGCGAGGCCGCAGCCAAAGCGCATGAACGCTTCAACGACAAGCAATCTGACTTTCTTGCCTACCTCAACATCTGGGATTCTTATCAGCGTGAACGCGATAAAGGTTTATCCAACCGGCAAATGATACAGTGGTGTCATCAATACTTCCTTTCCCACCTGCGCATGCGCGAGTGGCGTGAACTGCATCACCAACTGGCACAGATTGCCATCGATATGGGACTTACCAATAAAGCCAGCGCCTACCGGCAAATCCCCGACAACAACACCATCCAGCCAGCAGTTGACAATAACAACGATCACGATTTATCCGCCAGACTCAAACAGCAACAAATTTCCCGTCGCCAGCAGCGCCAAAACCGGCAACAAGCCAAAGAAGCCAGCTATGAACAGATTCACCGCGCTCTGCTCACCGGCCTGATAACCAATGTTGGCCTGAAAAGCCCCGAAGGACACGACTACACTGGAGCCCGTGGCATCCATTTTCATCTGTTTCCTGCCTCTGCATTGTTTAAAAGCAAGCCTAAATGGGTTATTGCTGCCGAGCTCACCGAAACTACCCGTCTGTATGCTCGCGATGTTGGCAAAATCGAACCGGAATGGATTGAAAACGAAGTCCCTCATCTTTTGCGCCATCATTACTTCGAACCACACTGGGAACAGAAACGCGGCGAAGTTGTGGCCAGCGAACGCATCACCCTGTACGGCCTCACCGTTATGCCCCGTCGACCAGTCACCTATGGGCGCATCAACCCAAAAGAAGCCCGTGAAATCTTTATCCGCAACGCGCTGGTGGCACAGGAATGCAGCCTCAAAGCAGCTTTTTTCCAGCATAACCAGAAACTGATAGAAGAAATCACCGAGCTGGAACATAAATCTCGCCGGCAGGATGTACTGGTAGACGAAGAAGCCCTGTTCAGCTTCTACGACCAACGTCTGCCAGCCAGTGTAGAAAGCAAAGGCCGCCATCTGCCACTGGCCGATATCCGTACCTTTGAAACATGGCGTAAACAGGCTGAAGCCGAAAATCCCAAACTGCTGTATCTTAGCCGTGACGACCTGATGCAACATGCCGCCAGCAACGTCACCGAAAGCCAGTTTCCCGAATACCTCAACACCAAAGACGGCCGCTGTGCCCTCAGCTACCGTTTCGAACCCCATCACCCGCTGGATGGTGTTACCGTAGCTATCCCCTTGCCTCTACTCAACCGCATCAGTGCCGCGCGGCTTGAGTGGCTCGTACCCGGCATGATTCGCGAAAAACTGCAATTACTCATCAAAGCCCTGCCCAAACAAATCCGGCGCATCTGTGTACCCGTACCCGATTTCATCACTACTTTTCTCAGCAGCAATCCCGATATCAATGCCCCACTGCTGCCGCAGCTGGCACACACCATTGCCCGACAAGCAGGTGACATGCGCCTGCTCAGCCAGATAGACATCGAACACTGGCGCACACAACAATTGCCAGCACATTGTTATTTCAACATTCAAGTAATAGATGATAGCGGCGCAGAGCTGGCCAGCGGGCGCGACCTCAATGCTTTACAACAACAACTCGGACAGGCAGCTGCAGTAACCTTCCGCGACAACAGCAACGAATTTGAACGCGACAACATCACCAACTGGGATATCGGCAAACTGCCAGAAAGCATCAAATTTGCCCGCGCCGAGCAACAACTCACCGGCTATCTTGGCCTGCAACAGCAAAAAAACAACAGCATCGCCTTACGCCTGTTTGATACCTCGGCTGCCGCCGAACAGGCACATCACAGCGGCGTACTCGCCCTCATGAGTCTGCACCTGAAAGAACAGGTTAAAGACCTCAACAGAGGCCTGCCAGATTTCACCCAAATCGCCATGCTGCTCAAACATCTTGGCACAGACAACCTGCGTGAAGACCTTACCCATGCTGTTCTTGACCGTGCCCTGATAGGCGAAGATGAACTGCCACGTGACGAAAAATCCTTTAAGGAGCAGCTCAAACGAGCGCGCACCCGTCTGCCTGCGGTAAAAGAAGCCGTCAACCAATATGCCCTGCAAACCGCACAGGCTTATGCCGAAGTCAACAGCCATCTAGGGAAACACCCATTAACCCAGCTTTTGCGCCAGCACCTCAACAGCCTGATTTATCCTGGCTTTGCCAGTGCCATCCCTTGGCAGCAATGGCCGCGCCTACCCGTGTACCTACACGCCATGCTCAAACGCATGGACAAATACGGCAGCAACCCCGCACGTGATGCAGCCCGCGAGGCCGACATTCAGGTACTCACCGACACATGGCAAACAAAAGTACAGCAATATCAGCAACAAAACCAGCCTGTACCCACTGCCATAGCCGAATTTCGCTGGATGCTCGAAGAGTTGCGCATTTCCCTGTTTGCACAGGAACTCAAAACCCCTTATCCCGTTTCCGCCAAACGCCTGAGCAAAGAATGGGACAAACGCATAGCCCTGTAAAATCCACATAAAATAACCGCCCTGTTCTGGTGAACGGGGCGGTTATTTTATTCAGTATGCCACTACAAGCCAGCCTCTTAATTATCAACCAGCTTCTGAAAATCCTTATCCACATAATTAGACAATCGAAATCTCACCTCTGCCGGCGGCAGCTCAATCCCCAGTTTCTGTGCCAGCAACTGCCCATCAATATATTTATTCTCACAAGGCACTATGGCCAAAGCATTAAAAAAAGCCATCAGCTGCTCATGTGTCTGGAAACAGACTGTACACCAATACTCACTATCCATTACTCGCTGGCGTAGCTGTCGGGGCATCTGTTTGACTCGCTCAAACCCATCCTTCAGTTCCCCAAGCTGCATTAGTGCTTCCGTATCCGCACGGCGGCCAGCACGCGCAGAACATTCCAAGAAAGACCCCTGTTTAGAAACATTCCGTACATTGCTGTCCAAATCAGGCTGCGCAGACATTTCAGCCTCCACAACGCTTTTATCCTTTTCCATGAGCACACTCCCAACGATAAATTTCCAGTTCACACAGTGGAAAAAACTCCAGAATCTTCTGATAATCGCGTGGATAAAATTGCCTGATAGGTAGCAGGAAACGCAAATCCAAGCTATCAAAGGAACAGCCAAATACCCTGTAATCACTTCCAAGCCTAACATTATGCTGCGTAAAGCAATGTAGCAAATCAGACTTTTTCCAATCCCATACCGGATAATATTGACCCTGACTCTTTACAATCGAACCGTGCCGCAACATACTCACTCGCTGCTTCGGATTTTTTTCCACCCTCGTACCATTCGCTACCGGTGTATTCAGCGGTAAATCAAACATCCCACACATTACCTTACGAATATCGGCATAATCAAAATCCACCAGTTTCGCTTCATCAATCACCGCTACATTACATAATGGCTGAAAAACATGCGCTTTGAGCATCTGATACAGTGCAGGGTGCGGCAAACGGGTAATCCTGAAACCAAACTGCCGTTCATACAAATCAAGCTGTTCTTCCACAAACTCCAGCTCTGGCACCAGATACAAATAATAAGGATAAACATGGGTAAAACTATCCTTAATGGCCAGATAAGCAGCAACCGCATTCTTACCAGTACTAAATGCCAAAATACTTTTTCTGTGTTCTCTAGCTACTTTCTTAATCGTCTTCGTTCCAGCCAAAATAGCCATAAAATGACAATTCCAAACAAAAAATAAAATATGCTTATCCAGTATAGCAAAAATAAATTAAAATGCACAATTGTTTTAAAATATTAACACATGTTAAAACCATGAAATAGCATCAAAACTTAGCTTTTAATTTATGGTAAGCTTATTATGTTAATAATCACTCATTAATATTTTGAGTGTAAAAATCAATCTTCACCTGTCCAATCTTGTTATTTTGCAGCAAGAAGACTGCTCAGGCAGCACACAGACATAATATATGCATAAAATACGCTAAATACTGCCTAAGCCCCAGATAGTAAATTCCTTCACCTACCTTATTCAATTTATTAAGTTAACCACTTTTAACTCATAGCAGCATCATCGTCTTTATAACTATGCCTACACGCCTATCAGTTTCTGTCTTTTAAATTTAAATTCACAAAACAAACAAAACAATTATCTGAAGTCACTAATCTGTATGCAGTATTTTATTGTTATACCCTCTACATTCTGATTGCACAAGTCGAAATATTAAAAAAATCAAATATATATTAAAAAATGCATTTTTTTTTGGTTAAATTATTGAAATATTTGTATACATGAACAAAATTATTTGTTAATATTCTTAATTGAGTATCTAAGCTATTTATTTTCCTGCCCCGCCATTGGATATGTCTACTTTCTCTCCTATTCAGACTTATAAATTTTAATGGCGGGTTCCTTTTTTGTACCAATTCTAAAAACCATATGTAAATACCCCAAACTTAGTACAAGATTCAGGTAGAAAATTATGCTGCTTGTTTTAGGGTTTTATATTCAATCGGCGTCATATTATTTAATGCTTCATGAGGCCTTTCAGTGTTATAAATGGTTAGCCATTCTTCGGTTACCTTTTTTGCTTGTTCCAGATTATTAAATAGATATAAATCTAGTACCTCTGTGCGATAGGTGCGATTAAATCGTTCAATATATCCGTTTTGATATGGGCTGCCTGCTTGAATATAATCTATGGTTATACCATGTGACTTTGCCCAGTCGATGAATGTTTTTCCGGTAAATCCCGGTTTATTATCCACTCATATTTTGAGTGGATAGCCATGATATTCGGCCAGTTTATCTAGATAACGGGTAATCCTGCCAGCCGGTAAACTAACCGCAATATCAATGCCTAACGCCTCACGATTAAAGTCATCTATCACATTAAAGGTTCTAAAACGCTGTTGATTGCGACTGCTGTCACTCATAAAATCCATTGACCAGCATTCACCTTGTTTACTGGGTACTGATAGCCTTTCTGGATTTCGTGGAGGAATGCGCTGTTTACGCTTTACCCTGAGATTAAGCTTTAATTCACAATACACCCGATACACGCGTTTATGATTCCATTTATAGCCGAGCTTTCTGATGCGATTAAAACATTTAGGAAAGCCCCAGCGTAAATGCTTATCGGTAATAGCACTTAGTACCGACATAATCACCGAATCATCCGGTAATTTAGGTTGATAATAGTAAGCACAGCGGCTTAAGCCAACAATAGCGCAGCTTATGGCAATAGTAACAGAATGATTTTCTTGCAGTTGTACAGCCCAAGCTTTACGTGCTTGAGTAGGCACTATAGCTTTTTTATGATTTCCTCCTGAAGCTGAGATTTTAAACTCAGCTCAGCAAACATCTGCTTAAGCTTACGGTTTTCAGCCTCAAGCTCCTTTAAACGTTTGATATCTAAGGTTTTGTAACTATCCCTTAAAATAGTACAACCTTAAAGTAGAAAATTCTTTCAATTAATTCATAGAGAGTTTAAATATAAATGAATAATAAAGTGTCAATTTGTCTCTATTTTAAAAGCAGCAAAAGCCGGTGTTTCTATTAAGAAGCTTGTGAGGCACTAAATCATATAGTGCAATCTGAATATAAAAACCAAAACCCGAAGCATAGTTTTCTATACCAGTTCTGTACTAGTAATAGGGTATTTACAACATGGCCAAGATGGGCATTTTAATCATTTTAACAGCAATAATTAAATCAGCTTCATTTTTTCTGTTGGCATCATCAGTAATGATGATAGGTTTGCCATGTAATTATCCCATTCTTAGTACTCTACTTACACAAAAAATTACGCTGCGTGTTTCAGGGTTTTATATCCATTTGATGCTACATTGCTGAATGTCTCATGAAGTTTTTCGGTACCATAAACCGTTAGCCATTTTTCGATTACTTTCCTTGCTTGCTCTAGCTAATTAAAAAAGATATAAACTCAATACTGCCGGGCAATACATACACTGAAATCGCTCAATATGGCCATTTTGATATAAACTGCCCGATTGAATATCAGTCATAACTACATCATTAACCATAATCAGGATATTAACCTTGTCTAATTGTTAAAATTTTATTAGTATAATTAAATAAATTTAATTTCGGAGTATAACTGTGTAGTTTATGGCGAGTTGTTTCTATCAAAAATAATTACAATTACTCGCGTGATGCACAGAAATCGTGTTTTTTACTATCAAATTTTGATAACGTTATAAATGCATTGCTTCACGCTGTAATTCTCTTTTTTTTCAGTGGTGATTAAATTCAATGCAATCCTTACGTCAAGAATGGTTTTCAAATATCAGAAATGATGCCCTATCCGGGCTCGTCGTCGCACTTGCCCTTATTCCTGAAGCAATTGCTTTTTCAATCATTGCCGGTGTTGACCCCAAGACAGGGCTGTATGCAGCTTTTTGTATAGCGGTTATTACGGCTTTTACAGGCGGTCGCCCCGGTATGATTTCTGCTGCTACAGGTGCAATGGCATTATTAATTGCTGGTTTGGTTAAAGCGCATGGGCTAGAGTATCTACTGGCCGCTACCATCTTATGTGGTATTTTTCAGATTATTGCGGGTTTTCTTAAATTAGGAAACTTAATGCGCTTTGTTTCCCGCTCTGTGGTAACTGGTTTTGTCAATGCATTAGCTATCCTGATTTTTTTAGCCCAACTTCCCGAACTCACTAATGTAACATGGCATGTCTATGCGATGACTATCACTGGGCTTGGTATTATTTATCTCTTCCCTTATATCCCTAAAGTTGGAAAAATTTTCCCTTCGCCACTACTGTGTATTCTTATCCTGACAGGTATCCATATGTATTTTGGAATGGATATACGAACGGTTGGTGATATGGGTACACTACCCACAAGCTTGCCTACTTTTTTACTCCCGAATGTTCCTTTTAATCTAGATACACTATTGATTATTCTACCTTACTCCATTTCATTAGCGATTGTTGGCTTATTAGAGTCGATGATGACCGCAACCATTGTGGATGATATTACCGATACGCCCAGTGATAAAAACCGAGAGTGTAAGGGACAAGGTATCGCCAATATCGTCACAGGTTTCTTTGGCGGTATGGCCGGTTGCGCGATGATTGGTCAATCAATGGTTAATATGAAGTCAGGCGGGCGGACACGTTTATCTTCACTTATCGCTGGGACTGTGCTTTTATTGTTAGTGGTGTTTTTACAAGACTGGGTAGGTCAAATACCCATGGCAGCATTAGTTGCTGTCATGATTATGGTTTCAATTGGCACCTTTAACTGGGACTCGATCAAGAATCTTAAATCGTACCCACTTTCAACCAATATTGTTATGCTCTCTACCGTAGTTGTGGTCGTATTTACCCATAACCTTGCTTACGGCGTATTTGTGGGGGTATTACTGGCATCATTGTTCTATGCCAATAAAGTCGCTCATTACCTGCACATTAAGACTGAGCAATCCAGCAATGGGCAGCGTATTTATACCGTCTACGGACAAGTATTTTTTGCTTCTTCCGCAAAATTTACTAATTCATTTGACTTTAAAGAAATTGTACAAAAGGTAACAATTGATCTTACTCAAGCACATTTCTGGGATATAACCGCGGTAGCAGCCTTAGATAAAGTTGTGCTTAAATTCCGCCGAGCAGGCACACAAGTAGAAGTTTTAGGGCTGAATAAAGCCAGCAGTACAATTGTTGACCACTTTGGCGTTTATGATAAACCGGATGCTCAACAGAATTTAAATAATCACTAAGAGAATATAACAACGAAAAAAGAATGACCTGCATTGGTGGTGTGGAATCAGTATTTATTGTTTGTCACTTGGTAACATGAAGCATGTAATAAACTAACCGTGTCCATAGTACTACTACATAAATACATCATCGCCACCACGGGTTATTCAAGCAAAATAAACAACAATAACTATCAAATTGAGCATTAAGGCTGAATGTTCAATAACTGGCTATTTGTATTTATCTAATTTAATTGACAATAAAAAATTCATATTTCATTGGTATCGTTATTTTTGTGCAGCTTAAGAAACCATAATCAGACTCTTCTGCCTGTGTTCTTAAATTTGAGCATAATACCTTAGCCAAACATCTGATTTACTAGTTTGTATTTTATTAATGAAACAAGATTTAATTACTATATCTAATATTCCTTAGTATCATTTATATTGATAAATGATAAATTTACATTCAAAAAGAAGTCCGTTGCCGATTCATTCTGACGTTTGAAATCTGCTTGGCTGCATCTGCAATTCTGCAAACTATTTCAATAAATTTGTCCTCAAAAATTAAAACATACAGGCAAATAAAGCAATAATCTGGTGCTGTATTTTACTTATAGCAAGAATAAGTATTTAATAATAATTAATTTTATTTCACCTTAAATATAAAATATTAAAATTAAAAACGTATAAATATACATTATGCAATTATATTCATCTAACTATTACCTATATTAAAAATAATTGCATAGACAATAACTTATGTAATCAGCTACCTTGCAAATGGAACATTGGACAACAAACCGAGAGCTACTCGTATAAACAAGGAGATAAACATGAACAAACGCAAACCACTAAAACGTGATATTAAATTTAGCACTACCGAAGAATTGCGTGCCAATGCGCGCAAAAGTTATCAGGACGGGGCGGTAACATCAACCTATGAACTGGATGTTGAGCGGGTAATTGAATTGCTTAATATCGCTTTAGCCTCAGAATGGGTATGTGTGCTGCGTTATTTACGCCATTACTATATGGCTAGCGGCCTGTTTATGGATGCAGTAAAAGAAGAATTTATGGAACACGCCCAACAGGAACAGAAACATGCGGCCATGTTGGCTGAGCGCATTACCCAGTTGGGCGGTGAACCGGATCTGAATCCTGATGTTTTTATTCAGCGCTCACCTACTGAATACATCGAAGGCGAAACTTTACGTGATATGGTGGAATCAGACTTGATTGCAGAACGCATTGTCATTGATTTGTACCGGCAGACAATTATGTATGTTGGCGATTATGACACCACTACCAAACGTATGCTGGAGCATATTCTGGCTGAAGAAGAAGACCATGCCGATGAATTATCTGACATGATGGAAGGTCTGGACGGCAAACCAGTGTCAAACAAAATAATCTAATTGTAAAAAATATCCGTGTTCAACCCACGGATATTTTTTATAGTCAAACCAACCACAGCAGCACATTTACTTAAGCAATAATAGCTTGACCGTCACTGCAAACTATTCATTATGTCAAAAAAATATGCATAGCTATAGCTGTAAATAGCTAAAACTTGAGGCAAATTAAAGAACAAACAAAATTTTTTCTCAAACTGGCTGCAATAACCAACAATAAAATCGTTATACAGATATCTTTACACTACAATCAGTAAAGAGCGTGATAATTCTGTTAGTATAGAAGTCAGAGTGATTTTTTTAATAATTTTAAGGAGTAAAGAGTATGAAAGCAATGGTGTACTACGGTGCTGGCGACATACGATTCGAGGAGCGCGCCAAACCAGTAATTATCGAACCTACTGATGCAGTTATCCGCCTAACCAAAACCACAATCTGTGGCACAGATCTGGGCATCTGGAAAGGAAAAAATCCAGAAATTGAACAAACTGTAAGCCAAAAAGAGGGTAAATTTAACGGCCGTATTCTGGGGCATGAAGGCATTGGCATTATTGAAGAAATCGGCAGTGGTGTTAAAAATTTCAAAAAAGGAGATAAAGTCATTATTTCCTGTGTCAGCCGCTGTGGAATTTGTGAAAACTGCCAAAAACAGCTCTATGCACATTGTCAAAATGGTGGTGGCTGGATTATGGGCTATATGATTGATGGTACGCAGGCTGAATATGTACGCACGCCATTTGCTGATAACTCTCTTTACCGATTACCAGCAGATTTAAACGAAGACGTGGCTGTGCTGTTATCTGATGCTCTGCCTACAGCGCATGAAATCGGCGTGCAATATGGTGACGTTAAACCCGGTGACACAGTCGCCATTGTTGGTGCTGGTCCAGTAGGAATGAGCTGTTTATTAACCGCGCAGTTGTATTCACCCAGCCAGATTATCATGATTGATATGGATGATAATCGTCTGCATATGGCCAGAGAACTGGGTGCGACCCAGATTATCAATTCCGCCAGAGAAGATGCGGTGGCGCGTGTACTGGAGTTCACCAATGGCCGTGGGGTAGACTGCGCCATGGAAGCTGTAGGGCTTAGTGCTACTTGGGATATCTGCCAGCGGATTGTAAAAGAAGGCGGTCATCTGGCCAATGTTGGCGTACACGGGCAATCAGTGAATTTTGAGCTGGAAAAATTGTGGATTAAAAACCTTACCATTACCACAGGTTTGGTCAATGCCAATACTACCGGTATGCTGCTGAAAACCTGCTGTTCTGGCAAACTGCCTATGGAAAAACTGGCTACTCATCATTTCCACTTTAATGAACTGGAAAAAGCTTATGATGTATTCAAGCATGCCGCAGATGAAAAGGCCATGAAAGTGATTATTGATTACTGAACCATAATTGGATAAGCCAAAGTAGTTATATCAGGTTTTCATAAATAAAGCAGCCACTATGGCTGCTTTTCTATTGTCTACCAGTTGTTTATTTTCTCATCATATTGATAATGGCAATTTAATTTATGAGCAATTAAATCAGTTAACCGAATAACATAAATATTACTGTAGCTAAGCAGACAGATTGCAGTATGGTTACATAATCGGACAGCAGTAATGTATCAAACAGGATTCAGATACTGGTGTCAGCTTATTCTTCGTCTTCATCTTCGTGCACACTAACACTGTGTTCAATCAGACTGGGTACCACAAAAGAAGTGTCGAGTGTATTTTTATCCGCAGACAAGCGTTGCAGATAAGCTTCATCCACATCAGCAGTAATATAACACCCATCAAAACACGAGCTGTCAAAGCCCTCAATCTGCGGATTCAATTTTAATACCACAGCCTGTAAATCGCTTAAATCCTGGAACACCACCGCGTCTGCACCAATTTCAGCAGCCACTTGCTCTGCATTGCGGCGATAGGAAATCAACTCTTCACGGGTAGGCATATCAATACCATAAACATTGGGGAACAATACCGCCGGCGCCGCAGATGCAAAATAAACTTTGGTTGCCCCTGCCTCGCGCACCATTTCTACAATTTCACGGCTGGTAGTTCCACGCACAATCGAATCATCCACCAATAGAACTTTTTTACCGCTAAACTCATAATTCATTGGATTGAGCTTCTGTCGTACCGATTTTTTGCGCACTGCTTGTCCGGGCATAATAAATGTCCGGCCAATATAACGGTTTTTAAATAATCCTTCACGAAAGGGTTTATTTAGATGCTGTGCCAGCTCCATCGCACTGGGGCGGCTGGTATCCGGTACTGGCATAACCACATCGATATCCTGTAAATCTAGCGTCCGTTTTACCTTCTCCGCCAGCGTAACGCCCATATTCAGCCGCGCCTGATACACAGATACCCCATCAATCACTGAATCCGGGCGGGCAAAGTATACATATTCAAACAAACACGGCATCAGGTGTGGTTCCTGAGCACACTGCTGTGAAAATAGTTGCCCCTCATTACTGATAAAAATGGCTTCCCCGGGTGCCACATCACGAACCAGTTCAAAATCCAGACTCGGAAACGCCACTGATTCAGAAGCCACAACATAATCAGTATGTCCGTCCTCTACCCTTTTGCCCAGACACAGAGGCCGAATCCCGAACGGATCACGAAAAGCCAGCAAACCATAGCCAGCAATCAGTGCCACTACACCATAGGCACCATGCACACGTTTGTGCAGGGTGGCCACGGCAGCAAAAATATCTGTCAGTGTCAGAGCAGTGCGATTGCCCACCTGATTTTCCAGCTCGCGAGCCAGCACATTGAGCAATACTTCCGAATCAGAACGGGTATTGACATGGCGCAAATCAGTAAAGCAGACATTCTTGAACAACTCTTCGGTATTGGTTAAATTACCATTGTGTGCCAGCACAATACCAAAAGGCGAATTAACATAAAATGGCTGCGCCTCGGCACTACAATTGGCATTGCCTGCAGTCGGATAGCGGACATGTGCAATACCCATGTTACCAACCAGCTCTCGCATATTGCGGGTACGGAATACATCACGCACCATGCCACGGCCTTTATGCATATGAAACATTGTACCTTCAGCAGTAACAATTCCGGCAGCATCCTGTCCACGGTGCTGTAGCATTTGTAAGCCATCATACAAAAGCTGGTTTACGGGTTCATGCGCAACAATACCCAATACACCACACATCATTCTCTCCATTCAAAACAAATAAATACGCGCGTTTTTATAATTAAAAACGCGCGTTGTATCTCGTTACCTTATTCATACTGTTATACCAATGGCGAATTCAGCTTATCAACAAGAAGAGACGGCAAGTACGGCACCGCCAGCATCGCCAGCTGCTCAAACATGCCCGCTGTGACTGAATTACGCCATATGGGGGATTTCGGTAAATCGGTAAAAGCACATATCAGCACCACCAAAGTAACAATAATAGTGCCCTTAACGGCTCCAAAACAGGCACCAAGAATACGGTTAACCCCGCCCAGCCCCATGGTTTGCAATGCCGAAGTAACCAGCGTGCGCAACAGACGTTGCACGATCCATAAAACCCCGAATACCAGCACGAAAGACAATGAAGTGGCCAGCGCTCGCGGCTGCATGTTCATAAAAACCATATCGGCCACTGGCACGGCCAATAACTTCGCCCCGATAAATGCTACAACCCAGCATAGCAATGAAGCTATCTCACCTACTAGCCCGCGCATCATGGCAACCAGCGTAGTTAACAGAATCAGGCCTAGAGCCAATATATCAAACAGGGTCATGCCAGTATCAACTTCCTATAAACCAATTACCAGCCCATCCAGTCCCACTGCACGCACCTTTTCCAGATTCTGTATGGCCTGATTGCGGCTATTATAAACACGGCTGCGCACCCGATAGAGTGTACCCTTACTGGTCTGACTAGCACTTATACTGGTGGGCACACCGGCAACAGCCAGCCTTTGCTGTACCAGATTGGCCTGCGCTTCTGTGGTATACGCACCAATCTGAATCACTGTGCGTTCTACAGCTGCTTTACTGTTGCTGGTAGTCGCAGCATTGGCATGGTTCTGATTAGATGCAGGCTTTTTGACCATATGGGCGGCAGCTTTATTTTCCAAGATTTGCTGTGGTGTCAGCCTGCCTGCTGTAGTGCTGTTTTTTGTACCTGTTGTATTTTTGGCAGGAGTAGCCGGTTTTGCCTTAGCAGGCGTGTTATTTATGGTTTTGGGTAGTGTTGCCGTTCCAGCAGTACTCACCGCCTCAGTATTTTTTCCGCTTGTAGTGGCAGCGGATGCTTTTCTGGCCGACTTCGCCGCTGCTCCAGAATGGGCTTGGCTATTTGTTGCTGCAGGCACTTGCACCGATGCATTTTTCTCTACTGATCCTGCTGGCTTGGCTATGGCCGCCTTGGTTCTGGAGGCTTGTGCTGTCTGTGTATTATGCTGCCGATTCGCTTCTATGACTTTTTTGTCAGCGGGCTCACTGGTCACTGCCCTTTCGGCTACTGGTTTAGATGGATGCACAGATGGTCTGGTATTTGCAGAAATAATACCATTCTGCTGCTGCGTAGCCTGAGCAGGTGTTCTGGCTGGAACTTCGTTTGGTGTTACTTTCGCAGCAGGTTTCGAATGCTGTACAGTCGCCTGCGATAATGGTACTGGTCTGGATATAATAATGCTGTCAGACTCATGTTCAGACACAGCCAAAGCTGCTGGCATAGTGTTTACCCCAGCAGCAGGCACTGTTACAGCAGAGGCAGGCGCATTGTCTACCGGCTCCAGTACTACTGCAGAAGCCGCCTGGATATCCAGCTGCGGAGCCGGTACTGGCTGTGGTGTACGGCGGCTCAGCATAATAGCCAACAAAATGGCGGCAATGACCACCATGATTAATGCACCTACCAAACGACGGCGGTTACGTCGTTTCAGCTGTTCATAGTTTTCCCGCGCATTCATGAATTATCACCTCCTCTGTCTCATTCGCTTCTATTTCAAATTTTACCACTGTGGTATGTCCATCACCTCTGCTACGGTATGAAACGAACCAAATACCACAATTCTATCATTCTTACCCGCTTGTGATAAAGCTGCCCCGTAGGCATCCTGAACAGAGGGATAAGCAGTTACAGCAGCAATAGTATGCTGGCTAAACTTCTGCTGTAATGCCTCTATAGTCATGCCGCGCGGTAACGCCAGTGGTGCAATCAGCCAGCAGTCAAACTGATCCTTAACAATCTCCAGAACCGTATCAATGTCCTTATCTGCCAGCATACTGAATACAGCCATGCGTTTTTCTGCATAGGGTAAAGCAATCAAACTGCTGCGTAATGCACGTGCCGCGTGCGGGTTATGTCCCACATCAAGTACAGTAAGCGGCTGGCCGGGCAATATCTGAAACCGTCCCGGATGGTGCACTCGCAACAAACCTCGCTTGATCGCACCAATATCCAATGGCAAACGTTCAGACAGACACTCCAGTACAGTTAACGCACAGGCTGCATTATTGAGCTGAAAACTCCCACGCAATACCGGTATCGGTAACGCATGGCGAGCATGTTCACCTGTATACAAACTGCTGTATTGCGGATGAAAACGATACGACCACTGCTGCATTTCCAGTCTATGGAAATCAAAATCACGTTTTAGCAGCAATAAATCCGCTCCTACTACATCTGCGTGTGCCGCCAAACTGTGCGGTACCGGCAACTGACCACATATCACCGGCTTCCCGCAACGCATAATACCTGCTTTTTCAAACGCTACTTTTTCTACCGTATCGCCCAGAAATGCCTCATGATCCAGATCAACACTGGTAATCACCGCAACATCGGCATCAAATATATTCACCGCATCCAGCCGGCCACCCAGCCCTACTTCCAGCACCATCACATCTACCTGCTGCTGCACAAAAATATCCACCGCAGCCAGCGTATTGAATTCGAAATAGGTCAATACCGTATCCGCCCTTGCCGCCTCAATACGTTCAAACGCAGCGACAATCAGCTCATCAGCAACTGCCTGCCCATTAATGGCAATACGCTCATTAAAACGCAACAAATGCGGACTGGTCAGCGTACCAACCCGATAGCCCGCTTCATGATAAATCTGAGTCAGATAGGAGCATACCGAACCTTTGCCATTAGTTCCACCGACCACAATCAATGGGCACTGCGGCTGTAAACCCATGCGTTCACGAACGGCCTCTACCCGTGCCAGCCCCATTTCAATCTGCCCGCCAGTAACACCATTTTCCAGATGTTGCAGCCATTGAACCAACCCAGTTGCATGAAATCTTTCTGTCATTATTCTAAATTATTATCCTTCAGTCTGAACCAATGAATTACCTTATACAAGATTAATTGCCTTAAAACAGGCTGAGCCTTATGCGGCTGACACCAGCGCACCCACACCTGTAAGCGCCGCCATGCCTGTGCATCCATCATATCGGGTAACAAAAGCTGGTGTACACTACCTTTGGCCGTTTGCCACTGCAAGGCCATCACCTTTGCCCTGACCATACTGCCCGGGCACAAAATGGCCGGTATAGCAGTTTTCCTGTGCATAAGCACCAGACTGACCTGCCCCTGCTGGCTGATTTTAATCCGTTTTACCCTAGTCTGGCGCAGACCATAGCCTGCCCACAATGCAGAAAACAGCCACGCCAGCAACCACAATAAACATTGCCAACCTGCGCTATACAACACAATGGCACCCAATACCAGCCCGTGCATACCGACAGCCAGATACTGAGCACCCAATGACGGTCGCAACCGCACAACACATGCTAACATCAGACAACGCGTTACGCTTCACCATAAACTGGTGATATCTGCAAATCGGTATCTACCAGGTCCAGCACCATATCGTGCACCTCAACCGTGAAAAAATTCCAGAACTGGTCAATATCCATTGCCGGCCACAGCTTGCGGTCAACTTCCCAGGCAGACAGCTCTGCCTCAAAAATCAGCCGAAAGCGCTCACCAATATAACCAATTGCCTGTTCCGGTGTTTCAAATTCCGGCACCAGCAACGTAGTACAATTACTCTGTAGTTGTGACAAAGTTAACTCGGGCAAATCATCACTGGTATTTTGCAGCCAGTCGAGAAAAGCCTGAGCAGGTTTCAGCACCACTGCACTACGATCAACAAAATACATGCCACTTCCTTACTAATATTACACAATAGCAATATTGTACTGTAAACATTGCCTGTTAGCGTATATTTACCATGCCAGCTGTGCCAGTTGCCGTACAATCAGCTTATCTCGCCAATAAGATAACCACTATGCCAACTACTACTCACCTTGCCCGATTACGGCAGATACTGACACCATACGAAATCCTCACAGATAACGAACTCATTGCCCCATTCTGTACTGACCAGCGCAAACGCTACCATGGACAGGTATTTGCCGTATTACAACCCCATACCGTAAACAGCGTACAGAATATACTGCGCTATTGCCAGCAGCAGCATATCCCCGTTACCCCGCAGGGCGGCAATACCGGATTATGTGGCGGCGCCACCCCTCATGCCTCTATTACCGGTAAAGGGATTATCCTGTCACTAAGCAAACTCAACCGCGTGCGCCAGCTTAATCTGACTGACAACACCATTACTGTAGAAGCAGGCATGATATTGGCTGAAGTTCAGGCCGCAGCCCGTGATGCCAACCGCTACTTTCCACTGAGTCTGGCCAGCGAAGGCTCCTGCCAGATAGGAGGCAACATTGCCTGCAATGCGGGCGGTCTGAATGTAGTGCGTTATGGCACCATGCGCGATCTGGTACTGGGACTGGAATATGTACTGGCCAACGGCGAACTGATAAGCCATCTGTATCCACTGCATAAAAACACCAGCGGCTACGAAATGTACCAGCAAATCATCGGTAGCGAAGGCACACTGGCCATTATCACCGCGGCCACACTAAAACTGTTTGCACCACTGCAAAGCGTATTAACAGCCTGGGTTGGCGTAGAAAATATACACGCTGCTACCAGCCTGCTATCTACATTGAAAAACCACTTTGCCGAACGCCTCTCCAGCTATGAATTAATCAGCCAAGATGCCCTCAGCCTGTCAGCCAATTATAGCCAGTTACGCGAACCCACCAGCGCTAACTGGCATATTCTGCTAGAACTGAGCGACAGCCTGCCGGCACAGGACTTAACCGAACCCCTAATCAGCGTGCTCGAACAAGGTAACTGGTTTAATACCGTGATTGCCCAGTCAGAAAGCGACCGTCAGCATCTGTGGGCATTACGCGAAAACATATCCGCTGCACAGCGCAGTCTTGGTGCCAGCATCAAACACGATATTGTTGTACCAATTGAACATGTTGCTGATTTTATCAAAAACTGCCAGCAACAACTGGCCAAAGATTTTCCGCAAGCCAAAACCATTCTGTTTGGCCATCTTGGTGACGGCAGCCTGCATTACAATGTTTTTATCGCCGACATCCTCAGTAATGATGTCTATCACTACGAAGACAGCATCAACCAACTGGTATATGAACAGGTATTACATTATCATGGCAGTATTGCTGCTGAGCATGGCATTGGTCAGCTAAAAAATCAGTGGCTGCCACAAGTACGCAGTAACGCAGAAATCAAATGGATGTGGGCACAAAAACACAATCTCGATCCACAGGGTATACTTAACCCCGGTAAAGTTTTACCACCTCAGACATGATATAGTCAGCACTTTTTAAAACAGCCTATGAATATGAGCGAAGTTACCCTGTATACCGATGGTGCCTGCAAAGGTAATCCCGGCGTGGGTGGCTGGGGTGCTTTCCTGCAATCCGGCCGCCACAGTAAAGAACTCTTTGGCGGTGAAGCCAATACCACTAATAATCGCATGGAACTTACCGCAGTAATACAGGGACTGGCCGCACTGAAACGCCCCTGCATCGTCAACATTTACACAGATTCCCAATACGTCAAAAACGGCATGCAGGAATGGATTCACAACTGGAAAGCACGCGGCTGGAAAACAGCGGCCAAACAGCCAGTTAAAAACGTTGAATTGTGGCAGGCACTGGATGCTGAAGTGAATAAGCATCAGGTACACTGGCACTGGGTAAAAGGACATGCCGGCCACTCGGGTAACGAAAAGGCCGATGAACTGGCCAACCGCGGTGTTGAACTGGTTAAATAACGTTTGTAATAGAACTAATAAATAAAATTTTTATTCTCTATTTTACTGATTTAGAGTGTTATTATTTTTAACAATATATTACAATAATGACAAACACACTGAGACTACGCAACTCTTTCCTAACAGGATTAAATTCTTTACTGCTAGGAAATAACTGATAAATGCACAAACCTAGATAATAGGTTTGTAATACTGTAAAGCAGCAATGGCTTTTTCCAATAAGGCTAATACTTGCTAGATATGACGTAATTAGGCGTCTTTAACTGAATAAATTGACGTTACCTTTAACCTTATTTGTACTAAATCCGCCTAACTATACTGGCAACACTAGCAAAGAAAACGAACTGATTTAACTAGTGTAAGTAAAATAATTTGTACTAGCTTAAACTTAATCTGACAGATACTACCTACTCATCGGCATTCGTTCTAACACAATGACTGTCTGATGAGTAAAATAAATTCTCTAGCTGCTTTTCTTTAGCCAGTCCTTTTGTCTCTACCCAAGTTTGCCAAGGTGTCTTACCATAACAGTATTTCCCTGAATGTGCTCTTTCCCGATTGTAAAACTCTAGCCAAAGCTCAATATCCTGTTGTATCTCTGTTAGTTCTGTATATATCTTACGTCTAAACATAATATCATAACATTCAGTCTTCATCGTCTTATGGAACCGTTCACATATACCATTTGTTTGCGGACTGTAGGCTTTTGTTTTCGTATGCTCTATATCTTCCAAATTCAGATACAGTTCGTATGCATGACGCTCTTTATGACCGTTATACTCACTTCCTCTATCCGTCAGAATTCGTAAAAGCGCTACCTGCTCATTATCAAAAAATGGTATCACTTTATCATTGAGCATATCCGCCGCAACTAAACTGTTTTTCTCGGTATATACTTTAGCAAACGCCAGTCTTGAATAGGTATCAATAAACGTTTGTTGGTATATTTTCCTAATCCCTTTAATATGACCAACATAATATGTATCTTGTGCGCATAAGTAACCAGGATGCTGGGTCTCAATTTCACCCTGTGCCTCTCGCGCTGCTTTCGCTTTCTCTAAAGCCTGTAGCTGGCTTTCTGTTAACACAAGCCCTTCCTGAGCTACTTTTGTTTCCAGAGCGATCAGCTTTTTTTGAAGCTTTCTAAATCGTGGCGTAACCAGATTGAACGTACACCACTGCCAGAGACCATTATTCCTTGCAGACGTAGCTGATTAGCTACCCGATGTTGGCCATAAGCAGGAAATTCATAAGCCATATTAACTACAGCCTGCTCAATATGAGGCTCTACGCGATTTTTCTCTATAGGTTTTTTGCGACTTATTTCCTGAAGAGCTAATTCTCCGCCCTGTTCATAGAGTTTTTTGAAGC
>NZ_MEIR01000054.1 GCF_002777825.1 Snodgrassella alvi | reverse complement strand
CCCCCGCGTCCTTAAATATGTGGTGGGTCTGGGAGGACTTGAACCTCCGACCCCACGCTTATCAAGCGTGTGCTCTAACCAGCTGAGCTACAAACCCAGTTTATTCAGTCTCTTCTCGCATCTCTTCAGTTTACCGATAAGTGTGAATGCGAATAACCCTCTTCTTTTCTCTAGAAAGGAGGTGATCCAGCCGCAGGTTCCCCTACGGCTACCTTGTTACGACTTCACCCCAGTCATGAAGCATACCGTGTTAAGCGACCTCCTTGCGGTTAGTCTACCCAATTCTGGTATCCCCCACTCCCATGGTGTGACGGGCGGTGTGTACAAGACCCGGGAACGTATTCACCGCAGTATGCTGACCTGCGATTACTAGCGATTCCGACTTCATGCACTCGAGTTGCAGAGTGCAATCCGGACTACGATCGGCTTTCTGAGATTGGCTTCACCTCGCGGCTTCGCTACCCTCTGTACCAACCATTGTATGACGTGTGAAGCCCTGGTCATAAGGGCCATGAGGACTTGACGTCATCCCCACCTTCCTCCGGTTTGTCACCGGCAGTCTCATTAGAGTGCCCAACTTAATGATGGCAACTAATGACAAGGGTTGCGCTCGTTGCGGGACTTAACCCAACATCTCACGACACGAGCTGACGACAGCCATGCAGCACCTGTGTTACGGCTCCCGAAGGCACTCTCCTATCTCTAAGAGATTCCGTACATGTCAAGACCAGGTAAGGTTCTTCGCGTTGCATCGAATTAATCCACATCATCCACCGCTTGTGCGGGTCCCCGTCAATTCCTTTGAGTTTTAATCTTGCGACCGTACTCCCCAGGCGGACAATTTCACGCGTTAGCTTCGCTACTAAGGCATCTAGTACCCCAACAGCTAATTGTCATCGTTTAGGGCGTGGACTACCAGGGTATCTAATCCTGTTTGCTACCCACGCTTTCGAGCATGAACGTCAGTGTTATCCCAGGAGGCTGCCTTCGCCATCGGTATTCCTCCACATCTCTACGCATTTCACTGCTACACGTGGAATTCTACCTCCCTCTGACACACTCTAGTTACACAGTTTCAAATGCACGTCCCAAGTTGAGCTCGGGGATTTCACATCTGACTTATTTAACCGTCTGCGCTCGCTTTACGCCCAGTAATTCCGATTAACGCTCGCACCCTACGTATTACCGCGGCTGCTGGCACGTAGTTAGCCGGTGCTTATTCTTTAGGTACCGTCAGCACTAGATGGTATTAACACCCAGCTTTTCTTCCCTAACAAAAGTCCTTTACAACCCGAAGGCCTTCTTCAGACACGCGGCATGGCTGGATCAGGGTTCCCCCCATTGTCCAAAATTCCCCACTGCTGCCTCCCGTAGGAGTTTGGGCCGTGTCTCAGTCCCAATGTGGCGGATCATCCTCTCAGACCCGCTATGGATCGTCGCCTTGGTAGGCCTTTACCCCACCAACTAGCTAATCCAACATCGGCCGCTCAAATAACGCGAGGTCCTAAGATCCCCCACTTTCCCCCTCAGGGCGTATGCGGTATTAGCCATCCTTTCGGACAGTTATCCCCCATTACTCGGTACGTTCCGATGCATTACTCACCCGTTCGCCACTCGCCACCAGAGAGCAAGCTCTCCGTGCTGCCGTTCGACTTGCATGTGTAAAGCATGCCGCCAGCGTTCAATCTGAGCCAGGATCAAACTCTTATGTTTAATCTTAGCTTGTTGCAATCTCGAAGTCCCCTTCGAAATCACTGGTCTGCTTCAAAGTTATTGACAAGTATATGTCTATATATACCGTCTCTCTGAATCAGTGTGAGGCTTATCCGCACTCACACTTATCGGTAATCTGTTCTGTTAAAGAGCGTTGCTTTCGACTGCGTTCTACTTTAAACTGTTTAGTTCGTTTCGTGTCGCGTCATCAGCGAAGAAGGCGAACTATACGCTTCACCTAACCCCCTGTCAACTACTTCTTCCGCTTATTTTTCATTATTTCAACATATCACTGTTTTTTAAGATTTTATTTTTAGCGCTTTTGACTTACTTTACGCCTATCTATTTAAATTCTTCCCTTTACTCAGTCATTTCTTAGTACCGATTATGCTGTCATTCCTGTATTTCTGATTAATCTGCTGCTTTTTTATTCATGCCATATCTTCGTTTTAGTTGTTGCGTCTGGACTTATGTGTTGCAGCTGTATAGTTTATGATTTTGGTAACTCTATATATGTTACTTCTATATCTTATTAAGCTTGTCTACGCTGTTACTTATTAGATAGGCCTATTATGAATTATGGCTTTGCTGTTTCAGTATGGTTGTCGTCTTATTTGCTAGTGCTTTTGTTTTTACTTCTATCTGAAACAATATAAATGACTGTATGGCAGAATTTTATATTTGCTGATAAATAAAACTGATAAGTTGTTGATTGTGGTTAGGGCTGGTTTAATCAGGAAGCAGCTTATTTTATTAATTTCTAATCTTGCTATTTGGCTTATTTGATTATTATTGGATTTTTTCATTATTATGCCTCGTTTTTTTGTTCCGTCTAGTATTTGTCATTCAGAGACATTTTCTTTACCGGATGCGACTGCGCGCCATGTACAGGTTTTGCGTTGCCAGCCGGGTGAGTTGATTGAGCTGTTTGATGGTCTTGGTACTGTTTATCAAGCTGAAATTACAGCTATGGGTAAGAAAAATGTGGATGTGCTGATCCGTGGCAGTGAGACTGTTTCGCTTGAGTCTCCATTGGCGATTACGTTGCTACAATCAGTTTCAAGCAGTGAACGGATGGATATGACTATCCAGAAAGCTGTGGAATTGGGAGTTACGCTGATTCAGCCGGTGCTAACGGAACGTAGTAGCCAGCGTTTAAGTGGTGAACGGGCGTTGAAAAAGCTGGAACGCTGGCAGGATATTGCGATTGGTGCATGTGAACAATGCGGGCGGACGATGGTGCCAGAAATTCGGCCGGTGATGGCTTTGGCTAATGCATTGACTGGTTTGGCTACTGATGATTTGAAGCTGTTGATGAGTTTATGCCGACCACAGGCATTAAATGAGTTTGCACAGCCACAGGCGGTAACGTTGTTAATTGGCCCGGAAGGCGGGTTAAGTAATACTGAGGAGGAGCTTGCAATCAGGCATGGTTTCGCTGCTATCAGTTTGGGGCCACGGGTATTGCGTACGGAAACGGCTTCGCTGGCGGCAATTGCTGCGATGCAGGTGTTATGGGGTGATTTTCGTAGGTAGTTCAGAATAGGTATTAAGAGTTGAAAAAGAACACCAGCCAGTGTGGCTGGTGATGTATTTAGTATTTTTCCG
>NZ_MEIR01000053.1 GCF_002777825.1 Snodgrassella alvi | reverse complement strand
CCCCCGCGTCCTTAAATATGTGGTGGGTCTGGGAGGACTTGAACCTCCGACCCCACGCTTATCAAGCGTGTGCTCTAACCAGCTGAGCTACAAACCCAGTTTATTCAGTCTCTTCTCGCATCTCTTCAGTTTACCGATAAGTGTGAATGCGAATAACCCTCTTCTTTTCTCTAGAAAGGAGGTGATCCAGCCGCAGGTTCCCCTACGGCTACCTTGTTACGACTTCACCCCAGTCATGAAGCATACCGTGTTAAGCGACCTCCTTGCGGTTAGTCTACCCAATTCTGGTATCCCCCACTCCCATGGTGTGACGGGCGGTGTGTACAAGACCCGGGAACGTATTCACCGCAGTATGCTGACCTGCGATTACTAGCGATTCCGACTTCATGCACTCGAGTTGCAGAGTGCAATCCGGACTACGATCGGCTTTCTGAGATTGGCTTCACCTCGCGGCTTCGCTACCCTCTGTACCAACCA
Source organism: Snodgrassella alvi (assembly GCF_002777825.1). GTDB lineage: Bacteria > Pseudomonadota > Gammaproteobacteria > Burkholderiales > Neisseriaceae > Snodgrassella > Snodgrassella alvi_C. Next base: position 2,425 of record NZ_MEIR01000053.1, on the reverse strand, counting down.
TTGTATGACGTGTGAAGCCCTGGTCATAAGGGCCATGAGGACTTGACGTCATCCCCACCTTCCTCCGGTTTGTCACCGGCAGTCTCATTAGAGTGCCCAACTTAATGATGGCAACTAATGACAAGGGTTGCGCTCGTTGCGGGACTTAACCCAACATCTCACGACACGAGCTGACGACAGCCATGCAGCACCTGTGTTACGGCTCCCGAAGGCACTCTCCTATCTCTAAGAGATTCCGTACATGTCAAGACCAGGTAAGGTTCTTCGCGTTGCATCGAATTAATCCACATCATCCACCGCTTGTGCGGGTCCCCGTCAATTCCTTTGAGTTTTAATCTTGCGACCGTACTCCCCAGGCGGACAATTTCACGCGTTAGCTTCGCTACTAAGGCATCTAGTACCCCAACAGCTAATTGTCATCGTTTAGGGCGTGGACTACCAGGGTATCTAATCCTGTTTGCTACCCACGCTTTCGAGCATGAACGTCAGTGTTATCCCAGGAGGCTGCCTTCGCCATCGGTATTCCTCCACATCTCTACGCATTTCACTGCTACACGTGGAATTCTACCTCCCTCTGACACACTCTAGTTACACAGTTTCAAATGCACGTCCCAAGTTGAGCTCGGGGATTTCACATCTGACTTATTTAACCGTCTGCGCTCGCTTTACGCCCAGTAATTCCGATTAACGCTCGCACCCTACGTATTACCGCGGCTGCTGGCACGTAGTTAGCCGGTGCTTATTCTTTAGGTACCGTCAGCACTAGATGGTATTAACACCCAGCTTTTCTTCCCTAACAAAAGTCCTTTACAACCCGAAGGCCTTCTTCAGACACGCGGCATGGCTGGATCAGGGTTCCCCCCATTGTCCAAAATTCCCCACTGCTGCCTCCCGTAGGAGTTTGGGCCGTGTCTCAGTCCCAATGTGGCGGATCATCCTCTCAGACCCGCTATGGATCGTCGCCTTGGTAGGCCTTTACCCCACCAACTAGCTAATCCAACATCGGCCGCTCAAATAACGCGAGGTCCTAAGATCCCCCGCTTTCCCCCTCAGGGCGTATGCGGTATTAGCCATCCTTTCGGACAGTTATCCCCCATTACTCGGTACGTTCCGATGCATTACTCACCCGTTCGCCACTCGCCACCAGAGAGCAAGCTCTCCGTGCTGCCGTTCGACTTGCATGTGTAAAGCATGCCGCCAGCGTTCAATCTGAGCCAGGATCAAACTCTTATGTTTAATCTTAGCTTGTTGCAATCTCGAAGTCTCCTTCGAAATCACTGGTCTGCTTCAAAGTTATTGACAAGTATATGTCTATATATACCGTCTCTCTGAATCAGTGTGAGGCTTATCCGCACTCACACTTATCGGTAATCTGTTCTGTTAAAGAGCGTTGCTTTCGACTGCGTTCTACTTTAAACTGTTTAGTTCGTTTCGTGTCGCGTCATCAGCGAAGAAGGCGAACTATACGCTTCACCTAACCCCCTGTCAACTACTTCTGCCTTTTATTTTTCTATTTTTCTTCAGATGGCTGTTTTTTAATATTTTATTTACTCGTCCTTTTTTTGTGTCGTTGTGCTTTTGTGCTCTATATTTTTCTAGCGCTGACTGCTTTTGATTCTATTCGGTTCCCATTATTCTGCTTTTCTGAATTTGCCGTCCCTTTAATTATGAACTGTTATCTTAATATTGTTGTTTGTTTTACTGATTGCCTTTATCTGATATTTAACAACGTTTTGAAATAAGAATACTGATTACAATATAATTTTCTTTTGTCTCCATGCTTTTGGTTGGCTGTTATTACTATTCTGTCTAAGTGTATTCTTCGGATATGGATGTAAATATTCATGAAGCACGTTTTTAAACGTGCTTCTTAGATTCCTGAACTGTGGATATTATTTGTAGCCACCTTTTACTATTGTTCCGCTTTGGTCATGTTGCCAAGTAATAGCGCCAGGACAGGCCTGTGAACCACCTGATAAGGTGGAAATATTGCCTTTAATGGTGTTGTTGTTGGCCGTTGGTGGTAAAAATTTAATTTCATAGTAAGGCCAGCCTTTTTTATCACAAGTCAGATGAAATGATGGATTATTCATTTTGTAATTTTCAATCCATGAAACTTGTTTATTAGCCAGATTGCCCGCCGACGGGCTAACTTCCCATTGCCCAATGATATCTCTACGTCCGGTAGTCTGATTGGTAACGGTTCCCATTAATAGGTTGCCGTTTTTTTGTACTCTGAAAGTAAAGGTGTCGCCAAGTTCTCCTGGGATATATGTGCGGCAGGTAGCGCCACTTCTGGCTCCATCTGCACCACTTTTGCAATTGGGATGTCTGGCAATGGTGTCTTTACGAAAGCTGCTGAATAAAACCATGAACTGGCGTGAACCATCTTTGGCATTAGTAGTTGGCTGGATACCGGTATAGC
>NZ_MEIR01000052.1 GCF_002777825.1 Snodgrassella alvi | reverse complement strand
AGGGCATTTGCGGCAACTGATGAAATAATTTTTTCATTATTAACATTTGCTGCTTGTGGGGACAGCGCCTCGGCTACAGCTTTAACCCGTGTATTAGCCTGCTCTTCCGGCAAAATACTAAAAGCTATATTTTGTTGTTTAGCCAAACTGGCCCAGACTGCATCAGAATGACGAATGGCTATAATACACAAATGATATCGTGCAAACAGCGCAATCAGCTTTCCCAAATCCACTGTCGCCGGATTGACAAGATTTTGCAGATCCAGAGTAAAAGGCATATTACGTAAATTACCGAAACGTTCTGCCCGTTGCTTTAGTTCATGGTTAATCAAAGTCAGATCATCAGTCAGTAACTGTACTGATAGTGTATCCAGACGCGCGGATTTCACATTAAAAGCAGCTTTCATTAACGTGTTTGCCCAAGTAAATTATGATTAGAATATAGAGTAAGTACCGAAGTGTACCGTTTTGATTAAGCGGCTTCAATTACAACCAATGACCTTAAACAAAATAATCATCCTTTAGCCGAGAAAAATTGATAATGACTGACACCTTTACCAAATCCACTCAACCAACAAAGTCATATATACCACGAATAAATATCATCGGTACCGGTAAAGTAGCCTCAACACTGGCCATCATCTGGCATCAAAGTGGACAAATAAATATACAGGCAGCCTGGAACCGCAGTTTTACAGCAGCACAGCATCTTAAAAACCACATACCGCATATTCAGCTACACAAACAGCTAAATACCTTACCACCAGCAGATATCATAGCCATAGGTGTCAGTGATCAGGCCATAGAAACAATTAGCCAACAAATTAATCAGGCAGACTGGATAACAGCCAACACATTGATACTTCATTTTAGCGGAGCATTAAATAGCAAAGTATTAATGCCGAACAAGCAAAAAGCACTAACGGGTTCATTACATCCAGTATTTGCTTTTGCCTCAATCGAAACAGCAATTAGTACATTGAACGGCCATCTGTGCGCCATAGAAGGTGATAGTGCAGCATTACCTCTATTACAACAGTTAGCACAGGCGGCAAATCTAAATAGTTTCAGTATTGATTCTGCTCAAAAAAATCGCTATCACGCAGCACTTTCCATCAGTGCTAACTTTTTAGTCACATTAAATGCTTATGCACGCAATATATTGGCTTCCTTATCCTTACCGCAAGATTTAGCAGAAAAACTGGTAAACCAGCTAATGCAGCAAAATCTGAATCAGCTGCAAATAATGTCTCCAACAGAAGCATTAACAGGCCCGATAAAACGAGGTGACAGCAACACAATTGCTCACCACTGGCAGGCATTAAATTCTTCAGAGCAGGCAGTTTATAAAGCACTGGCAGAACAAACTTTAAACTTAACCACATTAAGCAGCGACAAACATCAACAGATACTGCAAATTATTTCAGCAATAGATGACTAAGCCATTAAAGTAAAAGAGATATCTAAGGGAGCGGCTTACGCCGAAAAATAATCTGAGACTAAGTTTCAAAATAAATTTTATAAGAATCAATTTGTTATTAATTTATACAAAAATAAGCGGAAGAAGTAGTTGACAGGGGGTTAGGTGAAGCGTATAGTTCGCCTTCTTCGCTGATGACGCGACACGAAACGAACTAAACAGTTTAAAGTAGAACGCAGTCGAAAGCAACGCTCTTTAACAGAACAGATTACCGATAAGTGTGAGTGCGGATAAGCCTCACACTGATTCAGAGAGACGGTATATATAGACATATACTTGTCAATAACTTTGAAGCAGACCAGTGATTTCGAAGGGGACTTCGAGATTGCAACAAGCTAAGATTAAACATAAGAGTTTGATCCTGGCTCAGATTGAACGCTGGCGGCATGCTTTACACATGCAAGTCGAACGGCAGCACGGAGAGCTTGCTCTCTGGTGGCGAGTGGCGAACGGGTGAGTAATGCATCGGAACGTACCGAGTAATGGGGGATAACTGTCCGAAAGGATGGCTAATACCGCATACGCCCTGAGGGGGAAAGCGGGGGATCTTAGGACCTCGCGTTATTTGAGCGGCCGATGTTGGATTAGCTAGTTGGTGGGGTAAAGGCCTACCAAGGCGACGATCCATAGCGGGTCTGAGAGGATGATCCGCCACATTGGGACTGAGACACGGCCCAAACTCCTACGGGAGGCAGCAGTGGGGAATTTTGGACAATGGGGGGAACCCTGATCCAGCCATGCCGCGTGTCTGAAGAAGGCCTTCGGGTTGTAAAGGACTTTTGTTAGGGAAGAAAAGCTGGGTGTTAATACCATCTAGTGCTGACGGTACCTAAAGAATAAGCACCGGCTAACTACGTGCCAGCAGCCGCGGTAATACGTAGGGTGCGAGCGTTAATCGGAATTACTGGGCGTAAAGCGAGCGCAGACGGTTAAATAAGTCAGATGTGAAATCCCCGAGCTCAACTTGGGACGTGCATTTGAAACTGTGTAACTAGAGTGTGTCAGAGGGAGGTAGAATTCCACGTGTAGCAGTGAAATGCGTAGAGATGTGGAGGAATACCGATGGCGAAGGCAGCCTCCTGGGATAACACTGACGTTCATGCTCGAAAGCGTGGGTAGCAAACAGGATTAGATACCCTGGTAGTCCACGCCCTAAACGATGACAATTAGCTGTTGGGGTACTAGATGCCTTAGTAGCGAAGCTAACGCGTGAAATTGTCCGCCTGGGGAGTACGGTCGCAAGATTAAAACTCAAAGGAATTGACGGGGACCCGCACAAGCGGTGGATGATGTGGATTAATTCGATGCAACGCGAAGAACCTTACCTGGTCTTGACATGTACGGAATCTCTTAGAGATAGGAGAGTGCCTTCGGGAGCCGTAACACAGGTGCTGCATGGCTGTCGTCAGCTCGTGTCGTGAGATGTTGGGTTAAGTCCCGCAACGAGCGCAACCCTTGTCATTAGTTGCCATCATTAAGTTGGGCACTCTAATGAGACTGCCGGTGACAAACCGGAGGAAGGTGGGGATGACGTCAAGTCCTCATGGCCCTTATGACCAGGGCTTCACACGTCATACAATGGTTGGTACAGAGGGTAGCGAAGCCGCGAGGTGAAGCCAATCTCAGAAAGCCGATCGTAGTCCGGATTGCACTCTGCAACTCGAGTGCATGAAGTCGGAATCGCTAGTAATCGCAGGTCAGCATACTGCGGTGAATACGTTCCCGGGTCTTGTACACACCGCCCGTCACACCATGGGAGTGGGGGATACCAGAATTGGGTAGACTAACCGCAAGGAGGTCGCTTAACACGGTATGCTTCATGACTGGGGTGAAGTCGTAACAAGGTAGCCGTAGGGGAACCTGCGGCTGGATCACCTCCTTTCTAGAGAAAAGAAGAGGGTTATTCGCATTCACACTTATCGGTAAACTGAAGAGATGCGAGAAGAGACTGAATAAACTGGGTTTGTAGCTCAGCTGGTTAGAGCACACGCTTGATAAGCGTGGGGTCGGAGGTTCAAGTCCTCCCAGACCCACCACATATTTAAGGACGCGGGGG
>NZ_MEIR01000051.1 GCF_002777825.1 Snodgrassella alvi | reverse complement strand
TTTCTTGCTTGTTCCAGATTATTAAATAGATATAAATCTAGTACCTCTGTGCGATAGGTGCGATTAAATCGTTCAATATATCCGTTTTGATATGGGCTGCCTGGTTGAATATAATCTATGGTTATACCATGTGACTTTGCCCAGTCGATGAATGTTTTTCCGGTAAATTCCGGTCCATTATCCACTCGTATTTTGAGTGGATAGCCATGATATTCGGCCAGTTTATCCAGGTAACGGGTAATCCTGCCAGCAGGTAGACTAACCGCAATATCAATGCCTAACGCCTCACGATTAAAGTCATCTATCACATTGAAGGTTCTAAAACGCCGTTGATTGCGACTGCTGTCACTCATAAAATCCATTGACCAGCATTCACCTTGTTTACTGGGTACTGATAGCCTTTCTGGGTTTCGTGGAGGAATGCGCTGTTTACGCTTTACCCTGAGATTAAGCTTTAATTCACAATACACCCGATACACACGTTTATGATTCCATTTATAGCCGAGCTTTCTGATGCGATTAAAACATTTAGGAAAGCCCCAGCGCAAATGCTTATCGGTAATAGCACTTAGTACCGACATAATCACTGAATCATCCGGTAACTTGGGTTGATAATAGTAAGCACAGCGGCTTAAGCCAACAATAGCGCAGCTCATGGCAATAGTGACAGAATGATTTTCTTGCAGTTGTACAGCCCAAGCTTTACGTGCTTGAGTAGGCACTATAGCTTTTTTATGATTTCCTCCTGAAGCTGAGATTTTAAACTGAGCTCAGCAAACATCTGCTTAAGCTTACGGTTTTCAGCCTCTAACTCCTTTAAACGTTTGATATCGGATATTTCCATACCACCGTATTTATCACGCCATTTATAAAAAGTTGAATTGCCGATGCCATATTTACGGCAAAGTTCTTTAACAGGAATACCGGCTTCAGCTTCTTTTAAAATAGATACGATTTGATGTTCAGTCATTTTTTTCATGATTAAATCCTCTGTGGGTTAATAAAGAGAATTTTCTACTTCAGAGCTGTACTATTTTAGGGGGTAGTTACAATGGTAAGACACCTTGGCAAACTTGGGTAGAGACAAAAGGACTGGCTAAAGAAAAGCAGCTAGAGAATTTATTTTACTCATCAGACAGTCATTGTGTTAGAACGAATGCTGATGAGTAGGTAGTGTCTGTCAGATTAAGTTTAAGCTAGTACAGACCTCATGAAGCATTAAATAATATGACGCCGATTGAATATAAAACCCTAAAACAAGCAGCGTAATTTTCTACTTGAATCTTGTACTAAGTTTGGGGTATTTACAGATAATTCTTGAATTTCTAATTAAAACACATGTAATACAGAGTTTAAATATCAACTGTGACTCTTTTCATTTAATGCAAAAATTCGAAAATTTGAGTCTTTAAATAATCTTGTATAAGTATCACATATCTGACCTAAACAGACACGTCACCCAAAGAAAAAGCTTCGATCCATAACCGTTCGGAGCTCTAAATGGTTATTTGGCGGTGTCCTACTTTCACATGGGTATCCATACAAAGCAAAGAACCCGGCTGATATCTCAACCGGGTTCTTCTTATGGGGAGTCTGGCGGTGTCCTACTTTCACATGGGTATCCATACTATCATCGGCGCTAGGTCGTTTCACGGTCCTGTTCGGGATGGGAAGGCGTGGGACCAACCCGCTATGGCCGCCAGACATTAAACTGTCAAATCAGAAAGCCTTAATCTCGGTGATGTGTATTCATCAGTAAGCTTTTATCATTTCTTCTATACATATCTTTATATACGAAGTCCTTCAAATGATAGAGTCAAGCCTCACGAGCAATTAGTATCGGTTAGCTACAAGTGTTACCACTCTTCCACACCCGACCTATCAACGTCCTGGTCTCGAACGTCTCTTTAGAGGGATTAATTCCCTAGGGAAGTCTCATCTTCAGGCGAGTTTCACGCTTAGATGCTTTCAGCGTTTATCTCTTCCGAACTTAGCTACCCGGCGATGCGACTGGCGTCACAACCGGTACACCAGAGGTTCGTCTACTCCGGTCCTCTCGTACTAGGAGCAGCCCCCGTCAAACTTCCAACGCCCACTGCAGATAGGGACCAAACTGTCTCACGACGTTTTAAACCCAGCTCACGTACCACTTTAAATGGCGAACAGCCATACCCTTGGGACCGACTACAGCCCCAGGATGTGATGAGCCGACATCGAGGTGCCAAACTCCGCCGTCGATATGAACTCTTGGGCGGAATCAGCCTGTTATCCCCGGAGTACCTTTTATCCGTTGAGCGATGGCCCTTCCATTCAGAACCACCGGATCACTATGTCCTGCTTTCGCACCTGCTCGACTTGTCGGTCTCGCAGTTAAGCTACCTTGTGCCATTGTACTATCAGTCCGATTTCCGACCGGACCTAGGTAACCTTCGAACTCCTCCGTTACTCTTTGGGAGGAGACCGCCCCAGTCAAACTGCCTACCATGCACGGTCCCCGATCCAGTTTATGGATCCGGGTTAGAACCTCAAAGTCACCAGGGTGGTATTTCAAGGACGGCTCCACAGTCACTAGCGTGTCTGCTTCTTAGCCTCCCACCTATCCTACACAAGTGACTTCAAAGTCCAATGCAAAGCTACAGTAAAGGTTCACGGGGTCTTTCCGTCTAGCAGCGGGGAGATTGCATCTTCACAACCATTTCAACTTCGCTGAGTCTCAGGAGGAGACAGTGTGGCCATCGTTACGCCATTCGTGCGGGTCGGAACTTACCCGACAAGGAATTTCGCTACCTTAGGACCGTTATAGTTACGGCCGCCGTTTACTGGGGCTTCGATCCGATGCTTGCACATCTTCAATTAACCTTCCAGCACCGGGCAGGCGTCACACCCTATACGTCCACTTTCGTGTTTGCAGAGTGCTGTGTTTTTATTAAACAGTCGCAGCCACCTATTCTCTGCGACCTCTAATAGCTTACAGAGTTAATCCTTAACCATCAGAGGCATACCTTCTCCCGAAGTTACGGTATCAATTTGCCGAGTTCCTTCTCCTGAGTTCTCTCAAGCGCCTTAGAATTCTCATCCTACCCACCTGTGTCGGTTTGCGGTACGGTTTCATTCAAACTGAAGCTTAGTGGCTTTTCCTGGAAGCGTGGTATCAGTCACTTCGTGTCCGTAGACACTCGTCATCACTTCTCGGTGTTAAGCACCCGGATTTGCCTAAGTGCTCCACCTACCGGCTTAAACGATCTATTCCAACAGATCGATGACCTAACCTTCTCCGTCCCCACATCGCATTTGAATCAAGTACAGGAATATTAACCTGTTTCCCATCGACTACGCATCTCTGCCTTGCCTTAGGGGCCGACTCACCCTACGCCGATGAACGTTGCGTAGGAAACCTTGGGTTTTCGGCGACAGGGCTTTTCACCCTGTTTATCGCTACTCATGTCAACATTCGCACTTCTGATACCTCCAGCATGCTTCTCAACACACCTTCTTCGGCCTACAGAACGCTCCCCTACCATGCTAGTTGCCTAGCATCCGCAGCTTCGGTTACAGATTTGAGCCCCGTTACATCTTCCGCGCAGGACGACTCGACCAGTGAGCTATTACGCTTTCTTTAAATGATGGCTGCTTCTAAGCCAACATCCTGGCTGTCTCTGCCTTCCCACTTCGTTTACCACTTAATCTGTCATTTGGGACCTTAGCTGGCGGTCTGGGTTGTTTCCCTCTTGACACCGGACGTTAGCACCCGATGTCTGTCTCCCGAGGAACCACTTGATGGTATTCTTAGTTTGCCATGGGTTGGTAAGTCGCAATGACCCCCTAGCCATAACAGTGCTTTACCCCCATCAGTGTCTTGCTCGAGGCACTACCTAAATAGTTTTCGGGGAGAACCAGCTATCTCCGAGTTTGTTTAGCCTTTCACCCCTATCCACAGCTCATCCCCGCATTTTGCAACATGCGTGGGTTCGGTCCTCCAGTACCTGTTACGGCACCTTCAACCTGGCCATGGATAGATCACTCGGTTTCGGGTCTACACCCAGCAACTATTCGCCCTATTAAGACTCGGTTTCCCTGCGCCTCCCCTAATCGGTTAAGCTCGCTACTGAATGTAAGTCGTTGACCCATTATACAAAAGGTACGCAGTCACGGATTTCTCCGCTCCCACTGTTTGTATGCATCAGGTTTCAGGTTCTATTTCACTCCCCTCCCGGGGTTCTTTTCGCCTTTCCCTCACGGTACTGGTTCACTATCGGTCGATGATGAGTATTTAGCCTTGGAGGATGGTCCCCCCATCTTCAGACAGGATTTCGCGTGTCCCGCCCTACTTTGCGTATACTTAGTACCGCCTCTGAAATTTCGAATACGGGGCTTTCACCCTCTACGGCCAAGCTTCCCAGCTTGTTCTTCTATCTCAGTGACTATCATATACAGGCTCTTACGCGTTCGCTCGCCACTACTTGCGCAATCTCGGTTGATTTCTTTTCCTCTGGGTACTTAGATGGTTCAGTTCTCCAGGTTCGCTTCTCTGCACCTATGGATTCAGTGCAGGATACCATGCTTTTACATGGTGGGTTTCCCCATTCGGACATCGCGGGATCACAGCTCTATTGCCAGCTCCCCCACGCTTTTCGCAGGCTTACACGTCCTTCTTCGCCTATCATCGCCAAGGCATCCACCTGATGCACTTATTCACTTGACTCTATCATTTCAAGAACCTCTTGACTTCGCCATCTCCACCGTTGACTAGTGATTATGACTAAGGCCTTTACTCTCATAAAGCTTACTGCTTTGGTTGTCTGAACAACGCCTTTTGTCTTCGTTGTTCAGCGATACAATCATCACCCAATTCTTTCAGCACTTTCCACT
>NZ_MEIR01000050.1 GCF_002777825.1 Snodgrassella alvi | reverse complement strand
TTATATGCTTATGGTTCTGAAGATACTTATCTGAAGGGCGGTAAGGGTAATGATAAGCTGTTTGGCGCTGCTGGTAGTGATAAGCTGGTTGGCGGCTCAGGTAATGATTATCTAGATGGTGGTAGCGGTGATGACCGCTTATATGGCGGTATAGGCGATGATATCCTTGTCGGTGGTATAGGAAATGATTATCTGGAAGGTGGTATTGGTAATGACATTTATGTTTTCAGTAAAGGACATGGCCAAGATACTATTCTGGAATGCAATCCCTGCAACAAGGATGTGAATACCATCAGATTCACGGACGTGCTGGCTAGTGAGGTTATTTATCGCAAAGAAGGCTGTGATCTGGTTATCTGTGGATATCGGGATACGGATTCTATTGTGGTGAAAAACTTCTTTGGTGGTAAAACGCACCAAATTCAGGTTTTTGAATTTGCCGATAAAACGATGACGGCGGCGGAGCTTGGGCTGGATAAGATTAAATCCTCTACAAAAACTGATAAATTTTCGGTTATGAATCATACTGATAGGATTCGGACTGATAGTCTCGATGTAGGTGATTTATTTAGTATGAATTTTGCGCGTTCTGCTGATACTCATCTGGCTGATGATGGCAATTTGTATCATTTAAATGAGGTAAATTATTTATTTGATAACAAGCTGGCTGGAAATCATAATTCGGATCACGCTGAAAATGCGCAGGCCGTGACGCAGGTGCACAGCTTGATTACGGCTATGGCGAATATGTCGTCAGGTCATGCTGAGGGTTTAGCTATGCCCGAGCAGATGGTATTGTCACAACAACAAAATGTGATAACGGCCTACTGGGGCAGTTAATTAGTGGTTTTATGTGAAGCCTGCAATTATTTTTGCAGGCTTTTTTGTATGTATCGATGTATATAAATTTTTATTCTTGTAAATACGCTATTGGCAGTACAAAACTGATGTAAAAAATTACGCTGCAAATTTGAGGGTTTTATATTCGACAGATGTCATATTATTTAGTATCTCATGTGTACTAGCTTAAACTTAATCTGACAGACACTACCTACTCATCAGCATTCGTTCTAACACAATGATTGTCTGATGAGTAAAATAAATTCTCTAGCTGCTTTTCTTTAGCCAGTCCTTTTGTCTCTACCCAAGTTTGCCAAGGTGTCTTACCATAACAGTATTTCCCTGAATGTGCTCTTTCCCGATTGTAAAACTCTAGCCAAAGCTCAATATCCTGTTGTATCTCTGTCAGTTCTGTATATATCTTACGTCTAAACATAATATCATAACATTCAGTCTTCATCGTCTTATGGAACCGTTCACATATACCATTCGTTTGCGGACTGTAGGCTTTTGTTTTCGTATGCTCTATATCCTCCAAATTCAGATACAGTTCGTATGCATGACGCTCTTTATGACCGTTATACTCACTTCCTCTATCCGTCAGAATCCGTAAAAGCGCTACCTGCTCATTATCAAAAAATGGTATCACTTTATCATTGAGCATATCCGCCGCAACTAAACTGTTTTTCTCGGTATATACTTTAGCAAACGCCAGTCTTGAATAGGTATCAATAAACGTTTGTTGGTATATTTTCCCAATCCCTTTAATATGACCAACATAATATGTATCTTGTGCGCATAAGTATGTAAATACCCCAAACTTAGTACAAGATTCAAGTAGAAAATTATG
>NZ_MEIR01000049.1 GCF_002777825.1 Snodgrassella alvi | reverse complement strand
CACCGCCTGAGCGAAGTACGCATCGAACAACTAAACCGCAGCCAGCGTTACGGCTACGTCTACGACGCCTTAGGCCGGCGTATCGAAAAGCATCAAATAGACCGCGACGGCCAACCCTACAACCGTACCCGCTTCCTGTGGGACGGCTTAAGAATGATTCAGGAAACCGGCCCGAATCACCCCACCAGCCTATATATCTATACCGACCAGAACAGCTACGAACCACTGGCACGCATAGACACAGACGGCAACCATGAACAACATATCCGCTACTTCCACACCGACCTGAACGGCTGTCCGGAAGAGCTCACCGATGCAAACGGTAAAATACTGTGGGAATGTAGTTTTCAGCTCTGGGGAAAACGGATTCATGAAATCGAACACGAACCCATAGAGCAGAATCTCAGATATCAGGGACAATATTTAGACAGAGAAACCGGCTTACATTACAATACCTTCAGGTATTATGATCCGGATATAGGCCGCTTTACCCAGCCAGACCCGATAGGACTGCTGGGTGGGTTTAATCTGTATCAGTATGCACCTAATGGGTTGACTTGGATTGATCCGTGGGGGTTAAGTAGTTGTCGTCTTAGATTTATGGGAAGAACACCAAGCAAGAAAAGCAAAACAGGACGGGAAGTTATTGAAAGAATGCGCACCGAAGGTCGCATTCGTGGTAGTGGTAACAACATGGAATTCAAAAGTTCAACTGATAACCAATGGTATTATGTTCAAGATGCTGATATGGCACATTTAAAAGATGCCGTTAAATATTGGAATCAGAAAGGTGGGTTTTATGGACCTAAATCCAAGGAAGTAAGATCATTCATGAGAGATTCCGATAATTATGAATTAGAATATTTTGGTCATAATCGTTCTCAAGGTGCACGTTTAAAAGAAAGATATAGAGATTCTGAAAGTTTTATTGGTCCAGCAGAAAAATCGCAGTATTTTTAATAAGTAAGGTTATAAATATGAAAACGCTATCTGATAATAAATTGGAAAAAGAAATAATTTCTATAGTAGAAATTGGTAATCAATATCATGACAAGAAAGATTTTGCCAATGCCTTAAATAAATATAATGATGCTTGGCAATTACTTCCCGAACCAAAGCTAGATTGGGAAATAGCTAGCTGGATTTCGAAATGTATATATAGTGCTTATTTTGACTTATCAGATTTTATTGCTGCTAAAAAATGGGGTGTAATTTCATTACAAACAAGGGGATCTAATATAAATACGGGACCTTTAATTAATCTAGGAATGGTTTGTTATGAATTAGACCAGTTCGAGGAAGCATATAAATACTTTGATGAGGCTTATAAATATGGTAAAGCACGGGCATTCCAAGAAAGGCCAAAAAAATATATAAACTTTTATTTAAAAGAGGCAAAAAGAAAAAATAATTTATAGCTGTCGACATTAAAAAGCAAACAAATCGCCGGCACAACCCAGCACTACCACTACGACGCCGAGCACCGCCTGAGCGAAATACGCATCGAACAACTAAACCGCAGCCAGCGTTACAGCTACGTCTACGACGCCTTAGGCCGGCGTATCGAAAAGCATCAGAAGACCGCGATGACCAACCCTACAACCGTACCCGCTTCCTGTGGGACGGCTTAAGAATGATTCAGGAAACTGGCCCGAATCATCCTACCAGCCTGTATATCTATACCGACCAGAACAGCTACGAACCACTGGCACGTATAGACACAGACGGCAACCATGAACAACATATCCGCTACTTCCACACCGACCTGAACGGCTGTCCAGAAGAGCTAACCGATGCAAACGGTAAAATACTGTGGGAATGCAGCTTTCAGTTATGGGGTAAGCGAATTCATGAAATCGAACACGAACCCATAGAGCAAAACCTCAGATATCAGGGACAATATTTAGACAGAGAAACCGGCTTACATTACAATACCTTCAGGTATTATGATCCGGATATAGGCCGTTTTACCCAGCCTGATCCGATAGGATTGCTGGGTGGGTTTAATCTGTATCAGTATGCGCCTAATGGGTTGACTTGGATTGATCCACTTGGATGGCATAAAAATAGTAATGACACTAATGGAGATTGGGTTTTATATGATGTAATTGATAAGGAATCTGGACGTCGTGCTAAAACAGGAATTGGTAAAGCAGAAGATGTAATGGCTGATGGACAAAATAGACGTGCTTATACGAGTGCGAGAAAAGTACGGAAAGACCCTAACTTTGGAAATGCAGAATCGAAAGTAGTCCGTATTTATAGAGGAATAACTAAAGGTAAAATGAAAAGAATTGAGGCAGGAAGAGTTAGACTTTTAAGAAGATTAGGACATGAATTGCCACACAATCGAGAAAGAGATAAACGTTATAGACCCAGTACTAAAAAGAACAAATGGTGTTAACTATTTTACAAGGTATATTATGGAAAAAAAAATAATGGTGTCATTGCCTACTGAAGTACCAAAAATTAATGACAATGTGAATATGCATTTCATGTGGGTAGAATTGAACAAATATATTGATAACTTGTTACCGCGAATAAATATTTTAGATTTAAAAGAGTGGCGTATTTTAATAATGATTAGTTCACGGGCTACAAATGGTATTGGGGTTTTCAAAAGGTCAATGCGTTATCCATCAGATAAGGAGTATGTTATTTCTATCTCTATTTGCATTCCTGATAAGAACCAGGCTCCATATGGGTTAAGAGAAGTAAAAGAGAGTTTTTTTAAACCGTTAAATGAAAAATTTTTTATTTTAGATCCCGAATTTGAAAACTATGAGAGTTTATATAGTTATATTTTTGAAAGTGCAAAACGTGCAATAGATTTAGCTTTTACAAAAGGTATTGTCTGTGGTGGCAAGAGAATAAAATTGCAGAATTGAAATAACAATAAGAAGAATTCTTACCTAAAAACAAGAAAAACAAAAGAGTGAAAGAAGCAATTAGATTCGCCTTAGAAGATGATTAAGCAAAAACACAGCAAACACGGTTAAGACCGGTTACCGCTATGATCGCACCGGCAGAATCGAAGGCTGTCGCAACCAGAGATACTGGGAAACCCTGCAATATGATGCCGCAGCCAACCTGTTAGACCACAGACGACCAATAGAATTAGACCCTGGCAATCAGAATATCATCCGCTGTAACCAGCTGCTGCATTTCAGAGGACACCGCTACCGCTACGATGAACACGGCAGAACCCAGACCAAACAGACCATCGGCGCTATCCAGCACTACCACTACGACGCCGAGCACCGCCTGAGCGAAGTACGCATCGAACAACTAAACCGCAGCCAGCGTTACGGCTACGTCTACGACGCCTTAGGCCGGCGTATCGAAAAGCATCAAATAGACCGCGACGGCCAACCCTACAACCGTACCCGCTTCCTGTGGGACGGCTTAAGAATGATTCAGGAAACCGGCCCGAATCACCCCACCAGCCTATATATCTATACCGACCAGAACAGCTACGAACCACTGGCACGCATAGACACAGACGGCAACCATGAACAACATATCCGCTACTTCCACACCGACCTGAACGGCTGTCCGGAAGAGCTCACCGATGCAAACGGTAAAATACTGTGGGAATGTAGTTTTCAGCTCTGGGGAAAACGGATTCATGAAATCGAACACGAACCCATAGAGCAGAATCTCAGATATCAGGGACAATATTTAGACAGAGAAACCGGCTTACATTACAATACCTTCAGGTATTAT
>NZ_MEIR01000048.1 GCF_002777825.1 Snodgrassella alvi | reverse complement strand
CTGTCTTTTTGACCCTTTATAATGGCAGCTCTCTCGGCATAATAGCCATTATACCAATCAGATATACTGCAAGCATTTAATGCTAGGGTAAGGCTGGTTACTATTAGTAATTTTGGTTTAGCGCGGCGGATCTGCATGGTATCTTTTTCCTTCAAAGTTAAAATAGCGTTTGCCATGGATTTCATGTATCGGTGTCTGCGTGGTTCTGATCGGTTTTAAGGTTTTACCGTCTATGGTGGTCATATTGCCCTGCCGATCAACCAGATTAATGTTACCATCGGCGCCGATAACAACTGCTTGGGCAAGGGTTGGGTTGTCATAGCGTTCATTTGCATTCGATTTAGGTTCCTCTACGGTATTTTGGATTTTATCAAATTCCGGGTTTGGAATCGGTTCTTGAGTATTTTTATCTATATATTTATTGTTAAATGGATCAAGCAGATTGTCATCAAGTTCATAGGCTCCATTGTAGCTGCTGTGGCTGTAACATGAGCCTAGCGGGCTGCCGATACACTGCCCTGCGGTTACTGGATTATAGCCTACCAGCCCACCAACAAAATCGGTACTGTTGTTAGCCAGAAATAAGGTACTGTTAATGCCATCCGGATCAATGTAGCCATTTTTTTCGAGCATTTTATATTGTCCAGCTATATTTGCTGCTGGCCCTAAAAATTTGGTTTTTTCGATCGGTATGTCAGTTGCATTTAATCTATTCTGCAAATAGGCGTTGCTGACTTTGTCGGTGAGTGAACCGCGACTATGGTTATTACTGTTGATGGTGGTGTTGGTTTCTTTCGCCAGTAATTTTAGTGCTGCATTGGTTTTTTCTGCATTGGTTAATGGCAGTCTGCCACCCATCCATTCGTTGAGTTTGTCGTAGAATGCATAAAAGCCAACTTCGCCCAGACCGGGGATAACTTCTACAGTGGGGTTGTTGACCACTACATAGAGGTTGCCATTGGCTGCTGCTTCGGGATTTTGTTTGATGGCATTTCTGAATGCGGCATCTTCGTTGTTGTAGATGCCCGGATTAGAAATCAATACTGATTTGCCATCCATGATTTCGTTGTAATCATATATTTCTATAGCAGTTCCTTCAAATGGGGCATTTTTATTTTTTTCTTTGGTTATTTTGCTTGCATCACTGGCTTCTATGGCATCGTTAACATTATTGATGTCTTTACAAAAATACTGTGCTTCTGCGCCTGAGCAGGTGATTTTGTAAACTTTTCCAGCTGTTATGTGTCTGGCTGCGTTTTTGGCATAGTCGGCATGCAGCGCAGCAGTTTCTAATGCTGCGGTACCAATATCTCCTGCCCATAATATGCCAAGGGCGGTATCCAGATAGGCTATATTCTGCTCCATTCTGCGCCCTTCTTTTTCTAATTCGATGCTTTTTTCGGTTCTGAGGCCGCCATGTTTTCTTCGCTCTTCTTCAGCTTCTTCGTATTTTTTGCGCGCCTGTTTCAGCAGTTCTTTTTTCAGTTCTTGCCGGTTTTGGTCAAATTCCTGACTCACTTCGCGCTGTAAATCCAGTTCTTCCTGCACTTTATCTTTATCAAAGTTGTTGGCCAGATAGCCGGCTTTATCGGCATAGTTGTCGCTGGTGATGTCGGTATGAATGCCGGCGATGGTTTCGGCAGCACTTTTGCCGGTTTTCTGGCGTTGGGCGGCTTCATCGGTGATGATGATGTTGTTGGTGTTGATGCCGCTATGGGTGGTGGTGCTGTCGTGCCCGCTATCATGACCAAAGCCTAATGATTTGTTTACGCCGTCTTTGCTCTGTCCTGTCCAGCCGCCGCCATAGTTTCCGCTGGCTCCGATACCGATACTGCTGCCTTTGTAGTCGCTATGGTTTTTGATGTCGCTGCTGGTAAGGCTGCCAGTGCTTAGCCGGTTTTTACCTGCCGCTTCGGCGGCCTCGGTAGAGGTGATGATGGCACCTTTAAGGTCAGTATTGCCTTTGACTTTGATCTGATAGCCATTGTCACCGGCAATGATGCCGCTTTGTTCGGTGACGCCGGCGTAATCGGCTTTGATTTTGCTCTTGCTATAGTTGGCTGTGCCGGATACGCCATAGCCTACGGTTATCTGCCCGCCGATGTTCTGCTGTTTGCTATTGTATTTGGCGGTGTCTTGCAGGCTTTCGATGTTCAGTTCGGCGGCATCGATGCTGACGCCTTTGCCAATAACTTGGGCTCCTCTGATGTTGGTGGCGCCGCCGCTGATAAGGCTGGTATTACCGCTGAGGCTGCCTATGTGGCTGTTGCGGTAGCTGGTTTCGTCGCCGTTAGCATGACCTTTGCCGCGGTTGGCTCCGGCAGTCACGCCGAAGGAGGCACCACCGGAACCGTAGTTGATGGCTACGCCGGCATTCCAGCCGCTGGAACTGTTTTTGCTGCGCTCGCTGTGGCTTTGTTCGGCAGCCAGCAGGTTGATTTGGTTGTCGGCCTGTAAGTGGGTACCTTGGTTGCCACTTACATCGGATCCGATGATGTTGATGTTGGAGTCTTGGCCGGCGCCGGTGGCCAGCAGGTTGACTTGTCCGCCGGCATGGATGTTGCTCGCTGAGGCGGCGTTGTCTACGCTGTGGCTTTCGCTGCGGCTTTTTTGCTGGCCAACGGTGATGCTAACGCTAACATTGGCGGGATTTTTCGGATCTTTGCCAATATCGGTAACTGCCTGAGCTGCTTTATAGCTATCCATGCCGGCATTAAAGGCAGCCATGGCGTTGACGCGGTCGTTTTTGCTTTTGCCCACACGCTTGATGGCGGTATTGGCATCTTGAATGGCGCTAACAATAGGTACGCTGACGGCAACGGTAAGGCCACTTTTTTCAAAGGTATGGATGTTGTCGTGCTGGTGCTGGTCTTGCGCAGCGCTGACGTCGATTTGTTTGGCGATGATGTTGATGTCGCCTTTGGGGCTGGATACGCTGCTGCCGGTCTGGCTGTAATGGTTGCCGGCAATGATGTTGGTGTTGCCGCTAAGGCTGCCAATGCTGCTGCCGCTGTGGATCAGGGACTGGCTGGTGGTGTCGTCGCTTTCTTTCTGGCTGCCGATGCTAAAGCCGATGCCGCCGCTGCCCATGAGGCCGGATTTGGTTTCTTTGTGGTACTGGCGGTCGGTGTAGTGGTTTTCGGCTGCGCTGATGTTGATGTCATTACCTGCATGCAGGAGGGTGCCATAGTCGGAGATGACGTTGCTGCCGCGGATGTTGATGTCTTTATCGCTGCTGATGTTGACTTTGGCACCGGTGATGTTGCTGGCTACGGCTTCGTTATAGTTGGCCTGATACTGATCCAGTGTGGTTTTTTTCGACATGAAGCCACTGGATTTGTCGTATGTGGAATGATCCAGCTCGGTTTGCTGCCGTCCTTCGCTGATGTTGACGCTGTTTTTGCCATACAGGTTAACTGTTCCTTGGTAGCTGTCGATGTCGCTCTGGCGGATATTCAGTTGATCACCGGCCAGTAGGTTGATGTCTCCGATGGCGGTGATGTTGGTGCCTACTTCGCTTTGATAGTGGTTGATCCAGTGGTTTTTGTCGCTGCGCTCACCCGCTGTCATGTGGGTGGCGGTGCTGACGGTGCCAAGGTTGATGCTGCCGTCGCTGGCGCTCAGCTGGGTGATGCCGTTTGCGGCGGTATTGATGATGTCGGCGCCGTGGCTGTTGATGCCGTGGGTACCGGATACGCTGAGGATGCTGTCTTTGGCTCCGGTTACGTACAGGCCGGCGCTGCGGTCGATAACGGTGCCGCCATTGCGCTCATCGCCATAGCTAGCGGTGGTGGTGGTGAGGTTGATTTGGTCGGCTTTGACGGCGAGCAGGTCTTGGGCGATGGCTACGCCACCGTTGAAGTTGATGCTGTTGTCGGCTTTAAGTGCCATTTTGTTGGCGCTGAGGGTGCCGCTGTTGGTGATGTTCTGGGCGCCTAGGTTGACGATGTTCTGCGCTGCTAAGGTACCTTGGTTGTCTATGTTGCCGCTGTTTTGCAGGTTGATGTTGCGCGCACTAATTAGGCTGCCGGCGCTGTTGACATCGCTGGCGCGGGCAATCAGGTAAACTTTGGGTACAAGCACGGTTTGTTGGCTGCCGTCGGCTAAGGTGACGGTCTGGTTTAC
>NZ_MEIR01000047.1 GCF_002777825.1 Snodgrassella alvi | reverse complement strand
CAAACGCGATGCCATCGGCCGCCTCATCGGCAAATACACCACCGACGGCACCACCGCCTACCAGTACGATAAAGCCGACAACCTTATCAAAGTCGGCTACAAAAAAGCCGGCCTGCCCGCAGAAGCCGAACCCGATATCATCGCCTTCAGCTACGATCTACTGGGTAACCTGCTGAGCGAAACCACCGCACAGGGTATCCTCAGCCACCAGTACGACCCACTGGGCAACCGCATCGCCACCACCCTGCCGGATGGGCGCACCATCAACAACCTCTATTACGGCTCCGGCCACCTGCACCAGATAAACATCGACGGCCACACCATCAGCGATATCGAACGCGACAACCTGCACCGCGAAGTATTACGTACCCAGGGACGCCTGAACACTCAGTTCAAATACGACCGCAACAGCCGCCTACAACACAAACAGATACAGCGCAATCAGAATCCGATTCTGCCCGATATCCTCATCGAACGCAGCTACCAGTACGACAACCTCGACCGGCTGGTAAGCAAAAGACACAGCAAACACGGCCAGACCGATTACTACTATGATCGCACCGGCAGAATTGAAGGCTGCCGCAACCAGAGATACTGGGAAACCCTGCAATATGATGCTGCTGCTAATTTGTTAGACCACAGACGGCCAATAGAATTAGATCCCAGCAATCAGAATGTCATCCGCTGCAACCAGCTCCTGAATTTCAGAGAACACCACTACAGCTACGACGAGCACGGCCGAACCCAAACCAAACAGAGCATCGGCGCCACCCAGCACTACCACTACGACGCTGAACATCGCCTGAGCGAAGTACGCATCGAACAACTAAACCGCAGCCAGCGTTACGGCTACGTCTACGACGCCTTAGGCCGGCGTATCGAAAAGCATCAGATAGACCGCGACGGCCAACCTTACAACCGTACCCGCTTCCTCTGGGACGGCTTAAGAATGATTCAGGAAACTGGCCCGAATCACCCCACCAGCCTGTATATCTATACCGACCAGAACAGCTACGAACCACTGGCACGCATAGACACAGACGGCAACCATGAACAACATATCCGCTACTTCCATACCGACCTGAACGGCTGTCCGGAAGAGCTCACCGATGCAAACGGTAAAATACTGTGGGAATGTAGCTTTCAGCTCTGGGGGAAACGGATTCATGAAATCGAACATGACTCAATAGAACAAAACCTCAGATATCAGGGACAATATTTAGACAGAGAAACCGGCTTACATTACAATACCTTCAGGTATTATGATCCGGATATAGGCCGCTTTACCCAGCCAGACCCGATAGGATTGCTGGGTGGCTTTAATCTGTATCAGTATGCGCCTAATGGGTTGACTTGGGTGGATCCTTTAGGATTGAATGTTTTTGATGTTGGTAGTTATATTGATCTAAGGAATAAGGTCAAAGGTCGTAATACTGGATTAGATGCTCACCATGTAGGACAAAAAGCAATTATGCAAAATCTTGTAAAAGGATATGATCCTAAAACAGCTCCAGCTATTTTAGTCCCTCAAGACGGACATACCTATTCTATAAAAGATGTTGGAATAGTAGCACGTAGTAAAATTAACTCTAGAACAGGAAAACCATTTAGTAGTGCTAGAGAGTTATTAGCTAGAGATATACGTGAGTTAAGAAGAGTTTACCCACAAATACCCAATAGCGCTCTTCAGAAATTAATTGCCAAAAATAAAGAAATGTATCCAGAGATGAGAAAACCGAAACCTAATGGAAAAAGAGGTTGTTAAATGAATAAAATAGGAAAAGATGAATTAATCGTAAACTCAATTTTAGATGAGCTTTTAAATGAAAGACTTGAATATTATAAAAATAATTTAAGTAATTCAAGTGAACCTATAAACAGCGATGATCCTTATGCAAGAGCAAGAAGTATTATTATCAAACTATCAAATGAGGAACAAAAGAAGATTTTTAACTTTTTACGTTTAGTAATGATAGATACAATGTCAGCAATTTTTGGCACCATAGATGGTTCACATTTTCCTCCAAATATTAGTGGTGATTTCATTCTTGAGTATGATGGAGATGAAATACAAGGTTCATTGCAAGATGAGTTAATTGCAAAAGCAGAAGAAATTGGTGTCTATGATTAATGAATTAATCATTAAAAGTAAAAATTTTTTTACGACACCCCGACCTGCTGGACAGCAAACACAACCTGATCCGCTGTAACCAGTTGCTGCATTTTAGAGGACAACGCTACCGCTACGACGAGCACGGCCGAACCCAAACCAAACAGAGCATCGGCGCCACCCAACACTACCACTACGACGCTGAACACCGCCTGAGCGAAGTACGCATCGAACAACTAAACCACAGCCAGCGTTACGGCTACGTCTACGATGCCTTAGCCGGCGTATCAAAAAGCATCAGATAGACCGCGACGGCCAACCCTACAATCGTACCCGCTTCCTGTGGGACGGCTTAAGAATGATTCAGGAAACCGGCCCGAATCACCCCACCAGCCTGTATATCTACACCGACCAGAACAGCTACGAACCACTGGCACGGATAGACACAGACGGCAACTATGAACAACATATCCGCTACTTCCACACCGACCTGAATGGCTGTCCGGAAGAGTTGACCGACGAAAACGGTAAAATACTATGGGAATGTAGCTTTCAGCTCTGGGGAAAACGGATTCATGAAATCGAATACGAACCCATAGAGCAGAATCTCAGATATCAGGGACAATATTTAGACAGAGAAACCGGCTTACATTACAATACCTTCAGGTATTATGATCCGGATATAGGCCGTTTTACCCAGCCTGATCCGATAGGATTGCTGGGTGGGTTTAATCTGTATCAGTATGCGCCTAATGGGTTGACTTGGGTGGATCCACTTGGATGGCATAAAAATAGTAATGACACTAATGGAGATTGGGTTTTATATGATGTAATTGATAAGGAATCTGGACGTCGTGCTAAAACAGGAATTGGTAAAGCAGAAGATGTAATGGCTGATGGACAAAATAGACGTGCTTATACGAGTGCGAGAAAAGTACGGAAAGACCCTAACTTTGGAAATGCAGAATCGAAAGTAGTCCGTATTTATAGAGGAATAACTAAAGGTAAAATGAAAAGAATTGAGGCAGGAAGAGTTAGACTTTTAAGAAGATTAGGACATGAATTGCCACACAATCGAGAAAGAGATAAACGTTATAGACCCAGTACTAAAAAGAACAAATGGTGTTAACTATTTTACAAGGTATATTATGGAAAAAAAAATAATGGTGTCATTGCCTACTGAAGTACCAAAAATTAATGACAATGTGAATATGCATTTCATGTGGGTAGAATTGAACAAATATATTGATAACTTGTTACCGCGAATAAATATTTTAGATTTAAAAGAGTGGCGTATTTTAATAATGATTAGTTCACGGGCTACAAATGGTATTGGGGTTTTCAAAAGGTCAATGCGTTATCCATCAGATAAGGAGTATGTTATTTCTATCTCTATTTGCATTCCTGATAAGAACCAGGCTCCATATGGGTTAAGAGAAGTAAAAGAGAGTTTTTTTAAACCGTTAAATGAAAAATTTTTTATTTTAGATCCCGAATTTGAAAACTATGAGAGTTTATATAGTTATATTTTTGAAAGTGCAAAACGTGCAATAGATTTAGCTTTTACAAAAGGTATTGTCTGTGGTGGCAAGAGAATAAAATTGCAGAATTGAAATAACAATAAGAAGAATTCTTACCTAAAAACAAGAAAAACAAAAGAGTGAAAGAAGCAATTAGATTCGCCTTAGAAGATGATTAAGCAAAAACACAGCAAACACGGTTAAGACCGGTTACCGCTATGATCGCACCGGCAGAATCGAAGGCTGTCGCAACCAGAGATACTGGGAAACCCTGCAATATGATGCCGCAGCCAACCTGTTAGACCACAGACGACCAATAGAATTAGACCCTGGCAATCAGAATATCATCCGCTGTAACCAGCTGCTGCATTTCAGAGGACACCGCTACCGCTACGATGAACACGGCAGAACCCAGACCAAACAGACCATCGGCGCTATCCAGCACTACCACTACGACGCCGAGCACCGCCTGAGCGAAGTACGCATCGAACAACTAAACCGCAGCCAGCGTTACGGCTACGTCTACGACGCCTTAGGCCGGCGTATCGAAAAGCATCAAATAGACCGCGACGGCCAACCCTACAACCGTACCCGCTTCCTGTGGGACGGCTTAAGAATGATTCAGGAAACCGGCCCGAATCACCCCACCAGCCTATATATCTATACCGACCAGAACAGCTACGAACCACTGGCACGCATAGACACAGACGGCAACCATGAACAACATATCCGCTACTTCCACACCGACCTGAACGGCTGTCCGGAAGAGCTCACCGATGCAAACGGTAAAATACTGTGGGAATGTAGTTTTCAGCTCTGGGGAAAACGGATTCATGAAATCGAACACGAACCCATAGAGCAGAATCTCAGATATCAGGGACAATATTTAGACAGAGAAACCGGCTTACATTACAATACCTTCAGGTATTAT
>NZ_MEIR01000046.1 GCF_002777825.1 Snodgrassella alvi | reverse complement strand
ACTGATGTCGGCATCAACGTTGAAGTCGTTATGCAGTTGGATGGTGGCGTTATGACCAGCACCGATGCTGCCGGTGTTGTTGAGCTGTTTGCTTTGGATGCTCAGGTCGTTGCCGGCCAGTATTTTGCCATCTTCGCTGTTGTCTATGCTCAGGTTTTGTTGGTTCTGGTCGTGAATGTTGAGGTCTTTGGCGCTGCTGATTTGTCCTTGCCGGTTGTCTAGCTGTTGGTTGATTTGGGCATTAAGTTGTTGGTTGGTACGAATGGCGCCGCTGTGGTTGTTAAGGCTATTGGTTTGTAATTCGATGCTGTCGGCATCGATGCTGCCTTGGTGGTTGTTGAGGCTGCTGTTGTGGATGCGTGCTTGTTTGCCAGCGATGATTTTACCCTGCGCGCTGTTGTCTAGTGTGTTGCTGTTAAGCTGTAGGTCACCTGCGCTGCTGATTTGCCCTTGCTGGTTGTTGATGTGCTGGCTAATCTGGGCGTTTAGTTGCTGGTTGCTGCGGATGGCTCCGGCATTGTTGTTTAGGCTGTCGGCTGTTAGGTCGATGCTGTCGGCATCGATGCTGCCCTGCTGGTTGTTAAGGGCGCGGGTGTGCAGCTCGGCTTGTTTGCCGGCAATGATTTTGCCCTGGCTGTTATTTATATCACCGGCGGTTATGCTGAGGTCGCTGTTGCTGCCGATTTGGCCGTTTTGGTTGTGTAGTTGGTTGCGCACGCTAAGTTGCTGTTTGCCGGATGTGCGGATGGCGCCGTGTTGGTTGTTGAGCTCGTCGCTAGTTAGTTGCAGGCGGTCGCTGTCGATGGCGCCGCCGCTGTTGTTCAGGCTGCCGGTTTGCACTTCGCTCTGTCCGCCACTCCACAACTGGCCGCTGTTGCTGTTGTCTAGCTGATTGCTGTGGATTTGCAGTTGTTGCTGCGCGGCGATAACGCCGTGATCGCTGTTGTTCACTTGGGCGCTGTCGATGGCGATGCGCTCGGCTGACTGGATGCGTCCTTGGCGGTTGTCCAGTTCTTTGCCTGTGATCTGTAGCTGGCCGCTGCTGCTGATTTGTCCGGCACGGTTGTCCAGTCGGGCGGTGTGGATATCGGCCTGTTTGGTATTCAGTTTGCCTTGATGGTTGTCTAGTAGTTCGCCGTTTACTTGCAGTTTGTTGAGGTTGAGGGTGCCCTGGTTGCTCAGGCCGTTATGAGCAGTTAGGTCGATGCCGCCGTTGGCTATGATCTGGCCGTTTTGGTTGTTGATGTCGTTGTGGCTGATGATTTGACCGGCGCTGAATGTTTTGTGGGTTGTGCTCGGTGCGGCTATGGCTTGGCCGGCACCTTCGGCACTGCTCGGCGCTTTGCTCTGCTTATCTGCGTCTACTGGTGGCTGCGCTGGTTTATCTGGCTGCGCCGGGTTTTGCTCTGGTACGGTTGGTTGTGGTGCATAGCCAATCAGGCTGTCTTTTTGGTTATTGAGCCGATCCAGTTCCAGGTTTAATCCTTGTTGCCCGCTCTGGATGATTTTGCCATTCTGGTTGTGGATGCTGCCGCTGATGATGTCAAGGCGGCTGCCGTTGATTTCTCCGCTGTTGCTCAGGCTGTTTTGGTTGCGGATGTTCAGTTCGTCGGCGCTGGTGATGAGGCCGCTGTTGCTCAGTTGCTGGCTTTGTAGTTGCAGTTTGCCCTGGCTGGAAAGGGTGCCGCTGTTGTTGATGCTGTTGGTTTTAACGGCGGTGGCCGCTATGTCGGCGGCATTGGTGCTTTTGTCGGCTGCGATGATGCTGCCGCTGTTGTCCAGATGGCCATCGGCGCTGATGGTAACGCCACCAGCACCGGCAAAGATTTGGCCGGCGTTGTTGATACCAACGCCTTTGTCGTTGCTGATCAGGACGATTTTACCGGCATACATGCCACCCAGTTTGCTGGTATCAATGGCGATGCTGGGCTTGGTGTCGCTGTTGCTTTGGGTGGAAGTGATATGCTGAGTTTCGGCATCAATGTGGTTGCTGCCGCTGATGATGTTGAGGTTATTAGCCCAGATGCCGGCGTTGATTTGCGCTGCTTTGCTGAGAATATGGGTGTAGTCGCTGTCTCTGCTGTCAAGGCCTTTGCCGTTGATGCTGATGTTGCCCTGGTTGATTTGGATGCCGTTGATTTGGCCATCGTTAATCTGAGGGCGGCCAGTGGTGAGGGTAACGCCGGCAGCGTTGATGAAGCCGCCGCCGTTGATGTTGATACCGGCCGGATTGGCCATGATGACTTCGGCACGCCGTCCGGCTACTTCGATGTAGCCGTTAAGCTGGCTGGGATTGCTGCTGTTGATCTGGTTGACGATGATGCGGGCTTCGCCAGACGCTAACCACGGGTTGCCCTGTATCCAGCCTGCCTGACGGGTTTGGGTGCTTTTGCGGCTGTTGTTGAGGATGGCGCCTTTCTGGTCGATGTCCATCTGCCGGTATTGGTTGATGGATACGCCGCGTTTGCTCGGGGTGCGGATGTTAATCTGCGGGGTGCCGTTGGCGCTTGGCAGGATGGTCGGTTGTTGACTTTTAGGAGCGGATGAGTCGGCATGAATTTCGGCCGCTATGACATTGTTATCTACCAATACGCATAAGCCCAGTCCGAGTAGGATGGAACCGGTTAAAATGGGTAATTTGGCCAACAGGCTGCTGATGATGTTGCTGCCGCTGCTGCTGCGGTCGGCACTGGTTTTGCCGGCGCTGGTGATGTTTTCGGCAACGGCTACCATTTGTCCGCGGTGTTTGTTGTAGATGACTTTGTAGCGGTTTTTGTTCATGATTTTCCCTTTAAATTCTTGCTGTTTTTTTGTGTGTGCTTGTTGGTTTGTTACATGCTGTAGTTGAGGCTAAAGCCAACGCTGGTTTTGGGAGTACGGAAATATTGGGGTTTGTATATGGGTTTGCCGGCAAAGATGTCGTAGTACCATTGTCCGCCTGCTTTGATTTGCCCCTTAAAGCCGATTACGGCTCCGGCCAGTGTTTTTCCTAGCTGCATCTCGGTGGCTGGCCCGGCAACGTGGCCAACATCCAGCCCTAGATATACCTGTTGCCCTGCTTTGTATTGCCAGTTGAGGTTGTTGTTCCAATACCAGCCGCGTTCTCCCATCAGGCTCATTTCGCCATTAAAGCCTCGAACGGTATAACGCCCACCTATGGAAATTTGGTCTTGGGTGATTAATGGAGTTTTGTTCCACTGGCCGTGAAAGTTGCTGTCGTAGCTTAGATGTTGTTTACCCCAGATAAATGGCAACATGAAGCCAACATCAGCAGTGATGATTTTCATGCGTGAGGTGCCTTCACCAAATTCTTCTTCGGGCGCACGTAAGCTGTTACTCGCACCAGTGCCGCGTTTGTAGCCTATTCCTAAGTTGAGGGTGGCGTTGCCGATGTACTCTTGATGGTTCAGGTTGACTGTCCAGCCAGCTGTCCGTCGTTGCTGGACTTCGATTTCGGCATCGTTAATGAAATTGTGTGATTCGCGCCGCCACAGTTTGGCAGTCATGTCGGTTTTGCGGTGGCTGTTGCGATACAACACGCGGGTAATGCCAAAATCAGTATTGTCGCTGTTGCCGCTGTAGTCATAGTTTTCGCTATAACCGGCTACTGCTTGATGGTAGCGATAATGGTTGCGGTTAAATGCCATTAGCCAGTTACCGATAGGAATGGAATAATGCAAGGCATAGCCATGAGTACCGCTGCCGGTTTTTCCTTCGTCGCTGAAGTAGCTGTCTTTACCACCTAAATCATGGTTGTAGTTGATGTAGAATAAATCACTTAATCCCAATGGATTATCGACTGACAAGGTAGCCCCGCCCTGATAACGCCCGGTTGAATGGCTGCCGGAATCGTCTACGTTAAGACTTAATCGCACGGGTACAGTACGCTGAGTCCAGCTAATCACGACATCACTCTGATTGGGTTCTTCTGCCGGTACAATCTGGATATCTGCTTCAGCGGTAGGTACTCGACGCAGGTTTTCCATACCCTGCTCTAGCTTACGTAGATTCAGGATGTCACCAGCTCTGGCTGGAAATTCATTCTGAATATGGCGGATGCGCCCAACATGGGTACTAGTAGCATTATCCAAATTGTAACGAATGGCATGGATGCGCCCGGGAATAACACTTAGTTGTAATTTCCCGCTGCTAAGGTCTTGCGGACTGGCCAGAATACGGGTGGTGGTATAACCACGTTCAATGACGGCATTTTGTGCCAGTGTCATGAGTTGATTAACACCCTTGGCGCCCAGACACATGCCGGGCGTGAAATGACTCTGACGGATGGCTTTTTTCAGGGCAAACTGAAAACGCCCCGCTTCTTCACCAGTCAAAATGATGCTATTGATAGCAAAGCAGGGCTTTTCATCTGTGATTAGTTTGCCTGCCTGCGGCAGGTTTTCTTCTTCCGGCTGCAAACGCACGTTAATATCCGGCTGCATTTGCTGCTGGAATTGCTGTTGCCGCTGCTGTTCGCGAATAATTTGCTGTTGCTGTTTTCGCTCGAGTTGATCTGTCATTTCAGACATCGGTGCAGCATAGACTTGTAACAAGCCACTACCCAACAGATTTACCAACAGAGCAAGTTTCTTTATGTGCATTTTATGCTTATTGAATGTTAATGTTGGCAAATTCTAGCTACATCATGTGCTGATTTCAACTTGGGTTATGTTTGATGGATAGCGGTATACGACTGAGTGATGTGCGGATTAATGCTGAAATTTGGGTAGGTAAAGGCTAAATTGAGCAAAAAAATATGCTAGTTGTTTGGTTTTATTAAAAATAATTTTGTTGCAATTTAAGAATTATTGGCATTAAAAAATACAGCATTAAGGTAAATGATTATGAGGTTGCCTGGTTTTTTATGTCTATTTTTATTAAAAAGACATAAATATATTGTTTATTTACACAATATTTTGGTATTTTTTTATTTATATAATTTAAAATTAGCAATATTATTGTTTATTTTATATAAAAAATAACATTCATCTCTAAACGCTGTAAAAAGGATACAAAACTGGCTGGTGTAATTAAATTTTTAGTTTATTCTGTGATGTTACTAAGTAGAATTATTTGCCATTTTTTTGCAGCAGCTGCATCTGACAGTAAGTTGTAATGTTGCAAACTGGCACCGTTACCGGCATTAACGAGTGCTGACCAGACAGCAAATGTGGCAATGCCACTTCCCTGTTCTGATCAGATGGAAAATTATTCGGTTTAGCTGAGAAATTATCATTACAAACTGACAACTGGTAACCACCGCATTAAACAGTCAATACGTCATTTCTCTCATATGCTTGGGGTAGCAAATCAGGCGAATATTACGATGACATAAATTAATTCTACCTGCCGCAACAGCAAGCAGTTCAAAACCGAATTCACCAATAGTCAGGGGGTTGGTATTAATATCTGTAAATATCCAATTACTCGAAACGCTATTAATAAAAATACAGGCGCGTTATCAGCACATGAGTGAAAGCAAGCTTATCCGCTATCCAGATCAGTTTTTGGCAAAAATTGAAAATCAGCCAGTTCTATATCGCCTGTGCCAGTCAGCTTTGTTTGCTGCTATTACCTGTTCCTCTTTTACTTTTCTAATTCGTGATGACCTGCTAGAAATGCTGGGGGTGATGATTGCTTCAGGTTTTGGTCGGGCATTGCGGCGCACATTGTTATACAAACACTGAAATCAGTTTACGGTAACTATGTTGGCTGCTGCTATGGCTTCGAGCCTGTATTTTTTAGTTATTGGCGCCAGTTATTTACTGTTAAAAATAAATATTCAGCATACTGCTGGCTATAGAGCTGCGATGCTGTTTTGCTTCCCTGCTTTCCATTGATAACCGGTGTATTGAATTTGGCTAAACTGGATTTTTCCTCAGGTATTCAGCGGGTAGCCTGTGTGGTGGCCGTAATTTTGTGCTACTTTTGCCGCCTGGGTAGTTGCTGGCAGCATTCATATAGCACTGGAGACAATGCTCTTCCCTAACTTTTATCCTGTCTGGAGTGCATGTTTCCGCCTGATTGCCAGCTTTTTGGGGTACTCGGTTTTTCCCTACTCTTTAACAGTCGGATTAAAACTGCATCTATGACCGCGTTTATTGGTATCTATACCAATACTCTGCGTTTGGAATCAATAGACTTTACCCATATTCCTATTCAGGCTGTTTTGCTGATCGCAGCTTTTATTGTTGGCATTAGCACCTTTTATTTTAGTCATTACAATAAATGCCCGCGCATTGCTCTGTCATACTTGCGGTATGTATTATGGTTCCCGGTATCTATATGTTCCGCTTGATGTATTTTGTACAGTAAAACCATATTATTAAATGCCACTAATTGGGGGAGCACAGGCTAGGCTTATTGTTCTTATTTTGCCATTAGTTTGGTACTGGTACGAGTATGTACTGATAAAGAATAGGCATTTAATCTATTACCTGCTGATGAACAGAAGTAATATATATTTCCTTCTCGCTGCTTTCTGCTTGTTCAATTAATTACTTACGCAGATAGTTAAAAATAAATAATGATAAGCTTAATAGAAAGTTGCTTATATATCTAGAAATAAAAAAAGATATCTAATTACTTAGATATCTTTTTTCGGAATTCTGGTGCCCAGGAGAAGACTCGAACTTCCACACCATTGCTGGCACATGGACCTGAACCATGCGCGTCTACCAATTCCGCCACCTGGGCTTATTTGCTACTGCAACTATTAGATTGCTGCGTTCAGCGAAGTCGTGCATTATATATTCTTGGTATGGATTGTCAATAGCTATGCTGGGATCGATAATGACAGTTATTGATTAACAAGGGAATTTTTTGTTTTTACAAAATATGCTGTATACAGTATCTAAACTGTTCAATTGACTGCTTATGGCATGCAATTTGATTATCAAATACATTAAATAATTCTCTGGGTAAATAAAAATTATCGCAATTTTAGTTGTGATGGTGCACAGGGTGATTTGATACTATCAATTAAACTGGCAATACAGATCTTGTTTTATCAGGTATTGATGCATTTTATACTGTACAAATTATATGGGAATAATTTAATCGCTATATATAAACCTTTTTATTTCTTGTCTGTTTGCTGGCTTTGTATCTAATTATGGTTTTACGGCTGCTCTCGAAGATCAATACATAATGTCATACTTTATTTATGTCATTTTTGATGACCATGAAGATTTACCATTTAAACATTGTTCAAGTAGTTTATTCTAGCTAATAACAGCATGCATATACTGGGTTAAACTGTAATTTACATTTTAATATGTTATCAAATAAATATTTGATATTTAAAGTTATTTATAGGAAAATTTCTAGATTTAAGGATTTTACTAACATCGGAAATAAAAAAGATATCTAATTACTTAGATATCTTTTTTCGGAATTCTGGTGCCCAGGAGAAGACTCGAACTTCCACACCATTGCTGGCACATGGACCTGAACCATGCGCGTCTACCAATTCCGCCACCTGGGCTTATTTGCTACTGCAACTATTAGATTGCTGCGTTCAGCGAAGTCGTGCATTATATATTCTTGGTATGGATTGTCAATAGCTATGCTGGGATCGATAATGACAGTTATTGATTAACAAGGGAATTTTTTGTTTTTACAAAATATGCTGTATACAGTATCTAAACTGTTCAATTGACTGCTTATGGCATGCAATTTGATTATCAAATACATTAAATAATTCTCTGGGTAAATAAAAATTATCGCAATTTTAGTTGTGATGGTGCACAGGGTGATTTGATACTATCAATTAAACTGGCAATACAGATCTTGTTTTATCAGGTATTGATGCATTTTATACTGTACAAATTATATGGGAATAATTTAATCGCTATATATAAACCTTTTTATTTCTTGTCTGTTTGCTGGCTTTGTATCTAATTATGGTTTTACGGCTGCTCTCGAAGATCAATACATAATGTCATACTTTATTTATGTCATTTTTGATGACCATGAAGATTTACCATTTAAACATTGTTCAAGTAGTTTATTCTAGCTAATAACAGCATGCATATACTGGGTTAAACTGTAATTTACATTTTAATATGTTATCAAATAAATATTTGATATTTAAAGTTATTTATAGGAAAATTTCTAGATTTAAGGATTTTACTAACATCGGAAATAAAAAAGATATCTAATTACTTAGATATCTTTTTTCGGAATTCTGGTGCCCAGGAGAAGACTCGAACTTCCACACCATTGCTGGCACATGGACCTGAACCATGCGCGTCTACCAATTCCGCCACCTG
>NZ_MEIR01000045.1 GCF_002777825.1 Snodgrassella alvi | reverse complement strand
GATCCACTTGGATGGCATAAAAATAGTAATGACACTAATGGAGATTGGGTTTTATATGATGTAATTGATAAGGAATCTGGACGTCGTGCTAAAACAGGAATTGGTAAAGCAGAAGATGTAATGGCTGATGGACAAAATAGACGTGCTTATACGAGTGCGAGAAAAGTACGGAAAGACCCTAACTTTGGAAATGCAGAATCGAAAGTAGTCCGTATTTATAGAGGAATAACTAAAGGTAAAATGAAAAGAATTGAGGCAGGAAGAGTTAGACTTTTAAGAAGATTAGGACATGAATTGCCACACAATCGAGAAAGAGATAAACGTTATAGACCCAGTACTAAAAAGAACAAATGGTGTTAACTATTTTACAAGGTATATTATGGAAAAAAAAATAATGGTGTCATTGCCTACTGAAGTACCAAAAATTAATGACAATGTGAATATGCATTTCATGTGGGTAGAATTGAACAAATATATTGATAACTTGTTACCGCGAATAAATATTTTAGATTTAAAAGAGTGGCGTATTTTAATAATGATTAGTTCACGGGCTACAAATGGTATTGGGGTTTTCAAAAGGTCAATGCGTTATCCATCAGATAAGGAGTATGTTATTTCTATCTCTATTTGCATTCCTGATAAGAACCAGGCTCCATATGGGTTAAGAGAAGTAAAAGAGAGTTTTTTTAAACCGTTAAATGAAAAATTTTTTATTTTAGATCCCGAATTTGAAAACTATGAGAGTTTATATAGTTATATTTTTGAAAGTGCAAAACGTGCAATAGATTTAGCTTTTACAAAAGGTATTGTCTGTGGTGGCAAGAGAATAAAATTGCAGAATTGAAATAACAATAAGAAGAATTCTTACCTAAAAACAAGAAAAACAAAAGAGTGAAAGAAGCAATTAGATTCGCCTTAGAAGATGATTAAGCAAAAACACAGCAAACACGGTTAAGACCGGTTACCGCTATGATCGCACCGGCAGAATCGAAGGCTGTCGTAACCAGAGATACTGGGAAACCCTGCAATATGATGCTGCTGCTAACCTATTAGACCACAGACGGCCAATAGAATTAGACCCCAGCAATCAGAATGTCATCCGCTGTAACCAGCTCCTGCATTTCAGAGAACACCACTACAGCTACGACGAGCACGGCCGAACTCAAACCAAACAGAGCATCGGCGCCACCCAGCACTACCACTACGACGCTGAACACCGCCTGAGCGAAGTACGCATCGAACAACTAAACCGCAGCCAGCGTTACGGCTACGTCTACGACGCCTTAGGCCGGCGTATCGAAAAGCATCAGATAGACCGCGACGGCCAACCCTACAATCGTACCCGCTTCCTGTGGGACGGCTTAAGAATGATTCAGGAAACCGGCCCGAATCACCCCACCAGCCTGTATATCTACACCGACCAGAACAGCTACGAACCACTGGCGCGGATAGACACAGACGGCAACTATGAACAACATATCCGCTACTTCCATACCGACCTGAACGGCTGTCCGGAAGAGCTTACCGATGCAAACGGTAAAATACTGTGGGAATGCAGTTTTCAGCTCTGGGGAAAACGGATTCATGAAATCGAACACGAACCCATAGAGCAGAATCTCAGATATCAGGGACAATATTTAGACAGAGAAACCGGCTTACATTACAATACCTTCAGGTATTATGATCCGGATATAGGTAGATTTACTCAGCCAGACCCGATTGGACTGCTGGGTGGCTTTAATCTGTATCAGTATGCGCCTAATGTGTTGACTTGGATTGATCCGTGGGGGTTAGCAGGCAGTAAACTTAAAGATGGTATACCTGAAAATCCAGGAATTGTACGTCGCTTTATGTCTAAAAAGGAATTTAAAATATTTACAAATGAAGGATTTACATTTGATCCCAACGATAGCAGAGGAGGGATAAGTGCAACTTCTGTAAAAGTCAAACCTGTGAATCGAGATGCCATAAAAAGGAGTACAGGAGCTTTAGGGGCAGATTACTATGTAGATATAAAGACTGAAGGTAAAAATGTGGAATTAAAAGGACGAACTAAGGGAGGAGTGATGGACTGGAAAATTAAGGACAATGTTTTTTTAAAAGATATTGAAAAGAAAGGCAGAGTTAAAAAATGCTAATTGATGCTTTGCAAAAGTATAAAGATGCCGAAGTGAAATTATGGAAAGAAATAGTAAACGATAAGGAGGAGCAATATTTTATCGAACATACAGATGTTTCGATTGCTACATCATTGCTTGAAAATTTGATTAAATTAAGAATTCTAAATGTAGAGCGACTTGCGTATGAATTAATGTTAAAAATTAATAAGGATAAAGCACTAACACTCATAAAAGATCTGTATCTGTCTCAGGATCTTGCCAATCACGCAAAAGACCAAGTGGCAGACTTAAAGAGTATGTTTGCGGATATAAAAAATATTCTGGGCAAGGAAGAGCTAGAGAAAGTATTAAACAGTAAAGAATTCTTACGCAAAAACAAAAAAAACAAAAGAGTCCAAGAAGCCATTAAATTTGCATTAGAGCAAGATGAAGACAGATAAATCTGCTATAAGTAAAAAAATATAGAGATAAATTCACAAAAGTATAAGGTAAAAATCCATGTTAATTGATACATTGCTAGAGCATGAACGTGCATACAATAATTTACTCAAGGAAATATCAGATGAAAAAGCAAAGCAAGATTTTATTGATCATGCAGATGTTGCAACAGCTACGCCTTTACTTGAATTCTTAATCGCATCTAAAGTAATGCAATTGCCCGCTTTTGAGCTAATGTTAAAAATAAATAAAGACAAGGCAATCAAATTTTTAAAAGAGTGGTATCTGTCGCTGGATCTATCTGATCATGCTAAAGACCCTGTTTCAGGCCTTGATATAATATTATGTCACGTCAAGGATATACTGGGAGAGAATGAATTCAATAAACTATTAAATTGCGAAGAATTCTTACCTAAAAACAAGAAAAACAAAAGAGTGAAAGAAGCAATTAGAT
The DNA here is from genome assembly GCF_002777825.1 of Snodgrassella alvi. Lineage (GTDB taxonomy): Bacteria > Pseudomonadota > Gammaproteobacteria > Burkholderiales > Neisseriaceae > Snodgrassella > Snodgrassella alvi_C. The sequence continues at coordinate 4,375 of NZ_MEIR01000045.1, read as the reverse complement.
TCGCCTTAGAAGATGATTAAGCAAAAACACAGCAAACACGGTCAAGACCGATTACCGCTATGATCGCACCGGCAGAATCGAAGGCTGCCGCAACCAGAGATACGGGGAAACCCTGCAATGTGATGCGGCCGCTAACCTGCTGGATAGCAAATGCAGAGAAGACTACAGCAATCACAACCTGATTCGCTGTAACCAGCTACTGCATTTCAGAGGGCACTACTACCGCTATGACGAGCACGGCCGAACCCAGACCAAACAAACCATCGGTGCTACCCAGCACTACCACTACGACGCTGAACACCGCCTGAGCGAAGTACGCATCGAACAACTAAACCGCAGCCAGCGTTACGGCTACGTCTACGACGCCCTTGGCCGGTGTATCGAAAAACATCAGATAGACCGCGACGGCAAACCCTACAACCGCACCCGCTTCCTGTGGGACGGGTTAAAAATGATTCAGGAAACCAGCCTGAATCAGCACCGCAGCCTGTATATCTATACTGACCAGAACAGCTACGAACCACTGGCGCGGATAGACAAAAGAGGTAATGACCCCGAAAAAGTCATGTACTTCCACACTGATCTGAATGGGTGTCCGGAAGAGTTGACTGATGAAAACGGTAAAATACTGTGGGAATGCAGTTTTCAGCTCTGGGGAAAACGGATTCATGAAATCGAACACGAATCAGTAGAGCAAAACCTCAGATATCAGGGACAATATTTAGACAGAGAAACCGGACTACATTACAATACCTTCAGGTACTATGATCCGGATATAGGCCGCTTTACCCAGCCGGATCCGATAGGGCTGCTGGGTGGCTTGAATCTGTATCAGTATGCACCTAATGGGTTGACTTGGATTGATCCGTGGGGGTTAGCAGGCAGTAAACTTAAAGATGGTATACCTGAAAATCCAGGAATTGTACGTCGCTTTATGTCTAATGAGGAATTTAAAAGATTTAAAGATGAAGGGTTTAAATTTAACCCCAACGATAGCAGAGGAGGGATAAGTGCAACTTCTGTAAAAGTCAAACCTGTGAATCGAGATGCCATAAAAAGGAGTACAGGAGCTTTAGGGGCAGATTACTATGTAGATATAAATACTAAAGGTAAAAATGTGGAGTTAAAAGGACGAACTAAGGGAGGAGTGATGGACTGGAAAATTAAGGACAATGTTTTTTTAAAAGATATTGAAAAGAAAGGCAGGGTTAAAAAATGCTAATTAATGCTTTACAAGAGTATAAAGATGCAGAAGTGAAATTATGGGAAGAAATAGTAAATGATAAGGAAAGACAATATTTTATCGAACATACAGATGTTTCGATTGCTACATCTTTGCTTGAAAATTTGATTAAATTAAGAATCATAGGTATAGAGCTACCTGCGTACAAATTAATGTTAAAAATCAATAAGGATAAAGCACTAACACTTATAAAAGATCTGTATCTGTCTCAGGATCTTGCCAATCACGCAAAAGACCAAGTGGCAGATTTAAAGAGTATGTTTGCTGATATAAAAAATATTCTGGGCAAGGAAGAGCTAGAGAAAGTATTAAACAGTAAAGAGTTCTTACGCAAAAACAAAAAAAACAAAAGAGTCCAAGAAGCCATTAAATTTGCATTAGAGCAAGATGAAGACAGATAAATCTGCTATAAGTAAAAAAATATAGAGATAAATTCACAAAAGATAAGGTAAAAATCCATGTTAATTGATACATTGCTAGAGTATGAACGTGCATACAATAATTTACTCAAGGAAATATCAGATGAAAAAGCAAAACAAGATTTTATTGATCATGCAGACGTTGCAACAGCTACGCCTTTACTTGAATTTTTAATCAAAGCTAAAGTAATGCAATTGCCTGCTTTTGAGCTAATGTTAAAAATAAATAAAGACGAGGCAATCCAATTTTTAAAAGAGTGGTATCTGTCGCTGGATCTATCTGATCATGCTAAAGACCCTGTTTCAGACCTTGATATAATATTATGTCACGTCAAGGATATACTGGGAGAGAACGAATTCAATAAACTATTAAATTGCGAAGAATTCTTACCTAAAAACAAGAAAAACAAAAGAGTAAAAGAAGCAATTAGATTCGCCTTAGAAGATGACTAAGCAAAAAACACAGCAGACACGGGCAGACCGATTACTACTATGATCTGTACTAGCTTAAACTTAATCTGACAGACACTACCTACTCATCGGCATTCGTTCTAACACAATTGTAACTATCCCCTAAAATAGTACAGCATAAAAGTAGAAAATTCTCTTTATTAACCCATTGAGGATTTAAGCATGAAAAAAATGACTGAACATCAAATCGTATCTATTTTAAAAGAAGCTGAAGCCGGTATTCCTGTCAAAGAGCTTTGTCGTAAATATGGCATCGGCAATTCAACTTTTTATAAATGGCGTGATAAATACGGTGGTATGGAAACGTCCGATATCAAACGTTTAAAGGAGTTAGAGGCTGAAAACCGTAAGCTTAAGCAGATGTTTGCTGAGCTCAGTTTAAAATCTCAGCTTCAGGAGGAAATCATAAAAAAGCTATAGTGCCTACTCAAGCACGTAAAGCTTGGGCTGTACAATTACAAGAAAGTCATCCTGTTACTATTGCTATGAGCTGCGCAATTGTTGGCTTAAGCCGCTGTGCTTACTATTATCAACCTAAATTACCGGATGACTCGGTGATTGTGTCAGTACTCAGTGCTATCACTGACAGGCATTTACGCTGGGGCTTTCCCAAGTGTTTTAATCGTATCAGAAAGCTCGGCTATAAATGGAATCATAAACGCGTGTATCGGGTGTATTGTGAATTAAAGCTTAATCTCAGGGTAAAGCGTAAACAGCGCATTCCTCCACGAAATCCAGAAAGGCTATCAGTACCCAGTAAACAAGGTGAATGCTGGTCAATGGATTTTATGAGTGACAGCAGTCGCAATCAACAGCGTTTTAGAACTTTCAATGTGATAGATGACTTTAATCGTGAGGCGTTAGGCATTGATATTGCGGTTAGTTTACCTGCTGGCAGGATTACCCGTTATCTGGATAAACTTGTAACTACCCCCTAAAATAGTACAGCTCTGAAGTAGAAAATTCTCTTTATTAACCCATTGAGGATTTAAGCATGAAAAAAATGACTGAACATCAAATCGTAGCTATTTTAAAAGAAGCTGAAGCCGGTATTCCTGTTAAAGAACTTTGCCGTAAATATGCCATCGGCAACTCGACTTTTTATAAATGGCGGGAAAAATACGGTGGTATGGAAACGTCCGATATCAAACGTTTAAAGGAACTGGAAGCTGAAAACCGTAAGCTTAAGCAAATGTTTGCCGAGCTCAGTTTAAAATCTCAGCTTCAGGAGGAAATCATAAAAAAGCTATAGTGCCTACCAAGGCACGTAAAGCTTGGGCTGTGCAATTACAAGAAAGTCATCCTGTTACTATTGCTATGAGCTGCGCAATTGTTGGCTTAAGCCGCTGTGCTTACTATTATCAACCTAAATTACCGGATGACTCGGTGATTGTGTCAGTACTCAGTGCTATCACTGACAGGCATTTACGCTGGGGCTTTCCCAAGTGTTTTAATCGTATCAGAAAGCTCGGCTATAAATGGAATCATAAACGCGTGTATCGGGTGTATTGTGAATTAAAGCTTAATCTCAGGGTAAAGCGTAAACAGCGCATTCCTCCACGAAATCCAGAAAGGCTATCAGTACCCAGTAAACAAGGTGAATGCTGGTCAATGGATTTTATGAGTGACAGCAGTCGCAATCAACAGCGTTTTAGAACTTTCAATGTGATAGATGACTTTAATCGTGAGGCGTTAGGCATTGATATTGCGGTTAGTTTACCTGCTGGCAGGATTACCCGTTATCTGGATAAACTTGTAACTACCCCCTAAAATAGTACAGCTCTGAAGTAGAAAATTCTCTTTATTAACCCATTGAGGATTTAAGCATGAAAAAAATGACTGAACATCAAATCGTAGCTATTTTAAAAGAAGCTGAAGCCGGTATTCCTGTTAAAGAACTTTGCCGTAAATATGCCATCGGCAACTCGACTTTTTATAAATGGCGGGAAAAATACGGTGGTATGGAAACGTCCGATATCAAACGTTTAAAGGAACTGGAAGCTGAAAACCGTAAGCTTAAGCAAATGTTTGCCGAGCTCAGTTTAAAATCTCAGCTTCAGGAGGAAATCATAAAAAAGCTATAGTGCCTACCAAGGCACGTAAAGCTTGGGCTGTGCAATTACAAGAAAGTCATCCTGTTACTATTGCTATGAGCTGCGCAATTGTTGGCTTAAGCCGCTGTGCTTACTATTATCAACCTAAATTACCGGATGACTCGGTGATTGTGTCAGTACTCAGTGCT
>NZ_MEIR01000044.1 GCF_002777825.1 Snodgrassella alvi | reverse complement strand
AGGCGAAGCTGGATGCGATTAAGGCGGAACGCAAAACAATTCCGCAGGTAATTCTGCCGCGCTATATCAAGCAGTTAGAAGCCGAAGGTAAGCTGCCAGTGAGCAGCCAGAAATAATAATTAACACTCTAAATATTGACGCATAACAATGTAAATTGATGACTATGGTAATAAGATAGCAGAATAGAATGCATTGAAAATATTATTAAATTTGAAACTAATAAGAAAGGCAGAAAAGATGCAGAAAAAATGGCTAGGGCTGGCGTTGCTGGCGGCTTTGCAGCTTACAAGCTGTGCAAACCGCTTTGAGCCTTTTGTAGGCATTACCTCAGGTAAAAACCGCATGTATGCCGCGCCGGTAGAAGCATATGAATACAATTATGAAAATATAAGTGGCGGCAGTATTGGCGGCGGCTGTATTCCGAATACGCCGGGAGTAGATGATTATGATGTGGGTAAATTAAGCTATGGTGGTGGCTCTACCTGTGGTGCAGCCGCGTTACGGGCAAAATGGACGCCGGGGATGACTATGCATATTTCCTGGAAAGTATTACCGTATCCGGGCTGGCAAGCCAGAGGATTAGATTTACCGGGCGTAAATGTAGATCAAAAAGAAAAGCGGATTATTGATAGTTATAATGAATATTATTCTACCGATATTCCGCTGCCGCCGCCGCCATCGGCGGGTGATGATTTTGGTAAGGTAGATAATATTACGGTGCATTTTTTGCCATGCAACCAGATATTTATTACTTATGGCACGGTAGAGGAAGGACGCCAGCGCGAGTACTGGAAACAGTTTGCCGAAAGTAAGAAACTCTGCACGCCGCGCCCGAGTATAAAATCGATGGCAGATTACCGTAAAAACAAGGCGAAGCTGGATGCGATTAAGGCGGAACGCAAAACAATTCCGCAGGTAATTCTGCCGCGCTATATCAAGCAGTTAGAAGCCGAAGGTAAGCTGCCAGTGAGCAGCCAGAAATAATAATTAACACCCTAAAAATTGACGCATAACAATGTAAATTGATGACTGTAGTAATAAGATAGCAGAATAGAATGCATTGAAAATATTATTAAATTTGAAACTAATAAGAAAGGCAGAAAAGATGCAGAAAAAATGGCTAGGGCTGGCGCTGCTGGCGGCTTTGCAGCTTACAAGCTGTGCAAACCGCTTTGAGCCTTTTGTAGGCATTACCTCAGGTAAAAACCGCATGTATGCCGCGCCGGTAGAAGCAATTGAATATAACTATGAAAATATGGCTGGTGGCAGTATCGGCGGCGGCTGTATTCCAGATACGCCGGGCATAGATGATTATGATGTTGGCAAAATGCGCTATGGTGGTGGCAATACCTGTGGTGCGGCCGCATTGCGGGCAAAATGGACGCCGGGGATGACTATGCATATTTCCTGGAAAGTATTACCGTATCCGGGCTGGCAACCCAGAGTATTAGATTTGCCAGGAGTAAATTTTGATCGTAAGGAATTGGCTATTATTAATCAATATGATGAATATTATTCTACCGATATTCCGCTGCCGCCACCACCGCCATCGGCGGGTGATGATTTTGGTGAGGTAGCCAATATTACGGTGCATTTTTTGCCATGCAACCAGATATTTATTACTTATGGCACCATCGAGGAAGGGCGTAATCCGGTGCACTGGAAACTGTTTGCTGAAAGCCAGAAACTCTGCACGCCGCGCCCGAGTATAAAATCGATGGCGGATTACCGTAAAAACAAGGCGAAGCTGGATGCGATTAAGGCGGAACGCAAAACAATTCCGCAGGTAATTCTGCCGCGCTATATCAAGCAGTTAGAAGCCGAAGGTAAGCTGCCAGTGAGCAGCCAGAAATAATTATTAAAGGAGAGTACGATGGCAGGTAATAACCCCAATAACAATAAAATTTCGATTCCTGATGTGTTAAATGGGCTGGGATTAGGTAAGGATGAGGCCAGCAATACGCCCAATCCGCCGCCGCCCGGCGCCAGCAGCAAACCCGCCAGCAGTGGCAGCAGTACGAATAGTGCCAGTGCCAGCGGCAATAAGAGTGGCGCAGGCAGCAATGCACTGGGTGGGGTGGTGAGTAAAGCCGGTAAACAGATTAAAAAAATCGGCGATGGGATTAAGCAGCTGGGTAAAGAACTTAAGCATGCTGGTGAGGGTATCAAAGAAACGGCGCAGGATACGCTCGGGGATATCTTGCCCGGTAAAAGTATTGAATTCAAATGGCCGGTAACCCATAAGCCGAAAATATTTCCCACTGAGGCGGGCGGGCGCCTGCCGGCCTCAATTGAGGCAATCCAGAAAAATCGTGGCGACTGCTTTTATAAGGCGCGCAATGCTCCCAAGCCATGCCAGAAAATTCTGAAAATCAGCTTTTTCTTTGATGGCACCAATAATCACGAAAAAGCGGATAAAGTGGTTACTGGTGCGGAACCACCAAGCGAGCAGGAGCTGAAAGCGCATACTGCAGCGGCGCCGCAGGCCAAGCTGATTGGCGCCTATACCTATCCGCGCACCAGCAATGTAACGCGCCTGTATCATGCCTGTATGGGCGCCGGTGGCACACCGGATGAAAATAACCTCAATCCAGATATGATTGAAAACGGCTGGTTTAAACATTATATTCAGGGTGTGGGCACGCGCTTTGAAGAAATCGGCGATCTGGATCCGGGCTTTGCCGGCGAAGCCTTTGCCCGTTATGGCCAAGCCAGAATCAACTGGGCGCTGACACGCCTGTGTGCCACGCTGGGACAATGCAAAGTTTATAATGACAAGCCGCTGAAGCTTACCACTGCGCAGAAAATGATTAAAAGCATGGATTCGGCTATCGGGCGCAAAGCTCAGCTCGACCAGTTTATCGATGCGCTGGTGCCGGCGCCGGGCAATAAGCCGCTGCCGCAGGCGATTAAGCTGTATGTAATCGGTTTTTCCCGTGGCGCGGCGGAAGGGCGCACCTTTATCAACTGGCTGCTGGATTATCTGCTGGAGCGGCCGGAAAATGCCGAGGCCAAAGAGCAGCTGGAACAATTGCTCAAACAGCGGCAGGAGCAGCGCGTCAAACTGCGCAAATACTATCGTAAATATCCGGATAAAGAAAAAGAAGCCATTAAAGCAGCGCAAGAACAAGAGGAAGAGGCCAATGGCGGCCCAACCAAACCACCTCAGGCCAATAATAACCCGCAGTCACAACCTAAACAGCCACAGGCTAACCCTCAGCCACAGCCTAAACAGTCACAGGCTAACCCGCAGCCACAGGGCGGTGCGAATAACAGCGCGCAGAGCAATGCCGGCAAGCCGGAGTTTATTTATCTGAAGCTGAGAGGCATTCCCATCAGTATTGAAATGGCCGGCCTGTTTGATACGGTGGCCAATGTGGGTATGTCGCCGCTGGTGTCGATGATTAGCGGCCATTTTGGCTGGGCGCATGGCACCATGTCGCTGGAGCGCGCCGCTGCCGCACGCTTTGTTAAAAGCTGCTACCACTTTGTGGCCGGACATGAGCAGCGCAAAAGCTTTTCTGTAGAAAGCATCTGTATTGATGGCGGCTATCCGCATGGCGGTGGCGGTGAATTTCGCGAATACACCTATCCCGGAGTACATGCCGATATCGGCGGCGGCTATCCGCCGGGGGAGCAGTTTAAAAGCAATCTGGGGATGGGGCATGTGGTGGCACAGATTGCCTTGCATGATATGTATGCGCGCTGCTGGGAGCATGGTATGCCGATGCAGGTTTTAGCCAAACATCCGGCATTAGCCAAGCAGATGCAGCAAAAGCGCAAATTCAAATTAAAGAATTATGAGATTATGAATAAGGATACATCTCTTGAGTTTGATACGCAACCGGAGATGGTGGCGCGCTTTAATGCGTGGCGCGATGTGTCGATTACCGATAATTTGGATAAAAATTTGCGCCAGCAGGTGCATCATATTACCGCTTGGCGCATTTTGCGCTGGGTAAAGGACGGGGTGGATGGCTATGCCACGTTTCTGGGGCTGCAAATCACGCCCAATAAAGGGACGGCGGGCGAGAAGGAAAATCCGGCGCAGGTGAGTGCGCGCGAGCGCATCATCCGTCAGGGGCGCAGTAATGCCAATGAGATGGCGAAGGCTCGTGCCGGCGTAGGCTTGCCGGCACCGGCGCCGGCGGACATTACTAAGGATGATGAGGTGTGGCAGCAGGCGGGGCTGGGGGATATTCCGGCGGATAAACGCGGCGACTTTATGAATGGCATGATCAATAAAAATTATGATCCGCGCAATGATGGCTGGGATATGCTGGAGAGTGCCAAGGATTTCAAGGCTGATTATTTGCATCAGTTTAATTTTGAGTCTTTTTTGTCGCTGGGGTTTTTAATGAAAACTTTTGCCGGCAGTATCTATATGCTCAATAATGTGGATGAGGCAGAAGAGTTTAAGGATATTCACGAAAACGGCGATATACTTTATTTTGGTGATGCGGATAAGAAGGCACCACCCACGCCGCTACCACCCAATCAGGATGATGGTTTTAATGATGATCCGGTGAACACGGGTACCCAGCCTGCGAATAAACCCAAGGTAGGTACTACGCCACCGATAGCACCGAATAATAAGAATAGTTCAATCTTCAGTGATTTATTTGGTGACCTGAATTTAAGTGAGGTGGTTACGGGTATTGCGGTTGATGTGCTCAAACACAAGGCGCAGCACGCCAAGGCTTTACAGGATGCGGCCAGTGCACTGGGGGGTAAGCAAGCCAAAGGGGCGCAATTAAAGGATATGCTGGCGCTGGGCTCAGATATCTGGAAGCGGCTCAGGGCTAAAAATACCAGTGATATGAAGGTGCTGATGGACAGAATCAGGAATAATCCGGAAGCCTATACGCCGAAGTATCCTGAGGTGACGCAGTTGTTTGATGAGCAGATACATGATTCGCGCGCTAAATATATGCATACGCTGCTCGGCGACCGTGAGCCGTTTACCAGTTATTTTGCCCACCGGTTGATATTTAGTGGTTCTTTCTCGAATAAGCCGCTTACGCCGATGATGTTGCAGGATAATCTGGTGGGTCTTACCGGTATTGCGCGCAGTGCTTATATGTCGATTCGGTATGGTAATCCAGCCTATATTCTGATGGGGCTGAATAATCCGGAGCTGTTTGTTACTGATGCTGATCGTAAGGCTATGGAAGGGCTTAAAGGCGGTTTTGATGCTATTGTGATTGATCCGGATACGGGCAAGGTGTTGATGGATGGGAAAAATCTCAAAAATCTTGCTGAGCTGTTAAAAAATTCGCAGAAAGCCATGCAGCAGCTACAGGATTCGCTGAATAAGGTGCAGCCGTGGGAAGGCAGTGAGTTTACAGACAAGATATTGCAGGAAATTGCCAAAAATGGGGATGAAACGATTAAGAATCTGGAGCAAATCCGGGAAATGTTGCTCCAGCAGAAGCAGCAGCTGGCTAAATTAGCGCAGGCGGCTACTGCCGGTGCCAGCACCAGCTCTCAGGCAGCCAGTATGGCTGCTGCTGATGAAGCCAGTGCGTCTGTGGCTGAAGCTGGCGGCGCTGAAACGGCAATGGCAATGGAGCGGCAGTTGGATACCATATTGAAAAATGTTGAGGCGAGGATTCAGCAGCTACAGGCCGCGCTGGATCCGGCCACGCAGATTGGTGATGGTAGTGTGGCGGCACGGGCGCAAAATCTGCTGGCACAGCTGGATATTAAGCCGGCTGGTGGCCAGAATTGGTTTAATGCTGCTGATGGTGCTGCTGGGCTGTCAAGCCTGCCTGTGAATGCGCTGGCTTCTGGTGGCAATAGGGCTGTGGCGGAGATATCGGGCATTCAGGCGCATATACTGCCTGTTCGGCAGCAGCTGGCGGATATTAATCCTCAGTCAATGGCTGATTATTTGCGTGCGCAAATCAGTGATTATCAGCAGAATCTGCAACAGCAAACGGCATCTGCGATGTCTATGCTGCAAGAAGGTGTTGATGATCCGCAGACGCTGGCGCAGGTATTTTATCGCAATGCGCAGGGTGATATTGCGGATCAGGCGGTAA
>NZ_MEIR01000043.1 GCF_002777825.1 Snodgrassella alvi | reverse complement strand
TTAAAATTCAACGGCGCTGCAGCATCATATTCTCCATAAATGATTACACCAGCCCACGGAAAAGGTTTGCCATATGGGATTAAGGTTTCATTATCGCGACGATAATCCTCTTCTGTTTGCCGGAATGAAGTATAGACATCGCCATCGCTAATGCGATATTGAAAGCCAAATGATTCAATTGGTAAATCATAGGTTTTAGGTGGGCGCTGGTATTTGGCTTTGATTTTCGGATCGGCAAAATCGCCCGGATCGCCCATATAACGCGCCCAGCCATCAATTACGCCAGCAGGGATGCTGATGGATTGAGTACCTAGTTTGCCAATGGTGTCATAACGCCCACGACTATCCTGATTGCGGAATGGTTCCGGTACCTGCTGCGCTGGTTGTTTTTCCGGCTGTTCGCTCAAATAATAGTCACAGCCGGTAAGCAGCAATACCTGCCACAGCAGCACCACGATAAGCACAATCTTTTTATATCCAGACTTCATAAGCAGCCCTGTTGCTCTATTTTATAGAGTAAAAATTAACATAAATTTTACCAAAATAAAAGAAAAAGAAGGCGATTTTAAAATTTTTATTGTTTTAAATTAAAAGCTAAACAACAAATCAGTATTCATGTATATGGGATATATTAATAAATATTTACATTGCGCTAAGTTCAACCAGTGCAGCGAATCTTATTGGTTTCGTCGTCCGTTAAAATATGGTGATGCTCTTTCGCCACCGCCTGCATAAATTCCAATGCGCCATTACCGGTAATGGTATCCGCCGATGCTACCCCATACGCCCATTTAGCATAATGATAGCCACGTTTAGCCAGTTGCAGATACACCGCGCCAACATCGGATAAATCACCATTTAATATTTGCTCACGCCATGCCTTGATTTCAGCTGCTGATACTTTTTGTGCTTCTAACATAGTGCTCTCCTTGAAAATAATCAACAGTTCTACTGCTACCAAAAACTAAGCTTTACCAATCTGTTTGCCCAGCAGCTTGCCTTCTGGGCTTACCCGCCAGCTATCCAGTATTTTGATAATATTGCTCTCCATCTCCTGCCACTGTGGCAGATAAGTACGGTTATAACTAATTGATACTCTGATATGCCAGTCATCGTTATAAAACATATGGCTACAAAAATTTTTATGCTGGGTAAATTCACACTGGATATAAGTTTTAATATTGCCTGCCTGATCTTTTTTAATCATTCGATCTCTGGCAAGGGTATCCGATTTCCATGGTTCGCCGGTTTCCGGATCAATACCATTATTGGCCTTATATACGGTTAAACCATACAGCGGCTTTTCCTGCTGGATATAATCAATATTGGTTACTTCTTTTGATACTCTAAAGTCATCCTGAACCGTAAAATTAAAATTCAACGGCGCAGCATCATATTCACCATAGATAATGACATCGGCCCACGGAAAAGGTTTGCCATACGGGATTAAGGTTTCATTATCGCGGCGATAATCCTCTTATGTTTGCCGGAATGACGTATAGACATCACCATCAGTAATGCGATACAGAAAGCCAAATGATTCAATCGGTAAATCATAGGTTTTAGGTGGATGCTGGTATTTGGCTTTGATTTTAGGATCGGCAAAATCGCCCGGATCGCCCATATAGCGCGCCCAGCCATCAATCACGCCCGCGGGGATACTGATGGATTGAGTACCTAGTTTGCCAATGGTGTCATAACGTCCACGACTATCCTGATTGCGGAATGGTTCCGACACTTGCTCAACAACTTGTGTTTCCGGTTGTTTGCCAAAATCTTGGTCACAGCCGGCAAGCAGCAATACCTGCCACAGCAACACCACAATAAGTAGACTTTTCCTAAATCCAGACTTCATAAGCAGCCCTGTTGTTCTACTTTATAGAGTAAAAATTAACATAAATTTTACCAAAAGAAAAGAAAAATAATGCGACTTTAAAAATTTTATTGTTTTAAATTAAAAGCTAAACAACAAATCAGTATTCATGTATATGGGATATATTAATAAATATTTACATTGCGCTAAGTTCAACCAGTGCAGCGAATCTTATTGGTTTCATCGGCCGTTAAAATATGGTGATGTTCTTTCGCCACCGCCTGCATAAATTCCAATGCGCCATTACCGGTAATGGTATCCGCCGATGCTACCCCATACGCCCATTTAGCATAATGATAGCCACGTTTAGCCAGTTGCAGATACACCGCGCCAACATCGGATAAATCACCATTTAATATTTGCTCACGCCATGCCTGAATTTCACTTCTACTTACTTTTTTTGCTTCTAACATAGTGCTCTCCTTGAGATAATCAATAAGTTATACCACTACTACAAACTAGGCCTTACCAATCTGTTTGCCCAGCAGCCGGCCTTCTGGGCTTACGCGCCAGCTATCCAGTATTTTGATAATATTGCCCTCTATTTCCTGCCATTGCGGCAGATAAACACGGTTATAACCAACAAGAACCCTTATATGCCAGTTGTTGTTATAAAACATATGGTTGCAAATATTTATATGCTGAGTAAATTGACAGTCGATATAGGTTTTAATATTGCCGGTCTGATCTTTTTTGAGCAAAATATCCTTGGCATTAACATCCGATTTCCATGGTTCACCAGTTTTGGGATCAATGCCATTATTGGCCTTATATACAGTTAAGCCATACAGCGGCTGTGGCTGCTGGATATAATCAATATTGGAAACTTCTTTTGATATTTTAAAGCCTTCCTGCACGTAGACATTAAAATTCAACGGCGCAGCAGCATCATATTCACTATAAATAATCACATCAGCCCAAGGGAAAGGTTTGCCATACGGGATTAAAGTTTCATTATCGCGGCGATAATCCTCTTCTGTTTGCCGGAATGACGTATAGACATCACCATCAGTGATGCGATACAGAAAGCCAAATGATTCAATCGGTAAATCATAGGTTTTAGGTGGATGCCGGTATTTGGCTTTGATTTTAGGATCAGCAAAATCACCCGGATCGCCCATATAACGTGCCCAGCCATCAATCACGCCCGCGGGGATGCTGATGGATTGAGTACCGAGTTTGCCAATGGTGTCATAACGCCCACGACTATCCTGATTGCGGAATGGTTCCGACACTTGCTCAACAACTTGTGTTTCCGGTTGTTTGCCAAAATCTTGGTCACAGCCGGCAAGCAGCAATACTTGCCACAGCAGCACCACGATAAGCACAATCTTTTTGCATCCAGACTTCATAAGCAGCCCTGTTGCTCTATTTTATAAAGTAAAAATTAACAGAAATTTTACCAAAAGAAAAGAAAAATAATGCGATTTTAAAAATTTTATTATTTTAAATTAAATGTTAAGTAATAGTTTAGTATTGATGCATATGGAATATATTAATAAATATTTACATTGTGCTAAGTTCAACCAGCGCAGCGTATCTTATTGGTTTCGTCGTCCGTTAAAATATGGTGATGCTCTTTCGCCACCGCCTGCATAAATTCCAATGCGCCATTACCGGTAAGGGTAGCCGCCGATGCTACCCCATACGCCCATTGAGCATAATGATAGCCACGTTTGGCCAGTTGCTGATACACTTCACCAACATCGGATAAATCTCCATTTAATATTTGCTCACGCCATGCTCTAATTTCATCTTTGGTTACTTTTTTTGCTTCTAACATAGTGCTCTCCTTGGAAATAATCAATAGTTCTACTGCTACCAAAAACTAGGCCTTACCAATCTGTTTGCCCAGCAGCTTGCCTTCTGGGCTTACGCGCCAGCTATCCAGTATATTGATAATATTGCCCTCCATCTCCTGCCACTGTGGCAGATAAGTACGGCTGTAACTAATCCATACTTGGATATGCCAGTCATCGTTATAAAACATATGATGACAAGAATTTATATGCTGAGTGAATTGACAATCTATATAAGTTTTAATATTGCCGGCCTGATCTTTTTTGATAAAAATATCCTTGGCATTAGCATCAGATTTCCACGGTTCGCCGGTTTTCGGATCAATACCATTATTGGCCTTATATACAGTTAAACCATACAGCGGCTGTGGTTGCTGGATATAATCGAAGTGGGTAACATCTCTTGCTGATCTAAAGTCATCCTGAACCGTAAAATTAAAATTCAACGGCGCAGCATCATATTGGCCATAGACACTTACGCTCGCCCAAGGGAAAGGTTTGCCATACGGGATTAAGGTTTCATTATCGCGGCGATAATCCTCTTCTGTTTGCCGGAAAGAAGTATAGACATCACCATCAGTAATCCGATACAGAAAGCCAAATGATTCAATCGGTAAATCATAGGTTTTAGGTGGACGCTGGTATTTGACTTTGATTTTCGGATCGGCAAAATCGCCCGGATCGCCGATATAACGTGCCCAGCCATTAATCACGCCCGCGGGGATGCTGATGGAGTGAGTGCCGAGTTTGCCAATGGTGTCATAACGCCCACGACTATCCTGATTGCGGAATGGTTCTGGTACCTGCTGCGCTGATTGTTTTTCCGGCTGTTCGCTCACATAATAGTCACAGCCGGTAAGCAGCAACACCTGCCACAGCAGCACCACGATAAGCACAATCTTTTTGCATCCAGACTTCATAAGCAGCCCTGTTGCTCTATTTTATAGAGTAAAAATTAACATAAATTTTACAAAAAGAAAAGAAAAAGAAGGCGATTTTAAAAATTTTATTGTTTTAAATTAAATGTTAAACAACAGTTCAGTATTTATGTATATTTGCTGGATTAATAAATATTTACATTATGCTAAGCTCAACCAGCGCAGCGGATCTTATTGGTTTCATCGTCCGTTAAAATATGGTGATGTTCTTTCGCCACTGCCTGCATAAATTCCAATGCGCCATTGCCGGTAAGGGTATCCGCCGATGCTACCCCATACGCCCATTTAGCATAATGATAGCCACGTTTGGCCAGTTGCTGATACACCTCGCCAACATCGGATAAATCACCATTTAATATTTGCTCACGCCATGCTCTGATTTTAGCTACGGAAATTTTATATTTGTAAAATGGTTAAATGTTATTTTGTGGTTAACTTTTCTGCTATTAAATAAGTATTAATGGATAAATAAGATTTGTGAATTAATTATATTGTTAATATATGTTATATCTGGGGAATGAATATTTCTGGATAGATGATTTGGGATTTAGATTAGGTTTGATGGTGTTTTGATAATTTGTTAGGCATAAGTTTGGTTTGGATATATTGTGCATTTATTACAATGGGTTTGTCGTGTTTGGTAGTTAAGATGAATATCTTGGTTTTCAATACGTTTATATGGGTTCGAAATGTAGGCTGGTTTTGTTTGGTATGTAATTAAAGGAATTGAATAGATTATAGAAAATGATGGTAAGCAGAAGATTAAGTGATGTTATGGGTATTACTGCTTGGCTGTTTTGATATTCGTGGTTTGCTTTTATTGCTTTTTATCGGGCTTATGAGTTTTTGTTTGGCAGCAGTCGTGTCATTTTGTTTTTATGATGTATGTTGTAACGCTACCGGTAAGGTTTTACTGGTAGCGTTTTTTATGTGGATTGATGGTTTAGCGTGCACCGAAGCCGGTGAGCATGGTTTTGAGGGTTTTGAAGAATATGAGTATGTCGAGTGAGAAGGAGAAATGTTTGATGTAGTAAAAATCGTGTTCGATTTTTATCTGGGTTTGTTCGGTGTCGGCGGCGTAGCCCTGGGTAACCTGCGCCCAGCCGGAGATGCCGGGTTTGACGATGTGGCGGTAGTCGTAGAAGGGGATTTCCTGAATAAACTGGTCGACAAAGATTTTTTGTTCGGGGCGGGGGCCGATAAGGCTCATGTCGCCTTTGAGGATATTCCAGAACTGGGGCAATTCGTCGATGCGGGTTTTGCGGATGATGTGGCCGATGCGGGTGACGCGGGCGTCGCCCAGTTGTGCCATCTGGGCGCCGTTTTTTTCGGAGTCGCTGCACATGCTGCGGAATTTGTAGATGCAGAATTCGCGGCCGCCGCGGCCGACGCGGTTTTGGCGGAACAGGATATCGCCGGGGCTTTCGAGTTTGATGGCAATGGCGGTGATGAGCATTACCGGCAGGGTAAGGGGGGCAGACAGGAGGATAAGTAAGATGTCGGTAATGCGTTTAATGAGAACGTAAGTAGGTGAAGGCAGGAGGGAGCCAAGGTCGTTTTCGTATAGGTGATGGATTTTTACGCGGCCGGTAAGGAATTCTTCTACCTGACGGATGTTGTAAACGGGCATGCCGTCGAGAGTTTGGCGGGCAAGGAATTTCTGCCAGTGGTGGTCGAGCTCGGGTTCGTACAGGTCGGCTACGATGCCGTTGATGGTGGTGGCTAGGGGCAGGCTGGGGCTGGTGAGTTTTATCCAGTTGACGTTGGGTAGCTGGTCGGCATTGAGGGCGCGCCCAAAGGGCAGGTAGGCGTAGGTAGTGATGAATTTGTTGCGGTAGTAGATGTAGGCTACGCACAAAAAGAGAGACAGGCAGCCGGCCATAAACAGGAACCACACGGTATAGGGCAGGTTGAAGAATTTGGCGGCCATCCACATGCCGAAAAACCAGAAGAAGGTATGCGGCAGGGCGATGACGGCGGATTTTCTGCCGGGAAAATTGCTGAATACGGACAGGGATTTGGTGTTGAGTAGGTGGGCGATGCCGGCAAGGATGGTGCTGGTGATGAAGGCGGCACGCCCCTGCGAGAAGCCTTTGATGGGCTCCATGATGGCCAGTGGCAATAGCATGACCAGCAGGGTTCCGAAGAAGAGGCGGCTTTTATAGGACAGTAATCTTCGCATAATGTGTGGTTTATTTGTTCAGGCGCAAATGTTGGTAGAGATTGCTCAGCAGGCGGGTGGGCAGCAGGCGGCTGCTGCCGCGCAGGGCAAAGCAGCTTAGGGCAGATAGCAGTGGCTGGCTGCGGAGGCGGCGTTTGAGCCGCAGTAGCTGCCATTCGCTGCTGAAATAGCGTAATCCGCGCCGGCGTGCATGCATGTTGTGGCCGGCACGGGCATAGACAAGGATTTGAGGCAGGTTGGCAACCGGATAGTCGGCAGCCAGCAGGCGCAGCCACAGGTTGTAGTCTTCCATCCATTGGTGGTGCTGGTAGCCGCCTACTGCCTGTACGGCACTTTTACGGTAGGCCACAGCCATGTGGTTGATGGGGTTGCGCCACTGGGCATAGTGGCGAATGGCGCTGTCGGTAAGCGGTACTTGTTTGACGGCACTGGTGTGTTCCGGGGTGGTATTAAATTCGGCTATCTGGCCGCTGAACAAGGTGACTTCAGGATGTTGCTGGATGTATGCCCACTGGTGCGCGAAGCGCTCAGGTGCGCAGATGTCGTCGGTATCCATGCGCATGATCCATTCGTGCCGGCAATGCTGCAAGCCGGCATTGAGGGCGTTGCCAAGGCCAACGTGCTGTGGCAAGGGGATGATTTTCAGCGGCAGGCGGGTCTGGTAGTGGCTAAGTACGTGATGCAGCTCGGTGCCGATGGTGCCATCCAGTACCATGATGATTTCTTCAGGCTGTATGCTCTGGGTACACAGGCTGTCCAGGCAGGCGCTGAGCCAGCCGGGCTGTTCGTGTGCATACAGGGAAAGCAAAACGGAAAAAGGACGGGTTTTCATGATGTTGGCTGCGGTAGATGTGTATGCCCGGTGTTTGTGAAGATTTGTTTATTATATCGCAACAATGTTGGCTGGTGCCGTTTGGGTGGCTGGCGCGGTGGGGTTGTGGAGTTAAATTAAGGGTAGTTGCTGATTTTTTTACATTTATGCGCGCTGTTGTGGTGGCTGGCTGCTGTTGTGTTCGAATGAGGCTGGGTTGGGCAGGTAGTGTTCGTAGAATGCGCTCTGAGCAGCGTTGAGCTGTGCCAGTTCGTTGCTGTTGTTGCAGGTATCGTTGAGGCAGACGAAGCGGATTTCGGGGTGTTGGTGTAGGTGGTCGATGGCGCGGTTGAGTTCGGTTAGGTTGCTGATGTTGCGTACAAAGCCGTCGTTGTGTTTGTGGGGGATGAAGGCACCGCTGGCCAGATGCCAGTAGCGGTTGAGGTAGATGGTGAGGTCGTTGCGGGCACGGAAGCGGTTGGCGGTACAGGCGAGGATTTCGGGCTGGAAATGCTGGTAAACCTGTTGCAGGGTGCTGCGGGTATAGGGCTGGGGCTGGTGCCAGTGGGCAAACCAGAAGTATTGGCGGTGGAGGTATTTAAGCAGGGCGTTGCTGAGTTTTTCGCGCAGGCTGTAGCTGGGGGCGAAAAGGTGCTGTGTGTTCAGGGTAGCGGGCTTATATATGCGGTTAATCAGGGCGATGTTGTTGTTGAGGGCGTCTACCCAGCTACTCTGGCCGCGCAGGCGACGAAACAGGGCGTTGCGCTTTAGCCAGCCGTGACAGAGGAAGTCGACGGGCAGGCCGTGCTGGAACAGGCGTTCGCGTGGGGTGGGGCGCAGGATAACGGTGTCGTCGTTGAGGTAGACGAAGTGTTCGCTCAGGCCTTGAAGGTTGACCAGGTTCATTTCGATGGCGGATGAGTTGAATACGGGCAGGTTCTGCGGCTGGATAAACAGTTGTGTGTGGTTGATGATTTCGATTCTGGGATGGTTGGTTTGCAGCCAGTGCGGGCGCTGGTTGGCGGTAATCAGGTAGATTTTGTGATACCACGGGCAGTTTTGTTCGATGGAACGCAGTACGTAGCGCAGGGTACCGAAGTCCTGATAGCGGTTGCTGCTGGTGGCATCGCTGCGCCCATCATGCCGGGGCAGGTAGTGGTTTTTTTCGGCCTGCCATGCTGGATCGCTGCCATCTACCCATGGCAGGACGAAGTCAATCGGGGCATTGTCGGTGTTGGTGTTCATTAATGTCTCCGTTTGAGCAGGGCGATGAGTTTCTGGCTGTTGCGGGCGCCGAGGGTGGTACGTAGGAGGTTTAGCAGCCGGCGTTTGAGCTGGTCGATGCGTTTGCTGTCGTTGAGCCAGGTGCCATCGTAGTGATGAATGCAGACGGTGTTGGCGGTGCGGTTCAGTTCGTGGGTATAGGCATTTTTGGCCATGAAGTAGTCGCTGGGGTAGACGCAGACGTAGCCGGGGATTTCCTGCTGCTGGTTGTTGAGGATAATGCCGTGCTGCTGGTAGAGCTGTTTGAATAGCTGGTTGATGGTGGTGAGCTGCTGTGGGTTGAATTCGAGGTTCTGGTATTGCTGCCAGATATGGTGCATCAGGGTGCTGCCGGCTTCGCAGCCCATGACGCCGGCCTGCGGGTTACAGGTGAGCTGGCGGGTGTAGGGATTCATACCCTGTTCGAAACCAGTAAAGCAGTGATGGTGCAGGAAGGGGTCGAATGAGGCCACCATCTGTACGTCGGTGTCCAGATAGATGCCACCGTGCTGATACAGTGCCTGAATGCGGCAGACGTCGGCAACAAAGGCATATTTGCCGGCGGCGTAGGCGGCGCGGGCGTAGGGGTTGGCCTGATAGTCGAAGTTGTGTTCGTTCCACAGCTGGATTTGATAGTCGGGCAGAAACTGGCGCCAGCTATCCAGATAGCGCTGGGTGGTGGCAGGCAGTGGCTGGGAGCCAAACCAGCAGTAGTGAATCAGTTTGGGTATCATTGGGCAGGCTGACGATAGATGAGAAATAGCAGGAGGCTGAAAGGTATGGCAGCGCTCAGGCCGGTAATGCAGCTGAGTTTAATCCAGTCCAGATAGTTGTGTACGCTGATGCTGCTGACGGGTTGCCAGCCGATGCTGATGCTGATGCTGATGGTGGCAAATACCACCAGCCATAACAGGTAGGGGCGTGTGCAGGACAGGGACAGGATATGCTTGCAGGTGTAATGTACCATTTCGCTGCTGCGGTAAAGGAAAGATACTAGCGCCGCCAGCAGGATGCCGGTGCTGCCCCATAGCTGGATAAAGCACAGGGAGCAGGTGATGTTGAGGCCTGCTTCAAGCAGTGCCTGTGGTTTGGTGGCCTTGTAGCGGCCGGCGGCCATGATGATGGTCATGCTGGGGATGCGACTGTTTTCGATGATGCCTACCAGTAAAAACAGGATGGCCAGTACTGGCTGGTGGTAGTTGGCATCGGTCATATTGTGGGTGTAGAGCTGAATAAAGGGTGCCAGCAGCAGGCCGGTGCAGGTGTAAACCCAGCCGAGAAAGCACATGAAGAGGCGGTTATAGCGGCAGAAGTTTTGTCTGGTACGTTCGGGATCGATGGTGAGGCTATGGCCGAATATGGCCTGCATGCCCTGCGATAGGGACTGTAAGGCCATTTTGATGGCGCCAAAAATCAGGGCATAGATGGCGTAAATGCTGGCGTCTTTTAGTGACAGGAAAAGGGTAATCAGTACTAGTGGGGAGCTGAATATAAGCAGGCCGGTGAGCTGGTGGGTGAGTGCATCCCAGGTTTGTTGTAGTTGGTAGGCGTTGTGTTTGTTGTAGTGCTGGTTCAGGTTGCGGTAGTGGTGTTTGATATAGTGGCGGTACAGCAGGAATTTGCTCGCCTGTATCAGGGTGGAGGCTATCTGTACGGTGAGGATGTTGTAGCCGGCGCTGATCAGCCAGTAGCAGACGGTAATGTTGGCGAGGATGCTGCCGGCCTGTATGGTGGATATGATGTAGGTTTTCTGGTCGGCGGTGAGCAGGGCGCGGTAGCTGCCGAAAAAGAAGAAGTCGAGGATGTTGACCGCACCCATTATCAGTACCATGTAGAAGGTAAGGCTGGCGCTGATTTCGTTGTGGGTAAGCCAGGCAAACAGGATGGCCAGTACGAGTAGTGCGATGGCAAACAGGCTGCCGGAAATGCGATAAAAGTGATGGGTGGCTGCAAGAATGCGGTTGCGCAGCTGGTTGTCGTGGGCAGTTAGTGCCTGATAGAGTGCAACGATGGCAGCAGCACCAATACCTGCCTCGAGCAGGGTGAGGTAGGCAATGAACTGTTTGATGGAAGCGAGCATGCCGTTGGTGGCCGAACCATAGGTTACGACAATTAGCGGCGGCAGGATAAATCCGCCCAGTGCAGTTATCAGTTGCAACAACAGGTTGGCGGAGATGTTTTTTAGGATAACTGCACGGGTGCTCATGAAGCCTCAAGAAGGTTTGCTGGCTTGCTTAATGACAGTTACCGCTGCGCTGCATACGGCCATAACGGCCAGTAATGGCGTTGATATCATGCATGGCAGAGTTGTCTACACCACTGAATACAACGCGCATTTTGGCAATGCTGATGGGGGTGTGGCCAGACTGGCTGTCGCTTTCACTATCACTGTCGCTACTGCTGCCACCTAGAGTGGTGATGAAGGCATCGCTGAATCCCTGCATTTTAGCGCGAGCCATTAGGCTTTCTGCATCGTCACGCCGGTTGAATACACCGAGGCTGACTTTACCCTGATTGATGCCGTAGTCAAAGCCATGTTCTTGCAGACGGGCACGGATATCGTTGTCGCCATTTGAAGAGAGTGCCACCATGTAACGGGTAGGTGTGGGCGCACGATGTGGTTTGGCTGGGCTGCTAGCTTGTTCGATGAAGCGGCTGGTGGTAAACGGCCAGTGGTTGAGCAAGCCTTTGATGCGGTGAAAATCATCTTCTGGCAGGGTAACTGTGGCGGTACAGGTATTGGTTGTAGGTGTTGGTGTAGCCGGTTTGTCGGCGTTGGCGGGCGTGTCAGTTTTTGTTTTGTTGACAGCAGTTGTATCGGTTTTACTGGCAGGTTTGGTGGCAGGCACACTGCTGCTGGTGGCTGTTTCAGCTACTTCAGATGTATGGCGCACGCTGATGTCCGGGGTGGCTGGTGCGGCAGTTTCAACCACTTCAGCAGCAGGGCTGGCGGCGCTGGCGGCAGCGGGTGAGGCAGACACGCCATGCACTAGTTTACCAGCTATCATGCTGCCGAAAACAATAATATTTAATGCTACCAAGATTGCAAACAGCCATTTCATGCGTATTCAACCCAATTGAGTAAACCATAAATTACTAAATTATCCACAATTTCAATGCGGTTGTCTAAGACAAATGTGTTGGGTAGTGCCTGAGCTACTTTATTGGCACCACCGCCGGTAATAATGATGTCGACAGG
Source organism: Snodgrassella alvi (assembly GCF_002777825.1). Classification (GTDB taxonomy): domain Bacteria; phylum Pseudomonadota; class Gammaproteobacteria; order Burkholderiales; family Neisseriaceae; genus Snodgrassella; species Snodgrassella alvi_C. The sequence goes on along the minus strand of NZ_MEIR01000043.1, from coordinate 162,706 downwards.
CTTGCCTTCACCGACTTTCTGTTGCAGGCGTGCATGCATCAGGATGATGGCACCACAGACTGCATCCATGATGCCGCTGGCCATGGCATTTGGGGTGGTGGTGGCAAATGCATAGGGTTTACCCAGCGGGCGGTTGAGGTTGGCTGTGCGTTTGGATAATGCTTCTTTCATTAAATGAAATCCTGGTAGGATGCTGCCACCCAGATAATGATTGTTATCGGTAAGTGCATCCACGGTGACGGCTGTACCACAGCTGACCACAACGCAGGCCTGACGGCTGTAGCGCCGGCTGCCAATGATGTTAAACCAGCGATCGGCACCATGTTCGGCGGGCTTGCGGTAATGATTGTAGATTCCAAGCGCTTCTGGCATGGAAGGCAGCCACATTACTGGGCTGGGCAGAATGCTGGCGATTTGCTGCTGGCGTGTTTTGCCACAAACAGCGCAGCCGATAATACGCTGTACACCGGTACCATGTTGTGCCCAGTCCTGTATTAATGGTTGCAGGTCGTAATAGGCTGCTTTGCCATAGCTGAGTATACAGCCGTTTTCTACCCAGGCCCATTTGAGTTTGCTGTTGCCGGCGTCCAGCAGCAGGTAACGTTTGCTGCCAGCTTCTTTGAGCTGGTTCTGTGCTGCACCCGGACGCAGGCTGATTTCGCCGGTGACAAAGCTGCGTTCACCGCTGGCGGTTTGCAGCAGCAGGGCACCGGAAGCGGCAATACCGCTGACTGTGCCTTCGGCAATGCTGCTGCCATTGGCTAACAGGTGTACTAGTTGTCCCTGATCGCGGTGCAGCTGGTTGTAATCGGCCAGAAAGGGGCTGAGTCCATCCTGATTGAAACGTGGCAGGTATTGTGCCAGTCGGGACAGAATGCCCTGAAAAATCTGTGTTACCTGCGCCTGTGGCAGCAGCGACAGGATAGCGGTGGCTGTGCCCACCTGATCGGGGATACTGAAGTTTAAGCCGATACCGATGATGGCGGTGGTTTGTTTCTGTTGTGGTACGGTTTCAATCAGAATGCCGCCAAGTTTGCTGTTATCCAGCATGAGATCATTCGGCCATTTGATTTGTGCTGTTATGCCGAGTTCGCGCAGGGTTTGGGCTACGGCCAGTGCTACGACCAGTGCCAGGCCGCCCAATTGAACCTGCGGGCGTTGGAATGACCAGCTCAGGCTAAACATCAGGCATTCGCCAATACGGTTTTGCCACGTTTTACCTTGCCGGCCACGGCCGGCAGTCTGTTCATAGGCCAGACAGATTTGTGGTGGGGCGTTAGTAGGTGCGTGGCGTACCTGTTCCAGCAGGATGGTGTTGGTGGAGGTGGTTTGTACCAGCAGACGGGGATTAAACCCATACTGGCGGGCACAATTGTTGAAGGTGTGTTCTGGTATCAGTGCCAGGGTTTTGGTGAGCTGCCAGACGTCATTGTGCTGGCGCAATAGATTCTGGATGTGGGCAGGCATATCCTGCCAGGCTGCATTGAGCTGGGGGATTTTTTTATTCAGGGTATTTGCCAGTGTCTGGACATTATGTGCCAGACCATCGGCAAGTAGAGCCAGTAAAGGCCAAAACGGTGTGTTCATAAAATGGCATCACCATAGTTATTATCGATAACAATGGGTTAATTCGGTGTTGCTGCTTTTGCTATATGACCGGATACGGGTAGGCTGTGTCAACGGTTGTGCGGGCATAACCGTTGTGAATGTTATCGCATGGTTGGGGAATTGTCTCTGTTTGTTCGGGCTTACTCAACCACAATTTTGGGGAAACGCTGGCTATAGTCTTTGCCCTGATCGGCCAGTGCCTGTACCAGCTTCCATGCTGCCTGTTCATACAGGCTGGCGATTTGGGGCTGCTGTTGTGCCAGTATGCAGGCGCTACCATTATCCATGGCTTCACGTACCGCCAGTGTTAACGGTAGCTGTCCCAGCAGGGGGACGCCGAGTTTGTCTGCCAATTCTTTACCGCCATTCTGACCAAAAATGGATTCGACATGGCCGCATTGAGAACAGATATGCATGGACATGTTTTCGAGCACGCCGAAAATGGGAATATTCACTTTTTGGAACATATTCACAGCTTTGCGGGCATCAATCAGAGCCACATCTTGCGGTGTGGTGACTACTACTGCACCGGTAACCGGAATTTTCTGTGCCAGTGTGAGCTGGATATCGCCGGTACCGGGGGGTAAGTCGATAATCAGATAATCCACATCGTCCCACTGGCTTTGAAACAGTAGCTGCTGTAAAGCCTGACTTACCATCGGGCCGCGCCAGATAACTGCCTGATCGGTATCAACCAGAAAGCCCACTGACATCACCTGAATTTCACCGGCGGCCATTACGGGAATCATTTTGCCGTCATGCTGGCGTGGTTCCTGTGTGGCTACGCCAAGCATGGTAGGCTGGCTGGGGCCGTAAATATCGGCATCAAGTACGCCTACGCGTGCGCCCATACGGCTTAAAGCAACGGCCAGATTGGCGCTGGTGGTGGATTTACCCACACCGCCTTTGCCTGAGGCTACGGCGATGATGTTTTTAACGCCGGCAATGGTTTGTACGCCGGGCTGTACTTTGTGTTTGCCTATAGCCAGCTGTACCTGTACAAATAAGGGGGTATCGCCAAATTCGGCAGTGATGGCCTGATCGATACGCTGTTGCAGTTCATCAATGAGGTGTGCAACGGGATAGGGAAAGGTGAGGTCAAGATGAATGCCATCGCTGACGATGGTAACGTTACTGACGGCTTTTTCACTACCCAGGGTACGGCTACTGGCTGGAATGGTGATGCTGTTGAGTAAGGTGGTAATGGATTGTGTGTTCATGTAAGTTTAATCCGCAGCTGTATTTCTGGCGCATATTTTATCCTATATTGGCTTGCGGCCAGCATTTGCTTGAGGCAGTGCCGGGTAATCAGTATGGTGGTTGGGTACCGGCAGGCTGGATGAAATTGTCAGAATCATCTATGTTTTTGTGCTGCCGATGCCGAATCCAGAGTAAACGCAGGCACAGGCAGGCCGGATACAGTAACAGTATCGAAACGATGAGATAACGCAGATTGTGCCATTCGACTACCATTTGGCCATGAGCCAGTGCCCATAATGCCCATAACCATTGCCACCAGGCTGGCAGACTGAAAGCCAGCACAATCAGCAGGGCGGAAATTCTCACTGGTGTCATCGGCCAGGACTGATGTTGTTGCACGGCACGATTCAGCTGTAGCAGAATAGAGAAAGCAAAGCTAAGGGTAAGCACCATGCCGCCATTAGCAATTACCTGTAACCAGCTGAAGGCAATGTCTGGTGATACCGGTAAACTGTTTTGCGACGCTGGCGTTTGTTCTAGTGAGATGCTGGCAACAATATTCAGGATAAAACTGTAAATCAGATCCAGCCATAACAGTAATAGCGGCCAGGTGCGTTTCAGTCGTTGAAACATTGTTGTGTAACCATATAAACCGATAATAATGTAACAGTGTAACCATTGGTACTGGCTGCTGTAAATGGCTGTCAGGTGGATGATTACGGTAAAAACGGCCGACATTGCGGTTGGGCTGTTGTACTTGTAATCTGCAACTGGGAAATATGCATGTATGCATGCCGGAATAGTTTATTGTATTTGTTGTTATAAAATGCCAAAGTGGCTGTATAAAAAATAATTAATGATTGCAAAGTCGGGCAAATAAAGGGTTGGTGCGGTGATGAGGTTTTGATGGATGGCTGTACTTAGCTCTTGTGCCATTATTTTCTGGCTGTATTTATGTTGAGGGTATTTATGCTCTGTCAATTGACTGGCAGTTGCTGTTGGCAAAGAATATTTGGGCTGCAATTTGTGTTGGGCAGATATGTTTCATGTTCGGGCTGGAAAAACCAGTTTATTGTTATTTGATTTTATATACTTTTGAGTTGTAAGGCATAGTGATGATTTTAATCTTTGGGGTATAATTTGATTCTTGTGTATATTATTGAAAATTAGTGATTTCTATTTATGCTGGTGCGGTTGTTAAGCTGAATTTTTATGCTTTTGGGGTGAAAAATAATTGTATTTAGATATGGTGAATTTAATTTAATTGAAAAATTGTAAGGATGCTAAACGGCAATTTTGGTATTTTTGAGTTAGAATAAACACTCAAATTTAGCTGATTTTCAATTTTTCTGAATATTTTTATTTGTTTTCAGACCTTTAATTAAGGTCTTTTTTGTTTTCTGCTTTTGAGAAAAAACACAATGACAAGACATTTGCCAGCTGTGATGAAAATAAGCACTGTATTTATCAGTGCTGCAACGATTATTTCTCCTGTATATGCGTCTGGATATCATTTGGGTTTACAGTCTGTAACGGCGGTAGCAGCCGGTAATGCTGCGGCTGCTGAGGCTGCGGATGCGGCAACTATTGTGAATAACCCGGCCGGACTGGTGAATCTGGATGGTACACAGATCGATACTAATTTATTTGTAGTTAAGCCCGATATTAAATATCGTCATGCCCGCGGTACGTTTGCGGATGGCTCTGCTGTGCAGGGGCCTGAGCAGGATAATATTGCTAATACGGCACAATTGATACCGCAACTGTATTTTTCCCATCGTCTGAATGATAAATGGGGTATGGGGCTGGGGGTATATATTCCGTATGCAGCCAGAACTAATGATAGTTCTGATTCAGTGCTGCGCTATAACGTGAATAAAACTAATGTGAAAGCGCTAGATATTAATCCGGCTATCGCTTATAAAATCAATGACCGACACTCAATTGGTGTGGGGCTGATTGCGCAGTACCTGCATGCAGAAGTACAGAAGTATGCTGATTTTACGCCGGTGGGCAGTGCGCAGTCTGGCATTGCGCAGGCTGCATTGCACCAGAAAATGCCAGGCGCATTTGATGCGCGCGCCACGGTGAAAGGCAATGACTGGGGCTATGGCTTCAATGCTGGCTGGCTGTGGGATATTAATGATGATGTGCGAGTAGGTGTTAGCTATCGTTCCAAGATTAACCAGCATCTGCACGGTACCGCACGCTGGAAGCCAATGGGCAGCTATGCAAAAAACTATGCACCGCTGTTTGAGCAGTTTGGCTTTAAGGCTCTGGAAAGTGCGCAGGTACAGATTACTACGCCGGAAGTAGTGTCGCTACATGGTATGTGGAAAGTGAATCCGCAGTGGAATGTGTTTGGTAATGTGAGCTGGACACGTTCTTCGCGTCTGCATGAGCTGGATATTAATTTTGAGCATGATAAGGCGGTTGATCCCGTGCATGGAGCTACTTCGAATACCACGCATATTGCCACTAATTGGCGTGATACCTATGCGGTGGGCGTGGGGGCTTCTTATCAGCAGAATCCGCGTCTACAGTGGCGCTTTGGGGTAAATTATGACCAGTCGCCGGTGCGCAGCTCGGCTACGCGGCTGTCTACTATTCCTGATGGGAATCGCTGGCTGTTTGGCGCCGGTGCCAAATATGATGTGAATAAAAACGATACTGTGGCTGTGTCATATGCCTATCTGCATATTCAGCAGACGCATATGAACCAGCAGGATCAGGGTGTGCATGTTTCCAGCAATGTACGAGGTGAGGCGGATTACCGTTCACATGCACATATTGCTGGTGTTTCGTATACGCACCGTTTCTAAGCTTTATCCAGACAGACTGTTTATGCTGAATATGGATAATTATATTTAGTATTCAGCCTGTTCTGGTTATTTTTTGTCATAATTTGTTTTTAAATATCTAAGCCATTGAGATTAATAAATTTTAACTACAATATTGACATAAATTACAGGGGATTTTCTTTGCGCGTATCATGATCTGTCGTATGATGGTTTTGCTGTTCCATTTGGATAAAGCATTGTTAAACATGGAGATGTATTATGAATCATCAAGAAGGTTTACAAGATCCAAGAACCAAGTACTACCATCAGGATTTTTCTAAACAGTATCAGCCTGCACCGGGCCTGCAAAGCAGGATGGATCCGGTACCGGATTGCGGCGAAAAAAGCTATGAAGGTCATGGCCGTTTGTGCGGACGCAAGATTCTGGTCACCGGTGCCGATTCGGGTATTGGCCGCGCCGCAGCAATTGCCTATGCCCGTGAAGGCGCAGATTTGGCTATTAATTATTTGCCTTCTGAAGAGGAAGACGCTAAACAAGTTGCAGCGCTGGTACAGGAAGCTGGCCGTAAAGTGGTATGCATTCCCGGTGATTTAAGCGATGAGCATTTCTGCAAACAGCTAGTGGAAAAAGCGCATACGGAGCTGGGCGGGCTGGATGGTTTGACTTTGGTTGCCGGCAAACAGACCGCAGTAGAGCGCTTCTGTGATATCAGTACGGAACAGTTGAAAAAAACATTTGAGATTAATGTGTTTTCTCTGTTCTGGGTAATTCAGGCTGCTATGCCTCATTTGCCTGCTGGTGCTACTATTGTTACTACCAGTTCTGTACAGGCTTATGAACCCAGCCCTAATTTGGTGGATTATGCTGCAACTAAAGCCGCGATTGTGGCCTTTACTCAGGCATTGGCCAAACAGGTGGCCGAAAAAGGTATCCGGGTAAATTCTGTGGCACCAGGCCCCATCTGGACTGCACTGGAAATTACCGGTGGCCAGCCTACTGAAGCTATTCCGAAATTTGGCCAGAGTGAATCTGTACTTGGCCGCGCCGGTCAGCCTGCTGAACTTGCACCTACCTATGTTTTCTTGATGTCTGATGAATCCAGCTATGTGACAGCTCAGGTATACGGGGTTACTGGCGGTATTGTGTTATAAGGCAATAACCCGTTTGTAATCTAAATCAATCCGTACTGGAACTTTTTTTTCGCACTGGTCGTATACCAGCCGAAGAAATGAGCTCCAATGCGGATTTTTTATTGATATCAACCTGTTTGCATAATTAATTGTTTTTATGCACAGACTAATTTATATGTAAATTTATATATGATATTTATACTATATATGTGAATTTATATTTTATATTGTTATTTTTAACTGTATATTATTGTAGTTAAGTATAAATTTATTTATTAGATTTGTATTTTTATAATATTTTTATTTAATATGGTTATAAATTGCTGCCTTAGCATTATTAGAATAATTGGTTTTCGGGTTAATGCTTGTGCTGTATAAAATTTTGTAGATACTTGATAGTATTGATTTATATTATTAATTTCTCACGGTGACTATTAATATATTGGGAGAAACGTATGACTGTATCAAATTCAGTACGCGCAATAATACCATTAATAATTCTATTTACCGGTGCAGTTATATCAGCAAGATGTGTGACGTCATTCGAGCTAGGTAGGCGTTTAACAAGCCTGACATTATGTGCAGTGACGTTCAGATATTGAGCACCGTTTTCACATTAGTGATGGTGTTAGTTAGGCGCAGATAGCAGCCATGGCGCTGACCGATTCGCTGCAACGCCAACAAATTGTGCTGGAATCTATTAACCTACTAATTTCTGTTGCAGCAATTGTACTCAGGCTTTACCGTATACCGCCACGCATATTCTGAAAATCAGCGATTTGCCACAGATTATTGCTAGTTTTGATATCAATTATAACCGTGTAGGCTTTATGACAGCGCTGGAAATGGCGGCTTGTCTGCTTAATCAGGGAGTATACCGGCATATTGCTATTGTTTTTGCCCATCTGGTTTCGCAGGGGCTTAATTGGGATGATGAAGAATCTACATAGAGCTTTAGTGATGGCGCGGTTTGCGTGATTAAAGTTATTACCTCACTTTCAGGCGACAAACTATATAAATTTGCGCCCACGTGCTTTATTTGGTCCTTATGATAGAGTAATTTTGCCGCGGATTTTGACCCAGTTGCAGGACATGCGGCAGCAACTATGCCTGCCCGGGGGTGGTAAAACGCAGATAGACCTGACTTATATGCTGAATGTGGTGCAGGCGATGATGCTGGCTACCACTACAGCCACTTTGGTGTTGGGGCGAATTTACAATATCACTAATCTTTCGATTTGTTCAACCCTTTAGCTGAGCATTTACCGCGTTTGCAGCAATTATAGCCGACTATGGTGGTAGGACCGGCGCAGGTACTATGTGCGCTGGCTCAAGCGGTGCAGTGCCGACAATTAAACCTGCGGGTGAAAAAAAGTGATTTCCGGGGCAGAAGTGTTAGAACCACAGGACAAATTATTGTTGCAGCAGGTGTTTGCTAATGTAGGAGAAGTTTATCAGGCAACAGAAGGATTTCTGGCGGCGAGCTGTCAATATGGTACTTTGCATTCGAATGAAGAGTTTATTTATGTTGAACCGCAATGGTTGGATGAAGAACGCTTTGTGCCGCTAATTACTGATTTCAGCCGTATTACTCAGCCAATTGTGCGTTATCGCCTCAATGATATTCTGGTAATGCGCCAACAGCCTCGCCGCTGCGGACAGGTAACAATGGCGCTAGAACGCATTGAAGGAGGCTGTGATGACCAGCTCGCATTACCTGCGCGTGATAGCGGTGTCCAGCGGGTATTTGCGGATTTATGCCAGCGGGTGATTGCCAATGCTTTGCCTGCGGTAGCTGATTACCGCTTTATCCAGCGTGGCAATCAACTGCAATTGCTGGGTGATTGTGATTTATCGGTATTGGAAAATTGCCGCCGGCAGTTGATTGATTTATTTCAAAAGCATAATATTGCAGTGGAAAAATACACTGGCAGGTACAGTCAGCGCCTATTTTGCCGCAATTTAATGCCAAGCGTCGCCGTATTGTACGAATACCCAAGTAAATCTGCTCCCCTAAGCTAAGTAAGCTAAAGCATATCGTTGCAGAATATATTTTATTGTCCTATTTTCTCGCATCAGTTGCGACTATCTGTACCACTGGCGTTCATTACATTTATATCAACAATAAATACGACAAAAATATGAGGATTAGCGGATGTGGCATCAATAGGCAATAAATGCGAATGGTTATATTCTCTCTGATATAACTTCCTTATGGTTGTGGAATAATTTAGTTGTGCAAGTGTCTGTATAATAGTTAAATAAAGTTAATTTATATAAATATTTTCTAAATTGGCTGGCTCAGGCAGGCCTGCTGATAAATTTTAATAAATGATGAGAACCATTACTATTCTAATACTATGTTTTTGTTGAATAATTAAGTTAAATTTTGAATTTTTAGATGAATAAGTATGAAAATTAGTCTTATTTAGATTAAAAATAATGATGATATTTAATGTTATGATAAGTTTAAATGATTGTATTGATTATTGTATTGAAAGCATTGCGTAATTAATACAACTGTTTAGCAGCGGAGAATAGGATGGCAGATTAATTTAAGCCTGCAATCCATGACTGCACAAAATACTGCGGCAGACTATATATCCCTATTGGATACGGTACTGTGTTGCAAATACATGCTTAATCTGCTTATAGGTATAGTGCATGCAGCACGGTTAAAAAGTAACGGCATAAATTTATTCTTTTAAATGGTTTATCTGGTGATAACGTTTTCAGCGTCAGGCTGGATTGTTAATGATTGTTTAATAATTAATCAAAGCTGTCTGGCTATGCCAACAGAACAGTTTTGAGCAAAAAGGAAGCAAATATGGAAGGCAAAAAAGTTGTACTGGATTGTTTAAACCGCTTACTGGCAGGAGAGCTGGCCGCACGTGACCAGTATTTTGCGCACTCACGTATGTATGAGGATATGGGCTATATGCAGCTTTTTCAGCGCATAGACCATGAGATGCAGGAGGAAACCGACCATGCCCACCAGTTTATTCACCGTATTCTGATGCTCAATGGCAAGCCGGAGATGGTACCGGATGCAGTTAATATCGGTACCGATGTAGTGAGCATGCTGCAAAATGATTTGGCTACCGAGCTGAGTGTGCGCAAGAATCTAAAAGATGCAATTAAGCTGTGTGAACAAGAACAAGACTATGTCACCCGGCAATTTCTGGTGGCGCAGTTGAAAGATACCGAAGAAGACCATGCCCACTGGCTGGAACAGCAATTACGCCAGATTGAAGTAATGGGTTTGCCAAACTATCTGCAAAGCCAGTTGTAAGGAGAAAAATATGCAGGGTGACCGTTTGGCCTTACAGGCACTGAATAAAAATTTAGGTTTGCTTCTGGTATCCATCAATCAGTATTTTTTACATGCACGAATTTTACGCAACTGGGGCTTTGCCGAGCTGGGCGAAGTGCTGTACAAACACTCAATTCGCGACATGAAAAGTGCAGATGCACTGATTGAACGCATACTGCTGCTGGAAGGACTGCCCAACTTGCAGGAATATGGCAAAATTCTGGTGGGTGAAAACATCACCGAAATTTTACAGTGTGACCAGCAGGCGGAACAGGCCAAGCATATTGCGCTGGCCGATGCGATTGCCGTGTGTGAAAACCAGCTTGATTATGTGTCACGTGATTTGCTTGAACAGCAAAAAGCAGTAAATGAAGAATATCTCGACTGGCTGGGCACACAGCTAGACCTGATTGAAGAAATTGGCTTAGCCAATTATGCCCAGACAGCAGTACAGGCAGACTGATACAGGTTATGCAGAAAACAACAACAGCACGTCTGCGCACGTGCTGTTGTTTATAGCAGCAAGCACATCATGACTAAGCTGCTGCTTCGTCGACGACAACATCATTGCCCTGTGGCTGAAACCACGCCAGTTGCTGATGCAACTGTACCACTTCCCCAATAACTATCAGCGCCGGCGTGGCTGCCTGTTGAGCCAGTGCTGCCAGTTGGTGCAGTTCACCGGTTAATACATGCTGGCTGACCTGAGTACCATGCGAAATAATCGCTACCGGCGTACTGGCAGCTCGTCCGTGGGCAATCAACTGGTGGCTGATTTCTGCCGCTTGCAGTGTTCCCATATAAATCACCAGAGTTTGCCGCGCACAGGCCAGTGCCTGCCAGCCATGGTTTTGGCTGCCCAATTGCTGGTGGCCAGTGATAAACAAAACACTCTGTGCATAATCGCGATGCGTAAGTGGAATACCGGCATAGGCAGTGGCTCCCAAACCAGCACTGATGCCGGGAATAATACGAAAAGGAATATTGGCCGCTTGCAATACCGCACATTCTTCACCGCCACGGCCAAAGACAAACGGATCACCGCCTTTGAGGCGTACCACACGCTTACCTTGCTGTGCCCACTCTACCAGCAGCTCATTGGTTTGCCACTGTTGCACCTGATGGCGTCCGCAACGTTTACCCACACTGATTTTTAAGGCATCGCGACGCACCAGCGCCAGCACTTCTGCCGATACCAGAGCATCGTATAACACCACATCCGCTGCCTGCATGGCCTGCAAAGCATGTAAAGTTAGCAGCCCAGCATCGCCCGGGCCGGCACCCACGAGCGCCACTTCACCCTGCGGCAGCGGCTGGTGCTGAGTTAACTGTTGCTGCAACAGCGTTTCTGCCGCAACTTCATCGCCGCTGGCAATATACTGGCCAAAGCGGCTGTGCTGAAACAACTGCTCCCAGAAACGCCGCCGCTCACTGAGGCTCCGTAAGGCAGTTTTCACCTGTTTGCGCCAGCGTCCGGCTACCGCAGCCACACGCCCAAGAGAGAAAGGCAGCAACACTTCAATCTGCTGGCGAATCAGGCGCGCCAGCACCGGCGCGTGGCCGCCGCTGCTCACCGCTACCTGTATCGGGCTGCGGTCAATCACTGCCGGCACAATAAAGGAACAGTAAGCCGGCTGGTCGACACAGTTGCAAAATGTCGCCGCCGCTTCGGCCGCCTGAAAAATACGCCGATTCAGTGCATGGTCACTGGTGGCTGCAACCACCAGAAACACACCATTTAATAAATCGGGGCTGAATTCCGTACCAATGTATTCGGCCTGTTGCGCAGCAAACCAGTCTGCAAACTGAGCAGTGGTTTGCTGCGCAACCACCTGTAACCGTGCGCCGGCCTGTAACAGCGCGCTGGCCTTACGTTCGGCCACCAGACCGCCGCCTACCAGTAATACCTTGCGCTGGTGTAAATGAGTAAATATCGGATAGTGATTCATACTGGCTTATCGTTGTATTTAGCATGCCATCTTATAAGCACCAGCGCCCGCCTGAAAAAGAAGCAATTTTTCTAACCAAAGCGTTGGCAGTTATATCTGTGAGTAGCCCATGCGCAGACAGGAAATTTGGTTATAAAGAAAGAAATTTTTATTCTTTCCTTGCCATTGCCTGCGCTTGCTACTATCCGTGTGATTCAGACAGTAATCTGCTTAAACAGTTGCTGTCATTAACAAATTATACATTCAGGATAGTCATAACCATGTTGCGCCCCCGCCTGTGGACACCACCGCACGATGCGGCCGCCACCAAACGCCTGCCGGCCTTAACCGCCCAGTTGCAGACACGTTTACAGCAGATTGTACGGCAGCATCAGCATATTAAACTTGCCTCCAGTCTGGCGGTTGAAGACATGGTCATCACCGATGTCATTGTGCGCGAGCAGCTACCAATTGAAGTATTTACCCTCAATACCGGTGCACTCAATAACGAAACACAGAATCTGCTGCGTGCCGCCTATGAGCATTGGGGTATCCGCATTGCCGAATACCGGCCGAATGAAGAAGCTATTGATGCCTATGTAGCCGCCCATGGCAAACAGGCTTTTTATGACAGCGTTGCCCTGCGGCGTGAATGCTGCCATATCCGCAAAATCGAACCACTTGGCCGCGCCCTGAGCAAGGCCGATGCCTGGATAACCGGACAGCGGCGGGAGCAATCAACAACACGCACAGCGTTAGCACTGGCGGAGCAGGATAAAGCCCATGGCATCGCCAAATACAACCCATTGGCCGACTGGCTGGAAACCGAAGTATGGGCGTATGCCCAGATGCAGCAATTACCAGTAAACGAGCTATACCGGCAAGGCTACCCAAGCATAGGCTGTGAGCCATGTACCCGCCCAGTAAAAGCCGGTGAAGACATTCGTGCCGGCCGCTGGTGGTGGGAAAGTCAGGATAGCAAAGAATGTGGTTTGCACAAATAAGCAGAAATCAACCCAGCGTTGCAGGCATGGCCGACATGCTTAGCAGCCATTACGGAAACATCATGAGTATTCAAGACAAACATCTAGACTGGCTGGAAGCTGAATCTATTTATATTATCCGTGAAGTCGTGGCCGAAGCGCGCAATCCGGCGTTACTGTTTTCCGGCGGCAAAGATTCAGTAGTACTGCTGGCACTGGCCGTCAAAGCATTTCAGATTCCCGGACACAGCCTGCAATTACCGCTGACACTGGTACATATAGATACCGGACACAACTACCCAGAAGTCATCACTTTTCGCGATGCCACCGTACAACAGTTGGGCGCACGGCTGATTGTTGGCAGCGTAGAAGATTCTATCCGCCGCGGCAGCGTTACCTTGCGCCGTGCTACCGATTCACGCAATGCCGCACAGGCCATCACCCTGCTGGAAACCATCGAAGCCAATGGCTTTGATGCACTAATGGGCGGCGCGCGGCGGGATGAAGAAAAAGCCCGTGCCAAAGAACGGATTTTCTCTTTTCGGGATGAATTTGGGCAGTGGGATCCGAAAAACCAGCGGCCGGAATTATGGGATTTATACAATACCCGCCTGCATCCGGGTGAAAACATGCGTGTATTCCCGATTTCCAACTGGACAGAACTCGATATCTGGCAATACATCGCGCGCGAACAGCTTGCCTTACCAGCAATTTACTATGCACACCAGCGAGAAGTAGTAGAACGTGGCAATATGCTGGTACCAGTAACTGAGCTGACACCGAAAAAAGAAAACGAAGTAAGCGTAATCCGCAGCGTACGCTTCCGTACCGTAGGCGATATTTCCTGCACCTGCCCCGTAGCCAGCGTAGCAGCTACCGCAGCAGAAATCATAGCCGAAACCGCACAAACCACCATCTCCGAGCGCAACGCTACCCGCATGGATGATCAAGTATCAGAGGCAGCAATGGAAGAGCGCAAGAAAGCAGGTTATTTCTGATGGCCAAAACATCAACCACAGCAACACCGCATATATTTATCGTGCACGGCTTCCAAAGTAGCCCGCATGATAACTGGTTTGACTGGCTGGCTACACAGGCACGCGCCGCCGGAAACACCGTAACCCAGCCAGCCATGCCCGCACCAGACTACCCACAGGCCGCAGAGTGGCAGCAGACACTAGATGAAATTATCGGCCAGCCCCAAGCAAACACCTTTCTGATTGGCCACAGCCTTGGCGTCATCACCTTACTGCACTTTCTCAGCCGGCACCGACCAGTGCGGCTAGGCGGGCTCATACTGGCGGCCGGCTTTGCCACCCAACTGCCCAAATTAAAAATACTGGATGACTATATCCATGCCAGCCAGCCCGATTTCACCGTTTTGCAGCACATCAGCATGCCGGTACACAGCATTATTTCCACCAATGACCCCTATGTTCCCGAAGCCGCCAGCAGCACCATCGCCCATGCATTGCATAGCAGCATCGATTATGTACCATCTGGCGGCCACCTAATGGCCGAAGACGGATTCAGCGAATTACCACCCGTCTGGCAGAGCCTGCAACAGATGCTGGCGCAGGCAGCAACCCCACAAAAGTGAGACACCGATGAGCACCGATTCCGTATTGCGTTTTATTACTGCCGGCAGCGTGGATGATGGCAAATCTACCCTGATAGGGCGACTACTGTTTGACAGCCAGTCATTACTGGCCGATCAGGTAGCTGCGCTGTACCACGGCAAACACAAACGTACCGCCGATGGCGTCCCCGATTTTGCCCAGCTCACCGACGGGCTGGCAGCCGAGCGCGAGCAGGGTATAACCATCGACGTAGCCTACCGTTATTTTGCCACCCCGGCACGCAAATTCATCATTGCCGACACCCCTGGGCATGAACAATACACCCGCAACATGGTTACCGGAGCCTCCACCGCCGATGCCGCCATAATCCTTATAGACGCCAGCCGGCTGGATTACACCGAACAAACACCCAAACTATTGCCGCAAACACGCCGCCACAGCGCCATCCTCAAACTGCTTGGAACAGCGCACATCATCGTAGCCGTGAACAAACTGGATTTACTTGATTACAGCGAAGAAAAATTCAACGCCATCAAACGAGCCTATAACAAACTGGCTACAACACTGGATTTGCACAATATAAACTACATACCCATATCAGCCCTGAATGGTGACAATATTGTAACAGCCAGCGCACATATGCCATGGTATCAGGGAAAGCCGCTGTTACCGTTGCTAGAAAGCTTGCCTGTAGATAATCGCAGCAGCCAGCTTCTGGCTGCACCAGCATTATTTCCAGTACAGCGCGTTGCGCGGCTGGATGGCAGCAGTACCGATGATTTTCGCGGATATCAGGGGCGGCTGGAACAGGGCTGCCTGCGCGTGGGCGACCCTGTGCGCATCGAACCGGCCGGCCAGACCAGCACCATTGCCGCCATATATACCCCGGACGGTCAAGTGGAGCAGGCACAGGTCGGTACCGTGTTAACCATAGTACTGGCTGATGATATAGATGTATCACGCGGCGACAGCATCGTTGCCGCAGACAGCACATTGCAGCCAGTCAAAAATATCAGCGCTTCAATATGCTGGTTTGACAGCAAACCATTGAATTCCGCCCGACGCTACTGGCTCAAACACACCACACAGACCGTTTATACTAAAATCAGGCAGGTTGATTACCTGCTGGATGTACAAAGCCTGAATCACCGCCAAGACAGCGACAGCCTGCAACTGAATGATATCGGCCGCATACAGCTTAGCGTGCAGAAACCAATAGTCGCCACTACCTACCAAGCCAATCCGGCTACCGGTGCCTTCATTCTGATTGACGAAGCCACCAATCACACCGTTGCCGCCGGCATGATTACCTCACAGGCCTAAAACCAGCCTCAACAGCCATGTCTGTAGCCTGAAAAACCCAGCACAGATAATCCCCCTCTCACATACACTGCCAGCCTCATTTCATACTGGCAGTGTATAGTTATCCATTATTAGCCACAGCAGCATTTACACGTCGAGGTAGTGCTTTCTTTTGAGCCTTTCTGCAACACACACAAAAGGCTGAAATATAGGAAACACGGGCATTAAACGAGGGCAAGAGCAAAAATCTGAAATTCAGCTTTTGTACCTTTCTAAGCAAAAATTGCGCAAATTTTGAAACCTTTTAAGCAGATAATAAAAAGGTTTGAGCAATATTTAAACTGTTGTGCCATACCGGTTTCAAGCGTTTATATGGCGCAATTATTCTTATTTCCAGAGTGCAACTTAAAAAGTTTTTTAAAAACATTAAATTGAATTCGATTTCTAAAATTTTATTACCTATTACTTTTTTCTAAGTTATACAGTGTTGTATAAATTAAATCGTATAGTAACCTTGTTTTTTACCATTATTTCTGTGTTTCACTTGCAAGTCATGAGTAAACCAATTCCATTGTAGAAAGCATGGGCTATTAAGTAAGTTTGATTTGTTTATAATTAGCAAACTAAACAAAATGCACAGCTTTTTTGTTTAGTAATTTGTTTAATTAAATTAATTGGTTATAGAAAAGTATGAATTAATATGGTTATCGACCAAACAAAAAACATTTGTTTGGTCGATAACCACTACAAAGAAATATACAGACGCTTGGATTTATTTGCATATTCACTAGCTTATATTAATCAAATTAAAACAGCATAACCAGTCACAACTAACTAGTATAGAAATCATTTAATCAATTATTTTGATTGCAGCTTGTTGCGCCCAAATTCATAGGTTAACAAGCTAAGCCATTTTTTTAAATATGTTTCTGCTTTTTCGTAATCCTTTAATGCTATGCATTTATAACTACTGGTATTACAATATGCGCTTAAACTCTGCCAAACCGACCGTGCTGTCCTCGGTTTTTTTTTCAAAATTTTTTCAGTTTCTACAATTTGTCTCACCAGCTCTTGTAAATTTCTTATTTCCTTATCAGTGATATAAATAATTTCTTTATTTTTTTCATTTTCTCGTTTGTTAGAATAAATTTGAGTATGGTGCACAACCGCTTCAGATGCCGCAATAACCGAATTATTGACATTGCCAGATATTAAATTTCCTACAGCATAGACATTTTCAGTAATCTCCTCCTTATTTTTAGAAGAAACAACATCTAAATTCATAGATCTTATCCCCGTAAATATAAACTGAATATCAACTCCCAGTTTTGTTGCCGCAAGTAAAAACTCAGCAGACATATTAACTTTTCCTGATTCATATAAACGTAGACTTTCACTACTAACATTTGTTTGTGCTGCGAAATTTTTGCGTGAATAGCCGAGACGCTCTCTTTCATTAATTAAATTTATTGCCAAATCAATTAATTGCATAATTAAACCCCTTTAAATTCACAAAGATACTTGCTATACCAAATATCTTTGTAGTAAAGTTAGTTCGTTAGTTAAACAAGCAGGTAAATCAGTCAAGTAGACCAGTATTTTAATGGGAAAACTATGGAGCCGAATGAAATTTATGAAGATTCAAAGAAAAAAGGCTTATCTGCGCGATTAATTGCAGATGCTTTAAATGTGACAAATCATTCCGTTGCTGAAGTTATAACAAGTGGTAGAAGAAGTAAAAGAATTGCAGAGGCAATAGCCAAACTTATTGGGAAACCATTTACAGATGCTTTCAGCTAGCTATTGATTAAAACATATACCCAAGCATACATACCCCGTAAATATTTGTTTAAAGATTATTCACAGCACAGGCCTTAGAAGTAAATTTAAATGCATCAGTATAAACAACAGATAAAAATATAGGTTATATTGCTATAACCTGTATATGTTATATAAATCCAATCGCAGGTTAACAACCCAAGGCAATTATAAATAGCGTAAATAATGTAAATATTAAAAGAATAACCAGAAAATTTGTCAAATTATATGTTGACAATAACTAATTTCGTAAACAAAACATAACGGCAATTAAGTTAACATTCTATTGTCTTTTAATCGGGAAATAACAGATGTTAAGTGATCGCATTAAACAGGCTCGGCAGCGTATTGGCCTGTCTCAACAACAGATTGCCGATAAAATGGGCGTTTCCAAAACTGCCGTATTCAAATGGGAGTGTGGCCATTACGAACCTAAAAGTCTTGATATACTTGCCAACATATTAAATGTCAATTTAGCGTGGTTACGAGAAGGTCGTGGCAAACCGTTTCCGACACAGACTACCAACGTGCCTGCTGTAATTAACATTGCCCCGTACAATCAGGATGAAACACAGGTATGCCTGTATTCATCGATTGAAATGGCCGGTTATGCACATTCAAAACAACTACACGGACAGCATTGCAAAAAAATCAGCCTGAGTACCGAGCTTCTGGAGCGCAAAAAAATCAGCCCCGAAATGGTGGTGTGCTTTCCAGTGAGAGATAACAGCATGGATCCCATCATTCCGCACGGAACAATTTTTGCCGTAGATTTAAACCGTACCAATGTAATTGACGGCAATCTGTATCTAATTAAACAGAATCACCAGTATCGCATCAGAAAACTGTATTCCATGCCTTACGATGAAGTACGCCTGCATGCCTATAACAAAGCAGAGTATCAGGATGAATACGTATCGGTTAAACAAATAGTTATAGTTGGCCGCGTATTCTATTATGCCGTAGGACTGTAAAACAGCTTTAGTATCACAAGCCATTGCAGCCAGCCAGACTCTAATAGAAATTAATGCATTCAGCTAATTCTATCGGGTATGGCTGGCTAAACCGGCTACAGCCAGACTCATCATACCGAAACAACTTATAACCTAAACCAGTTTCCTTATGGAAATTACCCCATAAAATAGCAGAAACTCAAAGTCAGAAATCCTCCCCACAGCTCCAGTAAGCATCTGATAGCGGATATATCCAGCGCGCCGTATTTCCCCGCCATTGATAAAAACAGAATCAGCCATGTGCCATATATACGGCAAAGGATATCCGCATGATAAAGCGCAGCAGAAGCAACATTTAAAAACCATTAAAACAACATAGATACACAAAAAAATTCACCATCACACTTGAAACACAACAGGCCTTTACAGCTTGTATCTAATGGTATAATCATAAACAATAGCAGGCACAGCCAGGTTATCTGCCTCTCGTTGGTTTTAGCAAACCATCACCACTTAATATTATTGTTTAAAAGAGTATTGCCAGCCCAAATCAAACATTCTTTATCAACATGAATTATCGGTGTAGATTAACTACTGCTTAGCACATACAGAATACGTTATATTATTTTTTAAGTTATTTTACATAGGAATAAGATGGATATTAAACTGACCAAAAATGACAAACGCTATATCCAGAACACAGACGACGTATACAGCATCATGCAGCGCGTATTATTGCGTGAAAACAAAATTGACCAAGAAAAAGAACATTTCTGGATCATCGGCATGAATCTGCGCGGTTATATCCTGTATATCGAACTGATTGCGCTCGGCACCTATAAAGCAGTCAACATCGAGCCCATGAACGTATTTCGCGTAGCCGTAATGAAAAATGCATCACGCGTGATTATCGTACATAACCATCCATCCGGCTCGCTAACCCCTTCTGAAGACGATAAAGACACCACCGACCGCTTAATCCAAGTAGCCCGTATTTTAAATATCGAGCTTACCGACCACCTGATTATCACCCCAAGAAGCTACATCAGCTTTCGCAATATCAGACTGATGGAAGAGCTCGAACAAAGTATTAAATACGTCCCGCCTTACCAAGTGGTTGAACGAATACGCAAAGAAGAAAAGAAAATCGCCAAAGAACAACTAGCGGTTGAAAAGAGCAAGACCAAAACAGCAAGGCAAAAAGCAAAAGAGATAAAAGAAAAAGCTGATTCCGAGAAAAAAGCATTGATTAATGTTTTATTGGAAAAAGGTGTATCCATTGAAGATATTGCCAAGATTTTAGAAATCACTCCTATAGCAGTTGAGAGATTGGTTAACTTAAAATAGTAGAACATCTTATAGATAAAGTGATTGGTTTTAAAAAAATCAGCATAAGGTATATAGAATGGAACATAGACAAAATGAAGCAAAATCATCAGCTCAACCATCCCAAGAACAACCTGCCACTGAATCTGAAAAACCAATCGCCTTTGAAAAGCTCACACCTACAGACCTGTCAGAAACCGAAATGCAAGGCTATACTCAAGCCCTTGATTTCATATTTAAAGAAAATGATTTACATAATATAGCCATTACTGGGCCCTATGCCTCAGAAAAAAGTAGTGTGGTTAAAACCTATGTAGATAAGCATAATAAACTTAAAGGTATCCACATTTCACTTGCCTATTTTTCGCCAGCATTAGAATCAAGAATCAAAAGACAAAAGCAAGATAATAATTTAAACCTTGAAGATGAATTAATAATAGAAAAGAAAATCATAAACCAACTTGTTCATCAAATTGATCCAGAAAAAATCCCTGCTACCGAATTTAGAATAAAAAGTGAACCGAAAATATGCTGTAATATGATCTGGGCTGTGATAATCTCAGTTCTTATATTTGGTACAATTTTTATCGACAAAGCTTGGCTAGCCAATCTGCCAAGTGTATACCGTAATCTAGTTGTAGTATCACTGTTCTTGTGTTTTGTAAGTTCAATTTATAAACTAATTGATCTGCAAAACCGTAAAAGTTTAATTAGCAAACTGAAAATATTTGAGAATGAAATTGATATTTCATCATCTGGGAATGATGTTTATTATTTTGATAAGTATTTAAATGATATTATTTATATCTTAGACAAGTCACAATTAGATTATATCGTTTTTGAAGATATTGATCGCTACGATGATAATCTGATTCTTAATAAATTAAGAGAGCTGAATTATATCTATAATAAAAAATATGGCAAAAATAAACCAAAACCAATTAAATTTTTCTATTTAATTGAAGATGAAATATTTGAATCTAAAGACTGGACCAAATTTTTTGATAGTAGGTTGCCTATTATTCTTGGGATGGGTAATGCCAATTCATTGGGTAAAATGGAACAAATTTTTGAAGAAAGAAATATTCGCAAAGATTTTTCAATCACATTGTTAGATACCCTTTCCTTATATCTGGATGATATACGGCTAATCAAAAATATTTGTAACGAGTATATCATTTATAAAACCAGAATAGCGCATGGCGGCAGTTGGTTTAAGCATGAAAAATTACTTGCTATTATTGTATATAAAAATATTTTTCCGGCTGATTTCTCCTTAACCCGATTAGGAAGCGGCCAAGGCGTTGTTCACCGTATTATTGATTCATTAGTAAAACAAAAAAGTGAGTATTGCCAAAAGGAAATTAATAAGATTAATGATGAAATCGATGTTATAAAGCAAAAGGTTGCGTTTAACGAAGTAAATAAATCATTTAGGCTTTATCAACTATTGGCATCAAAATTGTGCTTTAGGGAAATGTTTGATTGTGCAAAATATCAATATGTTGGTGTAAAAAACATCTTTTCGCTTATGGATAAAGTAGAACAGATTAAAATCTTTGAGAAAAATCACTGGAGAATAGCTAATCAAGCATATCAAATTGATGATTCTTATCAAGAAATACATTGCAAAGAATACGTTGAAAATATTCAGAAAGAGGAAAAATATGTACAAGAAAAATATAAAATTGAAATTTATCATAAAAATATAGAAGCAGAGCTTGAAGCTGATATAAAAAAATTAGCAGAAGTAAAAGAAAAACAGCAACAAAATTTTCCAAAAAAAATCACAGAATTTATTAGAGCTCAGCAAGATAAGAGTGTTGAGTTTTTATTTGAACGGCATACTAAGGGGGAAGATAAAAAATATGCTCAATATAAGGCAGAGTATGAAAAACTGTCATCTTCAAGTTATTTTCCACTTTTGCGGGTACTGATTATTCAAGGCTATATTGATGAATACTATAGTGACTATACCAGTGCTTATAATGAGCAAGGACTATCCCGAAACGATACATTATTTCTGCGCAATATTTATGAGCGTAAATCGTCCGACAAAGGCGACTGGGAGCTTGAATTAACAAAACCGGAACTAGTGCTTGAAAGATTAAAAAAATATAAGAATACTCACTTTGATCGCGAATCTGTTTTAAATTATTCTTTGCTAGATTATATTTTAGTAACCAAAAAAGTAGATAAACTAGAAAATTTATCAATCTTTATCAGCCTATTAGAACCAATTGATGCTAATCAAGTTTGGTTTGTCAATAAATATTTAGCAAGGTACTATTCTTTACTGATAGAAGAAGAAATGATCTTAGCACAAGAAATAGAACAAGAAAAAGCACAAAAAGTACTAATACAATCAAATAAAACACTAACACAAGCACTAGCAAAGCGAGAGAGGCAATATAAACCACAATATCTTGGTTTATTGATACAACAACTCAACCAACGATTTCCTCTGTTATGGCAGCAAATTGACCTTTTTGATCTAAAACTTTATTTTTATCTTTTGTTTATTTATGATGATGATCTATCAACATTAAGTGAAATGAATAAAGAACAAGCACTTAAAGAGCGTATTGAGGATTCAGCCGATTTTTTACTTATTAAAGATGAATGGCATAATATTTTATATTTTGATAATTATTGGTTAAATAACATAGCCAAAATCAGCACAGCTTTTAACGCGTTAGGTATTAAATTCAAAAAGATTGGTGAATCAACACCACAATTGCTAAAAATGGTTGAAACAGGGAATCACTATGAATTAAATCAAGCCAACGTACAGCATATATTAGAAAATAGATATCATCAGGAAAATTGTGCTACCCATATGATTCAAACCTTATTGGCATTGGATGAGGGTGTTCCTATTAAATCATATTTTCTGGATAACCCTGAAAAATTAGTTTTATCCATCACCGCATCGGAAGATATCGTAATAATTGACGATAATGAAGATACTGTATTATTTATATTAAATCATAAATACATATCCTTAAAGGCAAAAATAGCCTATATAGATAAACTTTCAACAGTTATCACCGAATTAAATCAGATTACTAATGAGGAAATCAGGGAGAAACTACGTCAAAAGCAAAAATAGCCTGCTTAGCAGAAAATTTTATCCACTATTTTTTCAACTATAACAAGGAAGTAAGGATAAAGATGAAGCAGATAGTCAAAATGAAACAAGAGCAATCAATAAATAGCGCTTATTTGCCGGCTATTTTTAATGGCTCAATTAGTTGGTAAACAGCATTCCTGAGTGATTTATTTTGATTCTCTGCTTCAGCGCTTGGTACAGCCAGAAAAATGAATCCGATTGTGGCACTGTTTTTTGTATAGCAAAAGCATTCAGGATCCAATACAAAACAAAGAAATTAGAAAACATTTATACAAAATTATATTTACAGGCAGTATGCACCAAAATATGTAGTTAATGATGAATATTAATAAATAATGAAATCGTCACGTGGTAATCTGTTATAATTTATGCATAAATTCGCATAGATTTGCATTTATCCATAGAAATGAGGTTGAATTATGCTACAACCCACTAATGCTAAAAACCATCAGAAAATTGTTCTGGTAGGTGCTGGTGCTGTTGGTTCTACTTTTGCTTATGTTGCTACTCTGCAAGGTATCGGTCAGGAGCTGGTCATTGTTGATGTTGCCCGCGACAAGGCTCATGGTGATGCTAAAGATATTGCTGATGCATTGCTGTTTACCTATCCGAAAAACATTTATGCCGGCGA
This sequence comes from Snodgrassella alvi, assembly GCF_002777825.1. GTDB lineage: Bacteria > Pseudomonadota > Gammaproteobacteria > Burkholderiales > Neisseriaceae > Snodgrassella > Snodgrassella alvi_C. The sequence continues at coordinate 138,999 of NZ_MEIR01000043.1, read as the reverse complement.
TTACAGCGATGCTGCCGACGCCGATATCGTGGTCATTACCGCCGGTTCGGCACAAAAACCGGGCGAATCGCGTCTGGATTTGGTAAACCGCAATTTATCGATCATTAAAAGCATCGTATCACATGTAATTGAATCCGGCTTTAATGGTATTTTCTTAGTAGCATCCAATCCGGTGGATATTCTTACCTATGCCACATGGAAACTGTCTGGCTTTCCGGCAGAGCGGGTAATCGGCTCCGGCACTTCACTGGATTCTGCCCGCTTATGTAAATATGTAGGCTACCTGCTTAATGTCGACCCGCGTACTGTGAGTGGCTATATGCTTGGTGAACATGGCGATACTGAATTTCCGGCCTGGTCACACCTGAGTGTAGGCGGCTTGACTATGGAAGAATGGATTAAAGGTGACCCGCGCTATACCGAAGCCGATCTGGATATTATTGCCAAACGGGTAGTTAATGCTGCTTACGATATCATCCGCCTCAAGGGCGCAACTTATTATGGTGTTGGTGCGGCTCTGGCGCGTATCTGTCGTGCGCTGCTGGATGATGAAAATACTATTTTGCCTGTTTCCGCCTATCTGAACGGCCAGTATGGTGTTCAGGATATGTATATTGGTACTCCGGCTGTGCTCAACCGGCATGGTGTCCGTCAGGTAATTGAAATTCCGCTGAATGAAAAAGAGCAGGGCTTAATGCGAGCCTCAGCCAGCCAGTTGGATGAGGTGATGCGCAATGCCTTTGCAGAAATCGGTATACAACGTTAAGCACAACAGTCTGGAGGCAAGCCGGATTATCTGTTTCAGAGCAGCCCGCCGGCTGCCTTTTTACATATACTTGTCGCTTCTAACTAAATAAGCGCCATTTCTTTCTCAAAAATCTTTGTGCTTGCTAGTATGGCTGAATCGTTTTAGCAGCCTGAAAATGAAATTAATCATAATTTTATCGAGCACAAACCATGACCACACCCGTATCCCCCGAACTGCTGCAATCGCTCGCCCAGCTATCGCCCACGCAGCTAGCATGGCTATCTGGCTATGCATGGGCAACCAGCCAGCAGGGAAGTGCTGCTGCTCCGGTAGCTGTTCCTGTAGCCAGTTTTGCTACACCAGTTGTGGCACGTAAAGTACTGGTTTTATCCGCCTCACAAACCGGCAATGCTCGCCGTGTGGCAGAAAGCCTGCAACTGAAACTTGAAGCAGCCGGCATTAATGCTACCCTCTGTGCCAGTGGCGACTATAAAAGCAAACAACTTCCCAATGAAGATATTCTCCTGCTGGTAACTTCCACTCAGGGTGAAGGTGAACCTCCGGAAGAGGCCTTACCACTGTATAAATATCTGTTTGGTAAAAAAGCGCCGGCTCTTAATCGGCTTCACTTTGCCGTACTCGGGCTGGGCGACAGCAGTTATCCGCAATTTTGTCAGTGTGGTAAAGATTTTGACAGCCAGTTGGCACTATTAGGTGCACAGCGCCTTACCGAACGGGTAGATTGTGATGTTGATTATCAAAGTAGCGCAGCAGCGTGGCAGGATAAAATCGTTGCGCTCATCAGTCAACTGAATAACAGTCATGCCGGCGTGAGTAATGAGGTGCAGCAAAGTGTGGTTGCTGCACAAACTGCGATATTTACCAAAGAAGTTCCTTTTACGGCCAGCCTGAGTGTGCGACAGCGAATTACCACGCCTAATGCCAGCAAAGACGTTGAGCATATTGAAATCGATCTTACCGGTTCTGGTATCCGCTATCAGCCCGGTGATGCATTGGGGGTGTTCTACCAGAATGCCCCCGCGCTGGTAAGCGAAATTCTGCAACATACGCAGGTGGATAAGGATACACCGGTGCGTCTGGCCGATGGCCGCGAAGTGACTATCGAACAGGCATTACAAAACGAGCTGGATATTACCCAGACTACACCCGCGCTGGTACAGGCCTATGCGCAGCAGGCACATATTGCCGAACTGGATGGCATCATTGCAGATACTGCTGCCCTAAAACAGTTTATTGCCACTACACCACCAGTAAGCATATTGGCCACCTATCCGCAATTACTCAGTGCGCAGACACTGCATGACCTCTTCCGCCCGCTGACACCACGCCTGTATTCCATTGCCTCCAGTCAGGACGAGGTTGGGGAAGAAGTACATTTAACGGTGGGCGTTGTGCGCTTTAGCCAGCGTGGCCGGCAATATACCGGCGGTGCTTCCGGTTTTCTGGGTGAACATTTGCAGGAGGGTGGGGCAGTACGGGTATTTGTGGAAGAAAATCATCGATTCCGCTTACCCGAAGACGGTAATACGCCTATCATTATGATTGGTGCCGGCACCGGCATTGCTCCTTTTCGCGCATTTATGCAGCAGCGGGATGCTAATGGCGACGCGGGAGAAAACTGGCTGGTTTTCGGTAATCAGAAATTTACTGATGATTTTCTTTATCAGACTGAATGGCTGCAATACCGCAAAAGCGGGTTATTGACTCGTTATGACTTTGCATGGAGCCGGCAGAGCAATGAAAAAATCTATGTGCAGCATAAGTTGCGTGAACAGGCCGCAGATATCTGGGCATGGCTACAGCGCGGAGCACATATTTATGTTTGCGGCGATGCCAGCAAAATGGCACATGATGTAGAACAGGCATTGCTAGAGATTGTTGCCACCCAAGGGCAGTTCAGCCTTGAAGATGCAGATGAATACCTAAGTGAACTACGGCAGCAGCAGCGTTATCAGCGGGATGTGTATTAACTGCCATGTATTAATATGGAAATGCGATTCACAAACCCTGACCAAACCAATTAATATCGGGTTGTGTCCAACCTTTGTCCGTTTGCAGGGATTATGCTTTATTCATATAAGATGTTTGGCTGGATGCTGGGATTATTATTGCTGTGTGTGGCTGTATTCGGTTCGCGACTGTTTACATTTATGGATAATTCCAATAGCCGGCGGGTAGAGCGGTTGGATGGTTTGCGTTTTCTGCTGGCCTTCAGTGTGGTCATGCATCATTATGTTTACAGCTATTATTATCTGCGTGGCCAGCCATGGACACCGGCTGTATTTGCCCATAATCCGCTCAATCTGCGCATGGGCGTATTCGGCGTTACTCTGTTTTTCATGCTATCAGGCTATCTGTTTGCTCAATCCAGCCCAGCATCGTGGCTGCATTTTTATCTGAAGCGCTTTTTGCGCATTGCCCCGATATTTTATTTGTCTTCATGCTGCTGTGTACTGCTGGCATTGTATCTGCAACGGCATACACTGGTATACAAGGATATGCTGCTTAACCTGTATTATTGGTTTGATGCCGGTATTACCGGTATCAAACCGCCGTTATTCGGTATGCAGGATGCACGGCTGATTAATGCTGGTGTAGCGTGGACATTATACTGGGAATGGGCTTTTTACTTTTCCCTGCCGCTGTTGTGCTTTGTGCGCCAGAAAACCGGCCAGCTACCACTGGCGATTACTGTAATATTTATTGCAGTTTATTTTGTTGCACCATTTAATCAGCAAAAAGCCTACTTTATCGCCTGCTTTGCCGTGGGCGCACTGGCCAGAATAGTGCCAGAATCCATACAGATACCGAAAAAGCTGTGTGACAGCGCAATTGTGCTGTTATTGGTGCTGATTTTCAGCATCACCACTGGCCGCTACAACATCAATTTCCTGCCACTGTTTGCCCTGCTGTTTATACTGATTGCGCTGGGCGGCGATATATTTGGACTGCTCCGGCTGAAAGCTTTTGTACGGCTCGGGGATGCCAGTTACAGCATTTATTTGTTACATGGCATTGGCTGGTTCTGTTTGAATAAAGTTATCCAGCTAACTGCAATCAATCTGAATAAGGCCGAATATACCCTGCTTGCTACAGTGGTATTAATTGGTTTAATGCTGATATGCACCTTAACCTATCGGTTTATTGAACAGCCTTTTATGCGGCTGGGTAGGAGTAACCAACGTATTTGAGGATAAGAACAGTTTGAATAAATTAATTATGATAAAATAAGTTAATATTAGAATTGTTTTAAAAAAATAAAAACTAATTTTTAACTTTTTCTGAAATTTTATAAATGCTGATTCAATATAAATTTATCTTATGGATGTTCGGGCTGATATTTCTTATCTGGCTGTTATTCGGTTCAAAGTTTTTTGCTTTTATGGATAAGGGCAATCAAACTCAATCTAGAGTAGAGCATTTAGATGGGTTAAGATTTTTTCTGGCATTTATAGTGGCACTATTTCATTATATTTTATGTTATTCCTATTTCCATGGGCAGGACTGGTCAGAGCATATTAATCGTGTGGCATATCCAAATCTTATAAACATGGGTGGCTTGGGGGTAGCTGTATTTTTCATGATTTCCGGTTATCTGTTTGCTTCTACTCAACCTTCTTCATGGTTGCAGTTTTATAAGAAACGCTTTTGCCGTATAGCTCCCATTTTTTTCATCTCCTCAATATTCTGTATTATTATTGCTTTCTATATTCAAAAAGATAATATAAATGCTGATAAGCTAGTTAACAACTTATACTACTGGCTTGATGTAGGTATTATTGGCAATAAACCACATTTATTTGGCTTAGAAAATGCCCATTTGATTAATGCCGGTGTTACATGAACGCTGTTCTGGGAGTGGGGGTTTTATTTCTCATTGCCAGTTCTTTGCATACTAAGAGACAAAATAGGGATTCTGTCTTTAAGCATGGCGGTGCTGTTTATCTGTGTATATTTTGTTTCACTATATAATCAGAATTATGCAGTATTTATATCTTATTTTGCTATTGGTGCTTTGGGCAGAAAATTACCTGAGAAAATACAAATACCCAAATATATCTGCAATATTGGGATTATATTAACTGTACTTTTCATGCTTACAGTTGCTGATAGAGTTTACAATATAGTTTACCTGCCCGTTATGGCTTTGCTATTTATATTTATTACTATGGGTGGTGATGTTTTTGGTTTATTAAGACAAAGAGGATTTGTACGGCTCGGTGATGCCAGTTACAGTATCTATCTGCTGCATGGTCTTGCTTGGTATGGTATGAATAAATATATTGCGGTGCACAATCTGGTTTTGAACCGTACGCAGTACACATTGGTATCCACCGCAGTTATGTTTGTATTACTGATTATCTGTACCTTAACTTATCAGTATATCGAAAAGCCGTTTATGGCTTTGGGACGGCGTAAGTCTCCGTGGCTGAAAGAATAGGTTTCAGACATTACATGATATCTGCTCGGAATAGTTACACTATCCCGGGCAGTTTTCTTTATACAGTATCTGGGTGTTATTTCAGAAATAACTAATTGTCTGCTTGCTGTTGCTTTTCGGTATTCTGCAAGGTGGTTTGAACATGCTGTTCAGCACTGTCGGCATCATACGGTGTATCGGTAGCATCATTGTTACGTGGGTCAAGTTCAGGAGCTATCGGCCCAACATTGCCGGATACGGGTACATAAACACTACGCTCCGATATCGGTACGGCCGGCTGCATAAAGGCATATAACGCCAGCGCAGTTGCAATAATGGCATACACACTGTAAAAGCCATAGTGATTAAACAACTGCATCACCGTACCGAGAAGTAATGGTGCTACCAGTGAACCCAAGCCATACACAAACAGCAAACTGCGATTCACTTCCACTGTATTCATATTGGCTGGCAAAACATCGTTGGCGCGCGCCAGCCCCAGCGCGTACAGCGGAAAGCCGCTACAGCCGATAGCCAGAGCAATCACACATTGTGCCCAGATATTACCTGGCAAAATTAATAACAGCAGCATACCACTGATTGCGGCTACAGCGGCCACACAGGCACAGCCGAAAATAGTGCGTGGGCGGCCGAATTTATTCGACAACCAAGCGATAAATAGTTGAATGGTGAAACCACCAATCATTGCCGAACCAAGAAACATGGATACATTACGCAGGCTGTAACCCAGCTTCAGCATAAATACGGAGCCCATGGTAAAAAAGCCATTAATAAAAATTCCGGCCATAAAACAGGCTATCCATGCCAGAGGCACGATGGAAAGGACATGCGGCAGGCTGATGCGCTCGCGCTTGGGAATCTCCGGCTGCTGTATCCGCGTTAGTCCTACCGGTAATGTAGCGGCGATAACCAGAATGGCTGCCAGAGTGAAGATATTGTTACTGGACATATTCAGGCTCAGTAGCAATACACTGGTTGCTGATGATACGTAATATACTACTTCATACAGTGCCAGAATCTTGGCGCGGGTCTGTGGGATACTGCGTGTAGTAAACCAGCTTTCTACGACCATTAATAAGCTGTAATGACAAAATCCCAGTACTGCACGCAATATGCCCCACATCCATAATTGTTCCACCATCAGATGGGCGAGGGCGGCAATGGCAAATAGGGCACCAAACACGCTGAAGCTGCGGATATGTCCAACGCGCGAAATAATGCGGTGTGACATAATGGCAGAAATGGTACCACCAATAAAAAAGGCTGCATTCAAGATACCGATGGTGATATTGCTGATCCCCATTTGGGACAGCTTTACCCCAGCCGAATTCAGAAACAGCCCATAACCGGAAAACAGGAAAAAAATGGAACCATATAAAGAGAGAAACTGGCGCGTATGCATGCGGATACCGAAAAATAAGAATAGCGAAGCCTGACATCAAACAGCTGTCAATGTACAGGAAGAGAGACTGTCAGATGCCAATTTATAAGTAAAAAACAGTTTATTTTGTGTAGCTTAATGACACTGTCCGGTTAATGTTGCCAGTAAATCCCAACATATTCTTTGTAGCAGTCCATGGTATGCTATATAAGTAATATACAGGAATTTTAAGGCTGATGCCGGGTAGCGGTTACCGAGTCATCTATATTGTGCCTGATTGTACAGCAAACTGGCAGTACATAGTCTGATAGAAGTTTAAACAGCCAGACGGATAAACAGCAATGCTGGGGGGGGGCACATCAGACAACCGATAAGCCGGGTTCTGTCTGGGACAGTCATTCATCTGGGCGACACATTACTGTGCCGCTCAAGCAACCTACCCGAATGCTCGGCGAGCAGCGTCAGCGCATTCTGTTTGGTCTTGCTCCGAATGGGGTTTGGCCTGCTACACGTTGTTACCAACGGCACGGTGCGCTCTTACCGCACCATTTCACCCTTACCTGTGCTATGGGTAAACCACAGCCATCGGCGGTTATGCTTTCTGTTCCACTTTCCGTCGCCTCACGACGCCCGGCTGTTAGCCGGCATTCCGCTCTGTGGAGCCCGGACTTTCCTCCATGCACGTATTGCGCACAGCGACTGTCTGGTATGCTGATGTGCCGGCAGGATTTTAACACAAACCAATGAGAGCTGATTTATATTTCAGATTATGTATAATGATTTCGCTTATCATTTTTCTGGCTGCAATAATCGTTTGTGCTGCCGTTATGGCTCAATTATGCAGAAAGTCCACGTAGTATGTTATTGAACCGATTCTTAAGCTGGTTTGAAAACCGCATTGATGCTTATCCCGAGACGTTGCCGCAGCCGTCGCGAAAAGGTGTGCTGCCGTTTATTTGGAGCTGTCTGGAAGGCGCACGCCCCTGGCTGCTGGTGATGGTAATCATGACCATTGGTACGGGGATTCTGGAGGCTTTGGTATTCCGGTTTCTTGGTACGGTAGTCGACTGGGTTGGTGCTTATGCACCAGACAGATTATGGCCGGAAAAAGGACATGAGCTGATTCTGATGGCGGCGGTAATGATATTCAGTATTTTCTGGTCGTTTCTGTCTTCCAATGTGCAGTTTCAAACCTTACAGGGCGCTTTCCCGATGCGCTTGCGCTGGAATTTCCACCGTCTGATGCTCGGGCAGAGTATGGGTTTTTATCAGGACGAATTTGCCGGACGGGTTTCTGCTAAGGTAATGCAAACGGCGCTGGCGGTACGCGATACAGTAATGTCGGTAGCCAATATGTTGGTGTATGTACTGGTGTATTTTGTCACCAGCGGCATTATTCTGGCCGGCATGGATAGCTGGTTATTGCTGCCATTTATTCTGTGGATTGTGCTGTTTGTGCTGGTATTGCGCTTCCTGATTCCGAGATTATCCAAAACTGCACAACAGCAGGCGGATGCACGCAGCCTGATGACTGGCCGCATTACTGATGCCTATACCAATATTGCTACGGTGAAGTTGTTTTCCCATAGTGCACGTGAAGCTGCCTATGCTAAGGCATCCATGCAGGAATTTCTGGTGACGGTCAACGCGCAGATGCGGCTGGCTACTTTGCTCGACAGTCTGAGTACCCGCAATTAATATTATGCTGGTGGTCAGCTCCGCTGGTTTGGGTATCTGGTTATGGATAAATGGGCAGGTTGGTGTTGGTGCGATTGCCACCGCTACGGCAATGGCGTCGCGGATTAATGGGTTGTCACACTGGGTAATGTGGGAAAGTGCGCGCCTGTTTGAGAATATCGGCACAGTGGAAGATGGCATGAAAATCCTGTCTCGTCCTCATGCTATTGTGGACAAGCCTAAAGCTCTGCCGTTAAAAGTTAATCAGGGCGCAATTGATTTTGAGCATGTGAATTTTGCCTATAGCGACGATAAACCGCTGTTGCGCGATTTTAATCTGCATATCCGTGCCGGTGAGAAAGTTGGTCTGGTCGGGCACAGTGGTGCCGGTAAAACCACACTGACTAATCTGCTGCTGCGTTTTTATGATGTGAAAGATGGCCGTATTCTGATTGATGGGCAAGATATTCGCGATGTGACGCAGGATAGCCTGCGCGCAGCATTAGGGTTGGTAACGCAGGATACTTCTCTGCTGCATCGTTCTGTGCGTGACAATATTGTCTATGGTCGCCCGGATACCTCAGAAGAAGCGATGATACAGGCCGCGCAACAGGCTGCTGCTGATGGCTTTATTCCGGCATTGAGTGATGCCAAGGCACGGCATGGCTATGATGCCCATGTTGGCGAACGCGGGGTAAAACTGTCTGGCGGACAGCGGCAACGTATTGCCATTGCGCGGGTAATTCTGAAAGATGCGCCTATTCTGCTATTGGATGAAGCCACCAGCGCGCTGGATTCAGAAGGTGCATATGCACATGAATATAGTGATGCATCTGGACATGTTGGGATTATTATTGCCGATGGCGTCACTATATCAGCAAGTTGGGAACGCATCGAAGTAAATGATTCTGGTTTTCGACATAAAAACAGGACGGCAACCAGTAATGACCATGATTTTACCGTATTTCGCCGATATAAAGGGACCATTAAATGATAATTAAAAATAAATTAATGATAATAATAAAAATAATTTCTTTATGTTTATTACTATGTTTTAGCCTAACAACGTTCTGGTACTATATTTATAGAGTTAAGGTTGATGTAGATTTTTGCCGACAACAGTTAGCAAAAACAGATATAAATAAAGATTTTTTCGATTTTATTGATCAGCAAGCTATAAATGCTACTAATCCCCTTTTATGGGAGACAATAGAACACCGGGATGAGATATTTCAATTTTCTATTACTCAAAAAATGAGAAAAGATCCTGTTACTTATTTAGGGGATGTTCTAAAAGTGATTAGCTCATCCAAATATGATGAAAATCAAAAAATGTCTGCCATATTTCCTATGAAATATCTTTCTGTAAAGCATTATCTGTGTGTTATGGATACTACTAATAAGGCTTATGAGCAAGGCATTATTAACAAACGCTTGCTTCAAGAAGTGATAAGCCCTGATCCTTATTATGGAATAATTAGTTATTTTTGGTGGTTACCTGATTGGCAAGAACGTTTTAAAAAACATGCGGATCAACTTTATTCTCAAGAATATATTCAATTCATACTTACTGGTGGACAGTTTGAATTATTTCCACTAAAGGCATAACAATATATTCGATTTAGTTTACTAAGAACCAGAGAATAAATCAGTGGCGGCAGCTATATCAAACTCAGCCAGCAAGGGATTGAATTAGGGACAGGAAAAAACGTGATATTAAGATGTCAGAGCCTGCAAAAAATGAGCACCAAAAACCTATCAGCCAGTGGAGGCGGCCATTCAGGAAAATCTTACCCGGCTGATGCAGGGTAAAACCGTGATAGCTATTGCGCATCGCTTGTCTACGATTGCGGCTATGGATCGGCTGATTGTGATGGATAAGGGGCAGATCGTCGAGCAGGGCACGCACAGTGAGCTGCTGGCCAAAAATGGGGTTTATGCCATGCTGTGGCAGCGGCAGAGTGGTGGTTTTTTGCCTGAAGCCTGATGTGTTACAGGTATATGTTAAAGTTCTTCTCGTTAACATATAACTGTTCTAAAATGGTCTGTATTGATTAGGAATAAGTAATTATATTTAAAAGGAGAATCAATATGGATATAAATGCAAATACAGAGCTTATTCACACATTACAAGCGATTGTCGGACAAGAGCATATTCTCACCGACCCAACACATACTCTGCCTTACCGGCAGGGCATCCGTTTTGGTGTTGGTGATGCTCTGGCTGTTGTGCTTCCGGGTACACTGGTAGAGCAGTGGCGTGTATTAAAAGCCTGTGTGGAAGCGGATGTGATTGTTATCACCCAGTCTGCCAATACTGGACTGACGGGTGGTTCTACACCGGATGGTAATGATTATGACCGGCCGATTGTGATTGTCAGCACACGCCGGCTGGATGGCATTCAGGTAATTGAAAATGGCGAACAGGTAGTCTGTTTGCCGGGCAGTACCTTGTATCGTCTGGAAAAAGAATTAAAAAAATACCAGCGTGGCCCGCATTCCGTGATTGGTTCATCCTGTATCGGCGCATCAGTTATGGGTGGTGTGTGCAATAATTCAGGCGGTGCGCTTATCCAGCGCGGCCCTGCTTATACCCAGATGGCCGTATTTGCTCAGTTGGATGAAAACAGCGAGCTGCATCTGGTTAATCATCTTGGCATTGAGCTGGGAGATGACCCGGAAACCATTTTGCAGAATCTGCAAAATGCTCATTACAGTGACAAAGATATCAAGCGTGATGCCGGCATGGGGCATGACCACGAATACCGCGACCATGTGCGCGAGATTGATGCAGATACACCGGCACGCTTTAATGCCGATCCGGCACGCCACTATGAGGCTTCCGGCAGTGCCGGACGTCTGATGGTATTTGCCGTGCGTCTGGACACTTTCCCATTAGAAAAAAATTCTGCGGTTTTCTATATCGGCAGTAATGATACGCATGAGCTGGATGATATTCGCCGTCATATTCTCAGTACATTCAAAAATCTGCCGGTATCAGGCGAATACATGCACCGTGAAGCTTTTGACATTGCTGCGGTATATGGCAAGGATATTTTTGTTGCCATTCAGAAATTCGGTACTGATGCCATGCCGCGCCTGTTTGCCTTCAAGAATTTTGTCGACCGTATCTTGGCGAAAATTCCGTTTTTTCCGAAGAATTTTTCTGACCATTTTGCGGTATTCATGTGTAAATTCCTGCCTCAGCATTTACCCCAGTCAATCCGTGACTATCGCGACCGTTACGAGCATCATCTTATCTTGAAAATGGCTGATGATGGTATTGCTGAAGCAGAAGAATTTCTGCAAACCTTTTTCGAGCAAAAAACCGGTAGTTATTTCCGCTGTAATGAAAAAGAAGCCGAAGCCGCAATGCTGCATCGCTTTGCCGCAGCCGGCGCGGCTACTACCTACCGCAATGTGCATAGTGATACGGTAGAAAACATTGTTGCGCTGGATGTGGCCTTGCGGCGCAATGATAGTGAATGGTTTGAAACCTTGCCGGAAAGCATCAACCAACACTTTATCCATAAAATGTATTATGGCCACTTTTTCTGCCATGTTTTCCATCAGGACTATATTGCCAAAAAAGGTACCGACTGCAATAAGGTTGAAGATGAAATGCTGGTATTGCTGGATCAGCGTGGCGCACAGTATCCGGCAGAACATAATGTTGGTCATTTATATCATGCCAAGCCAGCCCTAAAAAAATTCTATCGCCAGCTTGATCCAACCAATAGCTTTAATCCCGGTATTGGCAAAACCTCGAAAAAGAAATACTGGGCTTAAGCAAACAGTCTTTAGATACCGAAACCATCAGCTTCCAATGTCTGATGGTTTTATTTTATCTACAGGCAATGGTGGCTGTGCTATGCAGTCATATTGATGAATCCTACTCATAAACCCTGAAAAATATTGGGACTTAATCCTGTGATGTGCAAATAGTATGCTGTGTATCTGATTACGTCATCTGGCGTAATGGATTGAAAGGAGACAGAAACATGCAACAGCGTTATTTAGGTAAAAGTGGGCTGACGGTATCTGCTTTGGGTCTGGGTTGTATGGGGTTAAGTTACGGATATGGCCCTGCTACGGATACTACGCAGGCTATCGAACTGATTCGTGCTGCGGTGGCTCAGGGTGTAACTCTATTTGATACTGCCGAAGTTTATGGCCCTTATCTGAACGAGGAAGTAGTAGGGCAAGCCTTAAAGCCTTATCGTCAGCAAGTGGTGATTGCCACTAAATTCGGGATTACCATCAATGAAAACAAACAGCAGATTTTAAATAGCCGACCGGAGCAGATTCGGCTGGCAGTAGAGGGCTCCTTACGCCGTCTGCAAACAGATGTGATTGATTTATTATATCAGCATCGCGTTGACCCAGAAGTGCCGATTGAAGAAGTAGCCGGTACAGTAAAGGATTTAATTACAGCGGGTAAAGTGCGCTATTTTGGCCTGTCGGAAGCAGGAGCAGAAACCATCCGGCGTGCACATGCTGTTCAGCCACTGGCCGCTTTGCAAAGTGAGTATTCAATGTGGTGGCGTGAACCTGAAGAGAAAATTATGCCAGTGTTGCAGGAGCTGGGCATCGGACTGGTTGCATTCAGTCCGTTGGGCAAAGGCTTTCTTACCGGTAGTATCAATACTGCTACTGTCTTTAGTGATAATGATTTTCGCCGGCAGGTGCCACGCTTTGCACCCGAAGCACTGGCGGCCAATCAGAGCCTAACCGAGCTGCTGAAGCAACTGGCGGGCAAACATCAGGCTACATCAGCGCAGATTGCATTGGCGTGGTTGCTTGCACAACAGCCGTGGATTGTACCAATTCCAGGTACAACCAAACTACAACGCCTGCATGAAAATTTGGCTGCTGCCACCATCCGGCTGAGTGCAACAGATATAGCCGAAATCAATCAGGCACTGGATAAAGTGCAGGTTATGGGAGAGCGCTATCCTGCCGCCTTACAGGCTCGAGTGGGGCGCTAGGCAGAGTAACTGTGTTTTATTGTTGAAACTAGTTAAACCCGGAAACGTAATGCATCAAGCAGCAACGTAAAAGCGTGCGTATGCTGCTTTCTGCTTGGATAATACAGATAATAGCCGGGAAAAACCGGACACCATTCTTCTAATACCCGAATCAGTCGGCCGGAAGCCACCAGTGTACTTATCGCGTCCTCAGGTATGCAGCCTATACCAAGCCCGGCCAGAACTGCATCCATGCGTGCGCCTAAATGATTTAAAGTTAGCTGTCCGGTAACTTTAACGCGGATGGGTTTGCCTGCCTGCTCAAATTCCCACTGATACAGGCCGCCGGTACTGGGTAAACGCATATTAATACATTGATGCTGCTGTAAATCATCCGGTGAAGCTGGTATACCGTGAGCAGTAAAATAGGCTGGTGTAGCTACAATAGCCATGCGCATATCAGCACTAATTCTAATGGCTACCATATCCTTTTCAACACTTTCACCTAAACGTACTCCAGCATCAAAACCACTTTCGACAATGTCGACAAAATGATTGTCGATAACCACTTCCAAATTAACCTGTGGATAAGTCTTAAGAAAAGATTGCAATTTCGGCCACAGCACACAGCGTGCAGCATGCTCGCCAACCGATAGCCGGATAGTGCCACAAGTCTGGCCATGATGGTCGATCAGGGTTTGTAAATCCTGATTTAGTTCTGCCAGACGCGGTTCCAAACAGGCAATAATCTGTTCACCGATTTCTGTAGCAGCAACACTACGAGTAGTACGGGTTAGCAGGCGCGTATGCAGCTTTTGTTCCAGCGTTTTGACTGCGTGGCTTAGGGCCGACTGGGTTACGCCGAGCTTACCTGCAGCTTTAGTAAAACTTTTCTCTTTGGCAACTGCAAAAAAACATTGTAATTCATTAAAATTTTCTTTGAGCATGGCAATTGTCCTGTTGGCTGTTTGCATGCCTGATAGCTTTAATACTGTCTTTGTACAGATCGGTAGTCGGGTTATTACTGCCGTCAATGTGTATTCAGACCGGTAATATGGTACGTGTTTCAACCTATATTACCCTTTTGCCATTGGTATTTGTTTTCAAACCCTCACACAGTCTGCACTATGTATATATTAATACATCCGTAGTAGACGGTTATACAGTATAAAGTAACAGTACTCCGCTAAAATCCGTGTACAATATAATATCCACAGCCTGCCGAAGCAGGCTTTAATTTATCATATCAGGCAAGTACTGTTGCGTCAGGATATGCCGTCTGCACTCACGGCGGTAATATCCCAGATTTTACGGTGTAACAATTAGGATAAGGATATAATGGATAGCCATAGCAATTTCGGCGAGCAGGAACGTCTGCATTTGGACACCGATCACATTTGTAAGCTGGTTGCTACCATTTTACCGGTTGCCGAACATATTCATTCGCCTACTCAGTCTTATTTACAGACATCAGAACAGCAGCAGGCACTGGCTGAACTGATTACCGCTCTGCATGAACTGCATCCTGCCGATATGGCTACCCTGCTGGAATCATTGCCATTGCAGGAACGTATGCTGGTGTGGAAGCTGGCTACACCCACTGAAGATGGTGAAGTGTTATTGGAAGTTTCTGATCCAGTACGTGAAACCCTGATTGAGAATATGGCACAGCAGGAGCTGCTGGCCGCGGTGGATAATCTGGATGCCGATGAGCTTGCCCAGCTGGCACCGGATTTGCCCAAAGAAGTTGTCTATGAAGCAATAAGCAGCCGTGATGAAGAAGAACGGGCGCAGATTACCGCAGCTATGTCGTTCGAAGACAATCAGGTCGGAGCGCTGATGGATTTTGAACTGGTCAGTATCCGTGCTGATGTAACCTGCGAAGTGGTATTGCGTTATCTGCGTCGGTTTGAACGCCTGCCCGACCATACAGATAAAATCTTTGTTGTCGATAATTACGATGTATTGCAAGGTGTATTGCCTATCCGCAGCCTGCTGGTAGCCGACCCTGATTTGCTGGTTTCTGCCGTCATGGCCGATGATGTGGTTACTTTCCGTCCTGAAGACGATGCCGAAGAAGCGGCCGCAGCATTTGAACGCTATGACTTGGTAACGGCGCCGGTAGTAGACAGTAACCGCAAATTAATCGGACGTATCACTGTAGATGAAATGGTCGACGTGATTCGTGAAGAATCTGAAACCGATATGCTGAACATGGCAGGTTTGCGCGAAGAGGAAGACTTGTTTGCACCGGTAGTGGATTCAGTAAAAAACCGCTGGATTTGGCTGGCTGTCAATCTGTGTACGGCTTTTGTGGCCAGTCGCGTGATTGGCATGTTTGAAAACTCAATTGAAAAGATTGTGGCACTGGCTACCCTGATGCCGATTGTGGCTGGTATTGGTGGTAATTCCGGTAACCAGACTATTACCATGATTGTGCGTGCCATGACTTCTGGCCAGATTAGCAATAGTCAGGCGTGGCGTCTACTGCGCAAAGAAGAGGGCGTTGCTCTCGTCAATGGCATTATCTGGGGCTCAGTGATGGGCATAGTTTCCTATTTCCTATATCACAGTGTTGGTATTGGTTTGGTGATGGTGGCTGCCATGACACTGAATCTGTTACTGGCCGCTACCGTAGGCGTGCTCATTCCCGTGTGCATGCAGAAAGCCGGCCGCGATCCGGCACTGGGCAGCAGTGTGCTGATTACCGCTGTCACAGATTCCGGCGGCTTTTTTATCTTTCTCGGTCTGGCCACACTGTTTCTGTTATAAACCGGCTTTGCTAAGTAAATAATGAATACGGATTTACCCATTACCCTTGAGGGCTGGTTACGCAACAGTGGCTTACCACGACTGGAAGCGCGCATGTTGCTCCAGCAGGTGCTGGATATCAACCATACCTACATCATTGCTCATGGCCAGCAGCCATTGAGTATTAGTGAACAGGCCAGTCTGAATCAATTGGCACAGCGACGGCTGGCAGGTGAACCATTAGCCTATCTGCTTGGCTGGCGCGAATTTTACAGCCGGCGTTTTCAGGTTTCCTCAGCAGTACTGATTCCCCGCCCGGAAACCGAACATCTGGTAGAAGCTGCGCTGGCACATTTGCCTGAACAGGGCACTCTGTGGGATTTGGGTACAGGCAGTGGCGTTATCGCTGTTACCGTTGCTTGTGAACGTCCTGATGCGCAGGTATGGGCAGCAGACATCAGCACAGAGGCACTGGCCGTCGCAAGTAGCAATGCCACGGCCTTGCAGGCAAATGTACATTTCGGGCAGGGTTCATGGTATCAGGCGCAGCCACAGCCAGCGTTGCATAGTGTAGATGTGATTGTATCCAATCCACCGTATATCCCCGCACACGACCAGCATTTGCAGCAAGGGGATTTACGCTTTGAGCCGCAGCATGCACTAACAGATAATCATAATGGTTTGAGTGCATTGGTAACAATTATTGCCGGTGCCGCAGCCTTTCTGCGTCCGGCTGGTTGGCTGTTACTGGAGCATGGGTTCGATCAGGGAAAAGCGGTGCGTGATATGCTGGCGCAACATGGTTTCAGCCAGATTCACACCCTGCCTGATTTGGCCGGTCTGGACAGAGTGACACTGGGACAAAGCAATATCCATCCCTGATTTGCCGCGTAGCTTAACTTTTTCATCCAAAATAAAAACATCAGGCCGCAGAAATACAGTCTGCGGCCCGATACTATTTGTCATTACTTGAAATACTCAGAATAGATTAATTAAAAATGACATCATCGAAATAATTAGATTGATAAACGGTCGTAGAATAGGCGACATTAAACCGCTGATAATCATAAATATAAGAATCCATGAGCCATAAGGTTCCAGCTTGAGGTACTGCATCGAAGCACGTGGCGACAGAAAGCTGTTAACGAAACGGGCACCGGGTTGCGGTGGGATCGGCAGTAAACTGAAAAAGCAGAATACTGCATTAAACAGAACACCCAGTTCCCCCATCAGTGCCATCGGTTCCTGAAAGTATTCTGGTACCCAGTTGCTGATAATCACCACAATTGTCCAGCATACACACATCAGTAGATTGGCTAGAGGGCCGGCAATAGCTACCAGACGTTCACCTTTACGCGGATCCTTGAAATTACGCGGGTCAATCGGTACTGGCTTTGCCCAGCCAACCATAAAAAAACCCTGCAAAACAATTAGTGTAAAGATCGGTACAATGATTGTTCCAATAATATCAATGTATTTAGCTGGGTTTAGGCTTAGCCGCCCCATCGTCTCAGCCGTACGGTCTCCACAATAACGTGCCATATAGCCACAGGCCGCTTCCGAAAGAGTAATGGCCAGTAAAATCGGCAAAATGGCCAGCAATAAAAAAGCTAAATCAACTTTCTCCAAGGTAAAATCCTTAAAACATAAATAAAAACTACCACACTGAGCACAACATAGTACCAGTTTGTTCTTTACAAACCAAATACGGCCGTATCACCTTTGCCTGCGCGTATCAGCGAAATACCCTCGGTCATATCGATTACCGTTGTCGGTTCCGTACCGCACCAGCCACCATCTATCACCAAATCAACTGTATGTTCCAGCTGGTCGCGTATCTCATACGGATCAGTTAAAGGTTCACTTTCATGTGGCAGCATCAGCGTACACGATAACATTGGCTCACCCAAATTCTGTAATAACGCCAGCGCAATCCGATTATCCGGTACACGTAAACCAATGGTTTTACGTTTTGGATGCAGCGTACGGGCAGGTACTTCTTTAGTCGCCTGTAAAATAAAAGTATAACTGCCGGGCGTCGTGGCTTTGAGCAAGCGAAACTGACTATTATCTACTTTGGCATAAACACCCAGTTGGCTCAGATCATGGCACATCAGCGTAAGATGGTGTTTCTGATCAATACCACGCAAACGCAGAATCCGTTCCATTGCCTCTTTATTACCCAGTTGGCAACCCAGTGCATAACAGGAATCAGTTGGATAAACAATCACACCGCCATGACGAACAATATCCGCTGCCTGAGCAATCAGTCGTTCCTGCGGATCAGTAGGATGGATAGCAAAAAACTGTGCCATAAATGATTTCCTTATCTTGTATTCATAATTACAATCAGTTATTGTAAACATAAGCATGCCACACTGACAGACAATAATATGCCCGACTAGCCATCAAGAAGTGCTACAGGCAGTAACAGATACAACAAATGCTTAGATGTGGGCATTAGTATAAACAGAAATTTTGCGGAAAAATTCACCATGCAGCCTGAAATCGTCTATGGAAATTTATTGGAACAACCTGTTGATGTTATCGTCAACGCATGGAACCGGAACATCATTCCATGGTGGTTACTGTTGCCACAGGGTGTATCCGGTGCCATCAAGCGAAAAGCCGGTTACGCTCCCTTTCGCCAGTTGGGCAGAGCAGGAGCGCTCAAATTAGGTTCCGCAGTCGTTACCAGTGCCGGTAAATTGCCCTATCGAGCCATTATTCATGTAGCCGGCATCAACATGTTCTGGCGCGCCAGTGCTTATTCAATTCGCACATCAGTTATTTCCGCCATGAATATTGTTAATACCCAGAACTATGCTTCTGTTGCTTTTCCATTGATTGGCGCCGGTTCAGGTGGCTTCAGTTCGGAGCAGGCACTGCAAATCATGCAGGAAACACTGATATCAGTCGAAACCAAAGCACGGGTTATCATCGTTAAATATGTATCCGCATAATCAATATCTGTGCGATAAATTATCGATACATTTGTAATTTTTTTGCATTAGAGTAGCATTGATAATGCTGCTTTACTGTTTGCCTGCTATCGCCAGCTTACAGCATGATAGACAACCAAATAGAAAGCATAAAAATCTATTCAGGATAGACTAGAAACGCAGAGTTCAGCCATTTTCAGTGCTTATTATCAGCAACAAGCCTGCGGATTTGTACAGCCATATTTTTCCTTTTCTTCATTACCAATATCGCCTACTATAATATTCAACGACTTATATATCCCCGCAAGCTGCCGGCAAAAAGGCATCGCCGCCCATCTCATGCAATACGTAAAAAATTTGCCTGTGATGGTGGCTACAGTAGCATTTCATTATGCACCGTCAGTAACAATCACAAGGCAAGAGCCCTATATAAACAGGCGGGATATCAAATTGCTGATCAATTTGTTTAATATTTTTTAAGCTTAAAATAAACCCATAACAAAAGTGCCCAAAATAGCCAAACAGTAGTGAAATAGCCACACACCATTAACCATAATTGGCCTATTAGAATAAAAACGGCTGATTATTTTTGACTACCTGTAAAACATAATTTACAGTACGCCACTCTATCAAATCATCAACATTGCAATGGAAAGGAATAATTATGTTTGTACTACCTATCCTTTGCAGGTCAATCCAGGGTTAATCATCTCCTGATCCTTGGCTTCGGCCTGCCAATTTATTCTTCAGCACGCTAATCCTGTTCATTTCTAATGAACATGGCTAACTATTGCTTGCTTATTACCAAAATAAAATAATTTGGAACGGATCAGAATGGGCAATTCTATTCAGCCGCTGGCGGACAACATCACCCTGATAGCAACACCAGAACTCTGGTTAGAGGGCGAAGCCATCCAGCAACTGCAAACAACAGCAACACTTCCTAACATTAAATACGTAGCTGGTATGCCGGATTTACACCCCGGCCGCGGTTATCCGGTAGGTGCTGCTTTTTTTACTACACAATATCTTTATCCGGCACTCATTGGCGGTGATATCGGCTGTGGCATGTCATTATGGCAAACCACAGTAAAAATCCATGCCATGAATCAGGCCAAACTGATTAAACGTCTGGGCAATATCGACCAGCCCCTGTCTGAAGCAGAATGCATCAGCCTGTGGCCAGATATCCGGCCACTTGCAGAACACACGTATGCTTCCGGCACCATTGGCGGCGGCAATCACTTTGCCGAACTGCAAATGCTGGAAACCATTTATGCGCCGGAAACTGCCCGGCAAATTGGCTTAAACCGGCAACATCTGCAACTGATGGTGCATAGCGGTTCACGTGGTCTGGGCGGTGTGATTCTGGATAAGCACATCCGCCAGTATGGCCATCAGGGTTTAGTTGCCAATAGCGTTGCTGGCAGCACTTACCTGATGCAGCACAATCAGGCTCTGGATTATGCACAACAAAACCGAGAGCTGATTAGCCGGCGCATACTGGCCAACCTGCGCGCGCAGGGACAAAAGCTGGTAGATATCAGCCACAACTTTATCGAGCCAGTCACCATTAACGGTGAATGCGGCTGGCTGCATCGCAAAGGTGCCGCAGCAGCCACGAAAGGACTGGTGATTATTCCGGGCTCACGCGGTGACTTCAGCTATCTGGTGCAGCCACTGGATACAGCATCCGCACTGTATTCACTGGCACACGGCGCCGGACGCAAATGGCAGCGCTCAGCCTGCAAAGGCAGACTGGACGGACGCTATACAGCTGACCAGCTCACCCGTACCGTACATGGCAGCCGGGTAATCTGCTGCGACCGTGAGCTCCTGTATGAAGAAGCACCACAAGCCTATAAATCAATCGACAGTGTCATTGCTGCCATGGTTCAGGCCGATTTAATCCGGCCAATAGCACGCTTCAAGCCGGTAATCACCTATAAAGTTCAAACGGAGAAAAAATAATGCAACTTTTGCAATTATCTGCCGCTTACGGACCGGCAGAATGCTGTCTGGCGGTGGTAAAAGCGTTGGCACGCTTACAATATGAAGCCAAACAAATGCAGGTTAAAGTAGAAATTGTGGAACAGGAACCAGCTAAACACGGGTTGCATTCAGTACTGGTTACCTTGGAGGGTGCTCAGGCCAAGGCATTGTCTGATAGGTGGCAGGGCACCATTCAATGGATTTGCCCCAGCCCTTATCGCCCAAAGCACAAACGCAAAAACTGGTTTATCGGAGCAAGCTGTTTTGACCCAATTGTTCAGCAACAGCCAGATGAAATTGTCTTTGAAACCATGCGCGCATCTGGAGCCGGTGGTCAGCATATTAACAAAACCGAATCAGCAGTCAGAGCCACCCATGTAGCCAGTGGTATCAGCGTTAAAGTGCAAACTGAGCGTAGCCAGCATGCCAACAAAAAACTCGCTGTGTTGCTGCTTCAGCATAAACTGTCACAACAGGCGCAGCAGTTACAGGCAAAACATAAAGCCGTGCAGCACAAACACCATCATCAGATAGCACGCGGTAATCCGGTGCGAATATTTACCCAACTTGATTTCAAACCTTTATAGTCGTCTACAGGCAACCAGATATATTCATGGTTGCCTGCCAGACACAGCCTGCAAATAGCCATAATAGCTACACTTAAACAAGTAATTACAATAAGTGCTTTTATGAAAAAAACAAAATACATGAGGAAAATAATGTAAATAAATCATAAAAAACAGGTAGCTACCATAGTCTGCTTCAGGCATAACAGATACAGTATCAGCACAATACCTGGCAAAACGCTACGGTTGTAAAAAACAATCCATGCAAATCATGCCTAGATAAAACGCCTGTTATGCAGACAAAGGAAGCCATAATGAACCCCATCTATATCAATATCATCTCCAAAATGTTAGTTGCATTTTGCATATTGCTGGTGTACATCAATTTATCCGGTAAAGGGTCTCTGGCACCGATTTCCGCCATTGATCAAGTAGGCAATGTGGTTTTGGGAGCGATTATTGGTGGCCCTTTATATAATCCTTCCATCAGCATAACATTACTGATGAGTGCATCCATTTTCTGGGCAGGGCTGTTATTACTTGTACGTTATGTCACATTCAAGCGCAATATCGCCAAAGACTTTGTCGATGGCACCTCAGTACGCTTAATGGAAAATGGCATCGTACTATCACAGAACTTTCGCAAAGCCAAACTGTCAATCCGCGATTTCATCATGTTATTGCATCAACGTGGCTATCCCAGTCTAGAAGTACTCAGTGATGTTTGGTTTGAATATAACGGACAGATGACAGTCGTCAAAAAAGGCGATCCAGCCATGGCCGTAGTAGTGATAGAAAATGGTGTAATTAATTATCCCAGTCTGGAAGCATTAGGACATGACGAAGAATGGCTGAAAAAAGAACTCAACCGTCAGGGGCAGAAACTGGAGGAAGTCTTTCTGGCCGAAGTGCATGAACAGAAACTCTGGGTTTATCCAGATGTCAAAAAAGTCAGCTGAAATAACATGCCGCATTCTTAATCCCAACTCGAACAGCAAATAGCATTTGTTACAAATACATGAACGAAAAAAGCAAACAATGAAATTAATCCAGTGATGAATAAACAACAATTTGACCAGACAGGTTAATTCATTTAGAGCAAATGAATGCGATCCATAATGCTTCCTGTCTATATCACTAATATCTACAATTTATTTATATGTTTACCGCTATTTGAAAAAAACTCTCTTTAAGCAAACAGATCAACTTATCCCGCAACAGAATGACATCAATATGTGTAATCTTCTAATCCAGCAAATGAAGTTCTAGGCACTCTCATTAATTTCATCCAATGCCATCGTCTAATCTACTTCAGGTGTATTATTTGTCCCAGACACCGCAGATACAGGTTGATAATTGGCATGCACATATTCATAGCTAATTTAAACAGTTTTAAAATATCCACCAGCGTAGCCTTGTAGTGGCTAGATTTAATGTAATTTGCTTTTAATACACCAGCAGAAATCGCTAAATTAACTTTAGCCCATCCATAAATAAAAACATCATTAGTATAAATAGCTCTTAACTTAAACCATACCAATGCAGGTTATATACTATTTAAATTAAAAGGAAAGTATAAAAGCGAACATCGCAATACTGATAAACTAATAGATAGTGGACTTGGCTATAATCAGAAGAATAATCATTCTTTACTGGTCAATGGAAACCAGCCATGCGATTTAATAAGCTAAAGCATCACATCCATAAAATGAGAATATGGATTGCTTGAATGGGAAAACTTTTGATTCCCGTTCTAGACATATTAGTCAATGAAGAAACAAACACAGAAATGATTTGTTAGAAATAAAAATAACTGCTAATCAATTTTTAGATTTATAACTTGCTTTAAGCAATACGCTGAAAAATACCTTGATAAATACATGAGATTTCATTATCACCTTAATTGCAGAACAGACATAAAAATGAATTAGCTGCATTCTAGATAAGAATCTTTAATTTACAGGTTAACCATAAATCCTGATTACAACCAGAACATCATAGAGATATTATATTAATATTATTGGCAGAAAAATGGACTAAATTCTATTCAGAATAATATTTAGCAACATTACATAAACTTTACTGGCCTGTTTTGTACCTGGCAGATTTTTGTAAAGTCATTAGTTATAAAACCGTATGCAACAAAATAATATAGCCAGATGAATATCTGCCTACCTACACCATAATTGCAATTGAGTAAATCATTCTTCAAATTAAACAGGCAAAATAAAATGCCCTGTTGTAACAGGGCATTTTAAAATCTGGTTGCGGGGGCAGGATTCGAACCTACGACCTTCGGGTTATGAGCCCGACGAGCTACCATGCTGCTCCACCCCGCGTCTGGTAAGAAAGTCATTATACGGATAACCAGCGCAATGTCAACTAAAAAGCGGATTAACCGTACATATTTTATTATGACTGTTGATTTTGCTGATGATTTTTCCAGCAACGTACCAAATCATATACCGCAGTAAGAGCCGCTTTAGGCGTCAACTCATCGGGATTAAGAGCATTTAGCTGAGCACATAAATCCGCTGGCATCATGGTTGCAGAAGAAGTGTCTGCATCGGCATTGGCCACCTCTGCTTCTACCACATCTTCTAACTGTGCCTGAAACATATCTAATTGTGGTTGCTTATCAGCCGCATGTTGTTCTAGTGCCTGCAAATGCCGGTAAGCAGCGTTCAGTGCCCGTGTAGGTAGGCCGGCCAGTTTTGCCACCGCTATCCCATAGCTTTTACTGGCTGGTCCGGGTTCAATATGATGCAGAAAAATAATATCCTGCCCTTGCTCCAAAGCGGCCAGATGCATATTGAATGCATGCGTATACTGTTCCGGTAATCTGGTTAACTCAAAATAATGAGTGGCAAAAAGAGTATAGCTGCGATTTTTTTGCAACAAATGTTCAGCAATAGCCTGTGCCAGCGCCAAACCGTCAAAAGTAGAGGTACCACGGCCAACTTCATCCATTAATACCAGCGAGCGCTCAGTAGCATGATGCAGAATATAGGCAGTTTCCGACATTTCCACCATAAAGGTAGAACGATTGCCCGCCAGATCATCCGAAGCCCCAATGCGGGTAAATATCTGATCAAACTCTCCCAGAATACAGTTGTCTGCCGGCACAGGTGCACCAATATGCGCCAGTAACACAATTAAAGCTACCTGCCGCATATACGTCGATTTACCGCCCATATTCGGACCAGTCAGCAACATCAGCCGGCGTTTATCATCAAGCTGAGTATCATTAGCGGTAAACTGCTTAACCTGTGCCGCTACAACAGGATGGCGGCCATTACTAATCTGTAGACATGGATAATTCACCAGCTTTGGAAAACAGTAATGTTCAGTATCAGCATAGCTGGCCAACGTAGTTAATACATCCAGAGTAGCGGCAGCGCGGGCACAACGTTGCAATAGCGACAGCTCGGCCTGTAACTGCAACATCAGAGCATCATATAACTGCTTTTCCCGAGCCAGTGCATTTTGCTGTGCACTCAATACTTTCTCTTCAAAAGCCTTTAATTCAGGAGTGATATAACGTTCAGCATTTTTCAGAGTTTGGCGTCGCTGATAGTCTGCCGGTGCCTGTTCAGACTGTACCTTGCTTAACTCAATATAAAAACCATGCACACGATTAAATTCAACTTTCAAACTAGATAAGCCCGTGCGCTCACGCTCCCGGCTTTCCAATTGCTGCAAAAATTCATCTGCATGATTTTGCAAGCGGCGCAGCTCATCCAGCTCAGCATCAAAGCCGTCATTAATCACCCCGCCATCACGCAACCATATTGCCGGTTCAGGCATAATAGCCATAGTTAATTGCTGGGCGACAGGTGCTGCCGGCGGAAATTGCTCCAGCAGAGTCTGTACCAGACTACTTTGGCCAGACTCCTCCAAACAAAAAGCTGACAAAACAGCCAAACTATCACGCAAAGCCGATAAATCCCTTGGCCGTGCACTACCAATAGCAATACGTGCAGCAATACGCTCAATATCTGCCACCTGATTTAACATAGCAGTGACTTGCACACACTGTGGTGCCAGTGCAGCCACCGCCTGCTGGCGAGCTATAATTTGCTCATGCCGGCGTAACGGCTGATGCAGCCACTGCGCCAGCAGGCGGCTACCCATATGCGTTGCACAATGATCCAAAACCGAAAACAGTGTCGGCGCTTTCTGGCCGCTTAACGTCTGGGTTAATTCCAGATTACGCCGTGTGGCCGCATCCATGCCGATATAAGCCGATTCCTGCTCCAGTGTCAGACTATCCAGATGTTTAGGTAACTGCATTTGTGTCTGCTGCACATAATTCAGCAAAGCCCCTGCCGCTCCAATAGCGGCATCATGTTCGCCTGACTGCAAGCCGAAAGCACGTAAATCCTGACTGCCAAAATAGCGCTGAATCATACGGGCACCCGTATCAGCTGCAAATTGCCATGCATGTAAACGGGTTAGTCGCCGGTCATGACTGGCAAGATTCAGCTTGTCCTGTGTCTGGTCAGATAGCAGGATTTCCGCAGCCTGCAAGCGGGCAAGTTCATGTGGCAGCGTTTCCGGCGAAATAATTTTGCAACAGAATTCTCCATTTTGTAACGATAACCATGCTACGCCAAGCTGCTTTTTCAACAAAGAAACGGCCACAATACGGTTGGTTTCCTTATCTTCCAGCAAGGCCGTATCAGTCAGCGTGCCTGGTGTAACAATACGCACTACCTGCCGCTCAACCGGCCCCTTACTTGCGCCCACTTCACCAGTCTGCTCACAAATGGCCACACTTTTGCCCAGCTTTACCAGCTTGGCCAGATACTGTTCCACCGCATGATAGGGCACACCAGCCATTTTGATGGGCTCCCCGTTAATCTGCCCACGAGTAGTTAGCGTAATATCCAACAGACGTGCAGCTTCAACAGCATCATCCAGAAACAGCTCATAAAAGTCGCCCATCCGGTAAAACAGCAGTTTGTCCTGATGGTCAGCCTTAATGGCCAGATATTGCGTCATCATCGGTGTCAGGGTGGGTTTACTCATGGCGTAGCAAGATATTGGATTTGACTAAAAAAGCTATTGTAACAGAGTGTTCAGCTTCCGTTTGTTTACAGGCGGATATCCCGATGAAAAATATGACCACCAGTGATTCTTGTTTAATAGTGCGGATGGCTGTCATAATGATACAAAAAATACAATTTGTATCCGTATCGCTTTCCATTTAAGAATATGTCAAAATCATGCCATCAATGAAATTCTGCTCAATTCGCCGTTGGGTGCTGTGGTTCAATGTGTTATTTCTTGCAGCCTGTCCCCTCAGTCATAAACCAGTAGACAGTATTCTTTCTGGTGGGGGTAGCGCACTGCCAGCAGGCAAGCCCCTCCCACCAAATTATGTTTATACTCCAGGTAAAGCCGGAGTCAGCTATCGGGTAGTCTCCTATCAGGAGTTGCCGCAATGGTCTGCCCAGTCATTTATTGATAGTCTGGAAGCATTTAAAACCAGCTGCAACAAATTGCAAATGCAGCCAGCCTGGCAAACCGTGTGTCAGCAGGCGGCACGTACAACCAGACACAATCATCAGGCCAAAGCATTTTTTGAAACTTACTTCACACCTTGGGAAGTTAGTCAGAACGGGCAACTAGCCGGTACAGTAACCGGTTATTACGAACCCATGCTGCTGGGCGATACCAGACAGACAACATCCGCACGCTTTCCCATTTATGGTATTCCTAATGACTTTGTCGTCGTCCCGCTCAGCTCAGGGCAGCGTCAGGGTATCGTTCGTATTCGCCTTACCGGCGCAAACAGTGGTGTCATCACACCTAGTGGGAATTACACGGCCAATCTGGCTTCCTTTCCCTTAAATGAGAAAACACGAGCACTAAAAGGCCGGATAAGCGGTAATCAGCTTGTCCCGTATTACACTCGGGCTCAAATCAATGCCGGGGCACTCAATGGTAAAGCGCCCATTCTAGGTTATGCCAATGATCCAGTAGAGTTATTTTTTCTGCACGTGCAGGGATCAGGGCAGTTGAAAACACCAGATGGACGGATGATACGTCTCAGTTTTGCCGATAAAAATGACTACCCCTATGTATCAATTGGTAAATACATGGCTAACAAAGGGTACTTGCCTTTGGCACAGACTTCAATGCAGGGCATCAAAGTGTGGTTAAAACAACACTCGCAGCAGTTGGCCGAAGTATTAGGACAAAATCCAAGCTATGTCTTCTTTCGTGCTTCAGCAGAACCAGCCAGTGGACCAACAGGTGCATTAGGTGTACCACTTACCAAGGACTATTCTGCTGCTGTAGACAGTCATTTTATTAACCTTGGCGCACCACTATTTGTGGCAACAACCCATCCGGCTAGTGGTTATGGATTAAACCGGTTACTGATGGCGCAAGATACCGGCAGTGCCATCAATGGCGCCACAAGAGTAGATTATTTCTGGGGTTATGGCGATGATGCCGGCACTCTGGCAGGTAAAATGAAGTATCCTGGTTACATATGGCAACTATTACCCAATGGAATCTTGCCTCAGGTTAAATAAAAATCTGGCGAACAAATGCAAGCTAAGGTAAAATAGTTAAAGTATTGACAATTGTATGTGAAGCGTTACCGTAAATGAAAAACATGCATTTAACCATGCGCTCATGCATCTGGCAGTTAACTACGATAAAAGGGATGTAAATTATGGAGTTATATTTGCCTATTGCCCTTTTAGTCATATTGCTGGTTGTATTGCTTGTGCTGAAAAAACGGCAGAAAGCGGGAGGTCATGCCAAAGGCAAAAGTGCTACCCGCAAAAAACAATCTGCATCCAAACGTAATAAAGGTACAGAAAGCAAGGCTGCAAACGCCCAGGCTGCACCAGCTGGCGAAGAAGCGGCAGAAACGCTGGCAGATGAAGATTGGGACTGGCAACCTATGCAGCCAGACAAGGCTACAGTTTCTGTTGCCACTGTGGATCATCTTACTGAATATAAGGTTTATAAACAGTTTGGTTACTTCCAGAAAGCTGCCGACTCGCTTGCTTCATATCTGGAGCAGAATGTTGCTCAGCAGAGTCCGGCAATGGCCAATACACTGGTCAATGAACTGGCTGAGTTATGTGTAGAAGCCAAAAATACAGATAAGCTTGCTGAGGTAATTGATCAGTATCGCAGTTATCTGCGACGGCCTGAGCTGGAAAATCTGATTCGCCAAGGTCTTGCCTTAGATGCGAATCATCTGGGCTTGCGCGTGTTGGCAGAAGATCTGCTACAGTGGGACATTAAGGAAACAGAAAAAGAAGTTGGTATCAATCAGGATAAAAAACCAGAAGATACCAGACCGAAAGTCGAGTCAGCCAGTAATACCCAACATATCACTGAACAGCCACATGAATTACTGGTTGAAGGTAATATGGGTAATTTTAAAATTCGTGGCGATGAGCGTGATGTTCTACTAAGCTTCTCCAAACCGGAAAACAGTTATGTATTACTGAAAGAGCAATTGCCCTATGATGCAGCTATCCGCTGCTTGAACAAGGCTATTAAAACATCCAGAAAACCGGCCGGATTAATTATTGATGCCTTGGCGTTGGATTACCGACGCAATAATATCAATGTATTTGCTCAGCATCTGTGGCGTTTATACTATACTTTGGGTCAGTACGGTAATGTTATAAAGGAACGCATGCTGGGTTGGGGCTATAGTCTTGGGCAACATCCAATGTTTGACCAGCTTGAGGCCAAACCTAATGAAACTGTGCTGCGCGATATTGGAATAACGCTGGGCTATTTGCCCGTGAATAGCAGTGCACTCAAGGCCAAACGCCTGTCTTTGGTCGATAAGGCTGCCTCAGATAATGACGTTGCCGAGACGCCGGCAGAGCGTGTATTGCGTGATGTTGAATCATTGCTTACTTTTGGTCAGTTTGATGAAGCAACGGATTTACTGGAAAAATCAGTCCTGCTTTATCCACAGGAGTCACAGCTCTACATTACTTTATTTGACTTGTATGAACGTGCAGAAGAATGGACACGTCTGGAAAAAATGTTACAGGTAATCCGTGCTGAAATTCAGACGCCACCTGAAGAAGTTGTACTTGCTATGAGTCAATTATTGAAACGTATTAACCACGGTGGTGTGCAAAATCAATGATGAACAATTCAATACCTAAAGTAAAAACTGCCTATGTTTTGCTCGTCAATGTGGATGATCGCCAGACAGCCATGTTGCGCATGGCATTCAAAATGTACAATAGTGTTAACTACCAGCTGATTCAGCCTGAGGATGATGTACAGCCGGAACTGATTCTGGTGGATGGTGATGCAGCCGATGGTGAAGCGGTATGGCAAAAGGTAAAAAAGAAATATCCTGATGCTGTAGTCGTATTTTTTGGTCGCAATTCGCCCTCATTTACAGCACCATATCTGATGAAACCAATCAGATTCGATACCCTGTTTCAACATCTGCGTAATTTGCAGCAGGGTAATGGTGTCTGGCTGGCTGACAATAAAGCAGCGGCGGAGAAAGAAACTGCCAGTGAGCAAGTTGTGTCCAATACTGCACAACAGGAGCACAATGCTGCGGATCATTCGCAGCAGGCAGTAACTGTAGTACGTTTCCATACAAATGGAACATTGCTGGGCATGGTACAAAAACTGGCGCAGCAAACTGAAGATACTGCAATCCTGTTTGAAAACAAGCCTGTATTGATTGTTTTCCCAAGTGTTGAAAAAGTATTGCTGGCAGTTGAAAGTGACGCTTTACAGCAGTTGTGTATGCAAACAGATGTTGAATGGCAGATAAAGGCTGTTCCAGCGTCTGCACCAACCGCACAGCTGCATGATAAAGCCAAACTAACTCTACAAGCCTGTATATGGCAGTTGTCGATCTGGACGGCTCGTGGTCGCCTGATTGATCCTATTACACCTGATACAATTATTAAGCTGAGGGCTTGGCCAAATATGACTCGTATGGCCTATCTGCCTGAATCTATGCGCCTGTCAGCTTTTCTGGTGCGTACACCTGTAGCACTTAACACTTTATACAAGCTGTTGCCCGTTTCACTTGAAGATGTATTAAATTATATAGCTGCCACATATTCAATTGGTTCCCTGATTATCGAGCAGCCATTAACTCATTCTGCTGCGCAACAGGAAAAAGCAATGACTCTGACCCGCAAAACACCTCAGGCTGTTACCAAACCAGCAGCAGGCGTACAAACGGCAGAGCATAATGAAAGCGATGAAAACAAGCCGAAAGGTTTACTGGCACGTTTAATGGGTCGCTTGCGTGGCAATTAATACCTAAGCAGGGAGTAATTATGGTTGAAAATAAAATTATCTTTACCGGCCCAGTTGGGGTGGGAAAAACAACTGCTATCGCCGCATTATCGGATGATCCTCCGATACAGACTGATGCCAGTGCATCGGATATGACACAGGACAGAAAAGGTCATACTACTGTCGCTATGGACTATGGTGTTATTCGACTGGATGAACATACTAAAGTCCATTTATATGGCACACCAGGTCAGGAACGCTTCGATTTCATGTGGAGCATTCTGAGCAGGGGCAGTATGGGATTGATTTTGCTACTGGATAACACTCGTCAGAATCCACTGAAAGACCTGAAATTTTTCCTTACTTCTTTTCATGATTTGCTGGAAGATGCTCCGGTTGTTGTAGGAGTTACCAAAATGGATTTAAATCCACAGCCAGGTGTGGATGTTTATCAGCAGTATCTGGCACAACACAATCTCAATGTACCTGTATTTGAGGTTGATGCACGTAATGAAGACGATGTGAAGCAACTGGTTACTGCTATGCTGTATTCTATTGATCCGGGTTTGGAAGGATAGTCAGTATGGACTCTACATTACAATTACATCATGATTTGTATCCGAAAGTGATGCCGGCGGGTGCATTTTATGCAGTATCCAGCCCAAGTCACAGTGCCAGCCGTATGTTACTGGCTAATATTCTGCAGGCAGATATTAACGCTAAATTAACAGAAGAGCGTTTGAGGCAATGGGCTGAAACAGATGATGTTCATACTGCATTAAATTTATTGTATCGTTTACAACGCTTGGAATTCTTATATGGAGAAACCAAACCCAGTTCACAACTGGTTAAGGTAACTTCTGATGGATTTGAAGATATTCTGGGTCAACTGTCAGATAGCCATAAGGCACTGCTGGTTGATCAGGATGGTTTCTACTTTGCTAATGTCGGTTTTAATCATGAAACTGCCGAAGAGGTGGCTAATCTGGCCAGTGAGGCAACCAGACTGACAGAAAAACACAGTCTGCTGATTAAAAATAACCTCAATATCTACAACAATGCTATCGGGATCTGTGATCCTGCTGGCCAGAGTGAGTTGACATTCTTCCCATTATATATTGGGAATACCAAAAATATTTTGGTAACAGCTGGATTGCCATTACTTAACAGTGAAGCTTTCGTCACTATGGTACGCGGCCTGTTTGTATTGGCTGGTGAAGACATTCATGTAGTAAATGAATAAACATCAATAGAAAGACATCAAGATGCAAGAACAATTACTGGTTTCGGTATTAAGTGATTTAAATAGCTCTTCGGCTGACATTACTGCATCTGCTGTAATTTCCTCCGATGGTCTGCCGGTAGCAACCTTGTTACCGAATGGTGTTGATCCAGACCGCGTTGGTGCAATGGCAGCAGCTCTGCTTGCTTTGGGTAATCGTACTTCCCGTGAATTACAATGTGATGAGCTGGAACAGGTTATGGTTAAGGGTAAGCATGGTTACATTCTGCTGATTCAGGCAGGAGATACCAATGTATTGGCAGTGACTGCCAATGAAGGTGCCAAACTGGGACTAATTTTACTGGATGCCCGTCGCGCAGCCCGCAGTATCGTAGATATCTTACGTTAACTGATTATTTATGATGAAAACCCTGTTTCTAGTAATTAGACAGGGTTAACGGGTTGTAATATCCAGAAGTAAATTGATAACTGTTTTAAAATAGCAGCACAATTCATAATTCTATAGGGAAAAATCAATTTACCACATGTCTTTTGCCATAAAAAAATTTATGTTTTAAAACTAAAACTGAATTTGCTTATGGATTTTATGTTATTGGTGAAACAGATTCCTTAATCACTGCCTAACTAGGTGTATTTGCTGGCAATATTCCTGAATATATTTTATTGTATTGATGTATTCAACTATATTATTCTATAATAATAAATAATTAGTCTAATCTTAAAATAAATTTAAATTTAGCTGTTGCATAAATTGTCTGAGCTATACAGATAAGAAGTGCAGATTAAGCAATTATCAATATGTTTATCATTAATCATAATAAACTTTGTGATAAAACAGATAAGTCTATATTAAACAGTTTTTTCCGTACAAACTACTGATAATTTAAATTAAATATTATATTTTATTAGAACAGCTTAATGACGATTATCGCCAGATTTGGCCGGATAAGTGCATTTATCAGTTGTGCTTGCTAAAATATAATCATCAGGATTACAAATAAATTAAATGAAAGTTGCCAAGAAAAAGCCGGTTTTACAGCATTTGAATCAGGTATTCAGTTTAAATGTTGACAATCGCAGTAGTGCTAACCATATTCCAGTTCTCAATCAGTGGCGGCAGTGGATATGGCAAACTTGTAAAAATAGTTATAAACGTGCCAATATTGCTATATTGCTATGTGATGAAGAAGAAGCACGCCAGTTCAATCACGATTTCCGCCACAAGGATTATGCCACTAATGTATTAAGCTTTGCGCTCAACGAAGGTGAAAACATGTATTTGCCTGACAGCGGAGGACTCAATGGCGATCTGATTTTTTGTCCTCAGGTTATAGAAAAAGAAGCAATGGCACAACATAAACCATTGATAGCGCATTATGCTCATCTGACTGTTCACGGGACTTTGCATCTGATGGGCTATGATCATATTGATGATGAAGAAGCTGAAATCATGGAAGCGCTTGAAATCCGTATCCTGCATCAGTTAGGATACGCGAATCCCTATACACAGGATGAATATTGATTATGGACGAAAGTTCGTCGAAACCCGGATTTTTTGAACGACTGGTAAATCGTATATCTGGAGAGGCTCCAGATACTGAAGAAGAAGTATTGCAAACTCTGCGGGAAGCACATGAGCGGCAGGTTTTTGATGCGGATACCTTACAATATCTGGAAAATGTACTGGATTTTGCCGATCTGGAAGTGCGTGATGCGATGATTACGCGCAGCCAGATGGATGTGATTAAAATAGAAGATCCGTTAGATAAAATTATTGCTTATATTATTGATACAGCCCATTCACGCTTTCCAGTGATTGGTGAAGATAAAGATGAGATTCTAGGTATCCTGCACGCCAAAGATTTACTTAAATACTGGGGTAGAGGCGAACATTTCCAG
This sequence comes from Snodgrassella alvi, assembly GCF_002777825.1. Lineage (GTDB taxonomy): Bacteria > Pseudomonadota > Gammaproteobacteria > Burkholderiales > Neisseriaceae > Snodgrassella > Snodgrassella alvi_C. Next base: position 105,104 of record NZ_MEIR01000043.1, on the reverse strand, counting down.
CTAGAACAGGTACTGCGTCCAGCCGTGTTTGTGCCTGAAGGTAAATCTCTGAACACGCTGCTAAAAGAATTTCGTGAGCAACGCAATCACATGGCTATTGTGGTCGATGAATATGGTGGTACATCAGGACTGGTAACATTTGAAGATGTGATTGAACCCATTATCGGCGATATTGAAGACGAATTTGATGAAGATGATGATGCCGATAATATCTTTGCTGTGTCCGCTGAACGTTTTCGCGTGAATGCTGTTACAGAAATCGAAGACATCAATACCTTTTTTGGTACCGATTATTCTGATGATGAAGTAGATACCATTGGTGGTCTGGTGATTCAGGAATTAGGACATATGCCAGTTCGGGGTGAAAAAATTACCATTGGTAAATTGAATTTCACTGTAGCCAGAGCCGACGCACGGCGTTTACAGACATTAATGGTAACCGTAAAAAATAATGCTCATTAATATTTAATTAAGTACCTGATATAGTTGTGTGTGGAAATACCATTGGTTTGGCACGGCTTTTGAAATATACTGCTTTTGCACTGGCAGAAAATATAGGCTAGGCATGGTAAATGTGAGCTTTTGCTGGCAGTGACTATGGTAATTAATCAGATTTGATTCGGCTGGCTAAAGGCTGTGGAGCTTTACGTGATTAATAAACTGGATATGTCTGCGCAACATCCTTTTGGCATGAAATATTATGCTGTTTTAGCAAGAGCATGGGTGTACTGGCCGCTATTATTACTGTCAGCAGCTCTGGTGCCATTTGCTTTTGCTCCCTATTATCATTACTGGCTGTTACCCGTTTTGCTGGCCGTGTTACTGATTTTACAGACTGCACGGCCACAATGGCGTGTTCGTTCTGCTTATCTTTGGGCGCTAACAGCCTATACAGCACTACTGTACTGGATAGATATTGCCTTACATGATATTGCCGGATTGCCACAGTTTTTAGCGTGGCCACTAACCATGCTGTTACCGGCCTATCTGGCTATTTATCCTGCTCTGGTATTCTGGTTGTTGGGAAAATTCAGGTTCTCCAGTACAACCTGTCATACTGTGGTATTACCACTATTATGGACACTGGCCGAATTTGTACGAGAACGCGCGCTAACCGGTTTTGGCTGGGGTATCTGGGGATACAGTCAGATAGCAGATTCAGCTCTAGCTGGCTTTGCGCCAGTAGGTGGCATTTTTCTGGTGACACTGGTTACTGTTGCCAGTGGAGCATGGTTGGCTGAACTGTTACTAGCAAAAAAACGCAAGGCAAAGATTGGTTGTGGTGTAAGCCTGATAAGCGTGTGGTTGCTAGGAGCGGTTTTATTACAATGCAACTTTACCCAAGCAGATGGTACCCATGCAACTGTTGCACTGGCGCAAGGTAATATTCCACAATCGCTTAAGTGGGATGAGCGTTCGTTACAACCAACCCTACAGCGCTATCTTGATCAAATAGCCAGCACACGTGCCAGTATTGTTATTCTGCCAGAAACAGCTATTCCGGTGATGCGGCAGGATATGGCACCAGAGCAGCTGGATATATTTGCCCATCTTGCACGTAAACATGGTTCAGCATTGGCCGTTGGTATTCCACAGTATACGGCAGATGGAACCGGTTATCTGAATGCAGTGGTTAATTTTACTGCTACCCCCTCGGAAGCAGGACTACCTTATTATGCTAAAGATCATCTGGTTCCATTTGGTGAATATATTCCATTACCGCTATTACTGGACTGGTTATATCGCTGGATGGATATGCCACTGACAGGCTTTTCCAAAGGTGGTTCTGCTCAGGCGCCATTACAGTTAGCTAACCAGCGTGTTGCTTTTAATATTTGCTATGAAGACGGTTTTGGTGATGAATTAATCGCGACAGCCAAGCAGGCCAGTTTGCTGGCAAATGTAAGCAATATGGCCTGGTACGGACACTCACATGCCATGCAGCAGCATTTACAGCAGTCACAGGCACGAGCACTGGAAACCGGACGCTATATAGTACGCGCTACCAATACCGGTATGACTGCCATTATTAATCCCAAAGGGCAAATTGTGGCACAGCTGAAACCTGATACTGCAGCTGTACTGGAAGGAGAAATATCTGGTTATCGGGGTAATACGCCTTATATGTGGCTGGGGAGTAGCTGGCCTTTAACCTTTATCAGTTTGTTTTTACTGTTAATAATCGGCGTGTATGGACGTTATCGTCATTGAATAAACCATATCGATGTGTATAATAATAGATTTCTACAATCGAAATTTTTAATATACATTATTTTACCAATAATGAACGAATCATAAATAGTAATTGAAGTACATTCATATTTTAATTACAATGATAAATTATTAGCTTAGTTATTGATTGATTAGTTTTCCTGTAACAAACAACATGTTATTGTGTTGAAATTGAGGTAATTAAAATAACTAGGCACACACAGAAAGGACAGGCATGAATACCGCTTTTGCATTACCCGTGCCGACCGGGCATGGTAGTTTGGAGCAATACATTCATACCGTGAACAATATTCCTATGCTTTCCCCTGAGGAAGAGCAGGATTTGGCTATACGCCAGACCGAAGGGGACTTAGAGGCTGCTAAAAAACTGATTTTGTCTCACCTGCGTGTAGTGGTTTCTATTGCACGTGGTTATGATGGTTATGGCCTGAATCAGGCGGATTTGATTCAGGAAGGCAATATTGGTTTGATGAAAGCGGTAAAACGCTTTCAGCCAAGTCGTGGCGTACGTCTGTTTTCGTTTGCGGTACATTGGATTAAAGCTGAAATTCACGAATTTATTTTACGTAACTGGCGTCTGGTACGCGTAGCTACCACTAAACCGCAGCGTAAGCTATTTTTCAATTTACGCAGTATGCGTAAATCCATGGCAGCATTGAGCAATAAGGAAGCGCAGTCGATTGCTGATGATTTGGGTGTAAAGCTCTCTGAGGTTATGGAAATGGAACAGCGCATGACCGGTAAGGACATGTCATTGCTGGCAGAAAATGATGATGAAGATAATTTTGCGCCGATAGACTGGTTAACTGATAGCACTACCGAACCAACACAAGTATTGGCACAACAGGCACATTATGCTTTACAGACTGAAGGCTTACAGAAAGCACTAGCCAAACTGGACGACCGCAGTCGCCATATTGTTGAAAGTCGCTGGCTGGCAGATGATGGCGGGTTAACCCTGCATGATCTTGCTGGTGAGTATGGGGTATCTGCAGAACGCATTCGCCAGATTGAAGCCAAGGCGATGCAGAAATTACGCACTTATCTGGCAGAAGCCGAATAATTTAGTTTGAGTGAAAAAACTGCATAGATCAGATTTAGCTGGTCTATGCAGTTTTTTTCTAGAAGAACAGATGTCTTTAGGGTAGTAAGTACTCTATACTCAAGCGGTATGGCGACAAAGCAGAAGCATTCTCAATTGTTTCTGCATCGCAAGATTCTGATGTGATAGTTGTGCTAACTATGAGGTGATTACATTCATTATAATGAATTCATTATACTCATCAGGCTTTGATAACTATCAACATCATGATAGCGTACTTTACTAGTCGAAAATTCGTTAAAAAGCTTTTTTGCGCACGAAATTTTTGCTTGTTCAATAGGCCTTAAATTTAAACTATCCATCGTACCTTTGGTTTCAGCAATGAAAAAGATATGCTTTACTTTCCCAACATGAAAAGCAATTGCCCAATCGGGTGAATAATTACCAACAGGTGTTGGAATATGAAAACCTTTTGGTAATTTTGCATATACGCATACTTCTTCTGCCGTATCAAGGTCTTCAACAAATTTTCGTTCAATACTTTTTTCGGCTAAGCCATCAGTAAATACATAATTTTGGATTGCTTTTTTCGCTAAAAACGCTTTATCGTAACTTTGTAAACTTTTTTCCTGAGTGAAAATGGTACTGTCATATTTGCCTGAAGTTTTATTGTATGTAATATGTTCTATAATCGTAGTTGCTTTTTGTTCTTTAATTAATTTAATAATTTTAGCAATAAATTCTTCTGGATTATCCTTAAACATATCTAGTTTTTTTGAATCTAGTCCCTTTAATATGGACACTACTGTTTTGCGGGTTAATGTGGTTTCTTGCGCAATCTGACCAATCAGGTCGTATTTTATTTGTTTAAAATAAGCATGTTCCAAAGTGGCAGTCTTTGTTTCTTGAGTTTTAAACGCATCATTTTGATAGATACTCTGTGTTGTTATCTGCTCTTTAAGTTGACCGACAGCCGTAATGTATTGTAGCTGTGAGACAAATAACTTATCGTTGATATGAGCAATTGCTTTGTTGATTAATTCATCGCTATCAAAGTCAACAGTATAGGCATATTGCTGATTAATTTGCTGCCATAATGCTTGGAATTCGGCTTTGTCGAAATTATCATTAAGCGGATTATCTTTAATTTTTGTTTCATGACCATCGGTAAACATGGCATCTAACACGCTATCACTATAAATAGCCTGAATTAAGCGATGAATTCCGTCACCCATTAGTTGTAGTTCATCTGGTAATGGTGCCACTGTGTCCATTGCAACATCGTTGCGGTATTTATCGGTTATTTTACGCTCGATATCAACATAGCCACGACTAATTAAATAAAATTCAATTTTATCAGCAGTGGCTTTATCGATAATGGTCGATACGCCATTAACTTCTACATATTTACCGAAAAAGTACTCACTGGTGGCGACAGTTGGTCGATCATAAATAACGGTTTTGATATCGGCTTGAAGAGCACTGACAAAGTTTCTATAACTTTCACTGGCGATAACGGTTAACATGTTGATATCGTGGACTTGTTCGCCGCAGCTTTCAATATCCATACGATTACCATCTTGATTAACACATAAACGAAGACCACGGCCGACTTCTTGCCGTTTGGCTGTTTGGTTATCGGAGTGTTTTAATGTACAAATCTGGAAAACATTGGGATTATCCCAACCTTCACGTAGCGCTGAGTGTGAGAAGATAAATCGAGTGGGCTCATCAAAACTTAATAGCTGTTCTTTATTTTTAAGAATCAGGTCGTAAGCTGAAATATCATCTGAAGATTCGCTACCTCGTTTTAATTGGCTATCAATACTTTTGCCGGTTTTTTTATCAATGCTAAAGTAGCCTTTATGTACTTGGCTTGCATCATTACACTTAGTTTTTAAATATTGCTGATAAGGCGTGTTGCTGGCTTGGTCTAAGTATTGTTGCAAAATCGTTAGGTATTCTTGTTCAAAGATTTGGCCATATTCGCCCAATATTTCGTTATTGTTTTCATCATATTGGCGGTATCTTGCCACTTCATCAATAAAAAACAATGATAGTGATTTAATGCCCATATTGAACAATTTTTCTTCTTTGTCAAAGTGGGATAATATGGTTTCTCTAATTTGAATGCGGCGCATATTTTCTTCAGAAATATCACCTATCACTTCACCAGTTTTAATTGCAACACCATTGGTAAAAGTGACTATTCCAGTCAAAGGATTGATTTCAGATACCGTATATCCCTTGTATTGCTGCATCTGTTTTGAAACAGAATAGAGATTATCGCCCTCAGTGAAATGGCGAATTTCACGTTTGATGCCATTGCTGTGATTTATTTCCAGCTCAATTTTTGCCAGTGGCGGTTTTTTACTGGATAAGACGATTTGTTCAAGATATAAGTAGCTATCAGTACCTCTTAGATTTTTGACTTCAAAGCCCTTTACTTCGATTTTTTTTACCAGTCGTTTATTGTATGCATCAAGTGCATCAAGAACATAAATGAGATTATTCTGTTTTTTATGGGTGGCAGAATAATTTAACGAAAATAATGGATTAAAATTTTTTAAAGCTTTTTGCGTGACTTCGCCGCCCATTTTTTGAGGCTCATCCAAAATAATAATGGGATTATTCGCGGCTATCACATCAATCGGCCGGCGCGAGGCAAACTCATCGCGTTTTGAGTAAATAATTCGTGCTTCTTTATTTTTGCCGTCTTCTTTTAGCGAGGAAGCAAAAGCTTGGGTGTTAATGATCATAACATTAATGCCCGAATTGGCAGCAAAACTATCTAATAAGTTTAAATTTTTACTGTCATAGACAAAAAAGCGAGCTTTTTGACTATAATGCTCCATAAAATGGTCTGTAGTTATTTCAAAGGTTTTTTTTACTCCCTCACGAATGGCAATAGAGGGGACAACCACAATAAACTTGCTCCAGCCATAATGCTTGTTTAGTTCAAACATGGTTTTGAGGTAAACATAGGTTTTGCCGGTACCCGTTTCCATTTCGATATCAAGACTACACCGACCTAAGTTTTTAATTAAATCAGTGGACTGTTTAATATTGTTTAGGTTTTGTATTTTTTTGATATTAGCAAGTAACTCGTTATCGGATAATGAAATAATTTCATTTTTAAAACCGATATCGATTGCGCTGTCATCTGATGTATAACTTGAAGCAGTTTCATAACTCATTTCTGCCTGAGTAGGTGTATTGCCTAAATCACGCACATAACGCAGGCTATTTTGATAACCTTGCCCATTAAACGCTTGAACTACTGCATTTACTGCATCAGTTTGATATTGCTGAATTTTAAAATTAAATTTCATTACAACACCTTCCTCTTGGTTTCCGGGCTGTAGATAGTAAAAATTTGTTCAAAATTGGTGGCAACACTATCATTTGCCATTGAGCTATCACGCATAACAAAATAGTAAGGTTTCTGTTTGGCAATAGCGGTGATGACTTCTTCATTAATGTCTGTATCAAAGCAAGCCATTAAAAAGTTATCTGCTACATTAAACACGGTTTTATCGGCAATGGTGGTTTGTTTGATATCACTGGAGAGTAATACCCCTAAATCCAGCATAACTTGGAACAATAAATCTTCTGCTGTTCTATCGGCTTTGATATTGTCAATCTGGGCGTCAAGAAGATCAGTATTATACTCAGCAGGATTGTAATAAACCTCTTTCATATTACTGCTATCACACTTTAAGACGCGAAAGCCTTTATCAAATTTAGCCTGTGGATTTTCTTGGGCAATTTTATTGCCTGCACGGCGAATACGCTCTTTACCAATTTCACAGATATTTTTATAACCTGCTTTGTAAGCTTCGCTTTTCTCATCCGTTGATTCTGGCAGTTGCACCATGATAAATTTACGGTTGCCACCGTCTTCTGCGTTGAGTTGCATAACAGCATGAGCGGTAGTCGAGGAACCTGAGAAGAAGTCGAGAATTATTGAATTATTTTCTGTACACAGTTCTAACAACTCTAAAAGTAATTTGTGGGGTTTTGGTGACGAAAAAGTTTTTTTTGCATTAAATATATCTTCCATTTCGTCGGCTGCGTTTTTATTGCTAACTGAACTCAAAATCGAACGAAAGACTCTTCCTTCTGGTTGACGAACTTTTCGTACTACCGAATATTTGCCATATTTATTTTTAATAAATAATACTTCACCTGTTTCTAGTCCATTAAAAAAGGATTCCTTAGATATTTGCCATGTCCCGTCTTTTATAATACTACCATCGGGACATGTTACATCGTAAATAATAGGATTTTTTAGACCAGGTCGAGAAAGAGTATCATAATAGTATTTTCCGATAGCATCCTTGTGATTATAACGTTTTAGATATTCATCTTCATATTTTACACGCCATGCTGTTGGTTGAGAAACCAAACTTTTTGCATAAACTAAAATATACTCATGATCAATACCTATAAACATTGTGTCATTCCCCCCACCCTTTCTTTTTTGCCATACTAATTCAGCAATAAAATTATTACTGCCTAAAATCTCATCACAAATTTTTCTAAGTTGTGCCACCTCATTGTCATCAATACTAATAAAAATCACGCCATCATCAGTCAGTAGATCTCTGGCGAGTTTTAAACGTGGATAAATCATATTCAGCCAATCAGTATGAAAGCGGCCATTGGTTTCTGTATTTTTTACTAAACGGTTGCCTTCATCATCAAATTGCCCACTGTTTTCAAGGTATTCAGAGGTATTTTGCGCAAAATCATCTTCATAGACAAAATCATTACCGGTATTATAAGGCGGATCGATATAGATCATTTTGACTTTGCCAAGATAAGTTTCCTGCAATAGTTTTAATACCTCAAGATTATCACCTTCAATATATAAATTTTCGGTATTGTCAAAATCAACACTTTCTTCACGGCAAGGTCGTAAGGTTTTGGCTATGGGCGCATTAGCAAGTAGAATCGATTTCTTTTTATCTGGCCAGGTAAATTGATAACGTTCTTCTCTGCCTTCAACAATCACTGATGAAAGTTCCTGCTTGAGCATATCAAAGTCGATGGCGTATTCCACTTCACCTTGTTGGTTTTTGCGTTCTGTAATACAGTTTGGGAATTGTGCTCCGATTTTTTTGATATTTTCATCCACTTTATTGAGTGAATGCATCTTTAATTTATCCATTTAAGAATCCTTTAATTCTTGTTTCAATTGGTTAATTTTTTGCACCAATTCAAATGCTTTTTTAGGCTGTAGTTCTTTTCTTGCTTGCTTTTCAAGGCGAGCAATGTTTAAAATCAGTTTTTGTCTTTTATCAGCAATAATAATCTGCTGCTCAAGGCTATTGCCTTGCTCAATATTGAACTTGCCGATTTGTTGAATGAGGTTGTGCCATACATTATCGAGGTTTACCCCTTTTAATTCAATTCTGAGATCTTTTTTAGGTTGCCAATCGCTTTGTATTAATTTATGTTGAAAAATGGCCAATTTAGCCTGCTGAGCATATTGCAAAATAAATAGTATATTTTGCGGTATTAGCTTAGATAATAAAATAAGGCTTGTTTCATTAAAATTGATTTTTTTTAGTTGTACCAATGCCACAAAAAAAGCATTAATGTTATTTCCTGCTGCGAGATTTATTTTTGCAGCGGAAACCTCGTTAACAAGGGTAATTTTGGCTATATCCGCATCGACTTTTTCTTTCGTAGCATTGTTCAATTGAAACTTTGCATAGATTGTTTTTTTAGCTAATTGGTGATTTATTTCTGTCGTTTTGGGCAAACCAAGCATTATGCTACCTTATTTTCTGATTCGCTAACAACTAAAAAACAGATTAATTCAAAGTCATCTAGACCTTTTATACTATCGGCAACAAAACTAATTGCGTTACCGCTTAAAAAATTATCAATATCACTGTGTTTTTTTACTTCAATAATGGAGTTTATGGCGTCACCAAGTCGTTGTGAAAAATGTGTCATATTATCACCATCGGCTGTGATTTTATTGAATTGTTGATACAATTTTGTAATGGGTTCTGTTTTGCCTTTGCAAAGTAAGCGTATTTTATCAAGTAATTGTTTTGGCGATAAATGGTCACAAATAATTTCGCCATTATTTGCAACATAAACCATGTAAAATGGGTGAAGGCGATTTTGATTATTAATATTAATACTGTTTGCTCGGTTTTTTAATATATAAATAACACCTGCGGGCATATCTGGTAAAGCTGGCACAACGGCATGTAATCCATACGGTGTTTTATCAAGTTCGGGATGGTTTTTTATATATTCTAGTAAATCAAGTCTGAATTCATTTAGGCCTAAATCCATGATTGATATACTATTAGTGATATCTTCAATATCAACCACTTCGTCTTGTAAGCGTTTGAGCTGTGCTTTACGATAGGCTAAATCGAATTTTTCCTCTTCACTCAATATATTGTCATCACCCGTTGCGGCCATGTCGACAATTTTCATGCGGGTTTCTACTTTTGCTTTTAGATCAATATATTCATCTAAAGTAACATCAGGCCAAAAGTTAACTAGCTGAACTGACTGATTTTTGCTACCTATGCGATCAATACGTCCAAAACGTTGAATGATTCGTACCGGATTCCAATGTATATCGTAATTAATTAAATAATCACAATCTTGTAAGTTTTGCCCTTCAGAGATGCAGTCAGTAGCAATTAATATATCAATCTCATGAGTGTCATTTGGCATCAACAAGTGTTTATCTTTTGATTTGGGTGAAAAGCAGGTTAAAACAGTGTTTAAGTCACAATGCAATTTAGGTACAGTAGATCTGCCGTCAACTGAACCGGTTATCATTGCGGTATGTAGGGAAAAGTGATTTTTTACATACTGGCTAACGTGATCAAACAAATAACTTGCTGTATCAGCAAAAGCGGTAAATATAATTACTTTTTTATTATTGTTATTAATGGGATTGAGTTGCTTATTTTTAATAATGGTAAGTAAATTTTGTAATTTAGTATCATGTTTTGCTGTGATGTCACTTATCATATGAGTTAATAATGATAAGATTTCATAATCTTTAGTGAGATAGTGTTTCCATGAAAAATAATCCATATCAGATAAAGAAATTTTCACTTTTTTGCCAAATGTAAATAAATGATCATTATTTTGTTCATCTTCATCAAGATCATTTAAATTAGTAATATCGGTAAGCTCAATTTCTTTTTTTACACTTTGGCTATAGGATTCAATAGTAGCTATAGTTTGCTGAATAAAGTTCTTTATACGCTCTAATGTATGATTAAATGAGAATACCGAGCTTTCGAGTCGTTTCATCAAGTTGATTGCCATTAAACGACGAATCCCTTGTTCTCGATTAGCTTGGGTAAATCCGATATTTATTTTATTGTCCTCATATATTTCTGCATACTTATCCATTTTACTTGGTAAAATAAAGTGGGTGGGTGTATAAATTGATAGATTCAGCAACATTAGTTGTTCGAAAATTTCGTTATAACTTATTGCATCAGCTAAATCTGTTAATTTAGGTCTTACTGAAATAGGTTTGAGCCTGGTTGGAAAAGTACCAATATCTGTGGTGTCGTAATATTTTTGAATGTGTTTTCGTGAGCGCGCAATTGTAACAGAATCCAAAACTTCAAAAAAATCAAAATCTAACCTTCTTAGTAGGTTTTCTGTCGTTCTTTCAGCTGTATCTTGTTTACTCCAAATATTAAATGCTTTTTGTGCATTTTTAAAAATCTCATCCAATGATCGGTGAGTATTGAGATTTTCATCAATATGATTGGTTTTGCCTTCGTAAGCAAGAGCTAATTGATTTTTTAGATCATTGAAACGATTGTTAACTGGTGTTGCAGAAAGCATCAATACTTTAGTTTTGACACCTTTTCGAATCACTTTATTAAGTAATTTTAAATATCGATTTTCTTTTTCGTTGTCTTTTCCAGATAATTTGCCACCATTACGGAAGTTATGTGATTCATCAACTATCACAAGGTCGTAATTATTCCAATGAATCCGATCTAAATCTATACCATTTGATTTGCCACAAGAGCGATTAAGATCAGTATGAAAAAGCACATCATATCGTAATCGATCTTCAGCGATGGGATTATTAATATAATTTGCTTTATAGGTGTTCCAGTTATTGTTTAGTTTTTTGGGGCATAAAACAAGCACAGACTTATTTCGGTTTTCATAATATTTAATTACTGATAAAGCAGTAAATGTTTTTCCCAGCCCAACACTGTCTGCTAAAATACAGCCATTATATTTTTCAAGTTTATTGATGATTGTTAAAGCCGCATCTTTTTGAAAGTTGAATAGCATATTCCAAATTTTGCTATTTTTAAATCCAGTAGCTTCGTTTGGTAATACATCTTCTGAGATGTCTTCAAGAAATTCATTAAAAATATTATAGAGGATAACAAAATAGATAAACTCAGGTGAATTTTCATTGTAGGCACTGGCAATATTGTCGATAACAACATTGGTTACATCCTGAAGTTTAGTTTTATCTTGCCAAAGCTCATTAAAAATGGAAAGAAATTTAATTGAATCTGGGGAAGAAATCTTTTGTACTATATTGTAAGCATTGTTTCCCCGCTCACAACCTAGATCAATAGTTGTAAATCCATTGATGGGTATATAAGCATTATCATCTACATGTATAAATCCATTCATGTTTTCATTGGTGATGTTGGATTTAAATGTGACCTTTTGTCTAATCCAATCAGCGCACTCTTTAGCAATCGCTTTTTGTGTTAATTCATTGCGAAGTTTAATTTCAAATTCAGTACCATAAAGGCTGCGTTCTCTGTTTAGTCGTGGAATATAAAATTCTCTTTGCGTTTTTGGGGTTTGTTCGGTGATAAAAGTTGGTGAGGTGAATATGAAACGGAGTTCATCAATATTTTTCAACTCTTTTTTCAATTTTTCAAAAGCAAAGAATGAAAAACATGCTGCAACAATTGATAATTTACTTCCTTGTTTAATTTCGTCTGATAAATCTTCATGGAGCGTTTTGGTGATGTTATCTATGATTCCCATTGTTTTGCTGGACTAGGTTGAGTTAATTTAAATTTAATTAAGTTATAATTTGTATTTGATATGGCATTTGCTTCGCTAAGATTACTTTGTTAGGTGATAGCTGATGTTTTAATTCTGATTTAAATGGTTGTTTAAAAGGATAAATATTATTTGGATTTATCCTTGCTAAGTTTGGATTATCTCTGAGATTGTGATGTTCAAGTGAGTTGATAGGTGAATTGGTGGCTGTTTAATGTGAAGCCATGTTTCAGATATAAATGATGTAGGTTGTTGCTGTCTGTTGTTACGCTGGAGTTTGCATGAATGCAGGTGCAGTGTTCTTGATGAGCAATTTTTTTCAGTTCGCTTAAGATTGTGTGAATATGGTTGTCGTCGATAGGCTGATGGTGGCTGCTCAGGTCTTCAATATTCAGATGTTTTCCTGCTATCAGGGTAGTTTGGATGCGGAAGCCACAAATGGTAGTGGCATTTTGTTTGCCTTCTTCGAATATGCCTAAGAGGCGATAGCCTTCCGCTCGCTGGGTCTGTATCAGTTCTTGAAATTGTCCGATACCACGAATATTAGTATGCAGGCGGTGGAGTGCCGGGAATGCTGTGGTATCTTCTTCTGGTGTAAGTTCTCGTAATGCTGTATTGATTGTGTTGGCTGCCGGTTGGTCTGTGACGGTTGTTTGTTGTGTAGACTTTTCCTGTTTGATTGCGTTTTTTAATGGAATTTGAGTGTGTTGTTGTTCTTCTAATAAGGCTTTGCAATCCAGAACACGTAAGTCATTATCACGGGCAAAATCCATGAGGAAATTAAAAGCGGTGGCGCTGATCTGTTCGAGTTTGCGATCAACGGCGACACAGCGGATATTGTCTACTAGAATCGGCCGTACCCATTGGTGATAGGACAGACGGTGTCCCTGATCAAAAGAAGACAAAACACCGCATAGTCTTTCAGCCCAGTCACTGGGGCGAAAAGGTTTATTATTATTTGTCATGCCCTGAATAACAATTTCATATGGATTGCAAATTAGCATGTTGGCCTCTTGATAGAAACAAAAGTCTGAATAATGTGTATGTATTTATTTTGCTGTTAGTGTGTAATTATACCTGATAGTAACTGATTGATGTATGCCACTTATAGGTATCATTAGTCAGAATGATTAGCTATTTAATGGTTATGTGTAGTTTTATAACATCTGTACAGATTTTTTTTGCAGATGTGATCAGAGCCAAATGATACCATCAGCAAAAACAAAGTACGGGCAATCATTCGTAGGTGTGAATTAATATCTATAATTGATATTCTAGATTTTATGTCTTCTTAGTTGTATTTACTATGTTCTGTGGCATGTACAGGAATTATGGCAGCAGTTGATAATGAGCAAAACAATAAAAAGCAGAAATCAATACACCAGTAAATTTGATACATCTTTGCAAATTTAAAAGAAAGATGTAAGGTTTGATGAGTTACTGTTGATTGCTATAAGCCGAACTGCATAGTTAAGTAAAACTGGGTAGTTTACTACTCCGGAATGCTTGGTTGACGATAGATAGTTGGTTTCAATAAAGAGGTGTTATATGAAAAAAATCACAGCGATGATTAAACCTTTCAAACTGGATGATGTCCGCGAAGCTCTGGCTGAAATAGGGGTGCAGGGAATGACAGTAAGCGAAGTGAAAGGTTTTGGCCGACAAAAGGGTCATACCGAAATTTATCGCGGCGCTGAATATGAAGTGGACTTTTTACCCAAGATTAAAATAGAAATTGTGCTGGTGGATGAGCTGGTAGAGCGTGCTGTTGAAGCCATTATTACTAGTGCCAGAGCGGGTAAGGTGGGTGATGGCAAGATTTTTGTTTTACCTGTGGAGGAAGTGGTGCGAATCCGTACCGGTGAGACTGGTTCGGCAGCTGTATAGACGATAACTGATATTCAAGAAAGGAGAGAGAACATGCATCGGATAAGAACATGGGTGATAGTCGCGGTACTGTTATTGCCATTACCGCTATTGGCCGCTGATCTGGCCGGCTGGTGGCGGCCACTGTCGGAAATAAACGCTGGCAATACGGCGTGGGTAATGACTTCTGCGGTATTGGTTCTGCTGATGACGGTACCTGGCTTAGCTTTGTTTTATGGGGGCATGGTGCGTAAGAAAAATGTACTGGGCACAATGATGCATAGTTTTACGGTTGCCGCACTGGTAAGTGTATTGTGGATGGTAATAGGCTATTCGTTTGCTTTTACGCCTGGTAACGCATTTATTGGCGGGTTTGACCGTTTTATGCTTGATGGTATGGGGTTGGATCAGACCAGAGGAATGACGACTATTGTTAATGGAGATGGTACTGTTCCTGAATCGGTGTTTATGTTTTTTCAAATGACTTTTGCGATTATATCTACTGCTATTGTAACCGGAGCTTTTGCTGAACGTTTGAAATTTTCAGCCTTATTATTGTTTTCTGGTCTTTGGGTAACTTTTGTTTATGCACCAGTCTGTCATTGGGTTTGGGGGGGCGGTTTTATGGCTGATACATATACGCCAGTTCTGGATTTTGCCGGTGGAACAGTGGTACATATTAATGCCGGTATTGCCGGCTTGGTAGCCGCATTGGTGATTGGTAAACGTCTTGGTTATGGTAAAGATGTGATGGCACCACATAATATGGTGTTAACTTTAACCGGTGCTGCTATGTTATGGGTAGGCTGGTTTGGCTTTAATGCTGGTTCTGCCGGTGCTGCGGATGCATCTGCTGGTATGGCCATGGCAGTTACTCAAGTGGCTGCTGCTGCTGCTGCACTAACGTGGATGTTGTGTGAAAAACTGGCCGGGCATAAGCCATCTGCTTTAGGTATGGCTTCCGGTGCCGTATCCGGTCTGGTGGGAATTACGCCTGCTGCTGGTTTTGTTGGCCCACAGGCTGCACTGGTGATTGGCGTGGTAACGGCTATTGCTGCTTATTTTGCTGCGGTATTTTTAAAACGCAGATTTGGTTATGATGATTCACTTGATGCTTTTGGTATCCATGGCTTTGGCGGTATTGTGGGTTCAGTTTTAACTGGTTTACTGTTCAGTAATGCTATTTTTGGTGGGGAAGCCACGATTGGCACTCAGCTACTGGTACAAATCAAGGATGTAGCCATTACCGTTGTGTACAGTGTGATGATGACTTATCTGATTCTTAAAATTGTAGCAATTGCTTGTCGCGGTTTACGTATTGACCATGATGCTGAACGTGAAGGTATGGACGTGAGTATCCATGGCGAACGTATTGAATAAAAATGGCTAATTTTGCGAATTGCTGGAAATGAAAAACTGGCCGGTTTTGATTAACTGGCCAGTTTTAATTTGTCTATTCAATTTTTTTGCTTGATATAATTCAGCCTAGCGGTATAAATACTGACGTAAAAAACGCAATGCATATTCTACTGCCTGTGTTCGAATGATATCACGATCACCATTAAACTGGTGATGTTTGGCCCAGATGCGTTGTTTGGTTGCCAGTCCAAACCATACAGTGCCTACAGGTTTTTCAGCACTGCCGCCAGCTGGTCCTGCAATACCAGAAACAGAAAGGGCATAATCCGCCTTGGCATCAATCAATGCACCTAAAGCCATTTCGCGCACACATTCTTCACTCACAGCACCATAATGGCGCAAAGTTGTATCATTAACATTAAGCAGTTGCTGTTTGGCCTGATTACTATAAGTAATGTAACCCATATTAAACCAGCTGGAGCTGCCCGGTAGGCGGGTCAGTTCTGCTGCCAGTAGGCCACCAGTACACGATTCGGCACAAGTTACGGTATGCCCCAGTGCATCCAGTTTGGTAGTGATATCAAGCAAGGTTTGTGTCATGGTGATGTTTTCTAAAATAGTTAATGAGGCCGTTAGTAGAAGCATCATGGTGTAGCGGGTCGTCTGTGCTCAACTCCGGCTCAATACTTTTAGCCAAAACTTTGCCGTATTCCACACCCCACTGATCGAATGAATTAATCCCCCAGATTACTCCCTGTACAAACACTTTATGTTCATACATGGCCAATAGCATGCCCAGATTAAATGGATTGACTTCATCTAGTAGCAGTGTATTGGAAGGCTGATTGCCGGGAAATACTTTCTGTGGTGCCATGATATCACGATATTTATTGTCCAGATGCACAAGTTCTGCATATGCTTCTGTCAATGTTTTTCCACGCATTAATGCTTCAGTCTGAGCAAAGGCATTGGCTACCAGAACTTTATGCTGGGTACTGACATGGTAAAAACTGTTGATCGGAACAATAAAATCAGAGGAAATCAGTCGTGGCCCTTGATGGAGTAGCTGGAAAAAAGCATGCTGGCAGTTAACACCTTCTTCACCCCAGATAATGGGGCCAGTATCAAAGTCCAGACGCTCACCATAACGGCTTACCTGTTTACCATTACTTTCCATGTCCAGTTGCTGCAAATGTGCGGCCAGACGGCGTAGCCCATGATCATAAGGAATAATGGCATGGCTGGTAGTGGTATAAAAAGTGTGATACCACAAACCAATCAGGCCAAGTAATACTGGGATATTATGTCGTAAAGGCGCATGAAAAAAATGTTCATCCATCGCCCGTCCACCAGCAAGAAAATTCTGGAAATTTTCTTTACCAATAGCACAAATTACCGATAGACCAATAGTAGACCAGACGGAATAGCGGCCTCCTACCCAGTCGAACATAGCAAATATATGTTCCAAAGTAATGCCGAAGGCCTGTGCTTTATCAACAGCACTGGTAATGGCAATAAAATGACGGCCGATATCGGCTTCGCGCATCCCCTGTTGTAAAAACCAGTTGCGCGCGGTTTGCGCATTAAGCAAAGTTTCAGGTGTGGTGAAGGATTTACTGGCAATAATGAAAATGGTAGTAGCCGGATTAACGCTGCCCAGTACCTGCATTAAATTGGCACCATCAACATTGGCGACATAATGGATATTTAACCCCGCCTGCTGAAACGGACGCAATGCTAGTGTGACCATTTCCGAGCCAAGATGGGAGCCACCAATGCCGATATTGATAATATCGGTAATGCGTTCACCGTGAGCACCCGTGTATTCACCATTGCGTACTGATTCGGCAAAACTGTAGGCACGCTCAAGTTCACGATGAATATCTGGTACGATATTGTGATCGTCAACGTATACTGCGGCATGTGGTGGCAGCCTAAGTGCTGTATGCAGCACGGCACGGTTTTCACTGATATTGATTTTATCGCCACGGCGCATCTTATCAGTCCAGCCACGTATATCGGCAATGTTTGCCAGTTCAATTAATAATGTCAGACTATCTTCAGTGATGCGATTTTTGCTGTAATCCAGTAGCAGGCCGTTTAATTGCTCATGCATTTGTGCAAAACGATCTGGCTGTTGCCGAAATAAATCGCGCATGTGCAAAAAACGGGTACTACGTTGGTGTTGATGCAGCTGTGCCCAAATAGCTGTCTGATTAATAGGACAGGATGGATTCATCATAACTGGTGTTGATTTCAGCAAAAATTAATGGCGCAGTATACAAAATCAGGCCGATATAGTTAAGAAATGTTCGCGGTAATAGGCCATTTCTTCAATGCTTTCCTTAATATCATCCAGAGCCTGATGTGCGCCCTTTTTGCTGATACCTTTGGCAATGGCAGGGTTCCAGCGTTTAGCCAATTCCTTCAGTGTCGATACATCCAGATTACGATAATGAAAGTAAGCTTCCAGCCGTGGCATGTAGCGCACCATAAAGCGGCGATCCTGATGAATGGAGTTGCCACACATCGGCGAAGCTTTTTCTGGTATCCACTCACTGATAAAGGCCAGCAATTTGTCTTCGGCCTCGGCTTCCGTCAGGGTGGATGCTTTTACCTTGTCCACCAGACCGGTGCGGGTATGGGTAGTAGTATTCCATTTATCCATGTGGTCAATAATACTGTCAGGCTGGTGAATAACCAGTACCTCAGATTGTGCCAGTACATTCAGGTCACTATCGGTGATAATCATGGCCACTTCTATAATCCGGTCAGTATCTGGATTTAATCCGGTCATTTCCATATCCAGCCAGGCAAGATTTTTAGCGTTTTGCATATCTTAATCTTGATTAATAATAAAACATCATTTTAGCTTTTTTCTGTTATGGCTGATAGTTTAACGTGCTTTTTTATCTGTAAATAGGTCATTAACCGAATTGCTGTAATTGTTTTAAAAGAAAATAAAACTGCAACAGACAAACTTGGATAGTTTATATGAATATTATCTAGACAGATTATTTTATCAGTCTAATGTAACCAGTATTTAGTACAGTTACAAGATTATGTTTAGGTAGAACACATCTCATTAAAATGGGTAATCATAGTGGTATTTGGCTGATCACCGATTATTGTGCTGCTTTATTAACCAGTAATAGATAAACTCCGCTACAATGATTATTTTCAAGCATAGTGTATTTTTATGGCGTTTTATCTTTCTGCGCAAACAGTTTATATGCTGTTTTTACTCTTTTTTGTATGCAGTACATGTGGCCAGCTGTATCTGTCTATGCGCCAGAGCAAGGCTGTGTTAGCGCATCGTAACCATGTACCTGCGGCTTTTGCACAAAGTGTATCACTGGCCGAGCATCAGAAAGCGGCAGATTATACTTTGGCCAAGCAACGTCTGGCACGTTATGAAACTCTGTTTCAGGCATTATTATTGCTGCTGTTCACGATTGGTGGCGGGCTGGATTTGCTGGCGCGTTTAAGTCAAAAATGGGTACATTATAATATTGCCCAAGGAATTGTACTTATTGGTTTATTTGCGCTGGCTAACCTGGTTCTAGGCTGGCCAATGGCCTGGTATCGCAGCTTTCGTCTGGAAGCTAAATTTGGCTTTAATAAAATGACATTGGCTACATTTTTTGCTGATCAGTTCAAGGGTTGCCTGTTAGCCATTATTGTTGGTTTACCTTTGCTGTATATTGTTCTTTTTTTGATGCAAACCTTGATTGAGGCACACTGGCTAGGTGGCATTTGGTGGCTGGTTGTTTGGTTAGTATGGGTAATCTTTTCTCTGTTGCTGATGTGGGCATTTCCTAAATGGATTGCTCCACTGTTCAATAAGTTTGAGCCATTGAAAGATGATGTAATGCGCACACGAATCGAAAGTCTGTTGCAACGTACAGGTTTTCACAGTGATGGTATTTTCGTCATGGATGGTTCCAAACGCAGCGGGCATGGCAACGCTTATTTTACGGGATTGGGAAAACACAAACGCATTGTATTTTTTGATACCTTGCTGAAAGATATGCAGATAAGCGAAGTTGAGGCGGTTCTGGCACATGAGTTGGGGCATTTTGCGCATAAACATGTATTTAAACAAATGATTGTCACATTTATACTGGCATTAATCGTATTTGCGGCTTTAGGCTGGTTATTACCTCAGTCGGGCTTTTATCTTGGTTTGGGTGTACACGAACCCAGCCATGCCATGGCTTTATTATTATTTATGTTGGTGCTGCCGGTTTTTACCTTCCCGTTTTCACCATTAGCAAGTGTATTGTCGCGCAAGAATGAGTTTGAGGCAGACCGATTTGCGGCAAAATATGCTAATGCCAATGATTTGATTCAGGCCTTAACCAAACTTTATCGCGCCAATGCAGCCAGTCTGGTTAGCGATATCTGGTATTCACGCTTTTATGATTCACATCCGGGTGCGCGAGAACGCATTGCTGCATTGCAGGCAGACACAAAGGCAGATTAAGTATGGTGCAGCAAATAAATGAGTTGTTGACAGCGCAGATTATTACCAGTTTTGGACGACGCTTTATCGTGCGCACGCCTGCTGGTAAAACTTATGAAGCTACTACCCGTAAAAAAAGAATTGATTTTGCCTGTGGTGATGAAGTTCATATCGGGCGTATCAATCAGCAGCAGGCTGTGATTGAAGATTACTTACCACGGCGCAGCCTGCTTTACCGTCAGGATGCCACGCGCAGCAAGCTCATTGCCGCCAATGTGACGTTGATGCTAATCGTACTGGCCGCTGTACCCACTCCGAGTGAATTATTGTTACAGCGCGCACTGCTGGCCGCAGAAGCAGCAAACATACCGCCGCTAATAGTATTAAACAAGGCAGATTTGCCTCAGAATGCGCAATGGCTGGAAAAATTGGTGTTTTATCAGGGGTTAGGCTATGAGGTGATAAATATCAGTGCTTTGTGTGATGTAGCCGCGCTGCGTCAGCATTTGCAGGGAGAATGTGCAATCCTGTTAGGCCAATCTGGTATGGGTAAATCTACATTAACCAATGCCTTGCTGGGTAATGAACAGGCACGGGTAGGTGGCATTTCAGCTGCACTGGATTCTGGTCGTCATACCACAACCCATGCACAATTGTATGATTTGGATGCACACAGTCAGCTTATCGACTCTCCTGGTTTACAGGCATTTGGTCTGCATCATTTACAGGTGAGCGATTTGCTACATTATTTTCCCGATATGCGCCAGTATATTGGACAGTGCCGTTTTCATAATTGTAGCCATCGTCAGGAACCGAGCTGTGCTCTTAAGCAGGCTGTGGCAGACGGAAAGCTGAAGCCGGAGCGGCTTCAATTTCTGCAAAATATCACCAATGAGTTAACCAGATAAAATTTGTCAAAAGCAAAAATCATATTGTATTAAATGTATATGTGATAGTAGAAAAATCCCAAAAAACCGCATAAGCAGTCATGTATAAAACATAAACGTTGTTTTTTATCTAAAAATCCGTGCTTTACTTGCATAAAAAATTGATTCGGGCAGAATAAACGTGATACTATCGCCATCTTGCCGATTTTACGTCGGCAAGATTCTTTATTTGTGCGAGGCCAATCAATCGTAATTGGTCCCTTTATAAAAGGAAATAACTATGACTTTAGGTCTGGTTGGGCGCAAAGTAGGCATGACGCGCGTGTTCGATGAGAACGGCGCTTCAGTTCCAGTAACTGTACTGGACATGTCTGCTAACCGCGTCACTCAACTCAAATCCGAAGCTACCGACGGCTACACTGCCGTACAGGTGACTTTCGGTCAGAAAAAAGCCAATCGCGTAAGCAAGGCGCAGGCAGGTCACTTTGCCAAAGCTGGTGTTGAAGCCGGTCGTGGCTTGGTAGAATTTGCCGTTTCTGAAGAAAAATTGGCTGAATTGTCTGCGGGTGCTGAAATTAATGTCAGCATTTTTGCAGCAGGTCAGTTGATTGATGTCACTGGTACCAGCAAAGGTAAAGGCTTTTCTGGCACCATCAAACGTCACAATTTTGGTTCTCAGCGTGCTTCTCACGGTAACTCCCGTTCCCATCGTGTGCCAGGTTCAACCGGTATGGCACAGGATCCGGGTCGCGTATTCCCAGGTAAACGTATGGCTGGTCAGTACGGTAACGTTAAATCTACCATCCAGAATCTGGAAATCGTACGCGTAGATACCGAACGTCAGCTATTGCTGGTGAAAGGTGCAGTGCCCGGTGCGGTTAACAGCGACGTTGTCGTGCGTCCGAGCGTGAAGGTAGGTGCGTAATGGAACTGAAATTAATTGATGCTCAAGGTCAGGTTGCAGGCGCAGTTGCTGCTTCTGACGCATTGTTTGCACGTGAATACAATGAAGATCTGGTTCACCAGTTGGTTACTGCCTTTCTGGCCAATGCCCGTTCCGGTAACCGTTCACAGCTGACTCGTGCCGAAGTAAAACACTCTACTAAAAAACCATGGCGTCAGAAAGGAACTGGCCGAGCCCGTTCCGGTATGACATCTTCTCCGCTGTGGCGCAGTGGTGGTCGTGCGTTCCCCAATAAGCCAGATGAAAACTTTACCCAGAAAGTAAATCGCAAGATGTACCGCGCGGGTATGGCTGCCATCCTGTCTCAGCTGGTACGTGACGAACGCCTGTTTGTAATTGATGAATTGTCTGCTGCTACACCTAAAACCAAAGCGTTTGCCGAACAGGTAAAAAATCTGGGTATGGAGCAGGTATTATTCATCACCAAACAGCTGGATGAAAACGTTTACTTGTCTAGCCGCAACCTGCCGAATGTACTGGTTCTGGAAGCACAGCAAACTGATCCGTACAATCTGTTACGCTTTAAGAAAGTAGTGCTTACCAAAGCAGCAGTTGCACAACTTGAGGAGCAATGGGTATGAATCAACAACGTTTAATGCAAGTGCTCTTGGCTCCTGTTGTTTCTGAAAAAAGCAACATGCTGGCTGAAAAACGCAACCAGATGACGTTTAAAGTATTGCCAAACGCCACCAAGCCAGAAATCAAGGCTGCTGTGGAACTGTTGTTTAATGTAAAAGTGGATTCTGTAGCCACCACCCTCATTAAAGGCAAAAGTAAACGTTTTGGCCGTACCATCGGTAAGCGCAGTGATGTGAAAAAAGCTTATGTCAGCCTGGCGGCTGGTCAAGAGCTGGACATCGAATCTGCTGCCGCTTCTGCAGATAAGGAATAAGCACTATGGCTATTGTTAAAATGAAGCCGACTTCTGCTGGCCGTCGCGGCATGGTACGCGTGGTAACAGAAGGCTTGCACAAAGGTGCACCATATGCACCATTATTGGAAAAACAGTCTTCAACCGCTGGTCGTAACCACGGTGGACGGATTACCACCCGTCATAAAGGTGGTGGCCATAAACATCATTACCGTGTTGTAGACTTCAAACGTAACGATAAAGACGGTATTGCTGCCAAAGTAGAACGCATTGAATACGATCCAAACCGTACTGCACACATTGCACTGTTGTGTTTTGCCGATGGTGAACGCCGTTACATTATTGCTCCGCGCAATGTACAGGTAGGTGCCGTACTGGTTTCCGGTTCCGAAGCTGCAATCAAGGCTGGTAATAATCTGCCAATTCGCAATATTCCGGTTGGTACAACGCTCCACTGTATCGAAATGAAACCGGGTAAAGGCGCTCAGATTGCCCGCTCAGCTGGCGCATCTGCCGTACTGTTGGCTAAAGAAGGTGTATATGCCCAGTTGCGTCTGCGTTCTGGCGAAGTACGTAAAATTCACGTTGACTGCCGTGCCACCATTGGTGAGGTAGGCAACGAAGAACAAAGCCTGCAAAAACTGGGTAAGGCCGGTGCCAAGCGCTGGCGCGGTATCCGTCCTACCGTACGCGGTGTGGTAATGAACCCGGTAGATCACCCGCATGGTGGTGGTGAAGGCCGTACTGGTGAAGCTCGTGAACCAGTTAGCCCATGGGGTACACCAACCAAAGGCTATCGTACTCGTCGTAATAAACGCACGAACAACATGATTGTTCGCCGCCGTTACTCAAATAAAGGTTAACTGATATGGCTCGTTCATTAAAAAAAGGCCCATATGTCGACCTGCATTTACTGAAAAAAGTCGATGCGGCTCGTGCTACTAACGACAAGCGCCCGATTAAAACCTGGTCACGTCGTTCCACTATTCTGCCTGATTTTATCGGTCTGACCATTGCTGTACACAACGGCCGTACCCACGTGCCAGTATTCATCAGCGACAATATGGTTGGTCACAAATTAGGTGAGTTCTCATTGACCCGTACCTTCAAAGGCCATCTGGCTGATAAGAAGGCTAAAAAATAAGGGATAAAACATGAGAGTTAGTGCACAACATAAAAATGCCCGCATTTCTGCGCAAAAAGCCCGTTTGGTTGCTGATCTGGTGCGTGGCAAAGATATTGCCCAAGCGTTGAATATTTTGACATTCAGCCCGAAAAAAGGTGCTGAGTTGATCAAAAAGGTACTGGAATCTGCTGTGGCTAATGCCGAGCATAACGAAGGTGCCGATATCGACGAATTGAAAGTGGTTACCATCTATGTCGACAAAGGACCAAGCCTGAAACGTTTTCAGGCGCGTGCCAAAGGTCGTGGTAATCGCATCGAGAAACAAACTTGTCACATCAACGTGATTGTGGGCAACTAAGGAAAAGCGATGGGACAAAAAATTAACCCTACAGGCTTTCGCCTGGCAGTGAATAAAGATTGGTCTTCCAAGTGGTTTGCCAAAAGCGGCGACTTTTCCAAAGTGCTGAAAGAAGATATCGACGTACGTAACTTTTTGCGTAAACGTCTGGCTAATGCTTCTGTTGGTCGTGTTGTAATTGAACGTCCGGCTAAATCTGCACGCATTACCATTTATAGCGCCCGTCCAGGGATTGTAATTGGTAAAAAAGGCGAAGACATTGAAGTATTAAAACGTGATTTGCAGAAAATCATGGGTGTGCCGGTACACGTCAACATCGAAGAAATCCGCAAACCGGAAATCGATGCGCAAATCATTGCAGACAATATCGCTGCACAGCTGGAAAAACGTGTAATGTTTCGCCGTGCCATGAAACGTGCCATGCAAAATGCCATGCGCGTTGGTGCTAAAGGTATCAAAATCATGTCTTCTGGCCGTTTAAACGGTATCGAAATTGCCCGCACCGAATGGTATCGTGAGGGTCGTGTACCTTTGCATACCCTGCGTGCCAATGTTGACTACGCAACTAGCGAAGCCAAAACCACATATGGCATTATCGGTATCAAAGTCTGGGTTTATAAGGGTGAATTAACCCCGGGTGAAATTCAGGCCAAGCCGGAACAGGACAAGAAACACAGCAGAAAGGCAGGTGGTCGAAATGCTGCAGCCAACTAGAATGAAATACCGCAAACAGCAAAAAGGCCGCAACACCGGTATTGCTACTCGTGGCAATAAAGTTAGCTTTGGTGATTTTGGTCTGAAAGCTGTGGGTCGTGGTCGTTTGACTGCACGCCAGATTGAGGCGGCACGTCGTGCAATGACCCGTCACATTAAACGTGGTGGTCGTATCTGGATTCGCGTATTCCCAGATAAACCCATTACTGAAAAACCAATTCAGGTACGTATGGGTGGCGGTAAAGGTAATGTGGAATATTACATTGCCGAAATCCAGCCGGGCAAGATGCTCTACGAAATGGATGGTGTAGATGAAACTTTGGCACGTCAGGCTTTCGAACTTGCCGCGGCCAAATTGCCGATTCAGACCGTATTTGTTAAACGCCAGGTAGGTCAATAATGAAAACCAGTGAATTGAAAGACAAATCTGTTGAGCAGTTAAACGAAGAACTGGTTGGCCTGTTGAAAGCGCAGTTTGGACTGCGCATGCAGCATGCCACCGGCCAGCTGGGTAAAAACAGTGAGCTGAAAAAAGTGCGTCGTAATATTGCTCGTGTAAAAACCATTTTGCACCAGAAGGATGGTGAATGATGACTGAAGCTAAAAACGTACGTACTTTGCAGGGTAAAGTCGTGAGCGACAAAATGGATAAAACTGTAACCGTGCTGGTGGAGCGTAAGGTAAAACATCCGCTGTATGGCAAAGTAATTCGCCGTTCTACCAAAATCCATGCACACGATGAGCAGAACCAATACGGTATTGGTGACGTTGTTGTCATTTCCGAAGGTCGCCCATTGTCAAAAACCAAAAGCTGGGTTGTAACAGAGCTGATTGAAAAAGCACGCAATGTGTAATTAACACAACAATGTGCTACAATTAGGGAACGAAGTCTTGCGACAATCGGATATTGTCTGTAAACTTCGTTCCTTAACTTTCAGTTTCTTGAAAGTATCCGGCGATCGCCGGAGCTCTCCCTTCGGGACCCAAGACTGGTTTACTAGAACCGTTAATGGTTTCAAACAGCTATAAAGTAGTAGCAGGCTGATTGAAAGCGGTAAATTAAGTTGGATTTTAAAAGGTAATAACATGATTCAAATGCAGACCATCTTAGATGTGGCTGACAACTCTGGTGCGCGCCGTGTAATGTGCATCAAAGTATTAGGTGGATCTAAGCGTCGCTACGCATCTGTAGGCGACATTATCAAAGTGGCCGTAAAAGACGCAGCTCCTCGTGGTCGCGTTAAAAAGGGCGATGTATATAACGCTGTGGTAGTACGTACAGCTAAAGGTGTGCGTCGTAACGACGGAGCACTGATCAAATTTGATAACAATGCAGCCGTGCTGTTGAATACCAAGCTGGAACCAATTGGTACCCGTATTTTTGGCCCGGTAACCCGTGAGCTACGTACTGAGCGATTCATGAAAATCGTTTCATTGGCTCCTGAAGTACTGTAAGTGAGGTTGCAATGAAAAAGATTAAAACTGGTGATCAGGTGATCATCATTGCCGGTAAAGATAAGGGCAAACAGGGTAAAGTAGTGCGTGTTCTGGGTGATAAAGTGATTGTTGACGGTGTAAACCGTGTTAAACGTCACCAGAAACCTAACCCCATGCGTGGGATTGAAGGTGGTGTAATCACCAAAGATGCGCCATTGGCTATTTCCAATGTGGCGATTTTCAATCCGGAAACCCAAAAAGCTGACCGCGTCGGTATCAAGGTAGAAACAGTAGACGGAAAAGTAGTACGTACCCGTGTATACAAATCTACCGGTGCCACCGTGGGAGCTTAAGGAGTAATCAATGGCTCGTTTAAAAGACTTTTATAACACCACTGTTGTTCCTGAGTTGACCAAACAGTTCGGTTACAAATCTATCATGGAAGTACCGCGTATTGAAAAAATCACCCTGAATATGGGTGTAGGTGAAGCGGTTGCCGATAAAAAAGTAATGGAACATGCAGTTGGTGATCTGGAAAAAATTGCTGGTCAGAAACCGGTAGTAACCGTAGCACGCAAGTCAATTGCAGGTTTCAAAATCCGTGATAACTATCCGATCGGTTGTAAGGTAACCTTGCGTCGTGACCGTATGTATGAGTTTCTGGATCGCCTGATTGCCATTGCTCTGCCACGTGTACGTGACTTCCGTGGCGTAAATGGTAAATCGTTCGATGGCCGTGGTAACTACAACATGGGCGTGCGTGAACAAATTATTTTCCCGGAAATTGAATACGATAAAATCGATGCTTTGCGTGGTTTGAATATTACCATTACCACAACTGCTAAAACTGATGCAGAAGCCAAAGCACTGCTGTCTCTGTTCAAATTTCCGTTTAAGGGTTAATTATGGCTAAGAAAGCACTTATTAATCGTGAGCTGAAGCGTGAAGCTTTGGCAAAAAAATATGCTGCCAAACGCGAAGCCATTTTCGCTATCATCAATGATGCCAATGCGACTGATGAAGAGCAATTTCAGGCACGCTTGAAATTACAGGCTATTCCGCGTAATGCTGCTCCGATTCGTCAACGTCGTCGCTGCGCTTTGACTGGTCGTCCGCGTGGTAATTTCCGTAAATTCGGCTTGGCCCGTACCAAAATCCGTGAAATCGCCATGCGTGGTGAAATTCCGGGCGTAATCAAAGCCAGCTGGTAATAGGAGTATAAAATATGAGTATGCATGATCCTATTTCCGATATGTTGACCCGCATTCGCAATGCTCAGCGTGCGAATAAAGCTACTGTAAACATGCCTTCTTCCAAATTAAAAGTGGCTATTGCCAAAGTTTTGAAAGAAGAAGGTTATGTAGAAGACTTCGTTGTATCTGCTGAAACCAAGGCGACATTGGAAATACAATTGAAATACTACGCTGGTCAGCCTGTGATTGAACGCATTCAACGCGTATCACGTCCTGGTCTTCGTGTGTATAAAGGTTCCAACGACATTCCTTCTGTAATGAATGGTCTGGGCGTTGTGATTGTGAGCACTTCTAAAGGCGTAATGACTGACCGTAAAGCCCGTGCCAATGGTATTGGTGGTGAGTTATTGTGCGTGGTTGCCTAAGGGGAAAACATGTCTCGAATTGCAAAACATCCGGTAGTGGTTCCGGCTGGCGTTGACGTTAAGTTTTCTCCAGAGGCTATTATCGTTAAAGGTAAAAACGGCGAATTATCCCTACATCAACACGCTGAAGTAAATGTAGCATTGAATGATGGCCAGTTGGTTATTACTGCTAACGACAACAGTACAAAAGCAAATGCATTGTCTGGTACTGTACGTGCGTTATTGCACAACATGGTTGTAGGCGTAAGCAGTGGTTTTGAGAAAAAACTGCAACTGATTGGTGTAGGTTATCGCGCTCAGGCTCAAGGTAAAGTATTAAACCTTTCTTTGGGTTACTCTCATCCAATTAACTATGAATTACCAGAAGGTATCACTGCCACAACTCCTTCAGCTACCGAAGTAATTATTGCCGGTGCTGATAAGCAGGTGGTAGGGCAGGTGGCCGCTGAAATTCGTGGATTCCGTCCGCCAGAACCTTACAAAGGTAAAGGTGTACGTTACGCTGATGAGCGCGTCGTTATTAAAGAAACCAAGAAAAAATAATTGAGGCTCACTGATGGATAAAAATGTAGCAAGACTGCGTCGTGCACGTAAAACCCGTGCCAAAATTGCAGCTCTGAACAAAGTGAGATTGTGCGTTTTCCGCACCAATAATCACATTTATGCCCAGGTTATTAGCGCTGAAGGTGATCGAGTATTGGCTCAGGCCTCTACTCTAGAGGCTGATGTGCGTTCCAGCATTAAATATGGCAGCAATGTTGATGCTGCTGTAGTAGTTGGTAAACGCATTGCTGAAAAAGCTAAAGCAGCTGGCATTGACGCAGTGGCATTTGACCGTTCAGGTTTTCAATACCATGGTCGCGTTAAAGCCTTGGCTGAGGCAGCTCGTGAAAACGGCTTGAGCTTCTAATAAACTGGAGACCAGAAATATGGCAAAACACGAAACTGAAGAACGCGGTGACGGCCTCATCGAAAAAATGGTTGCCGTAAACCGTGTGACCAAAGTGGTTAAAGGTGGCCGCATTATGGCTTTCTCGGCTTTAACCGTAGTTGGTGATGGCGATGGTCGTATCGGCATGGGTAAAGGTAAATCTAAAGAAGTACCTGTAGCAGTACAGAAAGCTATGGATCAAGCCCGTCGTAATATGATTAAAGTGCCTTTAAATGGCCGTACTATTCACCACGAAGTAATTGGTCGTCATGGCGCTACCCGCGTATTCATGCAGCCTGCTAAAGAAGGTAATGGCGTGAAAGCTGGTGGTCCAATGCGTTTGGTATTTGATGCAATGGGTATTCACAATATCTCTGCTAAAGTACACGGTTCAACCAATCCATACAATATTGTTCGCGCAACTCTGGATGGCTTGTCCAAACTGTATACGCCAGCTGAAATAGCTGCCAAACGTGGCCTGACCGTAGAAGAAATTTTAGGAGCAGATCATGAGTGAGCAAAAAACCGTACGCATTACATTGGTTAAAAGCCTGATTGGTACTATTGCCGCTCACCGTGCCTGTGCACGCGGTCTGGGTTTGCGTCACCGTGAGCATACTGTTGAGGTGCTTGATACCCCCGAAAATCGTGGCATGATCAACAAAATCAGCTACCTTTTGAAAGTGGAGAAGTAACATGCTTTTGAATACCATTCAACCTGCTGAAGGTGCTAAACACGCGGCTCGCCGTGTGGGTCGCGGCATTGGCAGCGGTTTAGGCAAAACCTGTGGTCGTGGCCACAAAGGTCAGAAAAGCCGTAAAGGTGGTTATCATAAAGTTGGTTTCGAAGGTGGTCAGATGCCTTTGCAGCGTCGCCTGCCGAAACGTGGCTTTAAATCTTTAACCGCCGGTTTTAATGCTCAAGTGCGTTTGGATGATCTGGCTAAAGTTGCAGTTGACGAAATTGATGTTTTGGTACTGAAACAGGCCGGACTGGTGCCTGCTACTGCCTTAAATGTTAAAATCATTGCATCAGGCAGTATTGATAAGGCGGTAACTTTAAATGGTATTAAAGCCACCAAAGGTGCGCAACAGGCCATTGAAGCTGCCGGTGGTAAAGTAGCAGAATAAGGCAAGGAATCAAGTGGCTAATCCGCAATCCGCAACAGGACTTTCAAAGTTCGGTGATTTAAAAAATCGTCTGTTATTTTTACTTGGTGCGTTGGTTGTATTCCGCATCGGTTCACATATCCCCGTGCCCGGTGTGGATGGTGCTGCTTTGACCAAACTGTATGAAAGTGCCGGCGGAGGCATATTAAGTATGCTTAATATGTTTTCCGGCGGTTCACTGCAGCGATTCAGTATCTTTGCAATAGGTGTGATGCCTTATATTTCAGCGTCAATTATTGTACAACTGGCTTCCGAAATCATTCCTTCCCTGAAAGCGCTTAAAAAGGAAGGGGAAGCCGGACGTCGTACTTTGACTAAATATACGCGTTATGGCACCGTTTTGCTGGCTACCTTGCAAAGTTTTGGAGCTGCTGCATTTGTTTACCAACAAAATGTAGTAGTTTCTGGCCAATTCGAGTTTTATCTTTCAACCATGGTATGTCTGGTTACCGGAACCATGTTTTTAATGTGGTTGGGTGAACAGATTACTGAACGTGGTATTGGTAATGGTATTTCGCTGATTATTACTGCCGGTATTGCAGCAAGTCTGCCTGCCGGTATTGGTCGTCTATTGACATTAACCAGTCAAGGTTCCATCAGTTATCTGATGGCTATTGCACTGATAGTTGGTGCTTTGGCGTTGATATATGCAGTTGTCTATATCGAAAGCGCCCAGCGCAAAGTACCTGTGCAGTATGCTAAGCGACAGGTTGGTAATCGCATTATGCAGGCGCAAAATTCCCATTTACCCTTTAAATTGAATATGGCTGGCGTTATTCCGCCGATTTTTGCATCCAGCATTATTTTGTTTCCATCTACTCTGTTAAGCTGGTTTGGTTCGGCAAATCAGGATGGATGGCTACAGAAACTGGCCGGTTTGTTACAGCATGGTCAGCCTGTTTATATTTTGCTATTTGCAGCTACTATCATCTTCTTTTGTTATTTCTATACGGCTCTTGTATTTAGTCCAAGAGAAATGGCAGAAAATCTGAAGAAAAGTGGTGCTTTCGTGCCGGGTATCCGCCCTGGTGAACAAACCAGCCGTTATCTGGAGAAAGTTGTATTGCGTTTGACTTTTTGGGGCGCAATTTATATAGCTATCGTGTGCCTGATTCCAGAAGTACTGACTTCTGCGATGAATGTACCTTTCTACCTAGGTGGCACCTCACTACTTATTCTGGTGGTGGTGACCATGGATTTTAAAACGCAAATTGCTTCATATGTCATGAGTAGTCAGTACGAACATTTGATGAAGCGATCTGCGATGAAATCATTATCATCACGTCGTTAGTATTATGGCCAAAGAAGATACCATACAAATGCAGGGTGAAATTCTTGAAACCCTGCCCAACGCAACTTTTAAAGTTAAACTTGAAAACGATCACGTCGTTTTAGGTCATATCTCTGGAAAAATGCGCATGCACTACATACGCATTTCTCCTGGAGATAAAGTGACTGTGGAATTGACTCCGTACGATTTGACTCGTGCCCGCATCGTTTTCCGCGCCCGCTAAGAGTAGAAAGGAAATAATATGCGCGTTCAGCCGTCGGTGAAAAAAATTTGCCGCAATTGTAAAATCATTCGTCGCAACCGTGTTGTGCGTGTGATTTGTACTGACCCTCGTCATAAACAACGCCAAGGCTAATTGGATAACCATAAGTCTTTGTGTTATAGTGACAGACTTTTTGCCCTAAGGAAAAAATATGGCTCGTATTGCAGGGGTAAATATCCCTAACAATGCCCATATCGTAATTGGCCTTCAGGCTATTTATGGTATTGGTTCGTCTCGCGCTAAACTGGTTTGCGAAGCTGCCGGCGTTGTGCCGAGCACTAAAGTAAAAGATTTGGACGAGACTCAACTTGATGCTTTACGTGAACAGATTGCCAAATACCATGTAGAAGGTGATTTGCGTCGTGAAGTGACCATGAACATCAAACGCTTGATGGACATGGGCTGTTATCGTGGTCTGCGTCATCGTCGCGGTTTACCGTGTCGTGGTCAGCGTACCCGTACCAATGCACGTACGCGTAAAGGTCCGCGTAAGGCGATTGCAGGCAAGAAATAATTGATAAGGAACAATAATGGCTAAAGCAAACACAGCTCGTGTGCGCAAGAAAGTACGTAAATCCGTAAGTGAAGGTATTGTGCATGTTCATGCATCTTTCAATAATACCATCATTACTATCACTGATCGTCAGGGCAATGCATTATCTTGGGCTACCTCTGGCGGTGCTGGTTTTAAAGGTTCACGTAAGAGCACACCATTTGCCGCTCAGGTTGCGGCAGAAGCAGCTGGTAAAGTTGCCCAAGAGTATGGCGTAAAAAATCTGGAAGTTCGCATTAAGGGGCCGGGTCCTGGTCGCGAATCTTCTGTACGTGCGCTCAACGCTCTTGGTTTTAAGATTACCAGTATTACAGACGTTACTCCATTGCCACACAATGGTTGTCGGCCACCTAAAAAACGTCGTATCTAACAGGAGTATTTGAGAATGGCACGTTATACCGGCCCGAAATGTAAATTAGCCCGTCGTGAGGGCACTGATTTGTTTCTGAAGAGTGCACGTCGCTCTCTGGATTCTAAATGTAAACTGGACTCTGCTCCTGGTCAGCATGGTGCGAAAAAGCCCCGTTTGTCTGGCTATGGTTTGCAATTGCGTGAAAAACAGAAAATCCGCCGTATTTACGGTGTTTTAGAACGTCAGTTTCGCCGTTATTTTGCTGAAGCAGCCCGTCGTAAAGGTTCGACTGGTGAACTGCTGCTTCAGTTGTTGGAATCTCGTTTAGATAATGTGGTATACCGTATGGGTTTTGGTTCTACCCGCGCCGAAGCCCGTCAGTTGGTATCTCACAAAGCCATTACCGTGAACGGCCAGGTTGTGAACATCCCTTCTTTTCAGGTGAAAGCTGGTGATGTTGTTGCAGTTCGCGAAAAAGCCAAAAAACAGGTGCGTATTCAGGAGGCATTCAGCCTTGCTAGCCAGATTGGCTTACCAAGCTGGGTTTCTGTTGAAGAAGGCAAGCTGGAAGGTGTTTTCAAAAACATGCCAGATCGCACTGAATTGAGTGGCGATATTAATGAACAGCTGGTGGTAGAGTTTTACTCTAAATAAAGCTGGTTAAGTGAGGACAGTTAAATGCAAAACACATCCGAATTCTTGAAGCCGCGTCAAATTGACGTTGACACCTTGTCTGCAACCCGTGCCAAAGTGTCTATGGAGCCTTTTGAACGTGGTTTCGGCCATACATTGGGTAATGCTTTGCGTCGTATCTTACTGTCATCAATGAATGGTTATGCGTCGACAGAAGTAACGATTGAAGGCGTATTGCATGAATACTCTACGCTCGACAGTGTACAGGAGGATGTTGTTGATATCCTGCTGAATCTGAAGGGCGTGGTGTTTAAGGTGCATGGTCGTACAGAGGTAACTTTAAGTCTGAAAAAATCAGGTGCTGGTGTTGTCACTGCTGCTGATATTGAGTTGCCGCATGATGTCGAAATTGTTAACCCTGATTATGTTATCTGCCACCTTTCTGAAGGTGGTAGTATCAATATGGAAATTAAGGTTGAACAAGGTCGGGGTTATGAATCTGTGTCTGGGCGTCGGAATAAAGACGACCACAAACGTATCGGCGCTATTCAACTAGATGCAAGCTTTTCGCCTATCAGTCGTGTCAGCTTTGAAGTGGAACCTGCACGTGTGGAACAACGCACTGACTTAGACCGCCTGGTTCTGGATATTGAAACTAATGGTGCTATCGATCCAGAAGAAGCGGTTCGCAGTGCAGCCTGTATTTTAATTGACCAAATGTCAATTTTTGCAGATTTACAGGGTACGCCGGTTGCAGTGGTGGAAGAAAAAGAACCACCGATTGATCCGATTTTACTTCGTCCAGTTGATGATCTGGAGTTGACCGTTCGTTCAGCAAACTGCTTGAAAGCTGAAGATATTTACTATATTGGCGATTTGATTCAACGCACAGAGACTGAATTATTGAAGACTCCAAATTTGGGTAGAAAATCTCTGAACGAAATCAAGGAAGTTCTGGCTTCCAAAGGTTTGACGTTGGGTTCAAAACTGGAAGCCTGGCCGCCGGCCAGTCTGGAAAAGCCACAAGTTTGATGATTAAAGGATAATGACATGCGTCATCGTAATGGTAACCGCAAATTAAACCGCACAAGTAGTCACCGTGCTGCTATGTTGCGTAATATGGCCAATTCTTTGTTGACTCACGAAGCAATTGTAACTACTTTGCCTAAAGCAAAAGAGTTACGCCGCGTAGCTGAACCATTGATTACTTTAGGTAAGAAACCTTCATTAGCTAATCACCGTTTAGCTTTTAATCGTACTCGTGATCGTGATGTTGTTGTAAAATTATTCAATGAGTTAGGCCCGCGCTTCGCTAATCGTAATGGTGGCTATCTGCGCATTTTGAAGTATGGTTTTCGTAAAGGTGATAATGCTCCACTAGCTTTGGTTGAGTTAGTTGAGAAAGCTCCCGAAACTGAAGCTGTAGCTGAGTAATAAAGCTTCACGGACAAGCCAGCCCTTTAGGCTGGCTTGTTTCATTTTGATGTTTTGTTTCCAGTATGCTTAGTGGGTTTAATAGATTTCTTTTCTTAATCAGTGTATTTTGTACATTAGTTTAATATTTCTGATTCACTTCATGGTATTTGCTGATAAGTAATGTATACAGATTTTATTAAATGTTATGTGAGCATTAAACTCTTACTGGATAGTGAAAGCTTCGTTTTATATGATTGGTTGGTGGTCTTTTGTTATTGGTGCTCTATTGTAGCAAATATTTAAAATACTGATTTTAGCTGGGAATTGTTTATAGATATTGGGAACTGGCTGATTTCCTTGTTTAAGTTTGACCATATTTCTAATTTAATAGTATCTCTCGAATTTTAGTAAGATATTTCTTTGTTTGCATTAATACAATTGTATTTACTATTCAATTATTTAGATTTTAAAAAGACTATTTTTCATTTTGAAAGCTGCTTGTAATTTGTCTTCTGCGTATAATTGTTGTCTGTAACTTGACCATTGTTATTAAAGGAGAAACCATGAAGTACTTGCGTTTGGCTCTATACTGTTTGATTTTCCTGACCTCCTCATTTGCATGGGCTGGCCGTGTTTTACCTAGCGATGTTCATATTGTTGTATTGAAGAATGTCCAAGGACAGCAGGTGGTGTTGGGAACAGCGAAAAAGGCTTGGTTACGTACTTTAAGTTTAGGTTTGGTGAATGGTAATAAAACATTTCAGTTAAGTAGGGCAGTACGGGTGCATGATACTAATAATCGTTTTGTAACCTATAATAATTTGTATAGGTTTAAGAATGCACCGATAGCCGTACGGTTCGACAGAGCAAATCAGATTCAAGAGATTTGGGTATTGACGGATGAAGAACAGAAAGCATTAGTTCATCCGAATAATCCCCAGGTTGATTAATATTGTTAGGTGTTATGAAAAAAGTATTTATACGAACCTTTGGTTGTCAGATGAATGAGTATGACAGTGACAAAATGCTGTCTGTACTTGCTGAAGGACAACCACTAGAACGTACTGACAGAGCTGAAGATGCGGATATTATTCTTTTTAATACCTGCTCAGTGCGGGAAAAAGCTCAGGAAAAAGTATTTTCAGATTTGGGACGCATCAGGCCATTAAAAGCTAAAAATCCAGATTTGATTATCGGGGTTGGTGGCTGTGTTGCTTCACAGGAAGGTGAAGCCATTATTCAGCGGGCGCCTTATGTAGATGTAGTGTTTGGTCCGCAGACTCTACATCGTTTGCCACAGATGATTCTGGATAAGGAAACCAGTGGCCTGTCACAAGTAGATATCTCTTTTCCGGAAATTGAAAAATTTGATCATCTGCCACCCGCACGGGTTGAAGGTGGTGCAGCGTTTGTATCCATTATGGAAGGCTGCTCTAAGTATTGCAGTTTTTGTGTTGTACCTTATACCCGTGGTGAAGAGTTTTCACGTCCGCTGGAAGATGTATTAACTGAAATAGCTGGTTTAGCACAACAAGGGGTTAAGGAAATTAATCTTCTTGGGCAAAATGTGAATGCCTATCGCGGTGATATGGGTGACGGCGAAATCTGTGATTTTGCTACTTTGTTACGCATAGTTCACGAGATACCTGGTATTGAGCGCATACGCTTTACCACTAGCCATCCACGTGAATTTTCTGATGCTATTATTGAATGCTATCGCGATTTACCCAAACTGGTATCGCATTTGCATTTGCCAGTGCAGTCTGGTTCGGATCGTGTGCTAACGGCGATGAAGCGTGGCTATACCGCATTGGAGTATAAACATATTATTCGTAAATTACGCGCTATTCGACCAGATTTATGTTTAAGCTCAGATTTTATTGTTGGTTTTCCAGGGGAAACTGAACGTGAGTTTGAGCAAACTCTGAAACTGGTGCAGGACTTAGCTTTTGATTTGAGCTTTGTATTTATTTATAGCCCACGTCCAGGTACGCCGGCAGCAAATTTACCAGATGATACACCACATGCTGAAAAAGTACGCCGCTTGGAAGCATTGAATATGGTGATTGAGGCTGAAACAGCACGAATTAATCAGTCTATGCTTGGTAGTGTACAACGTTGTCTAGTAGAGGGTGTATCGAAAAAAGACCCAGATCAGCTACAGGCGCGTACGGCAAATAATCGGGTAGTTAATTTTACGGGACATCCTCGTTTAATCAATCAAATGGTGGAGCTGGAAATCACCGAAGCGCATACATTTTCTTTGCGTGGGAAAATGGTTTTAGCCGAGTAAGTTATCAATTTGCAAAATAGAGGGAAAACGCCGTATTAATCCATTTGTGTGGATACAGGTACATGTACGTATTAATACAGATATAAAGGCTGTGCATGTTGTCGGATTATGATGCAAGATTTATTTGAGTTTTTTATTATTCGGTTATTAGTAAAGATTTTTTGCGGTAACCGGTTTTATCTGGCCTTTTTTCGGTATTAAAAGGAATTGGCATGAGCCCAGCGGGTACTTCTTTTTTGGATCGTTTTTTTAAAATTAAAGAAAGTGGCAGCAGTGTACGCACGGAGGTGTTGGCCGGCCTGACTACTTTTTTGGCAATGAGTTATATTTTGGTAGTTAATCCCACTATTCTCGAAGAAGCGGGTATGGATTTCGGTGCGGTTTTTGTGGCTACCTGTATTTCTTCTGCGTTTGCTTGCATGATGATGGGGCTGATAGCAAACTATCCGATTGCTCTGGCGCCCGGAATGGGATTGAATGCTTATTTCACTTATGCTGTGGTAAGAGGGATGGGTATTCCGTGGCAGGTGGCATTGGGAGCGGTTTGTGTTTCCGGCATCATTTTTATTATTCTGAGCCTGTTTAAAGTGCGCGAGGCGATTGTTAATTCGCTACCGAATTCTCTCAAATATTCTATTGGCGGCGGCATTGGTCTGTTTCTGGCCTTGGTGGCTCTAAAAAGTGCTGGTGTCGTGGTATCCAATCCAGCTACACTGGTTAGTTTGGGCGATATCCATTCTCCTAAGGTGCTTTTGGCAATTGTTGGTTTCTGTCTGATTGTTGCACTGGAACATTTTCGGGTGCGTGGCGGGATTATTATTGGGATTTTAGTAATTACTGCTATTGCTTCGGTGCTGGGAATCAATCAGTTTCAGGGTGTATTTGCTCCAGTTCCTTCGTTAGCTCCGACTTTTTTACAGCTAGACTTTCATGATTTATTTACCATGAGTCTGGTTAGTGTTATTTTTGTATTTTTCTTTGTGGATTTGTTTGACAGTACCGGTGTTCTGATTGGTGTTTCTGGTCGTGCAGGTTTGCTGGTAGATGGTAAGCTGCCACGGGTAAAAAAAGCGTTGCTGGCTGATTCGACGGCAATTGTGGTCGGTGCCGGCCTCGGTACTTCTTCTACAACTGCCTATGTGGAATCAGCAGCTGGAGCTGCTGTCGGTGGCCGCACAGGTTTGACAGCAGTAGTAGTTGGCATTTTGATGCTGGCAAGTTTATGGTTTTCTAAGCTAGCGGCTAGTGTTCCAGAGTATGCTACTGCTCCTGCATTGCTATATGTGGGAGTGCTGATGATGCGCAGTATGACGGAAATTGACTGGAAAGATGTTACTGAGGCCGCGCCAGCATTCTTTACTCTGATTTTTATGCCTTTTGCCTATTCTATTGCAGATGGTATTGCGATGGGTTTCATCAGTTACGCACTGATTAAATTGTTCTGTGGTAAGGTTAAAGAAGTATCTTACATGGTGTGGATTATTGCTATATTGTGGGCATTTAAATTGCTCTGGCTAGGGGCGTAAGATAATCCGGTTTGTAACAGGCAGCCGTTGCGGCTGCCTGAATACTTTAGAACTGTATATTCTGGGGGCTGATGTGCCAATATATTGAGCCGAGTGCAACTATTATATAAATGAAAAGGGAGAAATTATGTCTTTAATTGATGAGATTATGGACTTTAATCAGAAATTTGTTGATGCTGAAGAGTATGAGCAGTTTTTTACGGACAAGTATCCAGAAAAGAATCTGGCCATTGTTTCCTGTATGGATGCACGAATTCTGGATTTGTTACCGCGTGCTCTGGGGCTAAAAAATGGAGATGCCAAGGTGATTCGTAATGCGGGTGCTTTGGTTACTCATCCGTGGGGTTCAGTGATGCGCTCATTGTTGGTGGCTGTATATGAGATGCATGTACATGAAATTATGGTGATCGGGCATTATGATTGTGGTATGCAGGAGTTGCATGTTCCCGATATGCTTGATCGAATGCGTGCCCGGGGGGTTAGTGATGAGCGTCTTGAAATTCTGGAGAATGCAGGTGTAGATTTTCATAAGTGGCTCACCGATTTTGATAGTGTGGAAGATGCGATTATGCATTCGGTTAATATGATACGAAAACACCCACTGATGCCCAGTGAGATTAAAGTACATGGTCTGGTCATTCACCCCATTACCGGTAAGCTGAATATTGTGGTTAATGGAAATAAAATATGAAACGTATCGGTTTATTTGGTGGTACTTTTGATCCGCCACACAATGGCCATATTCATATCGCGCAGGCTTTTGCTGATGAATTAAAGTTGGATAGTGTTATTTTTATTCCAGCAGGTGATCCATACCATAAACAGGTTGCTACTCGTACTACAGCTGCACAACGTCTGGCTATGGTGGAGCAGACGATTGTCGTAGATGAACGCTTTAGTGTGTCTGACTGTGATGTGGCACGCAATGGACCCACTTATACAATTGATACTGTATCTCTGTTTCGTCAGGTATTTGCGCAGGCACAGTTATGGTGGTTACTGGGAATGGATTCATTGTTACAACTGCCAGACTGGCATCGTTATCGGGCTTTATTGCAAAGTGTTAATCTGGCTATTGCTCAACGTGGCGGGCAGGGCTTAGCTGCTTTGCCGGTGGCATTACAGCAATGGTTGCCCGATGCATTAGCCAAAAATCTGACTACACCGGACGGTAATGATGGCGGACGCGCAGTGTTATTGCAGGCGTCTTTTTTACCGGTAAGTTCGACTGATATTCGTGTGCAATGGTCGATGGGCAATCATGATGACGTTCCGGCTAGTGTGGCGGAATATATCGACCGCGAACACCTTTATCAGGCATAATTTGCATATTTATAAGGTGTTTCTGAGCAGGAAATGCTTTCAACTCAATAGGATATTTGCTGTATGGATGAAAATCTTATCGCTCAATGGGACAATATGGTAGCCATTAGCGTTAATGCACTTGAAGATGTTAAAGGTAAAGACATTATTGTACTGGATACATCGGCACAAACTTCGCTGTTTTCTCGGATGATTATTGCCAGTGGTGACAGTACGCGTCAGGTAAAGGCGTTGGCAAATAATGTTGCTGTAGATTTAAAAGAAGCTGGTTACGAAATTATTAGCACGGAAGGCCTTGATAGTGGTGAATGGGCACTGGTTGATGCTGGTGATCTGGTTGTACATGTGATGCAGCCTGCGGTGCGTGACTATTATGATATTGAAGCTTTATGGGGTGGAGAAAAACCTTCTTTTCATGCAGGTGCGGCTAAACCATGGCAAGCAGTAGATTGATGTTTACTGGATGCTACATTTATTGGAATTGAATGAATATTACAGTACTGGCGGTGGGAACGAAAATGCCGCAATGGGTGGATTATGCGGTGGCCGATTATAGTAAGAGGTTTGGCCGTGAGATTCAGTTTCAGCTCAGGGAAATCAAACCGGAAAAACGCGGTGCGGGTGTTAATGCGGCACAGGCAATGGCAGCTGAAGAGGAACGTATTGTTGCGGCAATCCCACCACATAGTTATCTAATTGTACTGGATGAACGTGGGAAAGCACCAACGTCCATGGAGCTGGCGGACTGGTTAAAAAAATGGCAGCAGCAGGGGAATAATCTGTGTTTTGTTATTGGTGGCGCTGATGGGATGACTGCGAGTTTAAAACAGCGGGCAAATCTGTTAGTGCGCCTTTCCAGTCTGACTTTACCACATGGCATGGTGCGCGTACTGTTGACTGAACAGCTTTATCGAGCCCAGTCGATTTTACATAATCATCCGTATCATCGTGAGTAATTCTGATGAAAACCAGATAACTTGAATGCATGTCTTAACAGCCTTGATGAATACAGCTTATTTTAATTAATCACGATAGAAATAATTTCTTGACATAGAATGAATACCCCCGTGCAGGGGGTATTGTAGTATATAATTACCGTGCACTTAGTTTGGCAGGTATATATGGCCTGTTATCTTGCATTAATAACAAGTAAAGTCTGATTATGAATCCTACCTCTCTGCTTGATACCATTGATTTGCCACAGGATGTGCGCCGTTTGCAAAAGAGCCAGTTACCCCAGCTGGCAAATGAGTTACGCGCTTATTTACTGGAATCAGTAAGCAAAACGGGAGGACACTTTGCCAGTAATCTGGGTGCAGTTGAGCTAACGGTTGCCTTGCACTATGTATATCAGACTCCGCAGGATCATCTGATCTGGGATGTGGGGCATCAGAGTTATCCGCACAAAATCCTGACTGGACGTAAAAGACGTATGGCTACGATGCGGCAATATGGTGGTTTGGCCGGTTTTCCCAAGCGCAGCGAATCGGAATACGATGTGTTTGGTGTTGGTCATTCGTCCACCTCAATTGGCGCTGCGCTGGGTATGGCGGTAGCCGATAAATTACAGCATAAAACCAACCGCAATGTTGCTATTATTGGTGACGGTGCGATGACGGCGGGGCAGGCATTTGAAGCATTAAATAATGCCGGTGATATGGATATTGATTTGCTGGTTATTCTTAATGACAATGAGATGTCCATTTCACCAAATGTTGGCGCTTTGCCCAAGTATCTAGCAAAAAATCCTTTGCATGATGTTAAGGGATTGGTGAAATCAATCAAGCATAAATCAGAAAAGGTATTGGGTTTAGTACCGGGTGCGCTGGATGTAGCGCAGCGGGTTGAAAATAAAATCAAAGGTTTGATTGAAGAAAGTACCAGTTCTGAAACGCTGTCATTATTCGATAATTTCGGCTTTACTTATTCAGGGCCGATTGATGGGCATGATGTCATTCAACTAGTAGATGTGCTTCAGGAAATGCGTAACCGTAAAGGGCCGCAATTGTTGCATATCATTACTAAAAAAGGCCATGGTTATAAACTGGCGGAAAATGACCCAGTTAGTTTTCATGCTGTCAGTGCGTTTGATCCGCAGCAGGGCTTGCATGTGTCTGGGACAGCAACTAAACCTACGTATACGCAAATTTTCGGCCAATGGATAATAGATCAGGCAGCAGTAGATCAAAATTTGCTGGCAATTACGCCGGCCATGCGTGAGGGTAGTGGTCTGGTAGAATTTGCTCAGCGATATCCAGAACGTTATTTTGATGTCGGTATTGCTGAGCAGCATGCCGTGACTTTTGCTGCTGGATTGGCTTGTGAACAGATGAAACCGGTGGTAGCGATTTACTCAACTTTCCTGCAACGGGCTTATGATCAGTTGATTCATGATGTGGCATTACAGAATTTGCCGGTTTTGTTTGCAATTGATCGCGGCGGAATTGTTGGGGCAGATGGCCCAACA
Organism: Snodgrassella alvi; assembly: GCF_002777825.1. GTDB lineage: Bacteria > Pseudomonadota > Gammaproteobacteria > Burkholderiales > Neisseriaceae > Snodgrassella > Snodgrassella alvi_C. The sequence continues at coordinate 62,894 of NZ_MEIR01000043.1, read as the reverse complement.
CATGCTGGTGTTTATGATTTGAGCTATCTGCGCTGTGTACCTAATCTGGTCATTGCAGTGCCCAGTGATGAGCGTGAATGCCGTTTGTTGCTATCAAGCTGCTATCAGCTTAATCAGCCTGCGGCAGTACGTTATCCTCGCGGTACAGGTACGGGTATTGATGCAGGAGCTGATTTGGCTACAGTAGCGATTGGCAAGGGAATACTGCGCCGTCAGGGAAGTAAAATTGCTTTAATCGCATTTGGCAGTATGGTGCAACCCGCCCTTACTGTGGCTAATGCAATTGATGCTACTGTAGCAGACATGCGCTTCGTTAAACCACTGGATACGGAGCTGCTATTACAGCTGGCTGCAAAACATGATTATTTGGTTACGCTGGAAGAAAATAGTAAGATTGGCGGTGCAGGAAGCGCTGTTCTTGAGGTACTGGCGCAGCATAACCAGAATAAACCGGTATTGACGCTGGGGATACCTGATATATTTACTGAACATGGCGATACAGCACAACTACTCAATCAAGTAGGGTTAAGTGCTGACAAAATTCAGCAACAAATTCTTCAATGGATGGCATAACATTCAGCCAAATTAATATAGGCATCATGATATGGTTTGATGTGTTGATGAAACCATATCATTTATCCTTAATGAAATTGCAGAGAGTGGCAAGGCTTAGATTAGCTGAAGCTTACAGAATAACTAATGTTTTCTTTAGGAAATTATTGTATTTATTAATTTAATTATGAATATAAAGAGCTATATAAATTTGCTAGTTTGTACTCAATATGTTTGCTCATTATATCTTCCAATAAATTTTTGCTTATAAATTATTTATTCAAATATATTAAATTGTGTACTTACAGGTAATTGGCAAATTCCATAAGTCAGGATCACAGCTAGTTATTCGCAGTTTAACAATTATTCAAAGTGTTTATTTAGCCTTGTGGTTCAGGTTTGATACGAATTCATTATGCTCCGCAATACTATCCTCATGTTGTGCAATCGCATGACTAATACCATCCAAATTTGCTGAAATTGTTTATTAATTTAATCAATATTTTAGTTAAATAGTGGTATTTGTATTTGGAGGGGCTGCCTAAAAATTGTACAATAATTCATATCCGAATATTATTTTTCCATATTTGATTTACTGATTATGCAAATTGGTTGTTATCAGCTTACTGCTCCTTTTGCGCTAGCGCCAATGGCGGGCATAACTGATAAGCCATTTCGCCAGCTATGTCGTGATTTTGGTGCAGGCTGGGCAGTGAGTGAAATGATTACTAGTGATCCGAGTCTACAGCAAACACGCAAGACTCTACAGCGCGCTAATTATGAGGGTGAAAACGGTATCAGGGTGGTACAGATTGCCGGTAGTGACCCGCAGCAGCTGGCAGATGCGGCACGCTATAATGTAGCCCGTGGTGCAGAAGTTATTGATATCAATATGGGCTGTCCGGCAAAAAAAGTTTGTAATGTGCTGGCAGGTAGTGCCTTATTACAAAATGAATCGCTGGTTGAGGCAATTTTGCAGGCAGTTGTGGATGCTGTTGATGTACCGGTAACTCTGAAAACTCGTCTGGGCTGGGATGATGAGCATCGCAATATTTTGACTATTGCGCATATGGCAGAACAGGCAGGAATTACTGCTCTTGCTGTACATGGCCGTACACGTACACAAATGTATCGTGGAGAGGCCTGTTATGAGCTAATTACACAGGTACGACAGCAGGTAAACCTACCATTGTGGGTTAATGGAGATATTACCAGTCCGCAAAAAGCATTAAGGGTATGGCTGGAAACTGGTGCGGATGGTGTGATGATAGGACGCGCAGCTCAGGGGCAACCATGGCTGTTTCGTGACCTCGTCCATTACCATAAGTATGGTTGTTTGCCACCTTCGCTGAACGTAGCAGAGCATGCACAGGTTATCGTACGTCATGTAGCTGCCATGCATGATTTTTATGGCAAGATTATGGGTGTACGTATTGCCCGTAAGCATATTGGCTGGTATGTAACTGCATTGCCGGAAGGGGAGCATTTTCGCAGACAGATTAATACGGTAGATGATGCGCAAATGCAGTTGCAGCTGGTTAATAACTTTTTAGACAGGCAGGTGGCACAATTAACTACGTGGCCGTGTGCCTATAGGGAACAGTAAGCAGTTTGTCCTGTTATATAAGGAAAATGTAAATGAGTGAAGCCCCTAAAGTTAGTATCGCTCAATGTATAGAGGCAAATGTACGGCAATATTTTGCTGATCTGGATGGTGAAACACCTTGTGCAGTCTATGATATGGTGTTGCAGCAGATGGAATTACCGCTATTGCGTTGTGTAATGGAGGTTTGTGAGCATAATCAGACTCGTGCTGCGCAGATTCTTGGGTTGAACCGCAATACACTACGTAAAAAATTAACGCAATATAATTTGCTGGATTGAATCAGAAATTTTTGTATTTTAAGGGAGACGTCATGGCTGTAATCAAACGGGCACTGTTAAGTGTGTCAGATAAAACCGGTGTGATTGATTTTGCACACCAGCTAACGCAATTGGGCGTCGAATTACTCTCAACAGGGGGGACAGCCAGTTTATTGGCCAATGCGGGTATTACAGTGACTGAAGTTGCAGATTATACCGGCTTTCCAGAAATGCTAGATGGACGGGTAAAGACATTACATCCCAAAATCCATGGTGGTATTCTGGGGCGGCGCGATTGCCCTGAGCACAAAGCACAAATGGCAGCGCATGATATCGGCGCCATAGACCTTGTATGTGTAAATCTATATCCGTTTGCTGCAACAGTGGCGAAACCAGGCTGTACACTGGAAGAAGCTATCGAAAATATTGATATTGGTGGCCCGACAATGGTGCGTTCAGCTGCTAAAAACTGGCGAGATGTGGCCATTGTTACAGATTGTAATGATTATGCAGCAATTATTACCGAATTGCAGCAGCAGAATTGCCTGTCAGCGCAGACCCGTTTCAGCCTGGCCCGAAAAGCTTTTGCACACACCGCTCAATACGATGGTATGATTGCCAATTATCTGACTCGTATTGATGATAAAAATTTGGCTGGAAAGCCGGATTTATATACTTTCCCACAACAATATAATCAAAGCTGGCTAAAGGTACAGGATTTACGCTATGGTGAAAATCCACATCAGCAGGCTGCTTTTTATCGCGATTTGCAGCCGGCTGCTGGTAGTTTGGCCAATTATCGGCAATTACAGGGAAAAGAGTTGTCATATAACAATATTGCTGACGCCGATGCCGCATGGGAAGCAGTTAAATCTTTTACCCAGCCTGCCTGTGTTATCGTTAAACATGCTAATCCATGTGGAGTTGCAGTGGCTGCCGATACCTTAACTGCATACCGACTGGCCTTTGCCACAGATACAACCAGTGCTTTTGGCGGCATCATTGCCTTTAACCGCGAAGTAGATGCAGCAACAGTAGAAGCCGTTACCGGCCAGTTTCTTGAAGTATTAATGGCTCCCAGCTTCACTGCCGAAGCAAAAGCCATCATAGCTGCTAAAAAGAATGTGCGTGTACTGGAAATTCCCTTATCTGCCGGAGCAAATCAGTTTGAACTAAAACGTGTTGGTGGTGGTTTGCTGGTACAGACCCCAGACAATCGTCAAATAGAAGCGAACCAATTACAGGTTGTAACAACGCGTACACCCACTGAACAGGAAATACAGGATTTACTATTCGTATGGAAAGTAGCCAAATACGTGAAATCCAATGCAATTGTGTTTGGTAAGGGTGGGCAAACCTACGGTATAGGTGCTGGACAAATGAGTCGGGTAGATTCAACGCGCATTGCGGCGCGTAAAGCACAGGATGCAGGCTTTGAACTTGCTGGTGCCTGCGCTGCTTCAGATGCATTTTTCCCGTTTAGAGATGGGGTGGATGTGATTGCTGAGCAAGGTATTAAGGCCATTATCCAGCCTGGTGGTTCAGTACGGGATGAAGAAGTAATTGCTGCTGCTAATGAACATGGTATTGCCATGGTAGTAACTGGAGTACGTCACTTCCGCCATTAATATCAAGCTATTATCTTGCAGAAATAATGCAATTTCAGCTTAATCATTAGCAGATAACAGCATTACTGTTTAATCAACTTGCCTATGGAACTGCTTACTTATTTATTAATAGGTGCTGTAGCAGGCTTTGCCGCCGGCCTGTTTGGGGTTGGCGGTGGATTGATTATCGTACCTGTTTTGTATATCGTTTTTATGCATGCTGGCTATGGCGAGGCTGTAAGCATGCATCTGGCTCTAGGAACATCATTGGCTACCATCATGGTTACTTCTATCAGTTCCATGCTGGCCCACAATAAAAACCATGCAGTACTGTGGCTGGTACTAGGGCGGTTAACTCCCGGGCTCATACTGGGTTCATTCGGAGGTGCAGCCATTGCTGATGCTTTATCTGGTCAGAAGCTACAACTGGTTATTGGTATTTTTACCCTGTTTGTTGGTATCAACATGTTTCGCAGTGCTCAGATAAAAATCAGTGTGCAGCATAGACAATCAATTAATCCAAACTGGCATTGGTTTGCTGGCGCTGTTATCGGCATAGCCTCCGCCTTATTTGGCATTGGTGGCGGCAGCTTAACCGTGCCCTATCTGAATCGCAGCGGGCTGGCCATGCAACAGGCTGTCGGTACCTCTGCTGCCTGTGGCTTGCCAATTGCAGTTGCAGGTGCTTTAGGCTTTATGTTTTTTGGTGTGCATGAGCAAATTCATATAGCCCATACCATTGGCTACGTCCATATTTATGCTTTTATTGGCATCAGTATAATGAGCTTTATCACGGCTAGACAGGGAGCAAAAGTAGCACATCGGCTTTCACCAGTTATATTGAAAAAATGTTTTGCCTGTTTATTATTGCTTATGAGCATGTATTTTTTAAGCAAGGCTCTGTTATTATAGATGGGTAGCGAGGTAAAGGAAAAATGGCTTTACAAATGCAGATTATACCCGTAACACCGTTTCAACAGAATGCGGCGTTACTATGGGATGATGTTAGCCGCGACGCAGTATTAACAGATGTTGGTGGCGAGGCTGAACGTTTATTGAGTGCAGTAGACAAGCATCAGCTTAAACTACAGGCAATCTGGTTAACACATGGCCATCTTGACCATGCTAGTGGCGTAGCAGATTTAATTGCCCAGCACACTGTTCCAGTATTGGGGCCACATCAGGCAGACGATTACTGGTTGCAGGCATTGCCAGAAGTTACTGCTAATTACGGCTTTCCTATTAGTCAGCCACTAACGCCTACTCGTTGGTTACAGGATGGTGATAAATTAACTGTTGGCGAACATGCATTTGTTGTCTATCACATACCCGGGCATACACCCGGCCATGTCGTATTTTACAGCCAGGCCAATAGCCTGCTAATTGCTGGTGATGTTTTATTTCGGGAATCTATTGGCCGCACTGACTTCCCGGGTGGAAATCATACTGATTTAATCCATGGGATTCAGAGTAAATTGTTTACTCTGCCCGATGATACTCGAGTTTTGCCGGGGCATGGATTTATGACTACTATTGGTCATGAAAAAGAACACAATCCATTTTTACGGTAATCAGGCCACTACTTATTTTCATCATACTCAAATTTAAATATCGGAAAATAACCAGATATATAGAGAATGTCTATAATAGTGTCTTGGCAAATGTAATTTATATATAAATCAACAATTAAGTTAATGCAAATCGATTACAGACAAATGTCTGGTAACGTTTCTTGTGCATTAAATCATGGGTAATAAATATTCAAACATTGGTTACTCTTTATTCCATGGCGCAACTTTCACTAATAACAGCATACCCGGTAAGGCCAGAAAAAAACATAACCAGAAAAAGCTCACATAGCCCATCCAGTTAATCAAATAGCCTGTGGTTGCATTAATCAGAGTTCTTGGTATCGCAGCCAGACTGGTAAATAATGCCAATTGTGTTGCCGTAAAGGCAGGGTTAGTTTCACGCGCCATATAAGCCACAAAAGCGGCCGTACCCAAACCTACACCAATAGCTTCAAACCCAATAACAGTAGCCAGTATCAACAGTTGTTTTGCGCCGATAACAGCATAAGGCCCCTGACTGGCCAGCCACGCAAAACCCAGAATAGAAAAAACCTGTACCAGCCCGAATAACCAAAGAGCACGATTAATGCCCAGTTTAATCATCCAGATACCGCCCAGAATACCAGCAGTAATCGTTGGCCATAAACCAGCATTTTTAGCAATCAGGCCAATATCTTTTTTACTAAAGCCCATATCCAGATAAAATGGCGTCGCCAGTGCAGTAGCCATACTGTCACCAAGTTTATACAGGAAAATAAAAAACAGTACCAGCAAGGCATTTTTAACTCCCTTGCGTAGAAAAAATTCTTTAAAAGGCTCAATAATTGTCTGCTCAAGAGACTTGGGTGTCGTTGCTGGCAACTTTGGTTCGTGCGCCAGCAAGAGGGTCATCAACATACCCGGCACCATAAATAGTGCTGTAATAGTAAATACCGTTGACCATGAATATATATCGGCCAGAATGAGTGCCAAAGAGCCGGGTACCAGTGCAGCGATACGATAGGCATTAACATGAATCGCATTACCCAATCCAAGCTCATTGTCCTGTAATATTTCACGCCGGAAAGCATCTAGCACAATATCCTGACTGGCGGCAAAAAAAGCCACAAACAGAGATAGAGTCTTAATTGCAGTCATATTCTGTTGCGGATTAAGCCCTGTATAACCCAGTAGTGCCAACAATAGGGCAAGCTGTGTGATAAACATCCAGCCTCGTCGTCTCCCCAACCATGGAAAATGAACCGCATCCATCAGTGGTGACCATAAGAATTTCCAAGTAAAAGGTAAACCAACGATTGAAAACAGACCAATAGTAGCTAAATCTACACCTTCATTACGCAGCCATGCCGGAATTAGGTTAATCAGAAAATATAACGGTAAACCAGAACTAAAACCGGTAAACACACAAATCAGCATATGACGGCTGAAAATTTTATGCCATAAAAATGTAGTTAATTGAGTATTGTTCTGATTCATACAGATATAATCCAACAGCAAATCACATATGCCCGAAAAATCTGCATAAATCTCAATTTTTTATGCAATTGGCACAAATTGTTAAAAAAGAAAATAGACTAGTCATAAATAGCTATTGTACGCCAGTTTGAAATAGCATAAAGCGCTGTGTATCCTAGCTTACATCAGGTACTACTCAAATCATTAATACAAAACAGATAATTAAATCATAAATCCATAGAGCTTTTTCAGAGAGAATCTGTAGTGATCACAGGCAATTCTTCTTCGTCTTCTTCCGGACATTGATAGTGTTCAGGTAAATTTTTACTGCTTTGCACACCCAGTTGACGCAATTTATTGGCCTTGCTCACCAGATTTCCTCGGCCACTTACCAATTGCCCCATGGCTTTCTGAAATTGTCCCTGTGCCTGATCCAGATTTTTACCTACACCTTCCAGAGTAGTCACAAATCCAACAAATTTGTCATACAACTTGCCACCTTCTTTGGCAATAGTCAAAGCATTCTGATTTTGTTGTTCACTACGCCAGATATGAGCAATCGTACGCAGCGTAGCCAGCAGAGTGCTAGGGCCAACCAGCATAATCCGCTTTTGAAAGCAGTCATCAAATAGCTGATTATCCTGTTGTAGGGCAAGTAAATAGGCTGGTTCAACTGGAATAAACATAAATACAAAATCCAGCGTGTTTAGTCCATCTATTTCATCATAGCTTTTGGCCGAAAGCTCTTTAATGTGTTGGCGTACCGATTGAATATGCGCGGCCAGTGCCTTGTCAGCACTACTGGCATCAGTTGCCTGAGTATAGCGAACATAGGCTGTAAGCGAGGTTTTGGCATCAATAACTATCTGTTTATTTTCTGGTAAATTTACCAATACATCCGGTTGTAAGCGGCGCTGGCGGCCAAACTCATCAATAACAGTGGAGGAAGCTTGTAAAATATACTCACGTCCCTTGTGCAAGCCAGAATTTTCTAACACCTTTTCCAGAATCATTTCGCCCCAGTTACCCTGATTCTTGTTCTGAGTACCAGACAGAGCATCAGTAAGCGCTTTAGCATCACTATGTAATTGTGCATTAAGCTGCTGCAAGTGTTTCAGCTCAGTTTCCAAAGTAGTCCGCTCTTTAGCTTCTTTTTCATAAGTATTTTGCACCAGTTGACTAAACCCTTGCATGCGTTCGTGCAAAGGATTCAGCAGTTGACTAAGACTGGCCTGATTCTGCTCACTGAAACGTTTACTCTTCTCTTCTAAAATATCATTAGCCAGCGACTTAAACTGATCACTGAGACTAGCACGAGCCTCATTTAAAAGCGCCAGTTTTTCTTCATATGCCTCGCGTTCATGCTGAAGCTGTGTAGCCAGGCGGCTATTTTCCACACGTGCATGATTTAATTCCACCTGAACCTGCGTATACTCTTCTTCACGCAAGCGCCATTCCTCACCACGCAACTGCCAGTTTTGTAACTGTTGTTCTGCCGTAGCCAGTTTAGTAGAAATAATTTGATATCGTTCTGAAGTTAAATGATATTGTTGCCGCTCCTGTTGTAATGTTTCTTGAACATTGACTAACTGAGTATTAACCGCCTCGGCAGCACTCAAACGCTTGTGAACAAGCTGTAATTCCTCACGGCATTGGTTCAGCTCAACTTCAATATTCTGATTAATTTGTTGTAAATTATTTGCTTCTGTTTGAGTACGAACCAGTTCATTTGTTGCTTCCGATAGACGAACGTGCCCAGCCTGACGTTCTTGCAATAGTTTTTGGCGTAAAATTAAATGTGAAATGCAAACAAGAGCAATAACTAAAATTATCAAGGTTAACCAAAAAATAGCCGTCATGAACGTTTTAAATCTTAAACAAGAAACTAGTCTCAATAATAGCATGAATTTTGCAAAGCAATCACTCTAAGTAAAAGCTTTGAATTGATAATAAAAAATAATTTCATGACTCAATTCAAATTTGAATTAGCACTTATAATTAATTTTACTATTAAAAATTAGACGCCAAATAAATTTGTTTCAACTAATTAAATTGATTAAAAAATTATTGTTTTATACAATAAAAGATAAATATTTATTATAATAATCAAAATTTGATCTAGTCTAAAATTAGTGAGATTTTAATCTTTATTGTTAATAGGTAATATAAAATGTTTCGAATTAATAATTCTATGCTAACTGAGCCGCGTAAGCTAAGATAGCCTTATGGATGGTGTGGACATATACTATTTGTGAGTTGGCTTGTTGAAGAACAATAACCTAATGTAATTGTAGAGCTAGAAACTCACTCCGGAAATTCATATTTAGCTATGTGTCAAGCTGTTGCAGAAAATGGTACTTGGTACTAAATGCTATGTAGTTGATACATGGAAGGGGAATGAACATGAAGGTAATTATGACGGAAAAGTGTTTAATCAGTTAACTAAATATCATAATGAACATTATGCAGGATTTTCTAATTTAATGTGTATGACATTTTATGAAGCCAATACTTATTTTAGCGAGAGAAGTATCGATTTATTACATATTGATGGCTTTCATACTTACGGTATTGTCGAACATGATAGATTATATTCAACCAGGCAGCCCATATCAAAACGGATATATTGAACAATTTAATCGCACCTATCGCGCAGAGGTACTAGATTTATATCTATTTAATAATCTGGAACAAGCAAGAAAGGTAACCGAAGAATGGCTAACCATTTATAACACGGAAAGACCTCATGAAGCATTAAATAATATGACGCCGAGTGAATATAAAACCCTAAAACAGGCAGCATAATTTTCTACCTGAATCTTGTACTAAATTTGGGGTATTCACAGCTGTTATGTCAATAATAGCAATGATTTATTTTGTGATTCGAAAATTTATTCTCATAGTTTTGAGTTAGAAAAATTATTAAGTGCAAATGACTCTCAAATTATTAAATATGTAATTGATGAAAATAATAAATTAAATAAGATATTTAAGAGTTTATCAGACAAAGAACTTGCATCTCAATCGACACGTAATTTGTTGCAAAAAGGAGCAATAGAGTTCGTATAATATGCAATTGGTATACGTAAAAACATGTATTTTTATTTTAAGCCATCTTTGGTGATTGCTGATTCTTTATATAAGTATTTTAGTTTAACGTTGCAAATCTAAAAAATAAAGTTTTGGAAGATTCGATTCTGGATGATGATTATTGTGGCAGAGGTCTCGTTAGCTGATTTAATTATGGAGAATCATTAGATTAATAAAAGGATTAAAATTTTTAATCCTTTTATTTTATTAAAAAAAGCTATTGTCTTTATTTACCAATTCTTTAAATCCAAGAGCTGCATTATCCTTATCAGTTTGATTGATTAACATATTGTCTTCGATTGGCCAATTAATGGCTATATCGGTGTCGTTCCATAATAAACTGCGTTCACTTTCTCTAGAATAGTAGTTTGTTGTTTTATATAGAAACTGAGTATTATCTTCCAAAGCAATAAATCCATGTGCGAATCCTGCAGGTATCCAAAATTGGCGGCGATTTTTTTCTGATAATTCGACTCCTATCCACTGACCGAATGTTGGTGAAGTTACTCGTATATCTACCGCAACATCCCACACTTTACCGCTAACTACACGTACTAGTTTACCTTGTGCATATGGATTGACTTGATAATGTAATCCTCGGATTACACCACGATTTGATATTGAATGATTATCCTGTACAAAATTTACAACAGGTTGATTATGTGCGGTAAGAATGGAATTAAATGTTCTTTGGTTAAAGCTTTCCATAAACCAGCCACGATTATCTGCAAAAATTTTCGGTTCTAAAATAAGCAGGTCTTTTATCTTTGTCTCAATAACATTCATATTTATGCTTTCTTGGAAAACTCATTGTATATTTTTAATAAGTATTGGCCATAATTTGTTTTTTGAAAAAGTTTGCCTCGTGTAAATAATTGATCTAAGTTGATCCAGCGATTATTAAAAGCAATTTCTTCAAGTGAAGCTATTTTTAGCCCCTGTCTTTTTTCAATTGTTTGGACAAAAGAGCTGGCTTCAATCAGGGAGTCATGGGTACCAGTATCCAGCCATGCAAAGCCACGTCCTAGTATTTCAACATCCAGCAGTTTTTTTTTCAAGTAGACATTATTAACATCAGTAATTTCAAGTTCTCCTCTGGCAGATGGAGAAATATTTTTTGCTATCTCAATGACATCATTATCATAAAAGTAGAGTCCTGTTACGGCATAGTTTGATTGTGCTTTAACTGGTTTTTCTTCTATAGATAATGCCTTTCCAGTTGTATCAAATTCAACAACGCCAAAACGTTCTGGATCATTAACATAATATCCGAATACTGTAGCTCCTTTTTCTTGGTTTGCAGCATGCTGTAATTGTGCACCGAAACTTTGCCCATAAAAAATGTTATCACCTAGAATAAGTGTCACATTATCCTGACCAATAAATTCTTCTCCCAATATAAAAGCTTGTGCCAACCCATCTGGGGATGGTTGTATTTTGTAAACTAATTCAATCCCAAAATTGCTACCATCACCTAATAGTTTTTTGAAATTAGGTAAATCTTCCGGTGTAGAAATAATCATGATTTCTCTAATTCCTGCTAGCATAAGCACAGAAAGAGGATAGTAAATCATTGGTTTATCATAAACAGGTAAAAGCTGCTTTGACACTCCCATGGTAATAGGATAAAGTCGAGTTCCAGAGCCTCCTGCTAGAATAATGCCTTTTCGTTTAATCATTTTATTTGTTCCTTATAATAAATATTATTTAGATTAGCTTTTAAATTGTTTTGATTTTTGTAATGACTTTTAATCATAACTGATATTGTTTTTGAATCCATTTTTGTATTCCCCAGTCAAAATGCGATTTACCCATTCCTGATTGTTTAGATACCATAGAACAGTTTTACGCAAACCTGATTGGAAACTTTCTTGTGGTACCCAGCCTAAATCCTCTTTAATTTTTCTGGCATCAATAGCATAACGGACATCATGTCCTGGACGGTCTGGAACGAATGTGATTAAGTTGCTATAGGATGCTATTCCAAGCGTTTTATTAGGTACTAACTCATCTAGAAGATTACAGATGTCTTTTACTACATCAATATTTTTCTGCTCATTGTGTCCGCCGATATTATAGGTTTCTCCTATTTTTGCTTTTGTCACAACCTGATATAAAGCACGTGCATGATCTTCAACGTATAACCAGTCACGAATTTGCTCACCATTTCCATATATTGGTAGTTTTTTTCCTTGTAATGCGTTATGAATTGTTAATGGAATTAGTTTTTCTGGAAAGTGATAAGGGCCGTAATTATTTGAACAGTTAGTAATAATAACAGGTAGTCCATAAGTACGATACCATGCACGAACCAGATGATCAGAACTTGCTTTACTGGCAGAATAGGGAGAGCTTGGTGCGTATGGTGTAGCTTCAGTAAATAACTCTGTGACTGAGTCACTTAAATCACCATATACTTCATCAGTAGAAATGTGATGAAAACGAAATAAGTGCTGTTTTTCCTTAGATAAGCTATTCCAGTAATGGCGGCTAGCTTCCAGTAATTGAAAAGTTCCCACAATATTGGTCTGAATAAACTCGGCTGAACTGGAAATTGAACGGTCAACATGTGATTCCGCAGCCAGATGCATTATTGCATCTGGTTGGAAGTTATTAAATAGTTGTGTTATGTTCTCTTTATCACAAATATCAGTCTGAAAAAAGTGATAGCGAGAATTATTTGCAACTGTTGCTAATGATTCAAGATTACCGGCATAAGTTAATTTATCAACATTTAGAATGTTATGGTTAGTTTCGTCGATTAGATATCTGATAAGGGCAGAACCAATGAATCCAGCTCCACCAGTAATAAGAATATTCATAAAAATACATTCGTAAATTGATAAATGTAGTATTTTATAATATAAAATTTGTTATATTATAAAAATTTTCAAACAAAATATAAGAAATTATAGTGTATTTTAATATGTAAGATAGTGTTAAATTAGATATACACTTTCACTTAAGGATATTAATAGATAGATATTGACATTGATTATATTTTTTCAGGCGAATCTAAGGATATTTTAGCTTAGTTTAGATGTCAATTTATATTATATAATTGCTCTATGAATTTATTAAGGTAGATAGGTATATTTGATGGAAAAAACAATTATTTTGGGTATGCCTAAAAGTCGTAATATCTATCAGCAAATAAAACAAAATTTGCAATTTTATGGCTTTGAAGTGTTGTATATTGATAACTTTCCAGAATATATCAAGCATTTTAAGTATCAAAGTTGGAAAGAGCGCTTGTATAGTACAGTTCAAAAGCTGTTGTTCAGAAATTTTTCATATAAAGTCAAGCTAAAAGAAGAGTTGCTGTTATCCAATTCAAATGCATTGTTTGCAAATACAAAATACGATTATGCTCTTGTTATTAGGCCAGATCTGTATCCGATAAAGTTACTGCAATTGATGAAAGAATTTACAAAAGAAAAATTTATTGCTTATCAATGGGATGGATTAAGCCGCATGCCATGTGCAAAGCAAACAATTGATTTGTTTGATGAATTTTATGTTTTTGATGCCCAAGATTTAGTTGATAAGCATTTTCAGAATTATGAACTGACAGGAATAACCAATTTCTATTTTGATATGTATCAACCAAAACCGGTAGAACATTCTGGTACGATAGCTTATTTTGTAGGTACACATGTTCCCGAACGTGTTGCTGATATTGAATATTGTGCGACTGAACTTGTAAAAAATAATCTTCAGTTAAAATTTATTATTCCGACCAGCAATCAAAATAAGATTAATCAATATCAACATTCTCATTTGATTACTTTTGGAGAAGAGAATGCAATTGATTTTTATGAAAATATGCAGATATTGAATGAAATAGATATTATTGTAGATTTTGTTAACCCTCTTCACCATGGCTTATCTTTCAGGGTGTTTGAGTCGTTGTATTATCATAAAAAACTAATTACTAATAATAAATCTGTGTGTCAGTATGATTTTTATCATCCTAATAATATCCTTATTTGGGATAAAGAAGATCTTTCTCATAAAATTCAGGATTTTTTGGCTAAACCTTATAAATCTGTAGACAGTAAGATTGTAAAAAAATATGGATTTGGTAACTGGATAAGAAATATTCTAGATTTATCTCCGTATGATAAGATAAATTTGCCTCTTTAATTGTTAATTTTACACCTATACTCGTATTAATTTCATTAATTTACTTCATTTTATGGAAAGAATTTTTTTCTTAGAGAATGAAATTACTCTTTCAAGCTAGTTTATTTCCAATTAGAAGTTTTTTTAAGGATTGCTTGTATCTAAAATAGTTTTTATCCAGTTTTTGAAGCTATATTTTTCTACAATATGAGTATCTATTTGGATAAATGGTTTTGTCAGGAATTCCTGTATTTCATCTAGATTTCTTTCACCCCATATAAATATGTTATTTGGGTGATAGAAGTCATAATATTTAACATGTGTGTTAGTAGTAATTAGTTTTTTCTGATAGTACAGCGCCTCGAAATGTCGAAATGACAAGCCGTTGTGCCCGTCAATAACAAAGTCAACCAGGATATCTGCTGAATTGACATACTTTAAATTATCATAATAGGAGAGCCGGTTTTGCTTCCCAAAGGTAATATATTTTGATTTGTAACATTTAATATCCTTAGGCTTGCTTGTAGGTATAATAAATCTGATATCTACTCCATTTTCAGCTAGCTTTTGGGCGCAATATTCTATAGCGGCAACGCGGCAGACCTGATGGTCACCGACATAGTAAGCCTGAGGTTTGTTATTTATAACGTGGTGTGGCTGTACCATATCAAAATAAAAATTGGTAATGCTACGCAGTTGACAGCTTTGATAGTCAGAGTTAGTTAAATCGGTATGATCGAAAATAAAAAATTGATCAAATAGATGAATGATATCTTTTACTGGAAAACGATTTAATCCATCCCATTGATAGCCAATAAATTTGTTTGTGGTGTGTCGTTTTAATAATGTTAGTACCTTCTGTGGATAAATATCTGGACGAATAACTAATGTATATTCATAGTAATTGTTTGCAAGAAGTTTTTGTGCTTTATGTAAACTTTGTTTTGCTTTCAGTTTCGCTTTATATGTGCTATTTCTGGAAATATGTTTATGAAAAAATTGGTATATACGTTCCCAAAGGTTGTTGTATTTGAATTTTAAGATACTATCTATACGAACTACTTCATATCCATGAAATTGAAGATTTTTTTCAATTAATTCTACTATGCCATTGCTTGGCGGCATGGCTAATATTATGGTTTTACGGGTCATGTAATGGAACAAATTAGAGATTAACAACAAATTAAAGCAACTTATTCTAAATGTTTAGGCAAGTTTTAATCAATATTGATTGACTATTTTATATGTTAATTTATATTGGTTCGTTTGGACTAATTTTCAGACTGAATCTAGTTTATAGCTCATCGGTTGTGGGAATATAAAGTTTAAATACGTGTTTAATAAATATTAAACCATATTCAATCGACATGCAGGCGTGCTATCTTTATATTGGTTATGGCTACACAAGGTTATAATTTTCTTTTAAGTATTTCATGCAGGTTGTTTTCGATTTGATAGAATACGGCTAGTGTATAGTCTTGAGGGTTTTATATTCAAGATGTGGTTTTAGTCTAGATATTTGCTTAATGCAATAGATTTGCACTGTGCTTATGTGAGCAAATAGCTAAGTAATTTGATAAGCACGCTTTTTTATCATGTTTCGTATTTTAATTAATATGAACTTTTTTAGATATTTGATTGTTCTGGGTAGCGAATGAAAAAAAGTAAAGAAACCAATGCTTATTCACCGCAGAATCTGTATAAAAGACTGTTTCCATATATGCGCGGACTGGTAAAGTTTTTCTTTATTTCCGTATTAGCAATGGTGGTTGTAGGCGTAACTGGCCCTCTTTTTGCTTATCTGCTGAAACCGATTATTGATAATGGTTTTGTTGATAAAAATATTGAGGCCATGAAATGGGTGCCATTTGAAATTGTAGGTTTATTTATCTTTCGTGGTATTGCCAACTATATTAATGAATATACCAGTGCTTATATTTCTAACCAGATGGTTCAGGTAATTCAGCGTGATTTGTTTGCCAAAATGATGATGCTGCCGGTTAATTACTATCAGGAAAATAGCCGTGGTCGTATGATGTCGCGCATTACCAATGATGCTAAAGGGATAACGGCTGCTGGTTTTGATGTGATTACTGTTTTTGCTAAAGATGGTGTTACGGTTCTGGGACTTCTCATTTGGTTATTTTATCTTGATTGGCAATTGACGCTGATTACTTTTGTTACGATCCCGTTGATTGCCTGGTGTGTCAGGATTATTAATAAACGTATCCGGCGTTTAGTGGCAAGAAGTCAGAATGATCTTGGTCAGGTTATGCAGATTTTGTCTGAGTCTATTGATGGTACACGGGTTGTGCGTATTTATGGCGGACAACACTATGAACAGAGTCGATTGGAAAAGACAAATCGGGCATTACGCAGTCTGGCCGTGCGACGGCAATCGTATACTTCAATTGGTAGTGCGGTAACCCAGCTGCTAATTGCCACGTCATTATCGATTATTCTATATGCTGCAGCTAAAAGAGCCAGTCATGCAGGTTTTACTGCTGGTGATTTTATGTCTTTTCTATCGGCAATGTTAATGATGTTCGACCCGTTAAAACGGATTACCAATATGTCTAGTGTTTTACAGACTGGATTGATGGCTGCTGAAAGTGTATTCCGTTTTCTGGATGTACCTGAAGAAAAAAATCAAGGTACAAAACAATTGGCTTCACCTATTGGTGACATTGTTTTTCGGGATGTGAGCTTGCGTTATCAGCAGTCAGATAAAAATGCAGTTGATCATTTAAATCTAACGATTAAACAGGGCAGTGTCGTAGCACTGGTAGGGGAATCGGGTTGTGGCAAAACTTCTACGGTAAATTTGATTCCGCGGTTTTATGATGTTACTAGTGGGCGGCTGAGCATAGGTGGGATTGATGTAGAGGATTTTGAACTGAAGAACCTTCGCTCTCAAATGGCGTTGGTTAGTCAGGACGTGGTTTTGTTTAATGATACGATTGCCAATAATATTGCTTATGGTTCCCCGCAGGCAACAGAAGCCGATATTATTCAGGCAGCCAAAGCTGCTAATGCCTGGTCGTTTATTTGCAGTATGCCAGAAGGTTTGAAAACTGAAGTGGGTGATCAGGGAATGAAGCTTTCAGGTGGTCAGCGACAGCGTTTGGCTATTGCACGGGCTTTGTTAAAAGATGCACCTATTCTGATTCTGGATGAGGCTACTAGTGCGCTGGATACTGAATCTGAGCGATTAGTACAATCAGCACTGGAAACTTTAATGAAAAACCGGACGACGATTGTGATTGCTCATCGGCTTTCGACTATTGAAAATGCTGATAATATTGTGGTGATGCATAAAGGTAAAATTGTAGAGCAGGGTAAACATGATGCTTTGATAGCAAAAAATGGCCGTTATGCGTTTTTACACCGTATGCAGTTTGGCGAAAACCGTAATCCAGCTGAAAGTATTTGATTGAGGAGTAGCTTTTAGTTAATTATTTTTCGTTAAGGATTCGGTTATTGAGTATATACGGTAGCTGGACTGCGGATGAGCAAAGAGTTTTTAGAAATTATTTTGGATTATGCTGATATCTGCTTGAAGGGTAGTCGTCCAGAATATTTTTTATCCAATTTGCAAAGCTATATTTTTGTACAATTTCTGGATTGATGCTGACTAATGGTTTTGCCAGAAAGTCAGCAATTTGTTGAAAATCTTCTGCTTTTTTCCAGACAAGGATGTTATCGGGATGGTAAAAATCATAATGTTTTATTTGTGGATTATTAGTGATTAATTTCTTTTGATAATATAAGGCTTCAAATATACGGAAGGATAAACCATTATGTATGGGATTGACGATATCAATGAGTATATCTGCTGTATTAACATACTGTAAGTTGTCTTCAAAATTAATATTTTCTGGAATAAATTGGATCTGTCTGCATGAATACAAAGCAGCTTTATTGGCTTCAGATGGGCGAAATTTGATATTGAAATTTAAATTAACGCCATTTTGTATAAGTGCATTGGCACAAGTTTCGATAGCAGCAATACGGCTGTCTACATGTAATCCAACAAAATAGGCAATGAGGCCGGTATGTGGTACTGCTTGCGGTTGATACATGTCAAAATAGAAATTACTGATCCCGCTGAGATGGTACTGGCTATATTCTGGATTGTTCAGATCTGTAGGGTCGAATACAAAAAAACGGTCAAATAAGTTTACAGTAGGAAGGGTTTTAGGAAATCTTTTGATTCCATTCCATTGATAACCCACAAATTTTAATTTTGTATGGTTTTTCAGTAACTGTAAAGTCGGTAGGGAAAACAGATCGGGGCGAATAACCAGAGTATAGTCATAAAGATTATTACCAAGAGTACTCTGAATATTTTCCTGCAATTTCTGATTATATATCTGTTCTTTCAGATGGGATTTGTAGGAATAGTCTGACAGAAAAATTTTCCGAGCAGAGTGGATCAGGTGGGTTTTCAGACTGGGATAGTGAAAATTGGCATCAATCTGTTTTTTCAGTTTTTCTGAGGTGCTGTCAATAAAAGTAACGTTAAAATTGTGATATTCTAAATGGCTTTTAATGGTGCTGGCAAAGTCACTGTAGCTAGACATAGCCAGAATAATAGTAGGTTGCGACATTGTTAAATTAACTTCGTAGGATTCAGTGTTTTTAAGAATTATGTGGTTGAAATAGAATAGGGTGCCGTATTGTGTGAATACTGATATTTTAGCAGGATATGTTACTAAATTGTGTCTGAATGCAAGATTTATCAGTTAATGGTAAAGCTGTTTTTAGTTATAATTTATGAATGATATATGGTTAAAGTATATGGTGCCAAATAAATGCTCAAAACTTTTTTAATTAATCTGGATCGCCGTCCAGATAGATTAACGTTTGTTAAACAACAGTTAGAAAATCTGGATATTGCCTTTGAAAGAGTAAATGCAATTGATGGTAGTTGCTTAACTGATGAGCAGAAAGCATTTCTTAATCAGCAAAGATTCGCACTGGAATGTAAGCGTAAGGTAGTAAATGGGGAGATTGGCTGTGCTTTATCTCATCAGGCAGTATGGCAGCGAATGGTGGCTGAAAATATACCATATGCACTGATTCTTGAAGATGATGTTCAACTTAAACCAGAACTAGCTTCTTTGCTGGCTGATGTGAGGAATTATGAGTCATTTGATTTTTTGAATCTGGCTTTGAAAAAACCTTTTTATGATGTTGATGCCGTAGTTGTTAATTCTTTTGTTAATAAGCATCAGATTATGCGACCCAGATTTTGGCAATTATTTAAACGTAGGTCATGGCGCTCAATGGAACGTAAGGCGATTGTGAAATGGAAGATTTTTCGTTTGCATACTTTGAGTAATGGTATGACTGCTTGTGAGTGTGATATTGCTCCATCATTGGCCTGTTGTTATATTGTGTCGTTGCAGGGGGCTAGAAATATGCTTCTGGCAAGTAAGAATCTTTTTTATCCTATTGATAAAGTTTGGCATTATAGTGGCGGCCAGTTAAAAGAGGCATTTCTGGTTGAACCATTAGCCTCTCAGTCACTGGATTCAGATATTCCCCACCGTGTGCGTTTTAGATTGACTTTATGGCAGAAATTCAAGAGATTTTTTGTTAAGGGGCGACATTGGCAGCGCCGATTCGATGTTGTGCGTATGTATGGCTGGACGCGATTATAATGAATATATTGGTAATGTGAGAGAATAGTAATAATGGTTAAACTGAGTAGGGAATATGCATGGCGCGCCAAGAATCGCCGCGTTGTGGTTCCACTGGCTAAGGTGGTTAGTGATGACATGAAAGCTTCTGCAGATGATGGTGTAACGGTTGTAGCGTATCATACTGATGATGAGTTTTATACTCATGAAGCTAAACGTATGTGTGCTTCAGCTGAGCGCTTGGATATCAGGGTTAAAACAACAACGATCCCGAATCAGGGTGGCTGGGAAGCCAATACATCATTTAAGTCGGCTTATTTGCTGCGTGAACGGGATTTGGTCAATGGCCCTATGCTTTATGTAGATGTTGATGCGGTTTTCCATGTTTCTCCGCTGAAGTATTTGGCTGGGCTAGATTGTGATATAGCGGTTTATTATGATTTGGGTGACGGTCATTTAGTTTCTGCAACTCTGTTTTTGCAGGATACGGATGCTGTAAGGCATTTATTGGCTGAATGGAACCGGCAGTGTATAGCCCATCCTGAAATATGGGATCAGGAGGTATTGCAGTCTGTCATCGCTGCTGATCAGGCTTTGGCTCAGCCTCGTTATAAAGTTGTTCACTTGCCGGTTGGCTTTTGCTGGATTTTTGACCGTGAAGACAATTTACGGGCGCCAAAACAGCAAGTTTACATCGAACAATTACAGGCAGCACGAATGGTTCATGAAAATCTGAGAACAAAGGGAAAATTATTTTCAATTCGTAAAAGCAAAGTACAACGTCGCATGGATCGGATACGCGAGATTGAGGATATTCTATTTCGGCACAGTTCTGATGTTTCTTTGTAATATCTTTAGTGAAGGA
Source organism: Snodgrassella alvi (assembly GCF_002777825.1). GTDB lineage: Bacteria > Pseudomonadota > Gammaproteobacteria > Burkholderiales > Neisseriaceae > Snodgrassella > Snodgrassella alvi_C. Next base: position 42,121 of record NZ_MEIR01000043.1, on the reverse strand, counting down.
AACAGATGATTTCTGCTTTGGTAATTAATCTGGATCATTCATCTGAGCGGTTGGAATTTCAGCGCCAGCAACTGGCTCATTTACAGATTCCGATGCAACGTCTGACTGCTGTTAGTAGTTCTGATATTCGGACTGACAGATATGAACAATTGGCAAATGGTTGGGAACGGAAAATGCACCCGGCTGAGGTAGCCTGTTTTTTGAGTCACAAAGCTGCATGGCAGTATGTTCTGGATACTGGCAAGCCGTGGTTGATTCTTGAAGATGATGCTTTGCTTTCTCATAACACTCTTGATGTTCTGGCGGCGTTATTTTCCCGAACAATTGAAGTGGATTATGTGAATCTGGAAACACGCCATCGGCGTAAATGGTTGAGTAAAGAAGCAGATACTCTTATTGCTGGCTATGAATTGCGTCAGTTATATCAGGATCGTACCGGTGCGGCTGCATATATTCTATTTCCCTCGGGCGCACAGAAATTGTTAAACAGAGCCCAACATTCAGCGCCAGCATTAGCAGATGCATTTTTGTGTCGTTCATATGAGTTAAATGCTTGGCAGGTTTATCCGGCTGCTGCGATTCAGTTAGATCAGTGTATTAATTATGGCTTGAGACCACCGGTTTCTTTTGTTTCAACGATAACACCACAGGACAATTTGAAACCACGGGCGAATAATGTTTATAGCAGTGTACGCTTTAAATGTCGCCGTTTAGTTGCACAAATTCGTATGGGATGGCGACAACTTTCGGTGTTGGGATATGCACAACGTATGATGATACCTATAATAAAAAGTGACTTTGAGGAATAGATTTGTGATAGGAATAAAGGATAGTTGTGCGGATGCAGATGCAGTGAATTTGAGTATTCTGATTCCTGTGTTTAATGTGGAATCTTATCTTTCTGAGTTGCTGGATACATTGTTACCAGATTTGCCTGCTCTTACCGAAGTGATATTTTATGATGATTTTTCATCGGATAATTCACTTGCTGTAATCCGTCAATATCAGCAAAACTATCCAGATATAAATGTTCGTGTGCTATGTGGGCAAAAGAATCTAGGTATTACTCAGGTTCGCCAGTGTCTTTTACAGGCTAGCCATGCTGAATATATCTGGTTTATTGATTCGGATGACCGGGTTGAGCGACAGGCTGTTGAGCAGATATGGACTATTTTAAATCAGCACCATCCTGATGTGGTGCTATTTGATTATGATGTGTTTGTTGATGACACTGGGAAGGTTAAACATCATGAGCATTTGTCTATTGCTCCTGCCAATACTTTGCTGCATCAAAGAAGTGGGGAGTTGTACCGCTTTGCTATTATGGATGGTAAGCATTATTTCTGGAATAAAGTTTTTCGGCGTACGCTGATAACAGATAAGTGTCATTTTACTATTCCAGCTTATGAGGATATTGCAAATACGCCAATTGTACTGAATCAATGTCAAACGTATTTTTACTATCCGCATACTTTGGTGCATTATCGTATCTGGCCAGATTCTATTGTGCAGAAAATAAGCCTGAAACAGGCTTATGGTATTGAGGCTTATCTGACACAGGCAATCTATGCTGACGCTGTGGTAGGTGATAGAAAGTGTTGTGCCTATTTATTATATAAGGCTCATCTGTATTATTTTCGGTTGTGTCATAAACTGGCAAAAATGGATCTGTCTGACGAGGAAAGAGCGGCTATTTTGCTTTTGGCTAAGCAGTTGTATGCGCGAAAAAGTTTGTCGACTTGTGCTACGGTCTCGTTATTGATACGTACAGGTATGTGGAGCAAAGCGGCTAAACTGATGTTGAAATCAGGTTTAGCCAGATTGTCTGGAAAGTAAAACGATTCTTGTTCAGACCGAAATTATATTACCTGCGATAATCCATTTATGTATTAATTGCTTTTCGTCATCCCAGTTATGTCCTGCCCAGCCTTCACTGGTGAAGTTATGAATATAGATTTTGTTTCTGGGGTAATGCTGGCAAATATAATCAATAGCTAACAGGCCTGTGCTAGGCTGGCGACAGCCTAATGTAGTGGCACAGTGCTGATAGATGTTTGTGGGTATGGTATTGATGTGATATTGATCCAGATGTGAGCGTTTTATCCACTTGGGAAGGCGCCAGAGATATTTGATTCTTTTATGTAAGGGTATTTTTTGGTAACGGCTGTACCATATATCATTTTTGTTGTAGCGAAAAAAAATCTGGGCATTCGGTTTAAAGAATTGGTGCTCAATAGTGAGGTGACGAATTTGAGTATAGCCATTGGCTATAAACACCCAGTCTGCCATGAGTGTGCAGTTTGGATTGGGGTTATTAAAGCGGACTACGATGTCGTCTTCATTAATCAGGTGGGCAATAGAATTCTGTTCGTTAGCATTGCCGATGATGAAGAATTTACTGTGTGGGTGTACTGTTTTCATTGTAGTGATGTTTTTATTGCCAATATTTTTTTAGCCATGGAGCCGGTAGGATTTTACGGTACCATTTTCCGCCGCCTCCTTTGATAGCATCTGGTGGGTTAACTTCGCCGTGGAAAACAATGATTTTGCCGTAATTGGGTTTTTCCGGTGGTGTCCATAAAGCATAAGGCATTTTTTTTAATATATTATATTTATAGCTCAGACACCAGTTATCTGGCCAGTAGCTGAGTCGGTGGTTTTCACGCACATACCAAGATAGAAATGCTTGCTCATGGCGAAATTGCTGCCGTATGAGTTGAAAATGATTACGGAAGTAATCCATTAAATCTGGTAATGCACCAATTTGGAACCGATATACCGAGCTATTGCCAACTTTTCGCCATGGTTTTTTCCAGTCACGGATAATCCATACTTCGTCTTTTTGACTGGACGGATGGGTAAAGAAGCTGTCGATGTTATCGATAATAACAATGTCAATGTCAAGAAAGAGGGCTGTGCCCTGTAATCCGTACAGGTTGGCACTGAAGGTGGTGAGTTTATTCCAGCCACGTTCAGGCAGGCCACTGGGTAAGTCTAAAGGTATCAGTGGATAACACTGAACGGCTGGATCGATGCCTTTGGTGTCATCGGTCAAACAAATCATGGTAAACGGGAGTGTCAGGTGGCGTTTTACCATGTTGTAGAGACGATTGACGTATTCGGCATCGTATTTTTGCCCCCATTTCATACATAGAATGTAATTTTGTGAAGGTTTGTCCATTGTTTGTTTTGTCTGGGCGATTCTAGGTGGTGCAGTATAACATTTTAGAATTATATGCTGTTTGATCTGTACAATACATGTTAATAAATAACTGATATTTTTTAACTGTTTCTAGCCGTTTTGTTGATTATTCGTTGTTTTAGGCTAGTTTAATGCTAAACTTGTTATTTTGCCGATAAGCTGAAATGGGTTTCTGTTAAGGTTTAATGGCGCTATGAAAATGAATTGAAACGGATTTTATGGGGCATGATTTGCTACCGGTGAATTTGTGTGTTTGGCCGAGTGATTTTTAAAATCTGTTTTTAAATATGTTTGTTTCCGGCTATAACCAAGGATTGTGAATGAAGAAGCTTTTATGGGTATTGTTTAAGAGTAATCTGATTGTACGCATGCTGGTATGTATGATTATTGGCGCGTTTATTGCGGCCTTTTTACCGCAATATGGAGTTAAATTGGAGTTTCTGGGTAGGGTATTTATTCAGGCTTTGCGTGCAGCTGCACCTATGCTGGTGTTTGTGTTAGTGATATCTTCTATTGTTAATAATAAGTTTGATAATGTTTCCAGTATTAAATCGGTGGCCTGGTTATATGCAGTAACTGTTTTGATTTCCGCAATATTGGCTTCGACTGTAAGTTATTTATATCCGCTGCATCTGGTGATGGATATCCCTCCGATATCAGAGAAACCACCGGAAGGTGTGGCAGAGATTCTCATGAATATTATCCTCAAGTTTGTGGATAATCCGGTTAATGCTTTGGCAAATGGTAATTTCCTGAGTATTCTGGCCTGGTCTACGGCGCTGGGTATTGCTTTACGCCAAAGTAGTGAAGCAACGAAATCGGTTATTAAAAACTGGTCGGATGCAACTATCTGGGTAGTTCGTCTGGTGGTGGCTATTGCACCTTACGGGGTGCTGGGTTTGGTTGCTTCGCATTTTACTAGTGATGGTCTGGCCAAGTTAAAAAACTATCTGGAGCTGATCGGGGTATTATTGGGGTTGATGGTGTTTGTGGCGCTGGTGATTAACCCGTTAATTGTATTCCTGAATTTTCGTAAAAACCCTTATCCGCTGGTATTTACTTGCTTGCGCTATAGTGGGATTACGGCGTTCTTTACCCGTAGTTCAGCAGCCAATATTCCAGTAAATATCCGCTTGGCTCAGCGTATGCAATTGCCGGAAGAAATTTATTCACTATCTATCCCGCTGGGAGTAACGATGAGTATGAATGGTGCGGCGATTACCATTACTACGATGACGATGGCCACGGTGCATACTTTGGGTATGGATGTTAGTTTTATTCAGACTTTATTGCTGAGTATTCTGGCTACGGTATGTGCTCTGGGTGCTTCTGGTGTACCAGGTGGTTCGCTGCTGCTGATTCCGGTTGCGTGTAGTATGTTTGGCATTGATCCGACTATCGCTGCTCAGGTGGTGGCCATCGGGTTTGTAATCAGTGAAATTCAGGATTCTGCCGAGACGGTTTTGAATTCTTCCAGTGATATGCTGTTTACTTCGGTGGTGTCGCTGAAACAGCAGGGCAGGGATCCGAGTAAGATTGAGTTGTTGCCAGAATAAGCTTGTATTGGGGCTGTTTTTGAAACTGCTGTGTCTCTGGCAGCGGTTTTTTGTATTTGAACCGAATATATTTGCTCTTGGGTGTAGCACGGATTAATTTAATTCTGTTGAGCATTTGAATATGAGATATTTTAGGCTATACAGGATATGCTGTGTCCGATATAGGTGGTTGAGCAGTTAGGCTTTATACGCTTATTGGGTTGCTGAGCATCATATAACGATGCGTCTTGGTGTTACCATATTTCAAGGTGGATTAATTGCTGATATATCTGAAGCTAGTTTGTCTGATTTTGGTAAAGTTAGATGTCGTTGCTTGTTTTATATCAATTGGTATTTGATTAATGTTATCATTTATCCTAGTATTTTTTGCGTTAATATTACAATAGTCTTTATTTCGTAAGCAAATAGGGAGTTTATGCATGAGCAACGATGTTATTAAGGTTTTTGTGGGTTGTGACCCCAATAACTGTGATCTGGAACAGATGATGGTGGTGGATTACAGTATCCATAAACATACATCGCGGCCGGTAGAAATCGTCTGGATGCAGTTAAGTCATGATCCAGACAGTCCTTGGTACTCTGATCCGCAATCTGGCGCTGGTTGGCATACCGAGAAGTGGGCAACGCCGTTTTCCGGTTTCCGCTGGGGTATTCCGGCAGCCTGTAATTATCAGGGACGTGCCATTTATATGGATGCGGACATGATTGTTCTGGCTGATTTGGCTGAGTTGTGGGAACATCCTATTGAAGGTGAAGCGATTGTTGCTGCCAAGGAAGTGCATGATCATGCTAAGGGCAAACGTTTTACCCGTTTATGTACTTGTGTCTGGGATTGTGCCAAAGCAAAAGCCAAACTACCTGAACAGGCTACTTTGCGTGCTGATCCTGATTCGCATAAGAAAATGATGGCTAAATTTAAGCAACATCCAGAATGGGTGCAGGCTTATACTGCTGCTTGGAATTGTGTTGATGGTGAAGGTATGCCGATTGAGCAGATGAAAATCTTACACTATTCAGATATGGGCACGCAGTTCAGTCATAAGTACTCAATTCCGCGTTTAACTGCTGCTGGGCAAAAACACTGGTTCGATAGTGATATTCTGCCTCATCCGCGCAAGGATTTGGTTGAGCTGTTTGACCAATATTATCAGGAAGCTTTGGATGCAGGCTATAAGCTGGAAAATTATGCTGTTAAACCTTTCGGAGCTTTTCCCAAGGAATCGCAGGTAGGCTATGATGGTAATGAAGTTACACGCCAGAAAAAGCCAAAATCCCTGCTCTCTCGAGCATGGCGTTGTTTAAGTGGACGCAAGTAAGTTTTGAATTAAATCTGACTGGTCGTCTGCTGATATGGCTGACGACCAGATTTTTTTGAAATGACAATATTATTAAATAGAGTGGATGAGTGCTGTCTGAAATAAAATCATTGTTGCTTAAATGGTATTAGCCGGATAAATTGATATTGCAATGGTATGGATGTATAAGTAATGCTTGAAGAAAGTTTATTATATATCATTGCAATAATATTACATTTCCAGTGGATCAACATCAATCAGCCAGCGTGTCTGTGGATAGATTTTTTCCAGGTGCTGTAGCCAGCTTTGCCAGATGGAGATGCTGTGGTGCAGATCACGCCGGTTTTTACTTTCCAGAAATATTTGTGCCCGTTCGTAACCGGCCAGTCGTGCCATGAGCATCGGTACTGGCCCGAAAGCACTAACATTGGCCGGTAATGACTGTTGCTGCTCAATGCCCTGTAAAGCCTGGCGCAGTAGTTCCTGTGCTTCGCGCATGGTTTTGGCATCGGCACGAATGGCTGCCATATGGCTAAATGGTGGCATGCCCAGTTCCTGTCTTTCCGCCAGTTCGGCTGTGGCAAAAGTGCCATAGTTTTGTGCAGCCAGAGCCTGATAAACTTTGTGTTCAGGTTGTCGTGTTTGTATCCATACATCCCCTTTGCAATTCGCACGGCCGGCGCGGCCACTCACCTGCATTAGTTCGGCAAATAAACGTTCTGGGGCACGGAAATCGGCACTGTAGAGGCTGTTATCAGCATTTAAAACCACTACCAAATTCAGGTGGGGAAAGTCATGACCTTTGGCCAGCATCTGGGTACCAACCAGTACATCAACCTGACGTTGCATGATTCTGCTATAGATTTCTGCCCAATCCTGCCGGTGTGCGGTACTGTCGCGGTCTACACGCAAAATGCGCGCGTTGGGTAGTAAATGTTGCAAGTTTTCTTCTATTCGTTGTGTTCCTTGACCAATAGCAGTTAAATCCTGATTACCGCATTCTGGACAACAGTGTGGGGTACGCTGGTGAAAATCACAATGATGGCAGCGTAACTGGCCGGCATGCTGATGCAGCACCATTTTGGCCGAGCAGTTTGGACAACCGAATATATGTCCGCAGGCTGCGCAAAATAAGGCTGGAGCAAAGCCACGCCGATTCAGGTATACCATGCTTAAACCACCATTAGCAAAATTGGCCTGTAGCTTTTGCTTGATGATGTCGCTAAGGCCGTTATCCAGTGGTAGCCGGCGAATATCCAGTAGATGAATTTGTGGTAATTGGGCGCTGGCATGGGCACGCTCACTCAGTTGGAGTAATTGGTAATCTCCCTGTTGGGTTTTGTACCAGCTTTCCAGTGATGGGGTGGCACTGCCCAGTACAATCGGACAACTTGTTTGCCGGGCGCGCCATACAGCCAGATCACGTGCCTGATAGCGCAGCTCACTTTCTTGCTTGAATGAGTAGTCATGTTCTTCATCGACAACGATTAATCCGAGATTGTGCATGGGGGTAAACACGGCCAGTCGTGTGCCAATCACTAGCGCAGCCTGTCCCAGTGCAGCCTGAAGATAATTGCTGGTACGCTGGCCAGCAGCAGTTTGGCTATGTAATAAGGTAGTGATGGTATGAGGAAAGCGCTGACGTACGCGTTGCATTAATTGCGGTGTGAGGTTGATTTCTGGTAGCAGAAACAGAACCTGTTTGCCTTGCTGCAACACTTTGGCCATGATGTCGAAATAGACTTCGGTTTTGCCACTGCCAGTAATACCATAAAGCAGAAATGGAGCAAACAGGTCAAATTTGGCCTGAATTGATGTGCTGGCGTGCTGTTGTTGTTTGTTGAGCTGATGCTGGCTGGCCGGAATGCTACCACAGGCTGGAACAGGCTTGGCCTGTATCCATCCCTGTTGTTGCCACTGATTGAGGTAATGGGCGGCCTGAGTATGCCTGGCTTTGAGCTGTTGCAGAGTGGCTGGTGCTGATTGCAGACATTGCCATAAAGCATGCTGTTTGTGAAAACGTGCCGGTGGTGGTGGCTGGAGGCGGCCACTGGTGCTGAGTGTATACATCATCTCCTGACGCGGTAATGGTACCGCTTCCGGCTGGCGCAAACCTTTGGGTAGGGCTGCCATGACTGTCTGTCCAAGCGGATAGTGATAATAGCGGGCAGTAAAACTGAGTAAGGCGCGCCAGTCTGCGGGTAGTTGCCAGCCGTCGGAGAATATGGTTTCAATTGGCAGTATTTTGCTGATATCAATTTCTGGTTGCACATTGCTTTCCCATACGATTGCTGCCACCAGACGTTTGCGAAAACGCACGGCCACACGTGTACCTGCCGGCAGGGCTGTGCGATGCGCGTAAGTAAGCAAAGAGTATAGGGGCACGTTTAGTGCCAGTTGATGATAAATCAATGTAAACAGAAATAAAAATACAATGAACTGTTTATTGTAACTCAAAGTGGCTAGCTTTTATCATTGCGCTGTTTATGCGATAATTGGTACTAGTTTATTACGGGATTACTGTGTGATGAGGATGCTTGCAGCAGGCTTTATAATTTGTCTGGAGCAGATATTACATGCAAGTAGTTAATTACCGTATGCTTACCCGTTTGTGAACGGGTTTTTTTGTGCCTATTGATAAATGCTGAAGGTTAAATTATGGCTAATCCGCTGTATCGCCAACATTTCATTTCTATTAATGATTTATCTACTGCGCAGCTGGAATTTTTGCTGGCGCTTGCTTTGCAGTTAAAACAGCAACCACAGGCTGATTTATTGAATGGGCGTTTGATTGGTTCGTGCTTTTTTGAACCATCTACTCGTACTCGTTTATCATTTGAAACGGCTATTCAGCGGTTGGGCGGTAAGGTAATCGGTTTTGCTGATGGTGCCAATACCAGTGCCAAAAAAGGGGAAACGCTGGCTGATACGGCACGGATTATCAGTAATTATGCTGATGCAATTGTGATGCGTCATCCGAAAGATGGCGCGGCGCGAGTAGTGAGTGAGTTTGCTCATGTACCGGTGATTAATGCAGGTGATGGGACTAATCAGCATCCGTCGCAAACGCTACTTGATTTGGTGACGATATATGAAACGCAGGGATGTTTGCAAAATTTAAAAATTGCGTTGGTGGGCGATTTGAAATATGGTCGCACGGTACATTCACTGGCGCAGGCGCTCAGCCGCTGGGGCTGTGAGTTTATTTTTGTTTCTCCACCAACGCTGGCGATGCCTGCCTATATCTGTGAACAGCTGGATGATAACGGTGTAATCTATCGAACTTCCGACAGTCTGGAAGAGGCACTGGCATGGGCGGATATTCTGTATATGACGCGTATTCAGCGTGAACGTTTTGATGAACAGGAATTTGCCAGAATCAGTGGCCACTTTAGTCTGTGTGCTGCCATGCTAAAACAGGCTAAACCGAATATGCGTATTCTGCATCCTTTGCCGCGAGTGGATGAGATTCATGCAGATGTCGATAATAGTCCTCATGCTTATTACTTTCAGCAGGCCAATAATGGTATGTATGCGCGTCAGGCTATTCTGGCAGCGATTCTGAATGAACATATTGATGCAGTCAGTGCAAAAGGATAAACAAATGATGAATCAGACCAAGCTGAGTGTTGAGGCCATAAAAGACGGCACAGTGATTGATCACATTCCGGTAGGGCAGGGGCTGACCATTTTGCGCCAGTTCAGGTTACTGCATTCTGGTAATGCGGTTACTGTGGGTTTTAATCTGAGCAGCCAGTCTAGCGGCAGCAAGGATATTATTAAAATATCCGGCCAGTTTCTTGATGATGCGGCTGCCAACCGCTTAGCTCTGTTTGCACCACAGGCTACGGTTAATGATATTGAGAATTTTCGCGTGGTACGTAAACGCACACTCACTTTGCCGGAAAACATTACTGAAGTGTTTCGTTGCCCGAACAACAATTGTGCCAGCCATGGTGAACCGGTACAAAGTCATTTTTCGGTGAGGGTTAGCCATGGCGAAACACGTTTGCGCTGTCATTATTGCGAAAAAACGTTTGCGCGCAAATCGGTGATTGAGGCCTAGTTGTTAATCTTCTTGATGATTTATTTATAATCCGAATGCTTCGGCATGAAAGTTAATGTGGCTTTCGATAAAGGTGTTAACAAAATAGTAACTGTGATCGTAGTTTTCGCGCAGGTGATAACGGATATTGACTCCTTTGATTCTGGCAGCCTGAACGAAATCCTGTGGATGTAATTGTGCCGGATAGTATTCATCCACACTGCCCTGATCGATAAGAATGGGTAATGATGGCGAATTTTGGGTAAGCAGCTCCGTACTGTCGTATGCAGCCCAGTCTGCCTGATTGTTTCCCAGATAGGTGGTGAATGCCTCCTGTCCCCATGCTCCGGCACTCGGGTGAGCAATGGGGGCAAATGCTGATACCGCGAGATAACGCTGCGGGTTTTTCAGGGCAATCATCAACGCACCATGGCCACCCATGCTGTGTCCGCACAGACTGCGCTGCTCATTGACTGGAAAATGCTTTTCGATGAGTTTGGGTAGTTCTGTTACCACATAATCATACATCTGATAATGCTGTGCCCATGGCTGTTGAGTGGCATTAACATAAAATCCGGCACCTTGCCCCAAGCTATAGATATCTGCATCGGCTACATCCGTACCACGTGGGCTGGTATCTGGCATAACCAGTACTATGCCCCATTCTGCCGCAAAACGCTGTGCACCACTTTTAGCGGAAAAATTTTCATCAGTACAGGTTAAGCCACTCAGACAGTACAGTACGGGTAACCGATAACCCTGTAAAGCACGTGATGGCAGGTACACGGAAAAAGTCATGTCACACTGGTTGTAACGACTGTAATGTCGATAACGCCGTTGTTCGCCGTTAAACAATTTGTGGGTAGCCAGTAGAGTGATTTCAGCCATATCAGTTTATTCGTGTTGATTAAATGTAAATAAATAATGTGCACGCTTTTGTTTTAGTAGTAAATAACGGTGCGTATGGATTCACCAGTATGCATCAGCTCAAATGCCTGATTGATATCCGATAGGGGTAAAGTGTGGGTAATAAATGGTGATAGTTCAATTTTGCCTTGCATTGCCTCTTCTACCATCCTCGGCAGTTGTGAGCGGCCTTTAACTCCACCAAATGCCGATCCTTTCCATACTCGTCCAGTAACTAGCTGAAAAGGCCGTGTGGCTATTTCCTGACCAGCACCAGCTACGCCGATAATAATGCTTTGCCCCCAGCCACGGTGCGCACATTCCAGTGCCGCACGCATAACATCCACATTGCCGATACATTCAAAGCTGTGGTCTACGCCCCATCCAGTCAGGCGGATAATGACCTGCTGTATCGGTTCCTGATAATCATGCGGATTGATGCATTCGGTGGCACCAAAATGTTTGGCCAGCGCAAATTTGGCTGGATTGGTATCAATCGCAATAATCCGCCCGGCACCAGCCTGTCGTGCACCCTGTACCACGGCCAGCCCGATACCGCCCAGTCCGAATACGGCAACCGTATCGCCAGCCTGTACTTTGGCTGTATTGTGTACTGCACCGATACCGGTCGTTACCCCACAGCCAAGCAGACATACCTGCTCATGTCTGGCTTCGGGATTGATTTTGGCCAGTGATACTTCTGCTACTATGGTATATTCGCTGAAAGTAGAACAGCCCATGTAATGATAAATCGGCTGTCCCTGATAGGAAAAGCGCGTAGTGCCGTCCGGCATCAGTCCTTTGCCCTGTGTGGCTCGCACTGCGGTACACAGGTTGGTTTTGCCTGAACGGCAGAATAGGCACTGGCCACATTCGGCGGTGTACAGGGGAATAACGTGATCACCCGGTTTGACTGAAGTGACTCCCTCCCCGACTTCTACGACAATACCAGCACCTTCATGACCAAGGATGGCAGGAAATACGCCTTCCGGGTCAGCACCAGACAGAGTGAATGCATCGGTATGACATACACCAGTATGGGTGATTTTCACCAGTACTTCACCCGCTCTGGGTGGTGCGACATCTATTTCGACAACTTTCAAGGCTTCACCCGGAGCGAAAGCAACTGCAGCACGAGATTTCATGTTCTATCCTGTTGGCAAATAATTGGTTTGAGTGAAATGATAGCAGGTAGACAGTTATCAATACATCCTGTAACAGTCTCACCAATATAATTTATCTTTGGCTATAGATTTTAATCAGATAGTGTTCTGAAACGAGGCTGATATGCTTTTTTTGACAAGGTTGTTAGGCGCTTTCTGATTCTGTTCAGTAATCCGCTAATTATTCTGCATTGCAGTAAGATGTTGTAGTTGGCATCTATGGTTAGGCTACCCATATTGGCTACTTGTGTTGCAGGCTTAAGTTGCCAGAATGGTTATTTTATTAATATAGCTATATTGATATCAATAACAGCCATTCATTCTAGTAGTTGTGTAAAAGGATGGTTTAAATTATGAATCAGGCAGTTTTTGTTATTTTGAGCGAATGTCCAGATTAGTAAAGCGCATAACATCAATTGGAAAATTCAAAACAAAGGTTGATTATTGGCTAGAGAAAATTTGCTGTGACTGTAATTTAGTAACAGCTAACCATAGCCGCCTTTCTATAATTTTCATTTTAAATTCATAAAGATGATTGAAATTAAAAATAAGCTGGTGTTAAAGCAATATCTGGATTTACATAGCTTGTTGTAATAAATATGATCATCCTTTTGCTTAAAATAAAGCAAAATCAATGATTATTTTTTATCGTCAATCTGGTTGTTCAGATTCACGGTGATCATTAAGTAAAATGAGACCACACAGGCTGGCATATTGGTGGCAATGGTGGGCAGGAGCCAATCAGACCACCGCCAAAATCACCATCGCGGTGAAAATCACTGCCGCAACTGGCTAAAAATCCGAATTGTTGTGCCAGCAAGGCATAGTTCAGACGGTCGTTCAGGCTGGAATGCCCGCTGTGTACTTCTATGGCAGCGCCACCACAGGCCTTAAAATCACTAAACAGATTGCGGCGGGCAGTAGCAGAGAGTTCATAGCGCATTGGGTGCGCAATAACCGCAATACCGCCAGCATGCCGGATAGCAGCGACAACGTCAGCCAATTCAGCCCACTGATGTCTGACGCTACAGGATTTACCATCGCCCAGATATTTGCGAAAAGCATCCGCTTTTTTGCTCACATGGCCGGTGTTGACTAGAAAATCAGCAATATGCGTCCGAGTTACCATATCTATATTGGTAGCCAGTGCCAGTGTACCTTCATAGGCACCACTTATGCCTTTTTTGGCCAGCTTGTCGGCAATGGCCTGTAAGCGCAGCAAGCGGCCACTACGCAGGCGCTGGAGCAGGGTTTGTAATACCTCATCTTCCAGAGCGATATTCAGGCCCACTATATGTATGGTACGTCCGCGCCAGCTTACCGAGATTTCTACGCCATTAATCAAAGTTATTCCAGATTGCGCTGCCTGCAAGCGTGCCGCAGCCACACCACCAGTGTGATCGTGGTCTGTCAGTGCCAGCAGGGTACAGCCATTGGCATGCGCCCGTAGTACAACTTCTGCCGGTGTTAGAGCACCATCGGAAACAGTAGAATGGCAGTGTAAATCAATACTCATGAGTTATTTCCATCTGTATGAGATGATGTGGCCAGCTGCGCCTGTTGTGCTTTATAGGCAGCTTTTTCGCGGTAATAAATCTGCCAGACGCAGGCATCGCCACAATCGCTGTTACAGCACGCCCAATCTTCCGGTGGCACTGGTGTAGTTAATAATTGTGGTGTGTTCATGCCTGACTGTTAATGACACAGATTTCATTGTCTGCTAGCTGGATACGGTCACCAGCAATAATTTTTGCTGTTTTGCGGGTTTCCGGCTGGTGATTGCGCAGCACCCTGCCTTCGGCAATCAGTTGCTTGGCACGGCCTCCGCTCTCTGCCAGTCCGGCCAGTTTAAGTAAATCACATAACGCAATATGAGGATGTCCAGCTAAATCGAATTGCTGTTTCATTTGTTGTGCCTTTAAATAAATGGCTATTGTAGCGATTATCTGCGTTAAACAGGATACTGTATGCAGCAGTAACTACGTTAGAGGCATAAAATATGTTATGGTTAAAGCAGAATTTACTGGAGAATTTTTGTGGATACCCTTAACTGGTTACGTCAGCTGATTGCTTTTGATACCACCAGCCGCCAGAGTAATCTGGCTCTGATTAACCATGTAGCCGGTTATTTGGAAAGCCGGCAATTGTCGCCATGGCTGGCACATAATGTAAGTGGAGACAAAGCTAACCTGTTTGTAACGATTGCTGCGGCTGATGGTAGTACAACAGGCGGAGTGGTGTTTTCCGGCCATACAGATGTGGTGCCAGTGGATGGACAAGACTGGTTGTCTGATCCGTTTGTAGCCGATGTGCGTGATGGTTGTGTATATGGTCGAGGCAGTAGTGATATGAAGGGTTTTATTGCCAGTGTGCTCGCCGCGGTTCCGGCTATGCAGGCGGCCAAGCTGAAAATGCCGTTACATATCGCCTTGTCTTTTGATGAAGAAATCGGCTGTCTGGGTGCACCGGTTATGCTGGCGGAGCTGGAGAAACGAGGTTTGCAGCCACAATCCTGTATAGTGGGAGAACCTACATCCATGCAGATGGTCGTGGCTCACAAAGGTATCCATACGTTTTGTTGTGAAGTACATGGTAAGAATGCCCATTCTTCGCTTACACCCAATGGTGTGAATGCGATTGAGTATGCTGCTCGCCTGATTGTATTTATCAACCAGTTGGCGCAACAGTTACAGCAACGTGCTGATTTGGATCATGCGTTTGATGTACCGTTTGCTACGGTATCTACCGGCCTGATTCGAGGTGGTACGGCCATCAATATTGTGCCTGATTATTGTGCCTTTGAGTTTGATTACCGTAATCTGCCGCATATGACAGTGGAAGAGCTGATTGAACCTGTTCAGCACTACATTACCACCCAGCTCTTACCTGCCATGCAGGCAGTTGCACCAGAAGCAGCAATTAAACTAACGCATAATGTGCAGGTACCGGCCTTAAATGATGTGAATAATCAGCAGTTACATGCATTGATTGCTCAACTAGTGGGCACTGACCAGCGTGCTAAAGTAGCCTATGCTACTGAAGGTGGCCAGTTTCAGCATAGTGGTATCAACACGGTAGTGTGTGGTCCCGGCAGCATTACAGTGGCACACAAAGCCAATGAATATATTGAAATGGAACAGCTGAATCGTTGTGACCATTTTTTGCACAGACTGATTCAGACACAAAGTCTATAACACTTGTAACAAGGTGAAATTCTGATATTCTGCTACATAACAGTATAGTGCTGTTAAAATATTTTATCAAAGTATGCTGGCTATAAACACGATTGAAAAGAGCTCAATCCGTACTACTGAATATATCTGATGGTTTGATTATTGGCTGGTAAGGGTTAACTGAATAACAGGAAAATCAAATGACAATGAAACACTTTCTGTCTACGGGGATATTGTCATTATCTCTGGCGCTATCCGCTGTGGCTGTACAGGCTAATGAAGTAAATATGTATATGAGTGCGATTACGATGAGCTATGCGCGCTTTAATGCGGCGCAAACGGTGGCTGATGCCAGCAAGGCTTTAGCCAGTATGCGTACTGCTGCTGTGGCGGCTCGTGCACAAAAACCATACGGGCTGACAAATGCTGCGGCGGATAACCCTAAACTGCGGGTATATCAATCAGAAATGGATAAATTAATTGCTGAAATCGATAAAACCAGCAAGCTGGTTAAGGCTGGGAAAATGGCCCAAGCCAAAGCGGAGGGCAAGAAAATACTGCAATTGCGTGATGAAGGTCATGCAGCAATGAAACGCTGAAATGACTATAGACTATGCTGTTGATAGGTTATTATGAAAACAATGCTGCTATAGAATGTAAAAAGCCTGGTTCCGCCCCTTAAAAGCTAAAGAACCAGGAAACATAGACAAACAATGCGGTAGTGGATAATGGCTAGAATTTGTGATTCTGAACTGACATTATCCGAAATTCTTTAGAAAATTCCTTTTTTGAAACATTTCTTCAACCCTTTGCTACACTCTGAAAATTGTAGCGATTAATACAAAATAATATACTAAATGCAATAAATATAATATGTTATAAAAATTCACTATCCGTTACCAATTGTAATACCTAATTAGTCACGCTATTAGGCATCACATGATAAATAATCAGTTTTTTAGGTATTTCAGTTTATATCTGATAAATGGGTATCTATCAGGTTTAAAAGTGTTGTTTTCACGCAAATTAATATGACAAAACTTCGATGAAACCTGCGTGCTGCTCATTAAAACCATCGATGGAGGAAACAGGCGTAACATGTACGCTTCCAAATGGCGGTTTCCCGTCAAAAAAATAGTCATAAACACTGCCTTTCCTGATTATTCTAACCAAACCGCTATGCGCTTCCAGACGCATGGGGCGGCAGAAGAATGGCAAGGCTGGAAGACCGTTAATCAGAACCGGCAGGCATAAAGCCTCCCTGCCATTGTCTACCATGGGAGAGGTATGTCAATGACTTGGTAAACAGAATATGAGACACCATCATATGAAAATATCAATGGTTTATCTGCCTGATAAAACAGCCTTCCAGAGCTGACCGTACTATTTAATACGGCTTGGTTATCATACTGGTAAATAATTATATTTGTCAAGAATTCGTTAAATTAATATGTTAATTAATAATAAATGTAATATTAAAGACATATATTGAAGTTATTGTAAGTTATACGTAAGTATTAGGTAAAAAGTTGTTCTATCTATGGATTAACTGGTAGTTGTGTAGAAATTGTACCATATTATGATATTAATGCAATTTAAATATGCTGTATGTTTAAAACTCAAATTTGTCTTTGGATTAGTCGACTGGCTTATTTATTAGCTTTTTAAGCAAACGGGATAAATGTATTCTATCTGCCATTTATCTCATCATGGGTGGTTTGAATTAGTGGAATGGCTACACTAAGGCAAGCAAATTTTTAGAGGCAAGGTAAACTTAACTCTAAAACTAAAAAGGAAAAGATGATACATCAATAAAAACGCGCACAACGCACTGTTAGTGCTGATTTCAAAGGGCAAATGGTTAAACTATATCGATAGGAAAAATCGCGCAGTGGAGTGTTCAAGGAATATGATTTGATGCCACCCGCTTTAGATAGCTGGATAAACCAATCAAGCAACAGTGGTTCTTTAAGGCTAAAGATAATCGCATTCCAGAACAAAATGAACTGATTGTGTTACGAAAAGAACTTAAACAGTTAGGGATGGAAAACGATATCCCAAAGCAGGCTGCACTGATAATGGCATGAAAATCAAAATCCTGAAAGTAAACTAACATCATTATGCTGTGGCGGCATTATGTCGCTGCTTGGGTATATCCAGACATCATGTCTATAATCAGTACAAAGCAACCAAATAGAAATCGATCACCAATTACGCCGATAAGATATTGGCGATTTTTAATCGCAGCTATCAATCATATGAAACCAGATGCATTTGTTTTGCCTTATAACAAGCGTGCATTTGTGTTTGCTTTCGTTACATTGCCCGCGCTAACATTGATATCAAAGTACACAGTTAAACGTTATTGAAGATATCAAACGGCAAGCAAGGACGCAGCAGCAGCTAATTATTTACAACGTCAGTTAGATGTAGGTACCTATAATGGCAGATTTAACCTATAAGCGTGTTTGCCATCACTGGATTTATTTATGTGTGTTACTGAATTTATCTAATCGATAGATTGCCGGCTTATGGTGTTGGTTAATATAAAACAGCAGTTGTAGTGATACGTGCATCAGGTCAGTTTAAGTAACCGTTGCCATCATTAAATTTATTCTATTTAGATAGAGAAAAAGAGTTTGACAATCAGTTGCTAGCAGAAGGTTTCAATACATTTAATATTCAACGTTCGTTGAGTAAAAAGGGTACCGGCATGACAATGCGGTTGCAGAGGCAACATTTAAAGATATTAAAACTGCGTTTGTTAAAGGGAAAAAGTTGATGATAACCGGAGAATAACAGCAAGCCCTTTCGGCTTATGCTTATTGGTATATCACAAATGCTTACATTTCTCGTTAGGCTCTTTGCTTCCGGTAGAATTTAACAAACGATTACTCCTTAGCTTTGTGGCTTGAATACGTGTTGCCATTTCAATCACTATATAAATAATAATAAATTAATATATGAAATTAATAGTCACTTTCATATATTTCAAGCAATAAACGGCTTAGATCTGATTGTAATTAATCAGTTTAAGTGAACAGGGATTAGAAAAATTAACAAAACTGTATATTGCGCCATCCCATATTGCTTTGGGTTAACAGCATATATGAGCTGATTAAAATAGCCACGATGCTACTTGTCACCGTGGCGCAATAATTATTATTCAGCTAGAGCGTAAATTTCATCCAGATTGCGCCATTTACCTTCAGCATCCATGCCATAGCCAAATACATAGCGATTAGGAACGTCTAGTCCGACAAAATCGGCCATAATCGGTTTATCTTTGCCAATCAGTTTGTTAGCAAAAACAGCAGTGGAGCAACTGGCTGCGCCCATTTCCAGTATCTGTTTTTTTACTGCGGCCAGAGTATGCCCTTCATCGAGAATATCATCCAGTACCAGAATATGGCGTCCTACTACGGCGTTTTGCGGGGCACGCAGCCACTGATAGCTCCCACCCTGAAGTTTGTCACCATAGCGTGAAATATGGATGTAATCGAAATCCAGTGGAAAGCGCAGCAATGGTAATAACTTGCCAGTAAAGACAACTGCACCACCCATTACTGGTAATACAAGCGGGTATTTGTCGCTCAATGCAGTAGTGATGTCCGCAGCCATTTGTTCCAGTCTAGCTTCACAGGTACTGCGGTCAAACAGTAGGTCTGCTTTATCCAGCATTGTCTGAGTCTCGGCGCGTTTGGCAGTTAAGTCAATTATGCTCATCGGTGTTTTCCATGTCTGTCTGGGTAAGATAAAACCACTTTGCCACTGTTAATTGGCTAGCAATATGTACAGGATAGGAGTAGGTGGTGTTGGCTACGGTTTAATTTGGTAAATTTATGCTGCTTAGGTGATGTTGGCTACATATAAGATTTATGTGATCTATAGGTTGTCATCAGATAAAAGATAAATTATCCCAAAATTTTACTTGCAAGGCGTAAATTTTAGGTGATTTCCAGCATCAGCAGGCAGTTTGCTGATTAGGTGTATAGATAACCGACTGGTTTGTTAATGTAATTTTTCTGGTACGAGTGCAGAAAAAGCACCATTGTGACTGGACAAGATAAATCTGTAAGTCGCAACGGTGCTAAGGTTTGAGTTATGCGGGGCGCAAGTAATGTATCTTCTGATTGCTACTGCCGCGCCAAATCAGTGACGGATCTTTCAGTTCCTGTATAAATTTGCCGTCAATCAGGGTGTTAATTTCATCAATGACCCGTCTTTGTGTTGCGGATAGTTCTGATAGAGTGTAGCCGGTCCACAACCAGATATCTTTATGCTCGGTCTCCTGCCGCACCCGTTTAACCAGATGTAGGATTGCACTGAGGTTGTGTGGATGCAACGGGTCACCGCCGGTTAGTGACAAGCCCTGACGCACAATGCGGCTGTCGTTGAGGTCGCTGATGATGCGGTCTTCCAGTTGCTGGTCGAATGGCTTGCCGGAATCTACCCGCCAAGTGGTAGCGTTATAGCAGCCACGGCATTTATGCTCGCAGCCAGCTACAAACAGGGTGCAGCGGGTACCGGGGCCATTAACAACGTCAACGGGATAATACTGATGGTAGTTCATGCTTACAAGGCACCACACTGTTGGCTGAGATGTTTGACTCGTCGTTTAACTTCCTCCTGCTTGCCCGTGTTAAATGGCCTGGCATCCGGGCTGCCCAGATAGCCGCAGACACGACGGGTAACTGATACCCGTGCTGGGTCGTGATTACCACATTTCGGGCAGACAAAGCCTTTGCTGGTGCAGGAAAATTCACCACTGAATCCGCAATCATAGCATTCATCGATGGGGGTATTGGTGCCGTAATAAGGTACATGGCGATAGCTATAGTCCCATACGTCTTCCAGCGCCTTAAGGTTGTGTTGTAGATTAGGATATTCACCGTAGCAGATGAAACCACCACTGGCCATTTTCGGATAGGGTGACTCAAAGTCGATTTTATCGTATGGGTTAACTTTTTTCTCTACATCCAGATGGAAGCTGTTGGTGTAGTAGCCTTTATCGGTTACGCCGTTAATTACACCGAATTCAGCAGTATCGAGACGACAGAAGCGGTCGCACAGATTTTCACTCGGAGTGCTGTAGAGGCTGAAGCCATAGCCTGTTTCGGCTTTCCACTGGTCGGCAGTAGTGCGTAACTTCTGCACAATGGCAATGGCTTTTTGACGTAAGGTTTCGCTGTCAAAGACATGGGTGTCGGTACCGTACAGGGCGTTGATGGTTTCATGCAGACCAATATAACCCAGAGAAATGGAGGCACGACCATTTTTAAATATCTGCGCTACTGAGTCATCGGCATTTAGACGTACGCCACAGGCTCCTTCCATATACAGAATCGGTGCGACCCGTGCTTTGACGTTTTCAAAACGAGCAATGCGTGTCATCAGTGCTTTGCGACACAGTTGCAAACGCTCACCCAGCAGTTGCCAGAAGCGGGCTTCATCATGTTTGGCTTCGATGGCAATACGCGGGAGGTTTAAGCTAATGACGCCCAGATTATTACGCCCTTCGTGAATTTGTTGGCCATTTTCTTCGTAGACACCCAAAAAGCTGCGGCAGCCCATTGGAGTTTTGAAGGAACCGGTAACAGCCACTACCTGATCGTAGTTGAGAATATCGGGATACATGCGTTTGGAAGCACATTCCAGCGCCAGTTGCTTGATGTCGTAGTTAATGTCTTCCGCTTTGTGGTTAATGCCATCTTTGATGCTGAATACCAACTTCGGAAAAACCGCTGTCTTACCATTTTTGCCCAAGCCGGCCAGACGATTGCGCAGAATAGCGGTTTGTATCAGCCGGCTTTCCCAGCTAGTGCCCAGACCAAAGCCAAAAGTCACAAAGGGTGTCTGACCATTGGCGGTATGCAAAGTGTTAACTTCGTATTCCAGTGACTGAAATGCATCGTAGCATTCTTTTTCGGTACGGTTGCGGGCATAAGCCTCAATATCGGCAATCTGCCACTCTGTTGCGACGGCAAGGTGTTTGTTGTAGCTGGCACGGACAAAAGGTGCCAGTATTTCATCAATACGGTTGATGGTGCTGCCACCGTAAATATGGCTGGCTACCTGAGCAATAATTTGTGCGGTAACGGCGGTGGCGGTGGCAATCGATTTCGGGGGTTCGATTTCGGCATTACCCATTTTGAAACCGTTAGTAAGCATGCCATGCAGGTCAATCAGCATACAGTTGAACATCGGAAAAAACGGTGCGTAGTCCAAATCATGGTAATGGATTTCGCCACGTTCATGTGCCAATACCACATCGCGCGGTAACAGATGTTGCTGCGCATAGTGTTTGGCCACGATACCGGCGAGTAAGTCGCGCTGAGTGGGGATGACCTTACTGTCTTTATTGGCATTTTCATTGAGCAGGCTGAAATTAGTTTGTTCTACCAGTCCCTGAATTTCGCGATTGAGACGGCCGCGCGATTCGCGCGCTACATCGCGGGAGTGGCGGTACTCAATGTAGGCACGTGCCAATTCTTTATACTGGCCAGCCATTAACTGGTCTTCCACAGCCTGCTGAATATCATGAATATCAACATATTCTCGGCTGGCAATGATGCTGGTGACGCGTGCAGCTACCTGTGTACAGTAGTCACTGTCGTCAATGTGTACGGCGCTGGCGGCTCGCTGTATGGCATCCTGAATTCGGGCTGCATCAAAGGGAACGCGACAGCCGTCTCTTTTAATTACAATGGGTTTCATGCTGATTATCCTTCTGCTACTGCCTGCCATAACAGGCAGCAGTTACTGCTTTGCTATTAACTAATAACAATTTGCCTGATCTGGGTATTTATGTGTCGTAGATACTATATTTAGTATCAAAGCGCCATTGTAGCCTTTTTTTTTACTATATATGGGATTGGTGTGGTGAATAAAGCGGCATTTTTCGCTTTTATTTGACATAGCGCATCAAGTAGGGTTGACATAGCTATTTAGTTTATATAAATCATATATTTATATAAACTAAAGGAAAGTGTAAAAAATGGTCATTTCTTGCTGGCTGGCGTAGATGCGGATTTCCGTGGCAAAGATTGCCTAATACCTCAATTTAAATAGAATGTGTACGACTAATTACGGGTATGCTTTAAATATGGTGCTTGGCGTACTGTGCGTAGAGCGAAGTGATGGTCGTGCTAATAAACAGCGACATAATAATCGTCACTATCAGATGGCCACTGCGCAGACAATCTGAGTTGAAGCTGATGCGAATACTTGCAATCAGTAAAGCATTCACAGCAATTAGGAACCAGTAACGATAGTTAATCTGCACAACAGGCAGGTTCGATTGGGGCATGCACAAAATAAAGGCAGCAATGCACAGCAGGCCACCGATAGAACTGCCATGCTGTAAAAGTTTATAGACAGGCAGTGGTTGCAAAAATGGCAGTGTTATTTCCTGCTGTAGCCACAGGCTGTGGCCGACAAACCAGCCGGACGGATGAGTAAATGCATCCCAGAATACATGCGACAGACTACCGAGAAACAGTGAAAAGATAACAATCAGATAGTGCCGGCAGAAATATTGCGTCCAGTTGAATGTCAGATAAACATTAAAGCGACACTGTAAACTGGCCGGCAGGTGTCGAATTAGTGGATTGCGGATGATAAGATGAAAAATAAAAGCCACAGCCAGACCAGTAAGGATATTGAGTAGGCAGATACCGATACAGGTATGTCCATATATGCCGGACATTCTCATGCGAATATAATATTCAAAATCTGGTGACATGCTGCCAACAACCAGCCCAGTCATGGAAAACCATTTGCTGTAACGATACAAAGGCAGAATAATGGCCGGATGAGAGAGGGTAAAAGGCATGAGGAAAGCACCCTGAGAAAATAAGTTAATCTGTTAGCAGTATAAATGGCGTGCGCTAGCTGCTATTGAGCCCATTCGCGGCATAGAGCCAGAATATCTGCACCAAAATTTCTGATTTTACTTTCGCCCAGTCCATAAATATGATTTAAATCAGCCAGTGTGGCAGGTGGATGCTGTACCAAATCCTGCAAGGTACGGTCGGCAAAAATGGTATAGGCAGGTACATTATTCTCGCTGGCGCGTTCCTTACGCCAGCGGCGCAAAGTTTGCCACAAACGTTCTTCGCGTTCGGTGCGCAGCCAGATATCATTACTGCGGCTACTGCGGGTTTTGTCATGTTTCAGTGGGCGCAACCAGACCTGTTGCTGGTTTTTTAATACTGCGCGTGCCTGTTCAGTCAGTTGCAAGGCTTGATTGGCCATATCAACATTCAGGTAGCCGGCAGCAACACATTGTCGTACCACTGTGCGCCATTCCTTGACACTCAATTCACGGCCGATGCCAAAGGTGGATAATTGCTGATGACCATAGCTTAGTACCCACTCCGATTCACGGCCACGCAAAACATCAATCACATGGCCGGTGGCAAAACGCTGCCTCACCCGATACACGCAGGAAAGTAGTTTTTGTGCCAGTATGGTTCCGTCAAATCGGCTGGGCGGGTCAATGCAGTTATCACAATGCCCACAGGGCTGGCTGTCCTCTCCAAAATAGCGCAGCAGCAGCTGGCGGCGGCAGTCGGCAGTTTCACAAAAGGCCAACATTGCATCCAATTTTTGCAAATCTATGCGTTTTTGTGTTTCATCCCGCTCGGCTAGCTGAATCCGTTCGCGCAGCAATACCCAGTCATTCAGGCCATAACATAGCCAGCTGGTGGCCGGTAGGCCATCACGGCCGGCACGTCCCGACTCCTGATAAAAATGTTCAATACTGGCCGGCATGTCCAGATGGGCTACAAAACGCACATCCGGTTTGTCTATACCCATGCCAAAAGCCACTGTAGCCACTACGATAATGCCGTCTTCCTGCGTAAAACGGCGTTGGTTCTGGCTGCGGGTGTCCCAGTCCAGTCCGGCATGGTAGGGCAGGGCAGTTAGCCCGTTTTCCTCCAGAAAAGCAGCAATATCTTCCACACGTTTGCGCGACAAGCAGTAAACAATACCGTTTTCACCAGACATCCGGCTGCGGATAAATTGTAGCAATTGTTTTTTACCGTTATTTTTTTCAACAACCTGATAATCTATATTCGGGCGGTTAAAGCTGGAAATAAATAACTGTGCATCTGCTAAATCCAAATAGTGCTGAATATCGGCACGAGTAGCATTATCGGCAGTGGCCGTTAATGCAATTCTCGGTATGTTTGGAAATTCATCTGCCAGCACAGATAATTGTTGATACTCTGGACGAAAATCATGCCCCCACTGACTGACACAATGCGCTTCATCAATTGCAAACAAGCTAATACGGGTATTATGTAAAAACTGTAAAAAACGCGGCATAACCAGCCGTTCCGGAGCCACGTACAATAGCTGCAAATGCTCGGCAGCGATTTCATCCGAGATGCGCTGTACTTCCTCGCCACTGCTACCACCATGCACACAGGCTGCGGCAATGCCATTGATATTTAAAGCTGTAACCTGATCCTGCATCAGCGCAATTAGAGGTGATACCACGATAGCAACACCGTCGCGCATTAATGCTGGAATTTGATAACATAAAGACTTGCCCGCGCCAGTAGGCATCAATACCAGTGCATTATTACCACTGGCTACCGTATCAATAATTTCTGCCTGTTGTCCGCGAAATTCTGGGTAGCCGAAAACATCGTGTAAAATTTGCTCAGCATGGTTCACAATGCACCTGTTACCTCTAACTCTGGAGCAGGTATTGTACTGCAACTTACATTTATTTCCGACCACCTTAATTTGTTGGTGACTAAGGCTATGGAGAAAAAATAACAGGAGAAAAGAGGCGTAGTTATTTCTCCGAAAATTAAAATAACAAGGTATTAAATAGAATAGGGTTGATGATATCATGGTGTAATTCAAACGGTTTATCACTTTGGTTGAAAATTTTATGAGACACCATACTACACCGATGGATTTTTTTAAAGAATGGCGGTGCAATTCAAGGGCTTATGCTCGTGTTTCGTTATTTTTTGCCTGCATTTTGGGGCTAATAGCATTATTTAGCATTAAATCAGTTGTTATATCTGCTGTATCTGGTATATCTGCTGTTTTTTTGTATTCAAAATTTTTGAGTATAAAACGTCGTATAAAGCAGGTTAGTTTTACTCCTAGTGCTATTTATGTTGAGAAACAGAAAATAGATATTTGCTATTTAAAGTCTATCACTTTCACTAGGTCTATTAATAGCCGGCACAATTTTTTTTTAGCTTATGAATTTAATATGAAATTCTTTGCTAATCCTGAATTAAATGAAGAAATAAATTTCTATATGGAATTTGGTAGCTTCTTTTTTTCAAATGCGCATACAGAACGAAACGGTTGTTATGACTATGAAAATCGGTTTATTAATGTGCTGCTGAATTTTGCAAAAAAAAGAAGGGTTAAATTAAAAATGGAAATCTCTTCAGAAATGGATGACGCCTCATAAGTCATGGCGAATTTTATGCAGATGATTCGGGCTATTAATTAAAGACTACTGCTTAATATAAAAGAGAGATTCAGTAAATGTCCACTGTCAGCGTCGACTTTGATCATAGAAATTAACAGACATTGAAAAATGCAAAAATCTTAAGCTGAGGAGGCTAGAATGCTGAATTTTATTAATTTCTAAATAAGATATGCTTAATCAGGAGATATATACAAGTGACTTGAAAGTCACAATTGTCTTCTATCATTAATTAACTAAGACTAATTAATGATAGGCATTAGTTTAATTTAAATGTTTAGTAATTTTTGCTATCCTCTGTACCTAACAATTCTAAGGAATAACCATGAAAATCATTTATTTTCATCGCCTGATAACCAGTCTGATTGTTTGTACCATACTGGCTGCATGTACAACAACCAGTGTGCCCAAAAAAGCAGATGGTAGCTGGATTGAGCTGGGCGTATCTGCCAGCGGTAATGTTCAGCATGCACTGGATAGCAACAGCATCAGACGTCAGGGCAATCTGGTTACTTTCCGTGACCGTAAAACCGTTATCGACCCAAAACAGCAGTATTACAGCAATACACCGGCCTATAAAACAGCACTGAGCACCACCCAGATTGACTGTAGCCGGAAACTATTCCGGGTACTGGATGTAGAGCTGCTGGATGCGCATGGTGAACTGATTCGTCAGGATCATTTTGGCGAAACTGATTTGCGCCCGATGGGTATTACCAGTGGTTCAGCCTCCGAGCAGCAATATCAGCGAGTATGTAGTCATCAACTCTGATAGAGAAAGTGATCAGACATGAAAGCAAAATATAGCTTGTGGTTATTTTTAAATCTGGCTGTTATGGCATGGGCTGAGTCTCCTGCCGATATAGAGCTGCTCAGTGCGCAGAAAGCCTATCAGGCTGCACTTTCAGGGCAAAGTGCCAGTCAGAACAGAGCTTTGCAACTGCAAACCCAGTTACAATCGGCACAGTTGCAGCTGAAAAATGCACAGGATAATGTTACCCGTCTGCAAAGTGATTTTAATCAGGCCGATGTTCAGCGTCAGCAGGCAGATGCTGCGTTGCAGGCTGCTGGAGCCAGACTGGATGCCGCATGGCAGGCCGTACACAGCCGTTGAACAGCATACGACAACAGCAAGTTCTGGGGTAAAAATCTCTTTGCATATTTACCGGCCTGACAAATAGCAATAGCTCGCGTAAAATAACAACCTTTTGCTTAAACGTTGTTCCGTGAGAAAACAACGTTATGGAATCAACTGTTGTCAAAATGAATTATCCGATTGAATACGATGTGATTGTGGTAGGTGGCGGCCATGCCGGTACCGAAGCTGCTCTGGCAGCCGCACGCATGGGCGCAAATACATTATTGCTTACCCACAATATCGAAACGCTGGGACAAATGTCATGCAATCCGTCTATTGGCGGCATTGGCAAAGGTCATCTGGTGCGCGAACTGGATGCATTGGGTGGCGCAATGGCATTAGCTGCCGATCACAGCGGTATTCAGTTTAGGCGTCTGAATGCATCAAAGGGGCCGGCAGTACGCGCCACGCGGGCACAGGCTGACCGCATTTTATATAAAGCCGCTATCCGCTCCGTATTGGAAAGCCAGCCGAGTTTGCAATTATTCCAGCAACAGGTGGAAGATATTATTGTAGAGCATGGTCGTGTCGTTGGTGTGATGACTTCAATGAGGGTTTCATTCCGTGCTCGGGCAGTAGTGTTGACGGCCGGCACTTTTTTGGCTGGTAAAATTCATATAGGCTTGGAAAACTATGCCGGCGGTCGTGCCGGCGACCCGGCAGCACAACGACTGTCCGGTTGCCTGAAAGAGCTGAATTTACCGCAGGGCCGCCTGAAAACCGGTACACCGCCGCGGATTGATGGGCGCAGTATTGATTTCAGCCAGCTCAAAGAACAGCCGGGTGACAATCCAGCACCGGTATTTTCTGTGCGTGGCAGCCGTGCCATGCACCCACAGCAGATTTCCTGCTGGATTACCCATACCAATAGCCATACCCACGATATTATTCGCAGCGGCTTCGACCGCAGCCCGATGTTTACCGGCAAGATTGAAGGGGTTGGGCCACGCTACTGCCCTTCTATCGAAGACAAAATCAACCGCTTTGCCGATAAAGACAGTCACCAGATTTTTCTGGAGCCGGAAGGACTAACCACACACGAGTATTACCCTAACGGTATTTCCACCAGCCTGCCGTTTGATATCCAGCTGCAGCTGGTACATTCCATGCCCGGATTACAAAATGCACATATCCTGCGCCCCGGATACGCCATTGAGTATGATTACTTCGACCCGCGCAACCTCAAGGCCAGTCTAGAAACTAAAAGTGTGGCCGGCCTGTTTTTTGCCGGACAAATTAATGGTACCACCGGTTATGAAGAGGCTGCCGCACAAGGACTACTGGCCGGAACCAATGCAGTGCTCTATACTCGCGAAGCCGAACCACTGGTATTGCAGCGTGATCAGGCTTATTTAGGCGTACTGGTGGATGATTTGATTACCAAAGGAGTAACCGAACCTTATCGCATGTTTACCAGTCGTGCCGAATACCGCCTGCAACTGCGTGAAGATAATGCCGATATGCGGCTAACTGAGCTCGGGCGGGCAGTAGGGCTGGTGAGTGATGAACAGTGGCAAATGTTCCAGCAAAAACAGGAAGCAGTAGAGCGCGAACTACAACGTCTAAGCCATACCTGGTATACCCCACTGAATCTGCCCATGAGTGAACAGCAGCGCGTACTGGGACAGCCATTAAGTAAGGAATCCAGCTTGCTGGACATGTTACGCCGGCCAAATGTCAGCTACGCCGCCTTAATGACTTTACCAAATGCGCAGCAGGAAATACTCAGTACAGATGCCGCAGAACAGGTAGAAATTCAGGCAAAATATCAGGGCTATATCGAACGGCAAAACGAGGAAATCAGTCACCGCCAGAATCTGGAAAAACTGAAATTGCCAGCCAGTATCGATTACACACTGGTGAAAGGCCTTTCCGCTGAAGTACAACAAAAACTGAATCAGTTCCGCCCCGAAACTGTAGGGCAGGCATCACGTATATCCGGCATCACACCAGCAGCAGTGGCATTATTGATGGTACATCTGAAACGGGGTTTTGAGGGAGCAAAAACAGCATGAGTGACATGAAAACCATGCTGCAACAGGGTTTGCAGCAGATGAATATCGACCTGACAGTACCACAGCAATTACAGCTGCTGGCTTTTGTAGAACTGTTAAAAAAATGGAATAGTACCTACAATCTAACTGCTTTGCGTAACGATCAGGATGTCATCAGCCATCATATTCTCGATAGCCTGACCTTACTGCCCTATGTAGTACATGCCCGTGGCCTAATTGACGTAGGTAGTGGTGGCGGCATGCCCGGAATCCCCGTGGCCATTGCTCGTCCGGATTTGCCCGTAGCCCTGCTGGACGCCAACAGCAAGAAAACCTCATTTCTGCAACAGGCAGTTATCGAGCTGGGCTTAAGCAACGTACAGGTGATTACCGCACGGGTAGAAGCTATGGTGGGTGAACAGTTTGATGTCATCACCAGCCGAGCTTTTGCCGAATTAAACGACTTTGTCACCATCACCAAACAGCTAATGGCAAAAGGTGGTTACTGGGCCGCCATGAAAGGCGTGTATCCGTATGAAGAAATTGAGCGGCTGCCAGAAAATGTAGAATTGGTTCAGGTAGACAAACTCAATGTTCCCCATCTGGATGCAGAACGTCATATGGTGCTAGTACGCAAGAAAGATCAGGCATGAGTGCACATATTATTGCCGTAGCCAATCAAAAGGGTGGTGTGGGTAAAACCACCACTGTCGTTAATCTGGCCGCTTCACTGGTAGAAAAAAAATCCAGAGTCCTGATTGTTGACCTCGACCCTCAGGGCAATGCCACTACCGGCAGTGGCATTAACAAAGGCAACGTAACTAGCGGTGTTTATGCCGTATTGTTGGGCAATGAAGAAATTCACAACGCCATTATGCCCGCACAAAATGGTGGTTTTGATGTCCTGCCGGCCAATCGGGCTCTGGCTGGTGCCGAAGTAGAGCTGGTGCAGGAACTGGCTCGCGAAATGCGCCTGAAAAACGCCCTGGCGCAGATAGTTGGTCAATACGATTATATTATTATCGACTGCCCGCCAACATTAACCTTGCTAACCATCAATGGTCTAGTAGCGGCACGACACATCATTGTACCCATGTTGTGTGAATATTATGCTCTGGAAGGTATTTCCGACCTGATTGCCACTGTGCGTAAAATTCGTCAGGCAATCAATCCGCAACTGGATATTTTGGGTATTGTCCGCACATTATATGACCCGCGCAGCCTGCTGGCCAAACAGGTAGATGAACAGCTAAGCACTCATTTCCCGGATAAACTGTTCAGCACACCTATTCCGCGTAATATCCGTCTGGCTGAAGCACCCAGTCATGGCATGCCGGCACTGCAATACGACCCGCGTGCTACCGGTACCAAAGCTTATCTGGCACTTGCCGATGAAATTTTGGTGCGTACAGCGGTGAAACAGGCATAAAATCACTTATTCAACCTAACAACAGCACCGACACAGCAGATAGTGTCAACCAACAAATTTAAAGAGTGATACATGGTAAAAGCAAAAGGCTTGGGAGCAGGATTGGATGCCTTACTCGGTTCCGGCAGTGACGTCACCGGTAGTGATCGTTTAACCAGAGTAGCGATTACCGATATTATTCCCGGGCGTTACCAGCCGCGCACCCAGATTGATGATGAATCCTTGCAGGAATTGGCCGAGTCGATACGGGCGCAGGGCATTATTCAACCGATAATCGTGCGCGAAATGGGTTTACAGCAATACGAGCTGATTGCCGGTGAGCGCCGTTGGCGCGCTGCACAACTGGCAGAGTTGCAGGAAATTCCCGTGGTTGTTAAAAGCATTTCCGATGAAGCTGCTTTGGCCATGGGGCTGATTGAAAATATTCAGCGTCAAAACCTCAATCCAATTGAAGAAGCGCAAGGTTTAAAACGTCTGGTAGATGAATTCGGCCTCACCCATGATACTGTTGCCAAAGCAGTTGGCCGCAGTCGTAGCAGCATTTCAAACAGCCTGCGCTTACTTAATCTGCCCCAGCCAGTTCAGGATCTGATGTATAGCCGGCAACTGGAAATGGGACATGCACGTGCTTTATTAACCTTGCCGGTTATTCAGCAGATTGACCTGGCACAAAAAGCGGCACAAAATGGTTGGTCAGTGCGGGAAGTAGAACGCCGCTGTCAGCAGGCACAGGCCAAACCAGAAACTGACACACGTCATCCGGCTGAAAAAAGCAGCGAAATACAACAGATTGAAGCTGCACTAGAGCAGCGTTTTTCCGTACCTGTGCAGATACAAAGTCGCAATCAGCGCAGCGGCCGAATTATTCTGCAATTTGATAATCCTGAAACATTAAGCCATATATTACAAAGGTTAGGGCTGGAACAAGCCTGACAAACATAGATTAACTGCACAAAAACTGTTCAGATAGGTTACTAATTATGTCAATGTTAATGTTATAGAAATATATAGAAAAATTAATTAATTAGCTAAAATTTATTTAACGAAATTTCACAAAATAACTTGACGATATTGTATTAGTTGATTATATTAGTGCAGCTTACCGTAGCGTTTTTTAGGGTAACAGAATGAAGTCAATCATGTTTTGGCAAACAATCATGTTGTTTGCCGCAGTTTTTGTGTCTGCATGGTTGTGGGATTATTCTGCTATCTGGTCAGCAGTATTGGGTGGCCTAAGTTATCTGATACCCACATTACTGGCAATATTAACCATTATCGCTGCAAAAAAATTACCGGCGCTATTACCTGCAACATTGCTAATGGCTGAAATCAGCAAAATCCTTATGATATGCCTGATGATGTTGCTGGTGTATATATGCTATTCTTCTGTTAACTGGTTTGCTTACCTGACAGGACTGATACTAGTCAGTCAGGCTGGATTGTTCACATTTAGAAAAAGATTGTTATTATGAGCGGCACAGAGATGACTCCAGGCGAATATATTAGCCATCACTTAATCAATTACACCCAGAAATCACCAGATTATCAGACAAATATGGTCGATTTCTCATTTCTCAATCTGGATACCCTGTTTTTTTCCATCCTAACTGGTGTTATCGCTTCTGCCATCCTGTTTGTGGCAGCGCGACGCATGAAAGTAGGTGTACCCACCCGTTTTCAGGCGGCTATAGAATTACTGATTGAATTTGTAGATGGTATCTGCAAGGATATGGTTCACAATGAAAAATCCCGTAAAATCATTGCCCCGCTGGGGTTGACCGTATTTATGTGGATTCTGTTCATGAATATGATGGATCTGTTGCCAGTGGATCTGTTGCCATGGGCTTGGCAACATACCACAGGTGATCATCATGCCTATCTGCGTGTCGTGCCTACTGCAGACCTGAATACCACTATGGCTATGGCCATTTCCGTTTTGTTTCTATGTATTGTCTACAATATCAAAATTAAAGGTTTGGGTGGTTGGGTACATGAATTGTTCAGTGCGCCATTTGGTAACAAAGTTTGGTTATTCATTCCCAACTTTTTAATGAATATCATTGAGTTCTTTTCCAAAACCCTCTCGCATGGTATGCGACTGTTCGGTAACATGTATGCAGGTGAAATTCTGTTTATGGTTATTGCCTTGATGGGTGGTGCCTGGGGTATGTCTGGTGCTGCAGGTGTTAGCGATGTGGTTCTCTTCATCCTGCAAATCATTGCTGGTTTGGCTTGGGCTATATTCCATATTCTGGTGATTGCCTTGCAGGCGTATCTCTTTATGGTACTGACCTTTGTTTATCTGGGTCAGGCTCACGATTCCCATTAAGGGTAGTTTATTTGTTGTAGTATTCTTTTCTTTTATTTAAGGAGTGAAGTAAATGGGTGGTTTAATCGCTATCGCTTGTGGTTTGATGATTGGTATTTCTGCCATGGGTGCCTCTATCGGTATTGGTATGCTGGGTGCAAAATACATGGAATCTTCTGCCCGTCAGCCTGAATTAATGAACTCATTGCTGGGTAAATTCTTCATTATCATGGGTATGATTGATGCTGCGTTCATTATCTCCCTGGGCGTATCATTCTTGTACTTCGCCAAAATCGGCGGCTGATAAACTTGGATTTGCTGGTTGTTAACTGTTTTAATTAATAAACACAAATTCTAAAGGTTTAATCGTGAATATCAACGCAACCCTAATTGCACAAGTACTCGTTTTTGTCATGTTTGTGCTATTTACGATGAAATTCGTATGGCCACCCATCGTCAAAGTACTTGATGCCCGTGCCGACAAAATTGCCGAAGGTTTGGCTGCTGCCGAACGTGGAAAAAACGATTTTGCCCAGGCGGAAAAACGTGTTGCTGATATCTTGGCCGAGGGTCGCAGTCAGGTCTCCGAAATGGTGGCCAATGCGGAAAAGCGTGCCGCGCAGATTGTTGAAGATGCCAAAACACAGGCATCGGAAGAAGCTGCCCGCATCATGGCTCAGGCAAAAGCTGATGTTGAGCAGGAAGCCAACCGGGCACGTGAAGCACTGCGTCAGCAGGTAGCAGATTTGGTTGTTAAAGGTGCCGAATCCATCCTGCGCAGCGAAGTTAATCCTTCACGTCACGCTGATTTACTGGCGAACCTGAAACAGGAGCTGTAATCCCATGGCTGAGTTCGCAACCATAGCCAGACCATATGCCAAGGCATTGTTCAGTCTGGCACAAGAACAGAATCAGATTGAGTCTTGGTTGGACGAACTGAAAACACTGGCTGAAATTATCCTGCAACCAAAAGTGCAGTTACTGATTGACGAGCCGGAATGCGAATACGCACAAAAGGCAAAAGAAATCCTGTCATTAGTCGATTTTACGCCTACCGATGAACTGAAAAATTTCATCTTTGTGCTGGCGCAGAACAAACGCTTAACAGTTTTGCCAGAAATTTATACGTTATTCCAAGACTATGCTTTGTCCCTTAACGACATAAAAGAAGCCACCGTATATACGGCCTACCCCATTGATAAGGTGCAGTTTGCACAAATCGTTGTGGATCTGGAAGCCCATTTCAACAGCCGGTTGAAAGCGCATCAGGTGGTTGCCCCGGAATTAATTGGTGGCGTAAAAGTAGAAGTTGGTGACCGAGTATTGGATTTGTCGGTGCAAGGCAGATTAAACAGCCTGCATGCGGCATTGATGAATTAGGAGAGTTTTCATGCAGCTTAATCCTGCTGAAATTAGCGATTTGATTAAAGCTAAAATCGCAAACCTGAACGTAGATACGGAATTACGTACCCGTGGTACCGTAATGTCTGTAACTGACGGGATTGTGCGCGTTCACGGCTTGTCAGACGTGATGCAAGGTGAAATGCTCGAGTTTCCCGGCAATACATTTGGTCTCGCCATGAACCTGGAGCGCGATTCTGTAGGTGCCGTGATTCTGGGTGAATCAGAACATATTAAAGAAGGTGACGAAGTTACCTGTACCGGTCGTATTCTCGAAGTACCGGTAGGCCGTGAGCTGGTAGGCCGTGTGGTTGATGCACTGGGTCGTCCGATTGATGGTAAAGGCCCAATCAATGCCACACACACAGCTCCGGTAGAAAAAATTGCCCCAGGTGTGATTGCACGTCAGTCTGTGGATCAGCCCATGCAAACTGGTCTGAAAGCCATTGACTCAATGGTGCCGATTGGTCGCGGCCAGCGCGAGCTGATTATTGGTGACCGTCAGACCGGTAAAACCGCCGTAGCTCTGGATGCTATTGTTAACCAGAAAGACACCGGCGTAATCTGTATTTATGTAGCTATCGGCCAGAAAGCTTCTTCCATTGCCAGCGTAGTACGCAAACTGGAAGAACATGGAGCGATGGATCACACCATTATTGTTGCTGCTACTGCTTCTGAAGCAGCTGCTCTGCAATATATTGCCCCATATGCTGGTTGCAGCATGGGTGAATTTTTCCGTGATAACGGCGAAGATGCGCTGATTGTTTATGATGACCTGTCTAAACAGGCCGTAGCATACCGTCAGATTTCCCTGTTGTTGCGCCGTCCACCTGGCCGTGAAGCTTATCCGGGTGACGTATTCTACCTGCATTCACGTCTGCTGGAGCGTGCTTCCCGCATTAATGCACATGAGGTAGAAGAGCTTACTAAGGGTGTAGTGAAAGGCAAAACTGGTTCATTAACCGCCCTGCCGATTATTGAAACTCAGGCTGGTGACGTATCTGCATTCGTACCAACCAACGTTATTTCTATTACAGACGGCCAGATATTTCTGGAAACAGATCTGTTCAACTCTGGTATCCGTCCTGCCATCAATGCCGGTATCTCTGTATCCCGTGTAGGTGGTGCAGCACAGACCAAAGTTATCAAAAAACTGGGCGGTGGTATTCGTCTGGCACTGGCTCAGTACCGCGAACTGGCTGCATTCTCACAGTTTGCTTCTGATTTGGACGAAGCAACCCGCAAACAGTTGCGTCATGGTGAAGTTGTGACAGAACTGATGAAACAGAAACAGTTCAGCACCCTGAACACTGGTGAAATGGCGCTGACCCTGTGGGCGATAAACAACGGTTCTTATGATGATGTACCAGTGTCAAAAGCATTGGGCTTTGAAGCAGAGTTTTTAGGCTATGTGCGTACCCAGTGTCCGAACGTATTGCAGGACATCGATGCAACCGGAGCCTTGAGCGATGATAATGCCAAAGCATTGGACAACGCCATGAAGACCTTCAAATCATCTTACAGCTTTCAGGCGTAAGCGTGTCATTGAAAGGAGTCTGAAATGGCAGTAGGAAAAGAGATTCTCACCAGAATTCGCAGTGTTCAGAATACCCAAAAGATCACTAAAGCGATGCAGATGGTGTCAACCTCTAAAATGCGGAAGACTCAGGAGCGGATGCGTCAGGCGCGTCCGTATGCCGATAAAATTCGTCTGGTAATGAACCATCTGGCACAAACCCATTCCAGTCATAACATACCTTTATTGCGTAGTACTAATGATAGCAAACGTGTTGGCTTCATTGTTATTACTACCGACAAGGGCTTGTGTGGCGGTTTGAATGCCAATATCCTGAAAGCATTCTTCAGTAAAGTGCAAGAGTGCAATCAGCAGGGGCTGGATGCTGAAGTTGTGTGTCTGGGCAGCAAAGGCCTGGCAGCATGCAACCGAGTGGGTTTGAATGTCATTGCCAGTGCTGTGGGCTTGGGTGATACACCCAGAGTGGCTACATTATTGGGTCCGTTAACGGAAATTTTTCAGCGTTACGCCGAAGGTAAACTGGATGCGATTTATCTGGTTTATGCCGGCTTTATCAATACCATGCGTCAGGAAGCACGTCTAGAAACATTATTGCCAATTGGGCAGAATGTTCTGGATCAAGTACCCGAAAGCAAGGAATACGGCTGGGAATACGTGTACGAACCTTCACCACAGCAGGTGCTGGAATTTTTAGTCCGCCGTTATTTAGAGTCTGTGGTTTATCAGGCCTTATCTGAAAACATGGCTGCCGAACAGGCTGCGCGTATGGTAGCAATGAAAGCAGCTACCGATAATGCGAGCAATGCCATTAAAGAATTGCGTCTGGTGTATAACAAATCGCGTCAGGCAGCGATTACCACAGAGTTGTCAGAAATTGTGGCCGGTGCTGCTGCTGTTTAAGCGGTACGGGTCAAATAAACTTAGGATGCGATAATGAGCCAAGGCAAAATCGTACAAATCATTGGTGCGGTAGTGGACGTTGAATTCCCACATGACTCCATTCCCAATGTGTATGACGCTCTTAAACTGGTTGATACTGATTTAACTCTCGAAGTTGAACAGTTACTGGGTGATGGTATCGTGCGTACCATTCCCATGGGTACTTCCGATGGTCTGAAACGCGGTATGGCTGTGGTCAATACTGGCGCCCCGATTACTGTTCCAGTAGGTACAGCCACTCTGGGTCGGATTATGGACGTTCTGGGTCATCCAGTTGATGAAGCTGGTGAAATTCAAACCAGTACCACCCGTTCCATTCACCAGCAGGCACCAAAATTTGATGAGCTTTCCAGTTCTACCGAATTGTTGGAAACCGGTATTAAAGTGATTGACCTGCTATGCCCGTTTGCTAAAGGTGGTAAAGTCGGTCTGTTTGGCGGTGCTGGTGTAGGTAAAACCGTGAACATGATGGAACTGATTAACAACATTGCCAAAGCACACAGCGGTTTGTCTGTGTTTGCCGGTGTAGGTGAGCGTACTCGTGAAGGTAACGACTTCTATCACGAGATGAAAGACTCAAACGTACTGGACAAAGTGGCAATGGTGTATGGTCAGATGAACGAACCACCAGGTAACCGTTTACGCGTGGCATTGACTGGTCTGACCATGGCGGAATACTTCCGTGATGAAAAAGACGAAAATGGTAAAGGCCGCGATGTATTGTTGTTCATCGACAACATTTACCGTTATACACTGGCCGGTACCGAAGTATCAGCACTGTTAGGTCGTATGCCGTCTGCTGTGGGTTATCAGCCAACATTGGCCGAAGAAATGGGTCGTTTGCAGGAGCGTATTGCTTCTACCAAAACAGGTTCCATTACCTCTATTCAGGCCGTATATGTACCTGCGGATGACTTGACCGATCCGTCTCCGGCAACAACGTTTGCCCACTTGGATGCGACCGTGGTATTGAGCCGTGATATTGCTTCTTTAGGTATTTATCCGGCGGTAGACCCACTGGATTCAACTTCACGTCAGCTCGACCCAGCAGTAATTGGCCAGGAACACTACGACGTTGCACGTGGAGTACAGACTACCCTGCAAAAATACAAAGAGCTGAACGATATTATTGCAATTCTGGGTATGGACGAATTGTCTGATGAAGACAAGCTGACCGTAAACCGCGCACGTAAAATTCAGCGCTTTTTATCACAGCCTTTCCACGTGGCCGAAGTGTTTACTGGTGCACCGGGTAAATACGTATCCCTGCGTGATACAATTGCTGGCTTTAAAGCAATTCTGAATGGTGAATACGATCACCTGCCGGAACAGGCTTTCTACATGGTAGGCAATATCGAAGAAGCTGCTGAAAAAGCGAAAACCCTAAACTAAGGAGCACTTGATGAGTACCATGCAAGTGGAAGTGGTGAGTAATGAAGAGAACATCTATTCTGGAGAGGCCAGTTTTATAGTTGTGCCAACTCTGGAAGGTGAGCTGGGTATTTATCCTCGCCATGAACCCATTATGAGCTTGGTGCGTCCTGGTGTCCTGCGTTTGACAGTTCCTAGCCAGAAAGAAGAAATTCTGGTGGCGGTATCAGGCGGTGTTCTGGAAGTGCAACCGAATAAGCTAACACTTTTGGCAGATGTGGCCGTTCGCAGTGAAGAAATGGATCAGCAACGTGCTGAAGAAGCTAAAAAAGCAGCCGAATCCGGTATTCATGAGGCCAAAGATGATGTTTCTCTGGCCAAAGCACATGTGGCTTTAGCTGCGGCAATTGCCCAACTGAAAACGCTGGATTACCTGCGCACTCATCGAAAATAAACAGCCATAATAGTAGCCATCAAACTGGTTTGGTTTCTATAAGGAAATGTTTAAAAAGCCCGGAAGATTGTCCGGGCTTTTCTACATATGAGAAAATATATAGCGTAGCACAAATTAATGTCTGATATCAGCGATTACCAATGCAAGAATCAAGCTTCAATTTTCGTAAGTAGTCTTGCACTACAGCGATTAAAACCAAAATTCAGTACTGACCAATCTATCAGAAATTCCAGCTTATATGTAATTAAACATATTGCGAAATTTAATTATCTGCATATCTCTAAATATGCGGGTTAATTAAAAATTAATGTGCTATTAAGGACACTTCTGTAATTATAATTAATAGCCCAACAGGCTTATAAATTTCACATCCCCGCAAAGTAAAAGCTATATCCGCTCGCGTAGGCTGGAAATGTGGCTGCTATTTGCTTGTAAACTGCCTAGTTACGCCTGTTTGGTTGAGTAGATAATCAGCTCAGAGATATTGGTATCATCTGGCTGTTCTATAGCAAAGTTTACAAGACGAGCCATCAGGGCTAATGCCTACCTGTTTATAAAGTTCCGTCATACTTTGCAATGTAGCATCAGTGATGCTCTGCAACAGTTCAGAATTAATCGCTGCCGGATACAGAGTGGTAGTACGGATGTTAGTTTGTTTGGTAGCGCTTTCCTGCTGGGTAAGCTCAATCAGGTTGCGCACCGCAAATTTAGTGACACCATAAACCCCGCAGCCCATAAAGCTTTTAATATTGACAATAAAGTATATGGTAATGATATGACCAAATTTCTGCCTGGTGAAAATCGGCATTACCGCCGCCATACCATTAAGTACCTCTTTCAGATTGACATCAATCATATCACTCCATTGTTGTGTATGCAGGACACTAATGTGGGAATAGGCATAATTCCCATAAAGCCATGACTCTTTACCGCCATTGTAGTCTGGGGAAACCTGGCCCGATTGAGGATAATCCGCGCTTTCAGTCTATGCTGGATAATGCCAATTTGATAATTCCAACGTAGAATGATGGTAGGCTAGCTGGCATGGTTCGCTATATATGTGACTTATCTGGCCGATATTGCAGTAAATGACTATTGTCAGAGGCAGAGTATGGACAAGCAATTGATTAGAGAAATTTAGAAAAAATACTGGTGCTAATACCAAAATAATATTAATTGCGGCACAGTAGGCGATGGATTATTATGGCCATATTGGTTTTGTTACTCATCCATGAGCATGGATTTTAAATAAACTGCTCTAGTAAATGGTCTCTAGTTATTAGTACTTTGCATAAATTGATACACAAAAGTAGCCATTTTTTCTTGTCATTACTCTCCTAAAAAAGTTGTATAAATCAGTGTAGCCTATTCAGATTCTTCTAAAAGGATTTTATGTCTATTAAAAATATCGAGTTTGTGAATTTCCCGAAGATAAGTTTAATCCTGAATTTAATAAATTAAATTTTTACAAATGAACCATACTTAACATGAACTGAAATAGCCTTGGATAAATAATAATTATATTTAAAGTGGCAATTAATCAGAATGCGACACTACAGAAACGACAATACCAAATAAAAGCGGTTTATTTTAAAGTGCGGTCGCTACAGAAAAAGCCGAAAAACCGGTACCAAATGGAGTCAAAAGCGGCCGAAAAGAGAAGGGCGAAAGAAGAAGTAAAAGCAAAAAAGCTAGGGAGGAGAAAAAAGGTGTCAATAATAAAGCATTAAAAAACAGTGATATGTTGAAATAATGAAAAATAAGCGGAAGAAGTAGTTGACAGGGGGTTAGGTGAAGCGTATAGTTCGCCTTCTTCGCTGATGACGCGACACGAAACGAACTAAACAGTTTAAAGTAGAACGCAGTCGAAAGCAACGCTCTTTAACAGAACAGATTACCGATAAGTGTGAGTGCGGATAAGCCTCACACTGATTCAGAGAGACGGTATATATAGACATATACTTGTCAATAACTTTGAAGCAGACCAGTGATTTCGAAGGGGACTTCGAGATTGCAACAAGCTAAGATTAAACATAAGAGTTTGATCCTGGCTCAGATTGAACGCTGGCGGCATGCTTTACACATGCAAGTCGAACGGCAGCACGGAGAGCTTGCTCTCT
The DNA here is from genome assembly GCF_002777825.1 of Snodgrassella alvi. GTDB lineage: Bacteria > Pseudomonadota > Gammaproteobacteria > Burkholderiales > Neisseriaceae > Snodgrassella > Snodgrassella alvi_C. The sequence continues at coordinate 1,622 of NZ_MEIR01000043.1, read as the reverse complement.
GGTGGCGAGTGGCGAACGGGTGAGTAATGCATCGGAACGTACCGAGTAATGGGGGATAACTGTCCGAAAGGATGGCTAATACCGCATACGCCCTGAGGGGGAAAGCGGGGGATCTTAGGACCTCGCGTTATTTGAGCGGCCGATGTTGGATTAGCTAGTTGGTGGGGTAAAGGCCTACCAAGGCGACGATCCATAGCGGGTCTGAGAGGATGATCCGCCACATTGGGACTGAGACACGGCCCAAACTCCTACGGGAGGCAGCAGTGGGGAATTTTGGACAATGGGGGGAACCCTGATCCAGCCATGCCGCGTGTCTGAAGAAGGCCTTCGGGTTGTAAAGGACTTTTGTTAGGGAAGAAAAGCTGGGTGTTAATACCATCTAGTGCTGACGGTACCTAAAGAATAAGCACCGGCTAACTACGTGCCAGCAGCCGCGGTAATACGTAGGGTGCGAGCGTTAATCGGAATTACTGGGCGTAAAGCGAGCGCAGACGGTTAAATAAGTCAGATGTGAAATCCCCGAGCTCAACTTGGGACGTGCATTTGAAACTGTGTAACTAGAGTGTGTCAGAGGGAGGTAGAATTCCACGTGTAGCAGTGAAATGCGTAGAGATGTGGAGGAATACCGATGGCGAAGGCAGCCTCCTGGGATAACACTGACGTTCATGCTCGAAAGCGTGGGTAGCAAACAGGATTAGATACCCTGGTAGTCCACGCCCTAAACGATGACAATTAGCTGTTGGGGTACTAGATGCCTTAGTAGCGAAGCTAACGCGTGAAATTGTCCGCCTGGGGAGTACGGTCGCAAGATTAAAACTCAAAGGAATTGACGGGGACCCGCACAAGCGGTGGATGATGTGGATTAATTCGATGCAACGCGAAGAACCTTACCTGGTCTTGACATGTACGGAATCTCTTAGAGATAGGAGAGTGCCTTCGGGAGCCGTAACACAGGTGCTGCATGGCTGTCGTCAGCTCGTGTCGTGAGATGTTGGGTTAAGTCCCGCAACGAGCGCAACCCTTGTCATTAGTTGCCATCATTAAGTTGGGCACTCTAATGAGACTGCCGGTGACAAACCGGAGGAAGGTGGGGATGACGTCAAGTCCTCATGGCCCTTATGACCAGGGCTTCACACGTCATACAATGGTTGGTACAGAGGGTAGCGAAGCCGCGAGGTGAAGCCAATCTCAGAAAGCCGATCGTAGTCCGGATTGCACTCTGCAACTCGAGTGCATGAAGTCGGAATCGCTAGTAATCGCAGGTCAGCATACTGCGGTGAATACGTTCCCGGGTCTTGTACACACCGCCCGTCACACCATGGGAGTGGGGGATACCAGAATTGGGTAGACTAACCGCAAGGAGGTCGCTTAACACGGTATGCTTCATGACTGGGGTGAAGTCGTAACAAGGTAGCCGTAGGGGAACCTGCGGCTGGATCACCTCCTTTCTAGAGAAAAGAAGAGGGTTATTCGCATTCACACTTATCGGTAAACTGAAGAGATGCGAGAAGAGACTGAATAAACTGGGTTTGTAGCTCAGCTGGTTAGAGCACACGCTTGATAAGCGTGGGGTCGGAGGTTCAAGTCCTCCCAGACCCACCACATATTTAAGGACGCGGGGG
>NZ_MEIR01000042.1 GCF_002777825.1 Snodgrassella alvi | reverse complement strand
TTAGTTGTTCGATGCGTACTTCGCTCAGGCGGTGTTCAGCGTCGTAGTGGTAGTGCTGGGTGGCGCCGATGCTCTGTTTGGTTTGGGTTCGGCCGTGCTCGTCGTAGCGGTAGTGGTGTTCTCTGAAATTCAGGAGCTGGTTACAGCGAATCAGGTTGTGGTTGCTGTAGTCTTCTCTGTATTTGCTGTCCAGCAGGTTGGCGGCCGCATCGTATTGCAGGGTTTCCCAGTATCTCTGGTTACGGCAGCCTTCGATTCTGCCGGTGTGATCATAGTAGTAATCGGTCTGGCCGTGTTTGCTGTGTCTTTTGCTTACCAGCCGGTCGAGGTTGTCGTACTGGTAGCTGCGTTCGATGAGGATATCGGGCAGGATGGGATTCTGATTGCGCTGTATCTGTTTGTGTTGTAGGCGGCTGTTGCGGTCGTATTTGAACTGGGTGTTCAGGCGTCCCTGGGTACGTAATACTTCGCGGTACAGGTTGTCGCGTTCGATATCGCTGATGATGTGGCCGTCGATGTTTATCTGGTGCAGATGGCCGGAACCGTAATACAGGTTGTTGATGGTGCGCCCATCCGGCAAGGTGGTGGCGATGCGGTTGCCCAGTGGGTCGTACTGGTGGCTGAGGGTGCCCTGTGCGGTGGTTTCGCTCAGCAGGTTACCCAGCTGGTCGTAGCTGAAGGCAATGAGGTCGGGTTCTGCTTCTGCGGGCAGACCGGCTTTTTTGTAGCCGACTTTGATAAGGTTGTCGGCTTTATCGTACTGATAAGCGGTGGTGCCGTCGGTGGTGTATTTGCCGATGAGGCGGCCGATGGCATCGCGTTTGAAGCGGTGGGCGATTTCGGCACTGCTGCCGGCAGCAAAGTGCACAGCGCTGATGTTGTCTAGTGCATCGTAGCTGTATTTCTGTTTACGCCCGTCCAGATCGGTTTGTTCGATGAGGCGGTCGGCGGCATCGTATTGAAACTGGTAGTGTTCGCCGTTTTCGTTGATAAGGGTGTTAAGGCGGCCATAGGTGTCGTAGTTAAAGCCGAGTTTGCGTCCGGCAGCATCGATGCGGGTATGCACCAGTCCGCGCGGGTCGCGCTGGTAGTGGGTGCTGTGGCCGGCGGGGTCGGTATAGGTGAGTAGCTGGCCGGCACTGTTGACGCGGTAGTGTTCCTGTCTGCCGTCGGTTAATGTAACGCCGGTAAGCTGGCCGGCAGCGTTGTAGTGGTATTTGCTGCTGTTGCATTGGGCGTCAACGATGGCGATGAGGTTGTTGTGCCGGTCGTAATTCAGTTCGGTGATGGTGCCGGAGCAGTCTCTGTGCTGAATCAGTTGGCCGTTCTGGTTCCAGCGCAGGTATTTGTTGCCACCGCGGGCATCGGTTATTTTGACTATCTGACCGTGCTGATCGTACTGGTAGTGGGTACGCTGTTTGTGGGGGTCGATAACGCTGCGCAGGTTGCCGCGCTGGTCGTAGTAGTAACGCCAGATGCTGCCATCGGGGTCGACGCTGATGGTGGGCAAAGCCCAGTGCGGCAGCCACTGGGTCTGGCTGGTACGGCCGAGGGGGTCGGTTTCTTCAGTTTGGCGTCCCTATTATCTAATGAATGACAAATTAGGATTTTTTATGCTCGATTTAAAATTTTGTTTTACCATAAGGATAAATATATACTCTTGTCACCTTTTAAAATATGAAAAAACATTATTTGGTAACTGGATTTTCTTATTATTCAATGTCACCGATAGTTTATTTCCATCAGTATTTGATAAATGTAAAAAATCTAAGATTATATTAATTACTCTAAGTATATGGAGTAATCGGATATTGCATTTCATATATTTTTATTTAAGACAAAAACTTAATGAATTATGCATATTTAAGATACTCATTAATATCAGATTCTAGACATAAGCTAAAAGTTTTATTTATATCATTTATATCCTCACATTCTGTATAACAATAAACTTTCGGATCATCTGTATCTCTATTAGTAAAGAACAAAGAGGTATATCCTTGGTGCATTAAAAAGGCAAACATATTTTTAGGTGGAATGATTTTATTTTGATGCATCAGTTCTATAGTTTCTTCATTAATATCATCAAGCTCAGAATAAAGTATCCATGTACCAGCCTTAAAATCACCAGCATAACATCCTAATTTTTCAAGATATAATTTATAAAACTTAGGAAGCTTTCCATATTTTTTTTCCAGTTGCGCTATCTGTTCTGTATTACAGCCTAAAACAGAAATTCCTTTTTTTTCTAAAAAAGAAATAAAACTATCAATCATATAAATGTATTCGTTTTTATTCATTTAATCACCTGTAAGTATATTTATTTTTACGCTTGGGAACTTAGTTTCAAACTGTTTAATGACTCCTTGGCATGATCTACATATTGGAAGTTCTGAGAAAAGATCAATTGTTCCTTTAGCATTGGGGTTTATCTTGCTACCAATATGTTCAAGAATTTTTGCTTCTGAATCAAAAGCACGTGGATGGTTAACTGTTGTTGTTGTAAACAATCTATTATTTGAATCTGGTATATTAACAAAACCTGATATAGATCTCTGACCACTAATTGCATCGGCCATGCCATTAAGGGATCTTCCATCAATATCGATATTGTAATTTGATGTGGCTATATTTCTACCTTTGCCTATTCCACCAGACTTTCCTCCAAGAGTTTTTCTATATGCCTTAGCTCTATTTGCCGGATTGCGAATAGCATTACAACTCCATCCTAACGGATCAATCCAAGTCAACCCATTAGGCGCATACTGATACAGATTAAACCCACCGGCTAAGCCGATCGGATCCGGCTGGGTAAATCTACCTATATCCGGATCATAATACCTGAAGGTATTGTAATGTAAGCCGGTTTCTCTGTCTAAATATTGTCCCTGATATCTGAGATTCTGCTCTATGGGTTCGTGTTCGATTTCATGAATCCGTTTACCCCATAACTGAAAGCTACATTCCCATAGTATTTTACCGTTTTCGTCGGTCAACTCTTCCGGTGCTCCATTCAGGTCGGTGTGGAAGTAGCGGATATGTTGTTCATAGTTGCCGTCTGTGTCTATCCGTGCCAGTGGTTCGTAGCTGTTCTGGTCGGTGTAGATATACAGGCTGGTGGGGTGATTCGGGCTGGTTTCCTGAATCATTCTTAAGCCGTCCCACAGGAAGCGGGTACGGTTGTAAGGTTGGCCGTCGCGGTCTATCTGATGCTTTTCGATACGCCGGCCTAAGGCGTCGTAGACGTAGCCGTAACGCTGGCTGCGGTTTAGTTGTTCGATGCGTACTTCGCTCAGACGGTGTTCAGCGTCGTAGTGGTAGTGCTGGGTGGCGCCGATGCTCTGTTTGGTTTGGGTTCGGCCGTGCTCGTCGTAGCTGTAGTGGTGTTCTCTGAAATTCAGGAGCTGGTTACAGCGGATGACATTCTGATTGCAGGGGTCTAATTCTATTGGCCGTCTGTGGTCTAATAGGTTAGCAGCAGCATCATATTGCAGAGTTTCCCAGTATCTCTGGTTACGACAGCCTTCGATTCTGCCGGTGCGATCATAGTAGTAATCGGTCTGGCCGTGTTTGCTGTGTCTTTTGCTTACCAGCCGGTCGAGGTTGTCGTACTGGTAGCTGCGTTCGATGAGGATATCGGTAAATCATCTTCAATAGTTATATTCTTAAAATAACGTACAAGATCAATCCAATTAAAAAGCCTGAGCGATAAGACTCAGGCTTGTGTGGTAGATTAGTGTGAAGCTTACCAACTATTTGCGTGTTGATATTAGAATTTAAACACTCCTATGTATTTAAGACCGTTATAGCTGTCTTTATAGGGTTTTTGAAGTTTGAATTCGCTATCATACTTGCTCTCAGCCGTATACCAAATTACAGCATTTGCTTTAGTTATACCCAGTTTGTTACAGGCCTGAACTATCTGGTTCTTGCAGTCCAAGTCAGGGGCAATCAATTGGTCAACAAGGGTTGCAATGTCAACCTCCTCTTTCAGCGGTTCTGGATAGCCGACAAAATCCTCGTCGTACCAGTTATTACCTGTGTCTTTACAAAAGCCACAAACTTTATATTCAGGGCTACCTAATTCTTCAGTATAATCCAGCTCAAAATATTGGTTGAACTCATCAAGCGGCATATGGTTTGTCCCTATCCACAGGTGGGAATCACTTGTTGGATCAAATGTCTTGAATGGATATTTAGTATCTGCGTTAAATTCGCCTATATATTTAAGTCCGTTATAATTTTCTTTATAAGGTTTTTGTACCTCTAAATTTAATGAATAATCGTTATTTATATACCAGAATACCGCATTGGCTGTTGTAATACCCAATTTAATGCATTGTTCATAGATATTTTTCTTTTCGCTTTCATTCACTTCTATTGTATCAATAATAAGATTGATATCCTGTGGTGAAGAGAATCTATCAGGCATAACCATACTTTTTTCGATATAGCAAGGTTCACCTAGGTCAGCACAGAATAAACATGATGGTTTATTATCAAAAAATGATACAGGTATTTCAAAAGTTTGATGAAAATATTGTTGATATTCTTCATCTGAAGAAAAATTATTGCCTATCCATAGCTGAATAGTAACTTTATTCAAATCAATTTTATTCATGCTGACTACTCCTATTCTATTAACATTTAGATTTATATCGCATATGTTTGTTATGCATTTTATCTATAATGGATCTTGCTTCTGTTTTCGATTGGGCGCCGTTTAATTGTTCTATTAGCTCCTTATGGAACCAACTGCCAGCACCAGTGCCATGATGAGCTCCTTCAAGTATTTCTCCTGTTTTTCCATGTTTAACACCGGTAAAATAAATATCCTTTGTCGGTAGGGTCAGTGCTTTTAATTCCTCAGCAGTAAAACCTAAAGACTTCGCTTTGGCAGCAAGGCTAACTGGAAACATTTCATGTTTACCGCCACCATTTCTTAATCCTCCTTTTACAGCTTCAATATTCTGATTAATCTCTTCGGGTGTTGCATTATTAAACCAGTCATCAAAACCTCCTCTTGGCCACGGAGCTTTAGCCCATCCCCACGGATCAATCCAAGTCAACCCATTAGGCGCATACTGATACAGATTAAAGCCACCCAGCAATCCTATCGGGTCTGGCTGGGTAAAGCGGCCTATATCCGGATCATAATACCTGAAGGTATTGTAATGTAAGCCGGTTTCTCTGTCTAAATATTGTCCCTGATATCTGAGGTTTTGCTCTATGGGTTCGTGTTCGATTTCATGAATCCGTTTTCCCCAGAGCTGAAAGCTACATTCCCATAGTATTTTACCGTTTTCGTCGGTCAACTCTTCCGGTGCTCCATTCAGATCGGTGTGGAAGTAGCGGATATGTTGTTCATGGTTGCCGTCTGTGTCTATGCGTGCCAGTGGTTCGTAGCTGTTATGGTCGGTATAGATATACAGGCT
>NZ_MEIR01000041.1 GCF_002777825.1 Snodgrassella alvi | reverse complement strand
TACGACTGCCGAATGTTCCTCATGGTACTGCCTTATTGCGTTTTTTTCATTTTGATCAAAATTAACCCCTGGCAAATTTAAACCCCTAGCGTGCCATCCCGGATATGGTAAAACTGTCCAATAAATACGCGCAGTCATGCCCGGTTTCCATTTGGCGGGTAGATAGGCAGCGCCACAGGTAGAGCCGCCGCCATAGCGTTTTTTGCCCACTTCATAATCATCCACACCGGGCGTATTAGGAATACAGCCACCATTAATACTGCCACCATGCACATTTTCATAATTGTATTCGAGTGCTTCTACCGGCGCAGCATAGGATTTGTTTTTGCCGGAAGTTACGCCAACAAATGGCTCAAAGCCGCCACTGCAAGAGCTTAGGGTGGTGGTGGCGAGCAATAAACAGGCTGGCTTAAGCAGCTTAGGGATAGTTGCCGGGGATGATTCAGACATAGGCTGCTCCTTTACTCGGGGGTGATATTGAAATTATTTTTTACTATGCTGTTTATTGCTTAGATTAATTTTTTTCAATTGCTACTGTTTGCTATTGTTAGCTGCTTATCTCTTTCTGAATGTTAATTATATATCAATATTTTACTCAGTTATAAATTACATGCAGACGCGTTGGTTTATGCGAATAGGCTTAATAGTTTAGTAGATGGATACTAATATTATGCTGTGTATTTAGGCTGGTTTGCGCCATATTATTGTATCTTGAGGCCTAAATCAGCTTTGGTGTGGAATAATTGGCTTTGGCCTGGCGGCTATCGCTGGCCGGGAAAAGTGAAGCGAGCATAAAGACAGCCCGGCAGACGGGTGTGGCGGGTACGGTGCCAGACCAGAGGCGCAAGATTACAGAATGTCTATGGCAGAAATAAGCAAAGCGGCCGCTGCAAAAATACAGACGGCCGGCCGTTGCCAGGTATGCGGGATTTACTTGCTTGGTACCGGGAATTTGCCCTGCTGCTGCAATTCCTGAATATACTCGGGCAGGATTACCTGCGGAATATTTTCGCGTTCTTTCTTTATCGCATCGAGCTTGGCTTTATTGCGCCGATAATCGGCCATGGATTTAATCGATGGGCGTGGGGTACAGAGTTTCTGACTTTTGGCGTATAGTTCAAACTGTTTTTTTACTATTTCAGGTGCATTTTCCTGTCTGGTACCATAATCAATAAAAATCTGATTACACGCCAAAAAATGAACAGTAATATTTCTTACCTTGCCAAAATCATCGCCGGCAAATGCTGGAGGTGGGGGTAAGGGTATCACTGCGGAATGGTTTTCGATATATTGTTCTATTGCTCGGCTTTCATTTTGGTCAAAATTAACTCCAGGCAAATTTAATCCCCTCGCATGCCAGCCAGGATAAGGTAAAACCCGCCAATAGATCCGAGCAGTCATACCTGGTTTCCATTTGGCGGGCAGATAAGCAGCACCACAGGTGGAGCCGCCACCATAGCGTTTTTTACCGACTTCATAATCATCTACTCCCGGTGTTTTGGGAATACAGCCACCATTAATCGAACCACCAGAGATATTTTCATAGTTGTATACGAGCGCTTCCACTGGCGCGGCATAGGATTTGTTTTTACCGGAGGTTACGCCAACAAATGGCTCAAAACCGCCACTGCAAGAGCTGATGGCAGTAGTGGCCAGCAATAAACAGGCTAGCTTAAGCAGTTTAGGGATAGTTGCCGGGGATGATTCAGACATTGGTTGCTCCTTTACTCAAGGTTATCATTAGATTATTTTTACTGGGCTATTTACTGCTTAACTTAACCATTTTAATGTTCAGTAGTAATGCTACCGCTGTATTTGTAGTTTCAGCTTGCATTTTTATCTTTAAATTACAAATATATATCTATAATTTACTTAATTATAAGCTGTTATTCCGAATGGTGCACGTTTTGTTGTGCCAGCCGCGCCGGCGGCGGTATCCCATAGCGGCCAGCCAAAATAAAACGCCATTGCACCAGTATTGATGCAATGGCGTCGATACGAAGTCGGCGTTAATGAGACGCTGAATTCAGATTACTGCTAAACCAGCCAGCTTTGCAATACTTTTTTTATTAATTCAAGCTTTTGTGGCGAAATTGTCTGTAATTGTGGCGGAATGTCGCCTGTTTGCAACTGTTGCAGCAGGCGGCTGATTTCCGGCTGGCTGCGGCTGGCGATGTTTTCCGGCAGATACTGGTTGATTTCCAACTGGCCAAGGCCGAGCCGGTTTAGGGCTGACTGGCTTATCTGTTCCACCGCCTGATCGTAGATATCGCCGCTGCTGTTGTGGTAAAAGGCCTGTGCCAGCGTTTGTGGCTCCTGCGCGCCGCTTTCGAGCAAGGCGGCGCTGGTTTGGCTGCTGCGGCTGAGGTTTTGCTGGTACTGGCTAAGCTGCTGGCGCAGATGCGCAGCCAGGCTGTCTTTGCTGATGTTTTCCAAGCCGGGCGGCTGCATCAGGCTGGTTTGTGGCATATTGGCTACTGGGTCGGTATATATCTTCATGCCCTGCTGGAGTGCTGTCTGGAGCTGTGGTTTATCAATGCTGCCGGCCTTGGCCTGCTGTACCGCGGCTTGCAATTGCTGCTGATTGCTGCTTACTTTATCGAGCATTTTATTTAGCTGCTGTGCCTGCTGCTGTACTTGCGAGCCGGATGAGGCCAATTGGTCGAGCTTTCTTTGCTGTTCAAGCAATAGCTCGCGGATTTCATTTAGGTTTTTGATGGTTTCATCGCTATTCTGAATAATCTGATCTAGGGTTTTATCGGCAAAGTCTTGGTTTGTCCAAGGCTGCTGCTGGGCGTATTCGTTTTTAATCTGTTCGAGCGCGGTTTGCATGTCTTTGCTAAACTGGCGCAGCTTTTCAAGATTTTCGCTGTTGGGCAGGATTTTGCCGGTATCGGGGTCGATAGCCAGTGCTTCGTAGTCTTTGGTAAGCATGGTCCAGGCAGCTTTATCCGCTGCGGTAACAAACAGCTCGGGGTTGTTGAGGCCAATCAGGATGTAGGCAGGATTGCCGTATTTCACGCCCATATAAGCGCTGCGGGCAATACCGGCAATGCCAACTACGCGCTCGGCCAGTAATACCGGTGACAGCGGCTTATTGGAAAAGCCGCCGCTAAATACGAGGCGGTGGGCAAAATAGCTGGTAAATGGCTCGCGGCTGCTGAGCGCGGAATCATGCATAAACCAGGCACGCGAGTCGTGTATCTGGTTGTCAAAAATCTGCACCATGTGCGGATAGGTGGCGGAATATTTTTCGGCATGGATTTTCAGGCGTTGCTGCAAGACCACTCTGTCGCGCATATCGGCCTGCCGGAGGCGCTGCCAGATGTCTTTGGCGGTGTTGGCGGCTATCTCTGCGCCAAGTAAGTGTTGATAGCGCTGGCGCAGCGCGTTAAGCATAGCGCCGCTAATCAGGGAGCCTTTATCGGCATTTGCCCACATGTCGCTGATTTCCTGCGCCGAGAATTCCCATGGCTGGCTGCGCTCTTTGTTGCCCGCTGCGCCGGCCGGATGCTGCTGTTCCACAAAGGTTTTGGCCATTGGCGGAATGGGCAACGGATTGGCTGGCGGCTCCGGTGTTTTGAGCTTGGCAGGATCGGCGCCAAAATACAGGGTATCGCCATTATTGTGGATATCCTGATATTCGGCGGCTTCATCGTCATTATTGAGCATATACATGCTGCCGGCAAATGCGGTGGAAATCAGAAAGCCGGCCGACAGGATGTTTTCAAGATGGAATTCATGCAGATAATCGGCCTTGAATTCCTTGGCGCCTTCGATTAAATCCCAGCCATCATTACCAGCTACGTAATTTTTATTGATGATGCCGTCGAGGAATTTGCTGCGCTCGGCTTTGGGAATGCCGTCAAGCCCAGCCTGCAGCCACAGCTCATCATTATCCACCACGCGGGTATCCGGCAGATTGCCCTTACCGGCTTCATTGGCCTCTTTGCGCCCCTGCCCAATTAGCTTGGTGCGGCTTTTTTTAGTGTCTTTACTTTCCTTTTCGCCCACGCTGCCATCCGCGGTAAGCGGCAAGCCCAGATAGCTCGCATAGCCAGCAATACCGGAGCGTACCCAGCGCAGAATACGGTAGGCGGTGAAATGGTGAATCTGTTTTTGCAGCGCGGTGCTGATATTCGTGGTTTCCAGCGTTTTCAGCCAGCCATTGAAAAGCTGCACCATTTCCGGCTGGGTGGCAAATTCTTTATCAGTATCGTAATCCATGAATTCATAGTTCTTCAGCTTAAAGCGTGGATGCTTCTGCATTTCTTTTTTTAAAGCCGGATGATCTAACCAAACCTGCAATGGCATGCCATGCTGCCAGCAACGCGCATACATATCATGCAGGGTAATCTGTGCCAGTACATGCCCCATACCGTAGTTGCTTTTAAACTGCTCGCCGGGCGGATAGCCGCCGCCGATATCGGAATGCACGCCCGGATAAACGTATTCCTTAAAATTGCCCTTGGGATAGCCGCCATCGACGCAGATACTGTCAACGGAAAAACTTTTGCGCTGCTCATGGGCAGAAACAAATTGGTAGCAGTTTTTAACAAAGCCGGCGCTGCCGGCGCGCTGTAGAGACATAGTGCGGTGTGCCCAGGAGCAATGGCCGGTAACCATGGCCACCAGCGGCGACATGCCTACGGTGGCCACGGTATCAAATAGGCCACACATTTCGATATAGATGGGAATACCAAGCAGCTTAAGCTCAATGCCCTGATAGGCCTGCTCGCCAGCGGGTGCAGTAGCGTCTTTGCCTTTGGGCGCTGTTTTGGGGGCGGTGGAACGCATGGCGGCGGCTTGCGCCTGCACGCGCTGGATGGCGGCCTTATCGGCAGCACTGTTTACCGGGCTGGCAAGCGCGGCAGCGGCTGGTGCTTTATCTTTGTCTTTATCTGGTGCATCCTGTTTGGCCGCTGCGGCGGCTTCAGCAGCGGCTGCGGCCGCAGCGCGATTGTCCTGCCGCTGGTTAATGCGCTCCTGCGCCTGCTGCGCCTGTAACTGCTCCAACTGGGCGCGGGCGGCAGCATTTTCGTCGCGGTCGAGCAGGTAATCAAGCAGCCAGTTGATAAAGGTACGCGCTTCGGCAGCGCCGCGGGAAAAACCAACCACATATAGCTTGATGGCTTTGGGCAAGGGAGTGGAATCGGGGCGCTGCAAAGTATTGAGAAAGCTATCCAACTGCACTTTGCGCCCGATACGGCAATCCATGCCTTTGACCATTTTTTGCGCAGTGGCTAATGGTAAATCTTTTTCATTAAATATCTTGCAGATACCTAAGCTATCGCAGATGCGGGTTAAGCCCCAGTTAATACGCGCCTGGCCATATTTAGCCAATGCTTCGCCAAGCATTTTGGGATTATCGTCGCCGATTTCCTCAAAGCGCGTACCAACGCCTTGAATATAATGCTTAAACCAGCCATTTTTAATCATTTCATCGTCACGATTATTATCGCCTGGCCGGCCACCAGCACCCATACAGGCATGAAACAGACGCGCTACATTGGTGGTACGCGGATAGGTATAAGCCTGAATCAGCTTGGCCTGCTGGGCGGCGGCGTGCTGGAGCGGATCGAGCTGCTCGACAGTAGGGGGAGTGGCGCCGGAGACCACGCTATCGGCTTTTTCGTGGTTGTTGGTGCCATCAAAAAAGAAGCTGATTTTGAGTATTTTCTGGCAGGGCTTGGCCTTGGTGCGGTCGATAAAATGGTTGTCTTTGCGATTATCGTGAATGCTGTTGATGGATGCCGGCAGGCGGCCGCCGGCAGCGGTAGGAAATTCATCCGGCTTGAGTATGCCCGGCCATTGAAATTCAATTGGCTTGATGGCCGGCATATACGGCGCGGCCAGCTCTTTGAGCTTTGTTTCCAGAGTTGCTATTGTAGGGGGGGCAGGCAAATCGGGCATGGTTGGCGGCGTGTTTTTGCCGGGCTGCTGGCCGGCGGATGGTTTACCCGGCTGCTTGGCAGCGGGTGGCGCCGGCTTTTTTTTGGCTGAGTCTTTTTTTTGGGGGCTGGCGGCGGCGGGGTGATTGGCGGCATCGGCGGCTTGGGCATTATCGTAAATGCCATAATCATTCTGCTCTACTTTATGGCCTGCAGTAATGCCATCAAGGCTGATGGTGTGGTTATGCGGATTATTGGGCGAGGACTTGGGCCTGGCTGCCGGTTTGCCGGCGGGCGCGCCCGGCTTGGTATCCGCTGCCGGTTTATCGGCCGCAGCCGGCGGTACTGCTTGTTTGTTATTATCGTCTTGTTCAGCCATGGCGAGCTTCCTCTTTCACTCATTTATACAAAAAAGCCGGGCGGCAGGCAGCCGGCGCTGCAAGCAGGCCATGATGGTGTTTGCTGGCGTAGTTGTTGCGCACAGCCCCTGCCTGCCCATGGGATTTCAGCCAGATATGGCTGTTAATCCAATGTTTTAGGTACAGTTGTCATCAGGCTATATTAACATATTTTATACAAAGTTTGTATTTTTGTTTACATATGTATAGCCAATAGGAGATAGCGCAGCTATAACGGCCGTACCCTCCATATGGTGGTACGGCCGCTGTAAAAAGAGAAATAGCTTATTTGCTGGGTACGGGGAATTTTCCCTGCTGCTGCAATTCTTGAATATACTCGGGCAAAATTACCTGCGGAATATTTTCGCGTTCTTTCTTTATCGCATCGAGCTTGGCTTTGTTGCGCCGATAATCGGCCATGGATTTAATGGAGGGGCGTGGGGTACAAAGTTTCTGGCTTTTGGCAAATAGTTCAAACTGTTTTTTTACTATTTCAGGCGCATTTTCCTGTCTGGTACCATAATCAATAAAAATCTGATTACAGGCCAGAAAATGGACAGTAATATTTCTTACCTTGCCAAAATCATCGCCGGCAAATGCTGGAGGTGGGGGTAAGGGTACGACTGCCGAATGTTCCTCATGGTACTGCCTTATTGCGTTTTTTTCATTTTGATCAAAATTAACCCCTGGCAAATTTAAACCCCTAGCGTGCCATCCCGGATATGGTAAAACTGTCCAATAAATCCGTGCGGTCATACCTGGCTTCCATTTAGCCGGTAGATAGGCGGCGCCACAGGTGGAGCCGCCGCCATAGCGTTTTTTACCCACTTCATAATCATCCACGCCCGGTGTATTCGGAATACAACCACCATTAATGCTGCCACCATGCACATTTTCATAATTGTATTCGAGCGCTTCAACTGGCGCGGCATAGGATTTGTTTTTGCCGGAGCTAACGCCAGCAAATGGCTCAAAGCCGCCGCTACATGAGCTTAGAGCGGTGGCGGCCAGCAATAAGCTGGTTAACTTTACTAGTTTCGGTATGTTTTCTAAGGATTGCTTAAACATGTATCACTCTTTCATCTATCTTGCTTGCATTTATGGTTGTAATTAGATTATTTGTATGATGCTATTTGCTGGTGCATTTTAATTTTTTTAATGTACGGTTGTGATGCTATTGCTTTTTTGTATTTTCAGCTTATAGCCCTTTCCTTAATTTTATTTATATTTCAATATTTTACTCAATTATAAGTGCTTGTACAAAATATTTTTCAGGGATTGAGGCTATCTATGGCCAGCGTGATGTACTCAGGAATCGGGCGGTGTATGGTAACTACTGTGTAGCGGGCGATTGTTCTATTTTGCTGGTGTGTGGTAAAAGTAGTTGTATTGGTGCTGGTGGTTGTCGCAGTAAAAAACACAATAAAAGCTTATTTAGCAGACACAGGGAATTTGCCCCGCTGCTGCAATTCCTGAATATACTCGGGCAAAATTACCTGCGGGATATTTTGGCGTTCTTTCTTTATCGCATCCAGCTTGGCTTTGTTACGCCGATAATCGGCCATGGATTTAATGGAGGGGCGCGGAGTACAAAGTTTCTGGCTTTTGGCAAATAGTTCAAACTGTTTTTTTACTATTTCAGGCGCATTTTCCTGTCTGGTACCATAATCAATAAAAATCTGATTACACGCCAAAAAATGAACAGTAATATTTCTTACCTTGCCAAAATCATCGCCGGCAAATGCTGGAGGGGGGGGTAAAGGTATGACTGCGGAATGATTTTCAGTATACTGCATTATGGTTTGATACTCATGTTCATCAAAAACCAATCCTGGCTTATTCAATACTTTTGGTCGCCAATTAGGGTAAGGTAAATCTGTCCAATAAATCCGTGCAGTCATACCCGGCTTCCATTTAGCCGGTAGATAGGCGGCACCGCAGGTAGAACCGCCGCCATAGCGTTTTTTACCTATATCTTCAAAGTTAATAGCCGATGTATTAGGTATACAGCCACCATTAATACTGCCACCATGAATATTTTCAAAGGTATAGTTTAGTGCTTCTACCGGAGCGGCATAGGATTTGTTTTTACCGGAGGTTACGCCAACAAATGGCTCAAAGCCGCCGCTACATGAGCTTAGAGCGGTGGCGGCCAGCAATAAGCTGGTTAACTTTACTAGTTTCGGTATGTTTTCTAAGGGTTGCTTAAACATGTATCACTCTTTCATCTATCTTGCTTGCATTTATGGTTGTAATTAGATTATTTGTATGATGCTATTTGCTGGTGGCGGCCGCAGTAAAAAACATAATAAAAGCTTATTTAGCAGACACAGGGAATTTGCCTTGCTGCTGCAATTCTTGAATATACTCGGGCAAAATTACCTGTGGAATATTTTCGCGTTCTTTCTTTATCGCATCGAGCTTGGCTTTATTGCGCCGATAATCGGCCATGGATTTAATGGAAGGGCGTGGGGTACAGAGTTTCTGGCTTTTGGCAAATAGTTCAAACTGTTTTTTTACTATTTCAGGTGCATTTTCCTGTCTGGTACCATAATCAATAAAAATCTGATTACACGCCAAAAAATGAACAGTAATATTTCTTACCTTGCCAAAATCATCGCCGGCAAATACTGGAGGGGGGGGTAAGGGTATCACTGCGGAATGATTCTCGCTATATTGCTGAATAATTGCTCGCTCATTTTCATCAAAATTAACTCCTGGCAAATTTAATACTCTGGCGTGCCAGCCAGGATAAGGTAAAACTCGCCAATAGATACGCGCAGTCATGCCCGGTTTCCATTTGGCCGGCAGATAGGCAGCACCGCAGGTAGAACCACCGCCATAGCGTTTTTTGCCCACTTCATAATCATCCACACCTGGCGTATTAGGAATACAGCCACCATTAATCGAACCACCAGAGATATTTTTATAGTTGTATACGAGCGCTTCAACCGGCGCGGCATAGGATTTGTTTTTGCCGGAGGTTACGCCAACAAATGGCTCAAAACCGCCGCTACATGAGCTTAGGGCGGTGGTAGCGAGCAATAAACAGGCTAGCTTAAGCAGCTTAGGGATAGTTGCTGGGGATGATGCAGACATAGGCTGCTCCTTTACTCGGGGGTGATATTGAAATTATTTTTTACTATGCTGTTTATTGCTTAGATTAATTTTTTTCAATTGTTACTGTTTGCTATTGTTAGCTGCTTATCTCTTTCTGAATGTTAATTATATATCAATATTTTACTCAGTTATTAATTACATGCAGACGCGTTGGTTTATGCGAATAGGCTTGATAGTTTAGTAGATGGATACGAATATTATGCTGTGTATTTGGGCTGGTTTGCGCCATATTATTGTGTATTAAGGCCTAAATCAGCTTTGGCCTGGCGGCTATGGCTGGCCGGGAGAGGTGAAGCGGCCGCTGCGAAAATACAGACGGCCGGCCGTTGCTAGGTATGCGGGATTTACTTGCTTGGTACCGGGAATTTGCCCTGCTGCTGCAATTCCTGAATATACTCGGGCAGGATTACCTGCGGGATATTTTGGCGTTCTTTCTTTATCGCATCAAGCTTGGCTTTGTTGCGCCGATAATCGGCCATGGATTTAATGGAGGGGCGCGGGGTACAAAGCTTCTGGCTTTTGGCAAACAACTTGTAATGCAAGGGAGTATCTTTGCCCTCTTCTACCGTACCATAAGTAATGTAAAGCTGATTGCAGGCCAGAAAATGGACGGTAATATTCGCTACCTTGCCAAAATCATCGCCGGCAAATGCTGGCGGTGGGGGTAAGGGTACGACTGCCGAATAATTTTCATCATATTGATCGATAATAGCTGACTCTTTACGATCTACAACTAACCCAGGTAAATTTAATATTTTTGCACGCCAGCCAGGATAAGGATAGACTTTCCAGTAAATCCGCGCAGTCATGCCCGGTTTCCATCTGGCCGGCAGATAGGCAGCGCCACAGGTAGAGCCGCCGCCATAGCGTTTTTTGCCCACTTCGTAATCATCAACACCATTAGTACCGGGAATACAGCCGCCATTAATCGAACCGCCGGCCATATTTTCATAATTGTATTCAAGTGCTTCTACCGGCGCGGCATAGGATTTGTTTTTACCGGAGGTTACGCCAACAAATGGCTCAAAACCGCCACTGCAAGAGCTGATGGCAGTAGTGGCCAGCAATAAACAGGCTAGCTTAAGCAGTTTAGGGAGAGTTGCTGGGGATGATGCAGACATAGGCTGCTCCTTTACTCGGGGGTAATATTGAAATTATTTTTTACTATGCTGTTTATTGCTTAGATTAAATTTTTTCAATTGCTACTGTTTGCTATTGTCAGCTGCTTATCTCTTTCTAAATGTTAATTATATATCAATATTTTACTCAGTTATAAATTACATGCAGACGCGTTGGTTTATGCGAATAGGCTTGATAGTTTAGTAGATGGATACGGATATTATGCTGCGTATTTGTGCTGGTTTGCGCCATATTATTGTATCTTGAGGCCTAAATCAGCTTTGGTATGGAATAATTGGCTTTGGCCTGGCGGCTATGGCTGGCCGGGAGAGGTGAAGCGGCCGCTGCGAAAATACAGACGGCCGGCCGTTGCTAGGTATGCGGGATTTACTTGCTTGGTACCGGGAATTTGCCCTGCTGCTGCAATTCCTGAATATACTCGGGCAGGATTACCTGCGGGATATTTTGGCGTTCTTTCTTTATCGCATCAAGCTTGGCTTTGTTGCGCCGATAATCGGCCATGGATTTAATGGAGGGGCGCGGGGTACAAAGCTTCTGGCTTTTGGCAAACAACTTGTAATGCAAGGGAGTATCTTTGCCCTCTTCTACCGTACCATAAGTAATGTAAAGCTGATTGCAGGCCAGAAAATGGACGGTAATATTCGCTACCTTGCCAAAATCATCGCCGGC
>NZ_MEIR01000040.1 GCF_002777825.1 Snodgrassella alvi | reverse complement strand
AACAAAGATTAAGTTTATGGTTCTTGATAAATTTCCAGTTACTGGCCATAACAGGCTGTTATTTTCATCGTCCGATGGTTTATAAACCGGATATTGTTTTAAAAAAAGATGGCCAGCCATGTATCAACATACCGGTGAGTGAAACACGGTTTCATAGTAATAGACAGTTTGATATCTTGATGGGAGAAATAGTTCAGGAAGGAGTAGGTACACTCTGGCGGAAAATGTATTTTAATATTCAAAACATTAATTTACCAATTAAGTATTATGTTCAGGCAGGAGAGTGTCTGCATTTTGAATATCTCTTCCAAGAAAATATTACCTATTCAATCGATTTTGTATCAACAGTCAGAGGAAACGATGAACAAAAAACATGGGCGAGAGAGTTCCGTATAAAAAAAGATACTGATGGTACAGTGAAATTGTTATTAGACTTAGATGCCAGAGAAGATAAGTAAATAAAAAGGCATTATTAGGATGAAACAAAGATTAAGTCTATGGCTATTGATAAATCTCCAGTTACTGGTCATAACAGGCTGTTATTTTCATCGTCCAATGGTTTATAAACTGGATATTGCTTTAAAAAAAGATGGCCAGCCATGTATCAGCATACCACGAAGCGAGGTTAGCTTTTTTAATAAGATAAGCAGTTTGATATTATTACAGCAGATGTATTTCAGTTAGTATCGGTTCACTTTGGGAGAAACAGTATTATGATATCCAAAATTTAGGCTTGGCAAGTAAGTATCATGTTCAGGTAGGCGAGTGCTTGCGATTTGAATACCGTTTTCAAGAGAATATTACTTATTCAATAGGTTTTGTAACAACGGTGAGAGGAAACGATGAAACAAAAAACTGGACGAAAAAGACATGGGATAGAGAATTCCGTATAAAAAAAGATACTGATGGTACAGTGAAATTGTTGTTAGACTTAGATGCCAGAGAAGATAAGTAAATAAAAAGGCATTATTAGGATGAAACAAAGATTAAGTCTATGGCTATTGATAAATCTCCAGTTACTGGTCATAACAGGCTGTTATTTTCATCGTCCAATGGTTTATAAACTGGATATTGCTTTAAAAAAAGATGGCCAGCCATGTATCAGCATACCACGAAGCGAGGTTAGCTTTTTTAATAAGAATAAGCAGTTTGATATTATTACAGCAGAAGTGTAAATACCCCAAACTTAGTACAAGCTTCAAGTAGAAAATAATACTGCTTGTCTTAGGGTTTTATACTCAATCGGCGTCATATTATTTAATGCTTCATGAGGCCTTTCGGTGTTATAACTGGTTAGCCATTCTTTGGTTACCTTTCTTGCTTGTTCCAGATTATTAAATAGATATAAATCTAGTACCTCTGTGCGATAGGTACGATTAAATCGTTCAATATACCCGTTTTGATATGGGCTGCCTGGTTGAATATAATCTATGGTTATATCATGTGATTTTGCCCAGTTAGTAAACGTATTTCCGGTGAATTCCGGTCCATTATCTACTCGTATTTTGAGTGGATAGCCATGATATTCGGCCAGTTTATCCAGATAACGGGTAATCCTGCCAGCCGGTAAACTGACTGCAATATCAATGCCTAACGCCTCACGATTAAAGTCATCTATCACATTGAAAGTTCTAAACCTGCGTTGATTGCGACTGCTGTCAATCATAAAATCCATTGACCAGCATTCACCTTGTTTACTGGGTGCTGATAGTCTTTCTGGGCATCGTGGAGGAATGCATTTTTTACGCTTTACCCTGAGATTAAGCTTTAATTCACAATACACCCGATACACACGTTTATGATTCCATTTATAGCCGAGCTTTCTGATACGATTAAAACACTTGGGAAAGTCCCAGCGTAAATGCCTGTCAGTGATAGCACTGAGTACTGACACAATCACCGAGTCATCCGGTAATTTAGGTTGATAATAGTAAGCACAGCGGCTTAAGCCAACAATTGCGCAGCTCATAGCAATAGTAACAGGATGACTTTCTTGTAATTGCACAGCCCAAGCTTTACGTGCCTTGGTAGGCACTATAGCTTTTTTATGATTTCCTCCTGAAGCTGAGATTTTAAACTGAGCTCGGCAAACATTTGCTTAAGCTTACGGTTTTCAGCTTCCAGTTCCTTTAAACGTTTGATATCGGACGTTTCCATACCACCGTATTTTTCCCGCCATTTATAAAAAGTCGAGTTGCCGATGGCATATTTACGGCAAAGTTCTTTAACAGGAATACCGGCTTCAGCTTCTTTTAAAATAGCTACGATTTGAT
This sequence comes from Snodgrassella alvi, assembly GCF_002777825.1. GTDB lineage: Bacteria > Pseudomonadota > Gammaproteobacteria > Burkholderiales > Neisseriaceae > Snodgrassella > Snodgrassella alvi_C. The sequence goes on along the minus strand of NZ_MEIR01000040.1, from coordinate 579 downwards.
GTTCAGTCATTTTTTTCATGCTTAAATCCTCAATGGGTTAATAAAGAGAATTTTCTACTTCAGAGCTGTACTATTTTAGGGGGTAGTTACAAGTTTATCCAGATAACGGGTAATCCTGCCAGCAGGTAAACTAACCGCAATATCAATGCCTAACGCCTCACGATTAAAGTCATCTATCACATTGAAAGTTCTAAAACGCTGTTGATTGCGACTGCTGTCACTCATAAAATCCATTGACCAGCATTCACCTTGTTTACTGGGTACTGATAGCCTTTCTGGATTTCGTGGAGGAATGCGCTGTTTACGCTTTACCCTGAGATTAAGCTTTAATTCACAATACACCCGATACACGCGTTTATGATTCCATTTATAGCCGAGCTTTCTGATACGATTAAAACACTTGGGAAAGCCCCAGCGTAAATGCCTGTCAGTGATAGCACTGAGTACTGACACAATCACCGAGTCATCCGGTAATTTAGGTTGATAATAGTAAGCACAGCGGCTTAAGCCAACAATTGCGCAGCTCATAGCAATAGTAACAGGATGACTTTCTTGTAATTGCACAGCCCAAGCTTTACG
>NZ_MEIR01000039.1 GCF_002777825.1 Snodgrassella alvi | reverse complement strand
CAATAAATACGCGCAGTCATGCCCGGTTTCCATTTGGCGGGTAGATAGGCAGCGCCACAGGTAGAGCCGCCGCCATAGCGTTTTTTGCCCACTTCATAATCATCCACACCGGGCGTATTAGGAATACAGCCACCATTAATACTGCCACCATGCACATTTTCATAATTGTATTCGAGTGCTTCTACCGGCGCAGCATAGGATTTGTTTTTGCCGGAAGTTACGCCAACAAATGGCTCAAAGCCGCCACTGCAAGAGCTTAGGGTGGTGGTGGCGAGCAATAAACAGGCTGGCTTAAGCAGCTTAGGGATAGTTGCCGGGGATGATTCAGACATAGGCTGCTCCTTTACTCGGGGGTGATATTGAAATTATTTTTTACTATGCTGTTTATTGCTTAGATTAATTTTTTTCAATTGCTACTGTTTGCTATTGTTAGCTGCTTACCTCTTTCTGAATGTTAATTATATATCAATATTTTACTCAGTTATAAATTACATGCAGACGCGTTGGTTTATGCGAATAGGCTTAATAGTTTAGTAGATGGATACTAATATTATGCTGTGTATTTAGGCTGGTTTGCGCCATATTATTGTATCTTGAGGCCTAAATCAGCTTTGGTGTGGAATAATTGGCTTTGGCCTGGCGGCTATCGCTGGCCGGGAAAAGTGAAGCGAGCATAAAGACAGCCCGGCAGACGGGTGTGGCGGGTACGGTGCCAGACCAGAGGCGCAAGATTACAGAATGTCTATGGCAGAAATAAGCAAAGCGGCCGCTGCAAAAATACAGACGGCCGGCCGTTGCTAGGTATGCGGGATTTACTTGCTTGGTACCGGGAATTTGCCCTGCTGCTGCAATTCCTGAATATACTCAGGCAGGATTACCTGCGGAATATTTTCGCGTTCTTTCTTTATCGCATCAAGCTTGGCTTTATTGCGCCGATAATCGGCCATGGATTTAATGGAGGGGCGTGGGGTACAAAGTTTTTGGCTTTTGGCGTATAGAGCAAATTGTTTTCTTACTGATTCGCGTGAATCATCTTCCAGAGTGCCATAATCAATATATATCTGATTGCAGGCCAGAAAATGAACAGTAATATTACTTACCTTGCCAAAATCATCGCCGGCAAATGCTGGAGGGGGGGGTAAGGGTACGACTGCCGAATGTTCCTCATGGTACTGCCTTATTGCGTTTTTTTCATTTTGATCAAAATTAACCCCTGGCAAATTTAAACCCCTAGCGTGCCATCCCGGATATGGTAAAACTGTCCAATAAATACGCGCAGTCATGCCCGGTTTCCATTTGGCGGGTAGATAGGCAGCGCCACAGGTAGAGCCGCCGCCATAGCGTTTTTTGCCCACTTCATAATCATCCACACCGGGCGTATTAGGAATACAGCCACCATTAATACTGCCACCATGCACATTTTCATAATTGTATTCGAGTGCTTCTACCGGCGCAGCATAGGATTTGTTTTTGCCGGAAGTTACGCCAACAAATGGCTCAAAGCCGCCACTGCAAGAGCTTAGGGTGGTGGTGGCGAGCAATAAACAGGCTGGCTTAAGCAGCTTAGGGATAGTTGCCGGGGATGATTCAGACATAGGCTGCTCCTTTACTCGGGGGTGATATTGAAATTATTTTTTACTATGCTGTTTATTGCTTAGATTAATTTTTTTCAATTGCT
>NZ_MEIR01000038.1 GCF_002777825.1 Snodgrassella alvi | reverse complement strand
GAACCATTGCCGGTTTCATCGGAACCATTGCCGGTTTCATCAGAGCCGTTGCCGGTTTCATCAGAACCGTTGCCGGTTTCATCAGAGCCGTTACCGGTTTCATTAGAGCCGTTGCCGGTTTCATCAGAGCCGTTGCCGGTTTCATCAGAGCCGTTGCCGGTTTCATCAGAGCCGTTGCCGGTTTCATCGGAACCGTTACCGGTTTCATCAGAGCCAGTACCGTTATCGCCGGTTCCGTTGCTGCCGATACTGCCCTCTTGGAGAATGTCGCTTCCAGTTACAGTTCCATCATCTACATTTGCAAGAGTAATCATAGTTGTAGGTATGATCTGGCTTTCAGATATTGTAGATGATTCGATACACGACGAGCATTCAGCATATGCCATATTAGACGATAATATGGCCGCACCGACCGCTACAGCCAATTTTGTCCCAGTAACTTTACCGCGTTTCCGTACTAGTTCTGACGTAACGGTATAAGCCTGTTCCTTTCTATTCCAAATCAGCTTATATATTTTGTTCATAAAGGTGTCTTTGTGATAAATAAAATTAAGTGATGTTGTTAAATTAAATTAATTTTAAGTTAATAAAATTAACTCAATTAAATACTATATTTTTGTATGTAATTTCGTCAATTTAGTATGTAATCATTGATAAATTCATGTATAAGCTTAAAATGCAGATGCTATTTTTTTTTTTAAACAAATAGTTATATTTGATTTATTATTTAGTTTTGAATTTTTTTATTTGAAAAAACAAAATTTTATGCTAAAAATTTTATGCGAATTGATTTTTGCTTGATGTAGATCAAATAAATACACTAACTTAGGTTGCATTTATAATACAGATTAGGCTAATTATTTCGGTCTTTTAGCATAATTTTAATTGGTTATATATTAATTAATGTATTCAGGATTAATTTATTTATGCTGAAAAAGTAAGCAGTAGCAATTTATAAAATAATTAGACTAGTGTGAACGAAAGTACAGCTAGTTTTACAGATTATATTTTATGATTATGCCTTTGCTAATATATAGGTGATTGGTTTTACTCTTTTGAATCTTTATATTAATCTATCGCAGTTGTTGATCTGGTTTAGGGTAATGATTATGACGATGGTCAATATATTGGTGGTGGAAGATGAGGATGCAATTTCCACTCTGATTCAATTTACTTTAGAGCAAGCCGGTTTTACGGTGCAAAGTATACCTAGTGTAGAAGAGGCATTTCCATTATTGCAGTCGCAATTACCGGATGTGATTTTGTTAGACTGGATGTTACCAGGGGTTTCTGGTTTACAGTTTATAAAGTATTTGCGTGATACAGACAGGACTCGTGATTTACCGATTATTCTACTGACGGCACGAGGTGAAGAAACGGACAAGGAACAAGGTCTGAATCTGGGCGCCGACGACTACATTACTAAACCTTTTTCACCACGAGAATTGATTGCGCGTATTAATGCCCTCCTGCGCCGACGCGCCCCACAAAAAACTAGTACTCCACTGTATATTCATGATCTGGAACTGCATCCACAGCAGCAAAGGGTACAGGTAAACGGAAAAATCATCTCTTTTGGACCAAGCGAATTCAAATTATTGCATTTTTTTATGACTCATCCCGATCGGATATACACTCGCAGGCAACTTTTGGATTTGGTGTGGGGTGACCATGTGTTTGTTGAGGAACGGACGATAGATGTTCATATCCGCCGCTTAAGACGCGGGCTTGAAACAGTTGGTTATGACTACCTGATCCAAACAGTGCGTGGTAGTGGTTACCGTTTTTCTAGTAATTAGCATTAATAACTAAATTTATATTTGGCCGGAATATGCATCCTTATGTCTGAACTGCGTCATCATCTATATTTAATACTGGCTACTCTGTTAGCGGTGGTAGTGCTGTCACTGTTGATTGGTAGCGTGCAGTTAATGTTGATGGGTCTGTGCTGTCTGTTTTTTTTGTGGTTGGTAGGCTATTGGTACCATTTAATCAAACTGGTGCGCTGGCTTGAACGGCCAAAGCTGCGCAATGTGCCCCATGGCATTGGTATCTGGAACAATATTTTCAATACGCTGATGTTGCAGGCTAAAAGTCGCAAAAAACGCAAACAGAAACTGGGCGTGGCCTTACTGCGTTTTAACCGTATTGCTGAAACTATTCCGGAAGGCGTGCTGATTCTGGGGTTGGATGGCCGTATTCAGTGGCTAAACCATGTGGCTGCCACGCATTTAAATCTGAATCCAGAGCATGACAGTAATGGAATACTGGTTGAACTGATTGGAAGTGCCCATTTTCAGCAATTTCTGAATAAACAGGCACCGGAGTCAGGGGATATGAAGCTTACTATTGATAATAGCGGTAGTGGATTACCCCGAATATTAAATATTATACGTACACCATTTGACGAACAGGCAACACTGATTATTACTCAAGATATTACTGCTGCTGAACAGTTAAATGCTACCCGCACTGCTTTTGTGGCCAATGTTTCACATGAGCTGCGGACACCATTGACTGTCATCAATGGTTTTTTGGAAACATTGACTGATATGCCGGAACTACCGCAGGAGCAGCGCCAGTCATTTATTGCCTTGATGAGTAAAGAAGGCGAACGCATGTGTAATCTGCTGGCTGATCTGCTGACTTTATCTCGTTTAGAAAGCCAGACTGATATTTCCATGCGCAAACAGCCGGTAAATCTCACAGCTCTGGCAGAACAGGTGGTGCATGAAGCTAGAATCCTGTCAGCAGATAAACATACCTTTATCTGTGAGCTGGCTACAGATATCTGGGTTAATGGTATTCAGCAGGATTTGTATAATGCTTTCAGTAATCTGTTGTTTAATGCTGTACGCTACACGCCACCACAGGGAACTATTGCCGTCCGATTAAGAAGTGAACAGTCTCAGCATGATTCTTGGCGGGCAATTTTTCAGGTTAGTGATACTGGAGCGGGTATTGCGGCAGAACATATACCGCATCTGACAGAGCGTTTTTATCGAGTGGATTCCGGTCGTTCACGCCAGAGCGGTGGTACTGGGCTTGGTTTGGCGATTGTCAAACATGCACTGGCTGAACATAATGGTAAATTACAAATTGAAAGTGTTATTGGCAGTGGCAGTACTTTCAGCGCCATATTGCCACAGATGAAAAACGATAAGGGGCTTGACAACTGCGGTACTCTTGCCTAAAATGCGCGCTCTCGGGTCGTTAGCTCAGTCGGTAGAGCAGCGGACTTTTAATCCGTTGGTCGAGCGTTCGAATCGCTCACGACCCACCATCAATATTTCACCTTTATTTTATATCTTTCAATATTTTACGCATCGTATCTGCTGTTATCACTTCTTCCTCAGATTTGTTTACTGTGCCTAAATTGTGACAATTATCCGTCATAATGTTGGCGATCCACATTGTGTACATTACATTAATCTAATACACAGTACTGATGGAGCGACTATACTATTTTCGGGCATGTTGATGCAACAATCCGAATTCTGCCTAGCCATAAGGCTATTATAAAAATAAATGGTTTTATGAAAAATTGATACTATCTATTATATAAACATTTTCTAATGCTAATTTAATACTGTCGCCATAAAACCATTGATATTGATAGATGCAGTTTTACTGCATAAAATCTTTATTCTTGCCGCTTGTAATCTGAGTGATGAGGCGCTATGTCATCTTTAGGCTGATTTTGAATGCCAGCTTATTTTGGTTGTCTGAATTACAGATAAATAGTGATTAATTCAGCTATTTGTCTACTCAAAGAACAAAAATCAAGATAGCACTACATTTTAAAATAATATAGCCCCACTTGGCTGCCAATTTCGGCAATTGTGTTTTCAACCAGATAAAGATATAGACATTCGGACATTCTTAGTGCAGTAATTTTTGTTATCAAAGCAACCAAATACACATAATTCTAAAAATAAAAGTAATTTAGCTGAGCGCATATTGTTATATTGAACCAGTAGAGCTTTAATATTTTTCTCAAGCTACATAATTAAATTATCAACCTGATAAATTACTTTTATATCTGGATAGTCTACGAAAGCTTGAGGAAACAGATATTCACCTTTAAAAAACGGTGCGGATATATAGTTCGATTTAGGTTTAAATGATGGATGAAATTGAGCAATATGTATCTTAGTGGGCACTAGCGCTTTTTGATGATTTCTTCCTGAAGCTGAGATTTTAAATCTCAGCTCAGCAAACATCTGCTTAAGCTTGCGGTTTTCAGCTTCCAGTTCTTTAAAACGTTTGATATCTGATGTTTCTATATCACTGTATTTTTCCAGCTATTTATAAAAAGTTGAATTACTCATGCCATATCTATGGCAAAGTTCTTTGACGGGGCCGGCTTCAGCTTCTTTTGAATAGATACGGTTTGATGTTCGGCCATTTTTTTGATGTTTAAATCCTCTTGTGGATTTATAGAAAGAATTTTCTACTTTAGGGCTGTACTATTTTAGGGGGAGTTGCAATGAGATATTTACATTATTATTTGTAACTTAAATGACAAAAACATATGTAATTACCAAACTGTATAGAAATATTTTTATTAATATAAATTAACTAATTATGTTAGTATGATGTAGTGTATGTATATTAAGGTTAATTAGTGATGAAATCAGTTTATCCTCCATTGAAACTTAAAGCTTTAATGCTGGTGGTGCTAGGATGTTTGTCGGCTTATAGTATGGCTGATACTATTTGCCCTGCTTTGGATTCGTGTGAAGTTAATCCAGATGTGAATAATGGTAATAAGGTCATTGTTGCATCTGGGAAATATCGAAATGGAATACCCACTGTAGAGGAATTCAAGAGTTTATTCGAGGACGACGATATCCCGGAAAATACTTATGTTCGCGGTTTTACAATATTTAATGTTTATGATTTGCCCGGTTCTACTGAACCGCCACGGGTGGAGTTTTCTCCGAATACTGAAATCACGGTAGATACATCGTATCTAAATAATGCTGCGTATGGGCCATTCAGGCAGGATGTAGCACATACCGGCGTGAATTTTCACACACAGAGGGCAGATGCACAGTTTGTGCTACCTAAAAATGTTCATTTTAGCTTGCAAGGCCAGCCGAAAGAATTTGATGAGGGTATTACCGGAGTAGAGCTTAGTGGCGGCAATCTGAACTCTCAGGCTGATTTTTCTATTACTGCACCTAATTCACTTGCATATTACATTTCACTTGGTGTGGCCGATATTCATGATTCTGTTATAAATTTAAATAAGAATGCTGATTATTCATCTGCGATCCGCGTCGAAAGTGTGGAGGAAGATCAAGATGCTATAGTTAATATAAATAACATGAAAATACAAGGAAATGGGTATGCGAATGTCGGTATTGATGTAGCAAATCACAATCTGAAAAATCACAGTATTGCCAATGTTACCAATACGGAAATAAATTTTACCAACCCATTCAGTGCTGGTTTTTTTCTGAATAATGGGAGTGCAGTTAATATTGATGGCAGTACCATAAATTCCGGTATTGGTATCATGTTAGCTACTAATCAGGAAGTAGCTGCTCCACACGTCTTTAATATTAAAAATAGTAGTTTGATTGGGCATGATGCTTTATTGGGTATTAATGACCATCGCACTTATATAGAAGGTGCTGAGGATGATGATGCAATAGGTGATGAAACAGTTGCGGCGCAACAACCACTTACTTTAACTGCAGATAACTCGCAATTGGCTGGGCGCATTTATATTGATCAGAATCCAAAGCTGGCACCAAAAGTAACGTTTAATCTGAAAAATGGTTCCTTCTGGCTGATTAATGGCAATAGTGAGCTGGATGAGCTGAATATTTACGATTCCAGTATTTCTTTTAGCAAAGGTGGTCAATTCAAGACGTTGACGATTCATGGTGATCTGAGCGGCAATAATGGTTTGTTTAATCTGAATACTAGTCTGGCTGATCAGCAGGCGGATAAGATTGTGATTGAGGGTGAGGTACATGGGGAGCATAAGATCAGTGTATCTGATAGCCGTAAACGACCAAAAACGCCGAATGGAAAAATAACGCTGGTTGAATCCAAGGGTGGTAATGGTTCGTTCACTATGGTGCAGGATTATGTAGATGTGGGTAAATACCGTTATTTCTTCCATCGGGGAGATGATAATGAATGGGTTTTAAGCAATGATAAGGGCGCAGCGTCTTCTGGTGGCGGTGGCCATGGATCTGATTATGAAATCAGTGATTTTGCCAATTCGCTGATCAGTATGCGTCAGGCCGCCAATCAGTTTGTGTATCAGCTACAGGAACCGCTGAATGCGCGCCTCGCTAGCCTGAAATCGCAGTCTCGGGGGAATAATAATCTGTGGCTGGACAGTAATTATGCTAATGATCATTTTGATAGTACAGGCACCAGTGATGGTTTGGCTACGGCAGGCTTCAAGCAGAAGTCTTATAGTCTGCAATTAGGTTATGATCATGTTCTGCCATTGGGTGATGGTGATAAGAATCAGACGTATCTGGGTGCTTTTGTGGGACAAGGGCATTCAAGTGTGGACTTTAATGGCAATTATAAAGATGGTAATCTGAAGGCGATAACTACTGGTATTTATGTTGGCTGGCAGAATGCCGGCGGTTGGTTCGCAGATGCGGCTTACCGATACAGCCATCTGAAAACGTCTGCCAGTAAGATGGATAATTCTACATGGCATGCGAATAGTCTGAATGCTCAGTTGGGCAAGGATTTCAATCTGGCTGATAAATGGGTGGTTACGCCGAAGTTTGGGATGACGGTTGGTCGGTTATCTGGCGATGATTATACAAGTAGTACTACTTTTTATCGCAGTAAGCTGGGAGCCGCAGTTAAAACTTCGTTTGCTTTGAATAAGGTAAGTTTGAGCCCTTATGTAGGGGCATATTGGCTGCATGATAAAAGTGGTCTGGGGCATGCTGTTGTTGATGATGAAAATCTGCGTATTGCCGGTGCGGGTAACAGTGGTTTGTATGAAGCTGGTATGGGGGTGGATTTTGATCACAATAATCATGCTGATTTTAAGCTTAATTATGCCAATGGTCAGAAAACTGAACAGAAATTCGGCATTAATCTGAATTACCGTTATTCATGGTAAAAGTAGATTTGGTTTTATGTATTGCGCCAGCTTTGCTGGCGCATTTTTATTGTGCCAGATAAATCTGTATTTTTGGTTGCTGCTGTAATATAGCTCGGATGGGCATTTGATCTATATCGTTGCCGGCTAATGCCTGCTGAAATACTTGTTGCTGTTTTTTTCCTACTAGCTGGAGATATAGGTGACGACTATTGAGAATAACCGGTAGGGTTAATGAAATACGCTTATGCGGGGCAGTGAGAGGCTGCATATCAATAACCATTCTGTTGGAATGCATATCCAGTCCTTTGCTGAGGTTTTCTGCATGAGGGAACAGTGAAGCTGTGTGGCCATCTTCACCCATTCCTAATACCAGTACATCTATTGGTAAGGGCAGGGCTTGCTGTAATCGGGTGTGGATCTCATCGATACTGTCGCCGGGGGTATCGGCTATGGTTTTCAGGCTGATGAAATGGGCATTTTTGGCCTGATTCTGCAATAAGTGCGTACGCATTAGGCGCTCGTTGCTGTCTTCATGCTCTTTGTCTACCCAACGTTCATCTACTAAGGTGATATGGATTTTTTCCCATGGCAGGATTGTGTGGCTTAATATCTGGAGCAACTCTATAACAGCAGGCCCTCCAGAAAGTGCCAGTGATGCTTGAGCGCGCTGGGCAACGGCTTGTTGCAGGTTGTTGCTGATGGCAGCAGCAAGAGCGGTGTTCATTGCTGTGCGGGTTGGGTATTCATGGGGCTGATACATGGTTATTTCCTCTGTTTGTTTCAATGTATTTTTACGTAGAAGATGGCAAGCTGTAATGATGGGTTGTGTTTGGTATTTTCTGTTTGTGATTTAAAGTTTGTTTTGGAGTATTGAAGCCATTTTAATTATTCTCGGGTATTGGGTTAATATGTTTTTTAACTGGGTAATTGTTGTTAAATAATTAAATATATTTGATATTTTTGTTATCTGGGTGAGTAGGTAAAGGTCAAATCCTTGTGAGGGATTTGACCTTGATGGTGATATATCTGGTTATTTGCTTGGTTACCAGTTAACTTTCAATCCTAGAGAACCGCTTAGCGGTGCTTTTACTCGCGCATTACCGCCGTTGGACCAGGTATGGCCGATTTCGCTGTATATTTTTACTCGCTCATTGATGTTGTAATTAGCTCCTATAGCCAATTCTGTGCTGGTATGCGCAGCACCGGAATGCAATGTTGTTGCTGCGATATTGGCGCTGTAGGTGGTTCGATCTGCTCCATCAGGTGAGTAGATTAGGTTAATGCGGGCATAAGGGTGTAGGGTACCTTTGTTAAGTTGATAGCTGCCTTGCATGCGTCCGCCTAATCTGAACAACCATGCATTATTGTGATTGTGGCTGACACTGGTTTTGCCACTGATATCTGTATCGTTTAAATCCAGCCACTGATGCACTATTTGTGCTTGGGGTTCTATTTCCCAATTGCTGTTACTGATGGTAAATGGTTTGCCTGTTTCGATTGATACGGTGAAACCATGACCTTTCTGGGTGCTATCGTTATTACCATTGGGTTTGATGTCGACATGATGGTGTGCTCCTTGCAGGACGATATCAAGATAGGCTCCGTTGGCGTAAACATAATTACTATAGGCTCCGAGGAAGTAGGATTTTGATGTGTTTTTGCCTACTTTTCCATATATGCCGCTGGCAAAGCCATCAACATTCATATCATTGTAGATATAACCTAGATAACCGCCGATTCGCCAGCCTTGATTGTGCCAGATATCACTGCCCAGTTGTACGCCGACATAGTTGCCGGAGGAGTGGGCATCAGGAATACCGTCTTGCCGAATATCGGTTCGACCAGAAATGATGCGTCCCCAGCTCATGCGTTCATCTGGTGTTGGTGTTGTGCCAATCCTTTGGTGCATATTGCCCAGCATGATGATATCAGTTTGCCGGAGTTGGGCAGCAACAGCAGCATACAGAGGAACTTCTTTCCGGTAAGTAGGCTTCAGTTTTAATGAATTATTACTATTTTCTGGTTGAGTAGGGTTGTTCGGGTTGTTCGGGTTGTTCGGGTTGTTGGGGTTGTTGGGGTTGTTCGGGTTGTTGGGGTTGTTGGGGTTGTTGGGGTTGTTGGGGTTGTTCGGGTTG
>NZ_MEIR01000037.1 GCF_002777825.1 Snodgrassella alvi | reverse complement strand
CCATCTGCACCAGATAAACATCGACGGCCACATCATCAGCGATATCGAACGCGACAACCTGTACCGCGAAGTATTACGTACCCAGGGACGCCTGAACACCCAGTTCAAATACGACCGCAACAGCCGCCTACAACACAAACAGATACAGCGCAATCAGAATCCCATCCTGCCCGATATCCTCATCGAACGCAGCTACCAGTACGACAACCTCGACCGGCTGGTAAGCAAAAGACACAGCAAACACGGCCAGACCGATTACTACTATGATCACACCGGCAGAATCGAAGGCTGCCGTAACCAGAGATACTGGGAAACCCTGCAATACGATGCGGCCGCCAACCTGCTGGACAGCAAATACAGAGAAGACTACAGCAACCACAACCTGATTCGCTGTAACCAGCTCCTGAATTTCAGAGAACACCACTACCGCTACGACGAGCACGGCCGAACCCAAACCAAACAGAGCATCGGCGCCACCCAGCACTACCACTACGACGCTGAACACCGCCTGAGCGAAGTACGCATCGAACAACTAAACCGCAGCCAGCGTTACGGCTACGTCTACGACGCCTTAGGCCGGCGTATCGAAAAGCATCAGATAGACCGCGACGGCCAACCTTACAATCGTACCCGCTTCCTGTGGGACGGCTTAAGAATGATTCAGGAAACCGGCCCGAATCACCCCACCAGCCTGTATATCTATACCGACCAGAACAGCTACGAACCACTGGCGCGGATAGACACAGACGGCAACTATGAACAACATATCCGCTACTTCCATACCGACCTGAACGGCTGTCCGGAAGAGCTTACCGATGCAAACGGTAAAATACTGTGGGAATGCAGTTTTCAGCTCTGGGGAAAACGGATTCATGAAATCGAACACGAACCCATAGAGCAGAATCTCAGATATCAGGGACAATATTTAGACAGAGAAACCGGCTTACATTACAATACCTTCAGGTACTATGATCCGGATATAGGCCGCTTTACCCAGCCAGACCCAATAGGACTGCTGGGTGGGTTTAATCTGTATCAGTATGCGCCTAATGGATTGACTTGGATTGATCCGTGGGGCTTATGGACATACAATACGATGCCCAAAATTGATGGCTTCCAAAAACACCATATTATTCCGCAGCAATTAAAGAATCACCCTTTGCTTAAAGAGGCTGGCATGAATATTCATTCGATAAAAAATATTATTTATCTCCCTACATTGGCCGATGCACATCCTACCAGAACTATTCATAAAGGTTCTCACCCTAAATATAAAGATAAAATAGAAGCGAAAATGGATGAAATATTAGAAAATGGAAAAAATAACAAATGGACACAAAAAGAATATAAAAATGCTTTAAGGGAATTAATAAGGAGTGAAAGAGCAAATTTACGTAACGGCAAAACCATTTTGAACAAAAATTCAATTAGAGCTATTAGAGCTAAAGGATGCTAATATGATATATGAACTGAAAAAGACTGATAATTACCCTGATAGTTATTGGCTGGAATATGAAAAAGGTGACGTAGATCCTCTTGATTTAAGACAATGCAAAATAATTAAAATAAATAACTCTTTACTTTTTAAAGTAGAAAAAAAAGTGAGTGAAAAGAGATTGCTATCTCTTGATTTTTACCGTTGTTGTGGGTTTAATATCATTTCACCCAGACTTGCAACTCTGCTTGCAAATAATAAGGATTTCTTAAAAGACGTTCAATTACTTGACGCAAATGTGATTATTAATGGTCAAAAACATTCTGGCTTTAAAGTATTAAACATTCTGCGTATGCTATCATGCATAGATCTAGATAAATCAGATAGTGAACCAATATTAGATTATTTACCTGATGGGCCAAAGTACTTTAATAAAATCGTCTTTAAGGAAGAAGTAATGGAAAATTTTTACATGGCAAGGAGCTTAGAGTATAAAAGTTGTATTGTTATATCAGATAAGTTAAAACAATTCTTTATCGAAAATAATATCAAAGGAATAGATTTATAATTTTAGCTACGACGCCGAGCACCGCCTGAGCGAAGTACGCATCGAACAACTAAACCGCAGCCAGCGTTACGGCTATGTCTACGACGCCCTTGGCCGGCGTATCGAAAAGCATCAAATAGACCGCGACGGCCAACCCTACAACCGTACCCGCTTCCTGTGGGACGGCTTAAGAATGATTCAGGAAACCGGCCCGAATCACCCCACCAGCCTGTATATCTATACAGACCAGAACAGCTACGAACCACTGGCGCGCATAGACACAGACGGCAACTATGAACAACATATCCGCTACTTTCACACCGACCTGAACGGCTGTCCGGAAGAGTTGACCGACGAAAACGGTAAAATACTGTGGGAATGCGGCTTTCAGCTCTGGGGGAAACGGATTCATGAAATCGAACACGAACCCATAGAGCAGAATCTCAGATATCAGGGACAATATTTAGACAGAGAAACCGGCTTACATTACAATACCTTCAGGTATTATGATCCGGATATAGGTAGATTTACTCAGCCAGACCCGATAGGATTGCTGGGTGGGTTTAATCTGTATCAGTATGCGCCTAATGGGTTGACTTGGATTGATCCTTTAGGATTCTCAAAGGATGGGGTACCACATGGCTTTAAGAGCTTTGGGCAATTTAAACAATTTGGTCAAACATTACAGGCAGGTCTGAGTAAATTAGGATATCCTAGCTCAGTTTCATACATGCAAGGAAGTTCTGTGTCTGGTGTAAGCTTCTCTACAGGAAAACCTTTTGATGTTGGTCGTGTTAGTGATTTTGATGTAGCTGTATCACATCCAGAGTTATATCAGAAAGCAGAATACTTAGGGATAGGAAAAGGTGGACGAACTGGACCAATTAATATGGGTAGTGATACGGCTAAAAAATTAGGTATAGATAATATTCTACAAAGATTATCTAGAATATCTGGAGATAGACCTGTAAATGCTATGATCTTTAAGTCTTCAGTGGAAGTCAAAGCTAAAGGAAAAGGAATCAGAATTCCAGGGAAATGTGGCGGGCGATAAATGAGAAAATTATACTTTCTAAAATACGGCAGTAATAAATCTAAAAAAGAGATAAGTGAATTGTTGAATAATAAATGGGATATAACTTGCTCTGAACATGATAGCTCTTACTTTGGGGTGTACTTCTCTTACTATGGTCTTTATGCGGACACATTAACTATTACAGATAATTATATCCCGTTATCCGACGAGTGGTTAGATGAAGAAAATAAAGAATTCTGTACATTAATAAAAGTTTCTTTTATCAATGGGAAAAATGCTGATAAGTTAAGTAGATATAAGTTTTTAAAAAATGTACTTAATCAAATCGATATACTATCGATGATAAGTGACGAATATTTTGAAGAAAATTAATCAATACTTGATAGGTTGTAGTAAAAACTCTCCTTGGATATTTTGGCTTTCTACTTTCTTGACGTATTAGTAATATTCAGTTTATTTAAAAATTGTACCTATCATCATGCTATGATTTATTTATCAAATATATGCTTTTAGGATAATTTAAATGTAAATCACAACTTCCTTAAATCTTAACAATGCTGTAGATCATCGAATTAAACATACCAATTCAAACAGCTACGAACCACTGGCACGGATAGATAAAAGAGGTAGCGATGATGAAGAAATATTCTACTTCCACACCGACCTGAATGGCTGTCCGGAAGAGTTGACCGACGAAAACGGTAAAATACTGTGGGAATGTAGTTTTCAGCTCTGGGGAAAACGGATTCATGAAATCGAACACGAACCCATAGAGCAAAACCTCAGATATCAGGGACAATATTTAGACAGAGAAACCGGCTTACATTACAATACCTTCAGGTATTATGATCCGGATATAGGTAGATTTACCCAGCCAGACCCGATAGGATTGCTGGGTGGCTTTAATCTGTATCAGTATGCGCCTAATGGGTTAACTTGGGTGGATCCGTGGGGGTGGTATGCTGGAGAAGGGACTCGTGGCTTGGGAAAATATCATGTATTCCACGAGCACACATTAAATCCTTCAGAATATAGTCTTTCTGATGCTGAGCATTTTAAGCGAGCGAATCAGTCTGTTTATGAACGCATGCAGCGTGATCCTGCTTTTAAGAGAGAAATGCAAACTAAATATCCGGGAGTTGTGGAGCATGTGCAACCAAATTCAAAAGGTAAATTTAAGAGTGGATCTCCACCAAATATGACATGGCATCATGAAAATAAAGAAGGAATATTAAGTTTGGTTGATCGAAAAGACCACAATAAATATCATAAAATATATCACCCTGATGGTTCTGGTGGGCGCAAAAAATGGGGCGGTGGTACAATTTGTCGTAAATAATAATTGGAGATTATGAATGAAAATTATCGAAGGTATCAATGGACTATTAACTATTTATAAAGATCGTCCTGAATTATGGTATTTTTTATTTACAAATATTAAGATAGGTAATAAAAAAAAGGATATAAGAGAAGGTACTTTTTACCTTCCTGAAACTGATGATGATGATGATGAAATGGGTGAGCTGTGTGATAAGTACCCTGATAAATATCGAGATTGGTTGGAATATCAAACTTTTTTAGATATTATTGACAATAAATTAGATCATCATCCTAATGCTACAAAAGAAGATTTATTAGATGCTATTATTTACTACCTTGAAAATGATGATTTTTTAGATTAATAATACTGGAAAGGTCTTTTTTTGACTTTTCCAGTATTAAGCATAAATCTGTAATAGTAAGATTTACCGTTATCAATCGCATTAATGCAGCCTATTTAAAGCAGTTTTTATTGCTAAAGAGAGATTATGAAGAAACTGTTAGAATTACTAAATAAAAAAGGTATAAAGTATCTCATTCAAGACAATAAAATCACTGTTGATGGTAATTTAAATTTAAGAAACAGAGGAATTAAAGCATTACCTGAGAACTTATCTATTAACGGTGATTTGATTTTAACTCATACAAAAATTGAAGCACTATCTAAAAATTTTTCTGTTAATGGTGATTTAGATTTAAGAAATACAGAAATCAAAACTATACCTGAAAAAGTATTTATTGGAGGTTATTTATATTTAACAAATACGGAAATCAAAGCATTACCTAAAAATTTTTCTATAAGTGGTAGTCTAAATTTAGCGAATACAGAAATAACAACACTACCGGAAAGCCTATCTGTTAAAGGTGATCTAAATTTAACAATGACAAAAATCAAAGTATTACCTAAAAATTTTTTTATTGGAGGTAGTTTATATTTAGGGTTTACTGAAATAGAAGCGTTACCTGAAAATTTCTCAATTAAAGGTGATTTAGATTTAAAATACTTAAAAATCAAAATATTACCTGAAAATTTATCGATTGGAGGTAAATTAAATATAGAATCAACAAGTATTCGAGAATTACCTGACAATTTATCTGTCGGCACCGGTTTATATTTAGATATAGATAAAATACAAAATATAGCTTATCGCAAAAACTGCGAAGATAACTCACAAACTATTTTTGCTTGTTGGGTTAATAACGGATTCGCTATTCAAATGAATGACTTTTTTGGCACATTTCAAGAGTTTGAAAAAATGGTTGATGAGAAGTATTCAGGAAAAATTGCTATAAAATACAAAAAATTGGCAGAAACATGTATAAAAGAGTTAACCGAAAAATTAAAAATATTGTAGTCTTTATTTGGTAAGGCTGATTAAAAGAGCAAACATATCTGAGAAGGACGCAAATAAAATTTAGATTATGAACAACTCGACAACGTCAGCAATATACACTTTGCTGCCGGCAGCAGTGCCGAAATTACCCACCGCTTCAAACGCGATGCCATCGGCCGCATCATCGGCAAATACACCACCGACGGCACCACCGCCTACCAGTACGACAAAGCCGACAACCTTATCAAAGTCGGCTACAAAAAAGCCGGCCTGCCCGCAGAAGCCGAACCCGACCTCATCGCCTTCAGCTACGACCAACTGGGTAACCTGCTGAGCGAAACCACCGCACAGGGCACCCTCAGCCACCAGTACGACCCACTGGGCAACCGTATCGCTACCACCTTGCCGGATGGGCGCACCATCAACAACCTGTATTACGGTTCCGGCCATCTGCACCAGATAAACATCGACGGCCACATCATCAGCGATATCGAACGCGACAACCTGTACCGCGAAGTATTACGTACCCAGGGACGCCTGAACACCCAGTTCAAATACGACCGCAACAGCCGCCTACAACACAAACAGATACAGCGCAATCAGAATCCCATCCTGCCCGATATCCTCATCGAACGCAGCTACCAGTACGACAACCTCGACCGGCTGGTAAGCAAAAGACACAGCAAACACGGCCAGACCGATTACTACTATGATCACACCGGCAGAATCGAAGGCTGCCGTAACCAGAGATACTGGGAAACCCTGCAATACGATGCGGCCGCCAACCTGCTGGACAGCAAATACAGAGAAGACTACAGCAACCACAACCTGATTCGCTGTAACCAGCTCCTGAATTTCAGAGAACACCACTACAGCTACGACGAGCACGGCCGAACCCAAACCAAACAGAGCATCGGCGCTACCCAGCACTACCACTACGACGCTGAACACCGCCTGAGCGAAGTACGCATCGAACAACTAAACCGCAGCCAGCGTTACGGCTACGTCTACGACGCCTTAGGCCGGCGTATCGAAAAGCATCAAATAGACCGCGACGGCCAACCCTACAACCGTACCCGCTTCCTGTGGGACGGCTTAAGAATGATTCAGGAAACCGGCCCGAATCACCCCACCAGCCTGTATATCTATACCGACCAGAACAGCTACGAACCACTGGCGCGGATAGACACAGACGGCAACTATGAACAACATATCCGCTACTTCCATACCGACCTGAACGGCTGTCCGGAAGAGCTTACCGATGCAAACGGTAAAATACTGTGGGAATGCAGTTTTCAGCTCTGGGGAAAACGGATTCATGAAATCGAACACGAACCCATAGAGCAGAATCTCAGATATCAGGGACAATATTTAGACAGAGAAACCGGCTTACATTACAATACCTTCAGGTACTATGATCCGGATATAGGCCGCTTTACCCAGCCAGACCCAATAGGATTGCTGGGTGGCTTTAATCTGTATCAGTATGCGCCTAATGGGTTGACTTGGATTGATCCGTGGGGATGGAGTTATAGTACATGGCAGATCCATTCACCTGGCTATAATGATATTGTCCAAAAAGGGTTGCATTTTTATGCTCCTGGAGGTGTTGAATTATCAGTAAGACCCGATCACAAAGGTGGTATAACCTTTACTAATGCAATTCCAAATGAGAGAGGTAGTGTGAAAGTAACAAAAGCCATCATGCTAGCAAAAGAACGCTTTGAAAATGATATGAAATTTAGAAATGATATTTTAAATAAAGCCAATGAAGGTGTACGTTCTGTTTTAGCTCATGCCAAAACAGAAACAGGAACTTTGCGTAATTTAGCTAATGGTAGATCAAGAGAGCTCCGTGATATTGGTCGTAATGTACAAAGATATAATGCTAAGATAGGTTGCTAATAATGAATGAAGAATGGAAACCCATATTTCAAATAGAGTTAATGGATATTATTAACAGTCTACACATTAAAAAACTGCATGTCGGATCATCTGATTCTCTTATTTATGAAACGATGGGAGAACCAGAATTACCTGTAGCAAGACTGAACAGAAAATCAAAAATATTTAGTCATTTATATGGCAATGTCAATATTTTATCTGAAAATAACACTGTAATAAGTATAAATATTGACATGCATGGTCTTAGAAAAAAGATGGTAATTCTTGGTAGAATAAATAGCTGGAAACTTGATAATTGGCTAGAGCTATCTAAAATAAAAGATTGGAATGTAAATAAATTTTGTGATGTAGTTCGACTTGAAGGAAAAGGAATAGTTATTTGTTTATTACCGGATGGAAAAGTAGGGATGATTTCTCTTTCTTAAATAACTTTTAACTGTTTCCAATATAATATCTCTGGCTGATTAATTGAGCAGACCCATCTGGACGGGCATAAATAACAACTAAGCTACGATCCACTGGGCAATCGCATCGCCACTATCCTGCCGGATGGACGCACCATCAACAGCCTGTATTACGGCTTCGGTCACCTGCACCAGATAAATATCGACGGTCACATCTACTAGTATGACAACCTCGACCGGCTGGTAAGCAAAAGACACAGCAAACACGGCCAGACCGATTACTACTATGATCGCACCGGCAGAATCGAAGGCTGTCGTAACCAGAGATACTGGGAAACCCTGCAATATGATGCTGCCGCCAACCTATTAGACCACAGACGGCCAATAGAATTAGACCCTAGCAATCAGAATGTCATCCGCTGTAACCAACTGCTGCATTTCAGAGGAAACCGCTACCGCTAGACGAGCACGGCAGAACCCAGACCAAATAGACCATCGGTGCCACCCAGCACTACCACTACGACGCTGAACACCGCCTGTGGGACGGCTTAAGAATGATTCAGGAAACCGGCCCGAATCACCCCACCAGCCTGTATATCTATACCGACCATAACAGCTACGAACCACTGGCACGCATAGACACAGACGGCAACCATGAACAACATATCCGCTACTTCCACACCGACCTGAACGGCTGTCCAGAAGAGCTGACCGATGCAAACGGTAAAATACTGTGGGAATGCAGCTTTCAGCTCTGGGGAAAACGGATTCATGAAATCGAACACGAACCCATAGAGCAAAACCTCAGATATCAGGGACAATATTTAGACAGAGAAACCGGCTTACATTACAATACCTTCAGGTATTATGATCCGGATATAGGCCGCTTTACCCAGCCAGACCCGATAGGATTGCTGGGTGGGTTTAATCTGTATCAGTATGCGCCTAATGGGTTGACTTGGATTGATCCGTGGGGATGGGCTAAAGCTCCGTGGCCAAGAGGAGGTTTTGATGACTGGTTTAATAATGCAACACCCGAAGAGATTAATCAGAATATTGAAGCTGTAAAAGGAGGATTAAGAAATGGTGGCGGTAAACATGAAATGTTTCCAGTTAGCCTTGCTGCCAAAGCGAAGTCTTTAGGTTTTACTGCTGAGGAATTAAAAGCACTGACCCTACCGACAAAGGATATTTATTTTACCGGTGTTAAACATGGAAAAACAGGAGAAATACTTGAAGGAGCTCATCATGGCACTGGTGCTGGCAGTTGGTTCCATAAGGAGCTAATAGAACAATTAAACGGCGCCCAATCGAAAACAGAAGCAAGATCCATTATAGATAAAATGCATAACAAACATATGCGATATAAATCTAAATGTTAATAGAATAGGAGTAGTCAGCATGAATAAAATTGATTTGAATAAAGTTACTATTCAGCTATGGATAGGCAATAATTTTTCTTCAGATGAAGAATATCAACAATATTTTCA
>NZ_MEIR01000036.1 GCF_002777825.1 Snodgrassella alvi | reverse complement strand
TGGCGCGGTGTATCTGCAACTGGCTAAACGTGGCTATCATTATGCTAAATGGGCGTATGGGGTAGCATCGGCGGATACCATTACCGGTAATGGCGCATTGGAATTTATGCAGGCGGTGGCGAAAGAGCATCACCATATTTTAACGGACGACGAAACCAATAAGATTCGCTGCACTGGTTGAACTTAGCGCAATGTAAATATTTATTAATATATCCCATATACATGAATACTGATTTGTTGTTTAGCTTTTAATTTAAAACAATAAAAATTTTAAAATCGCCTTCTTTTTCTTTTATTTTGGTAAAATTTATGTTAATTTTTACTCTATAAAATAGAGCAACAGGGCTGCTTATGAAGTCTGGATATAAAAAGATTGTGCTTATCGTGGTGCTGCTGTGGCAGGTATTGCTGCTTACCGGCTGTGACTATTATTTGAGCGAACAGCCGGAAAAACAACCAGCGCAGCAGGTACCGGAACCATTCCGCAATCAGGATAGTCGTGGGCGTTATGACACCATTGGCAAACTAGGTACTCAATCCATCAGCATCCCTGCTGGCGTAATTGATGGCTGGGCGCGTTATATGGGCGATCCGGGCGATTTTGCCGATCCGAAAATCAAAGCCAAATACCAGCGCCCACCTAAAACCTATGATTTACCAATTGAATCATTTGGCTTTCAATATCGCATTAGCGATGGCGATGTCTATACTTCATTCCGGCAAACAGAAGAGGATTATCGTCGCGATAATGAAACCTTAATCCCATATGGCAAACCTTTTCCGTGGGCTGGTGTAATCATTTATGGAGAATATGATGCTGCAGCGCCGTTGAATTTTAACTTCACAGTTCAGAATGAATTCAAATTGGCGAAAGAAATCACCTATTTTGATTATATTCAGCAGGAACAACCGCTGTATGGCTTAACTGTATATCGGGCCAATAATGGTATTGATCCGGAAACCGGCGAACCGTGGAAATCGGATGCCAATGCCAAGGATATTTTGCTCAAAAAAGATCAGGCGGGCAATATTAAAACCTATATCAAGTGTGAATTTACCCACCATATAGATTCCTGTAGCCATATGTTTTATAACGATAGATGGCACATAAGAGTACGACTGGGCTATAGCCGTACTTATCTGCCGCTGTGGCAGGAGATGGAGGGCAATATTATCAATATACTGAATAGCTGGCGCGTAAGCCGGGAAGGCAAACTGCTGGGGAAACAGATTGGTAAGGCCTAGTTTTTAATAGTGGTACAACCTATTGATTATCTTAGGGAGAACAGCATGTTAGAAGCACAAAAAGTATCGGCAGCTGAAATCAGAGCATGGCGTAAACAGATTGAAAATGGCGATTTATCCGATGTTGGCGCGGTGTATCTGCAACTGGCCAAACGTGGCTATCATTATGCCAAATGGGCCTATGGGGTAGCATCGGCAGATACCATTACCGGCAATGGCGCGCTGGAATTTATGCAGGCAGTGGCGAAAGAACATCACCATATTTTAACGGACGACGAAACCAATAAGATCCGCTGCGCTGGTTAAACTTAGCGCAATGTAAATATTTATTAACATATCCCATATACATGAATACTAAATTGTTGTTTAGCTTTTAATTTAAAACAATAAAAATTTTAAAATCGCCTTCTTTTTCTTTTGGTAAAATTTCTGTTAATTTTTACTCTATAAAGTAGAACAACAGGGCTGCTTATGAAGTCTGGATTTAGAAAAAGTCTACTTATTGTGGTGTTGCTGTGGCAGGTATTGCTGCTTGCCGGCTGTGACCAAGATTTTGGCAAACAACCGGAAACACAAGTTGTTGAGCAAGTGTCGGAACCATTCCGCAATCAGGATAGTCGTGGACGTTATGACACCATTGGCAAACTAGGTACTCAATCCATCAGCATCCCCGCCGGAGTAATCCGTGGCTGGGCGCGCTATATGGGCGATCCGGGCGATTTTGCCGATCCGAAAATCAAAGCCAAATACCAGCATCCACCTAAAACCTATGATTTACCGATTGAATCATTTGGTTTTCAGTATCGCATCACTGATGGCGATATTTATACCTCTTTCCGGCAAACAGAAGAGGATTATCGCCACGATAATGAAACCTTAATCCCGTATGGCAAACCTTTCCCTTGGGCTGGGGTGATTATTTATGGCGAATATAATGCTGCTGCGCCGTTGAATTTTAATTTCACTGTTCGGAATGAATTCAAATTGGCGAAAGAAATCACCTATTTTGATTATATCCAGCAGCCACAGCCGCTGTATGGCTTAACCGTATATCGGGCCAATAATGGTATTGATCCCAAAACCGGTGAACCATGGAAATTTGATGACAATGCCAAGGATATTTTTATCAAAAAAGATCAGGCCGGCAATATTAAAACCTATATCGACTGTCAATTCACTCATAATATAAATTCTTGTCATCATATGTTTTATAACGATGACTGGCATATCAGGGTACTTATTAGCTATAGCCGTACTTATCTACCGCAGTGGCAGGAGATGGAGAGCAATATTATCAATATACTGGATAGCTGGCGCGTAAGCCCAGAAGGCAGGCTATTGGGGAAACAGATTGGTAAAGCCTAGTTTGTAGTAGTGGTATAACTTATTGATTATCTCAAGGAGAGCACTATGTTAGAAGCACAAAAAGTATCGGCAGCTGAAATCAAAGCATGGCGTGAGCAAATATTAAATGGGGATTTATCCGATGTTGGTGAAGTGTATCAGCAACTGGCCAAACGTGGCTATCATTATGCTAAATGGGCGTATGGGGTAGCATCGGCGGATACCCTTACCGGTAATGGCGCATTGGAATTTATGCAGGCGGTGGCGAAAGAGCATCACCATATTTTAACGGACGACGAAACCAATAAGATACGCCGCTACATGGCCTTGGGCTATCTGGATATGCTAGCGAAAAAAGCCGGTTCGGGTAGTGTAAGCCAAGATATTAGTTATAAGGAAATGGAAGAGTTTCATATTGAGGTATTTAAAAATAATAATGTGGATATTAATTACTGGACGCTGTATGAGCCGATGCGCATGATCGAACGCTATGCTAAGGCAAAGCTTCCCAATGGCAAGGTATTAACGGGTGAAGATATTGTTGAATTAATGTGGGAGAGGATGTGGAAAACCTGCGGAACTGGAATAAGTGGTTCGGTCGCTAGTTACGAACTATTCAGTATTATGCAGGATATTCAAAATGGTAATATCTATATTGATAAAATTTCGGGAATGCCAACATCAACTACTGCTATAACTATGTATTGGAATCAGGAGAATTTAGGTACAGACAATATTCCGCCAAATCCGCAACATGATGGCTATACAAAAATTGCTATTTCAGGCTCCGATCAGGCTCTGGCTGCAAGCTGGGTAAAAAATACAAAAATGCTTGCGACATTTAAAGATTTTCTTGCAGAAAAAGGATACGAGGGTTCACGAAACTCATGGTATAAGGAATATGCTGCTGCATCTTACCAACATACAGGCAGCTATTTTAACAATCAGAAAAACACCGATGCTGCACGACAACAATTCAGATATAACTGGTCTGTAGCTGGAGGCAAGGCAGTAACACAATGGGTTATGGCGGCGGTATTAAATACCAATTGTTTTAAACCTACTAATCCGCGGGTAAATAGCATTAAGGATGATAACTTTGCAGAAAAAGGGGCGGGTTTTGTCTTTGATCCGGTGAATGGTCATCGCAAGGAAATTGCCGGGAAGCCGGGTAAGTTTGAATTTAAATACCAGCTGGCATTTATTGATGAGCTGCCGGAAAAATTATTAACGCAGTTGCAGGAATGGGAAAAACAGGGCAATCAAGAACTGGTATCGCTGTATCTGAATGCGCTGATGCAGCTTAATCCAGTAGTGGTATTGAATCCAGATAAGATGCCAACGGTACGCAAAATTGATGATGTAGGTGAAGAATGGATTAAGGTGCGCACCTGGATGATTCAGGAAATGCGTTTTGCTCAGGCAAATGAATATAAACAAGCCCTAGAGGATAGACCGCCAACTCATGAAACTAAGGCTTTAAAAATTACTCAGTCTTACAGTCATGTGCAACAAAAATCGATAATAGAATCGATTCGTAAACAGTACGGCTTCGGCGCCGAAGATGCGATTGTATTTCGTGATGAGCAAACCGGGCAAAGCTGGAGTACCGATGCCAATGCTGGTGATGACGCCCATCAGGTGGTGATGCTGGGCAATGGCACTACTAAGGTAGTGGGCGGTAAGCAGGCGGATGTGATTTTTGGCGGCAAGGGCAATGATGATATCTCTGGCGGCGATGGTGATGATTATCTGTTTGGCGGCGCCGGCAATGATACGCTCATAGGTGGCGCAGGCAATGATATTCTGGCGGGCGGTGATGGCGCAGACAAGTATTATTTCAATAGCGGCGATGGCAAGGATAAGATTTATGATTCTGACGGCAAGGGCAGTATCTATCTTAATAACCAACTGCTTTCAAAACTCAAATGGACAGCAAAAGAAAATAATGTCTGGATTTCATCCGATGAGAAATGGCGTATAAGTGTGGATAAAATCACTGGCGATCTGGTGATTCAATCGCAGGAAAATAAAAATGATATTTTAACCATTGTCGGCTGGGAGCAGATGAGCGGTGGCAAGCTTGGTATTAAGCTGCCCAAATTCAAGGATAGTAATAATAATAAAATCAATAAAATTGTTGGTGACTGGCGCACAAAAATTATTCATGAAGAAGGCCACTTTGATTTAGACAAGAGTTTCGCCGGCCAATATTACTGGGGCTGGAAAAATCGCAATGCCAAAGGTGCGATTATTGGTGGTGTGATAGAAAAAGGCTTTGAAGATGTGATTAAGGGCACAGACGGTGCCGATGAGATTAATGGCCTCGATGGCGGCGATGCGATTGACGGCATGGGCGGTAACGATATTATTCTGGGCGGCGATGGCACGGATTTACTTGTTGGGGGAGGCGGCTCCGACATCATCAAAGGCGGTGCCGGTGATGATTTTATCTGGGCTAATCATCATTTAACTATTGGTAATCGTATTCGCCCAGGTGAGCGCTGGAAGATGCCGGCTGATGGTAAAAAACTGATTTATGCCGGCCCAAACTGGGGTATATATATTAATCAGCGAGGCCAGATGATAACTTCTGGTATTAATAGAGGAAGTGATGATGCTGCGGATGTGGGTGGAGACTATTTATATGGTGGTGATGGCAATGACTATATTGTAGGCGGTAATCTGAATGATTATATTGAGGGTGATTCAGTAGCATCGGGCAGTACAGAACAGGGTGACGATGAAATCTATGGTATGGCTGGTAACGATTATATTATAGGTGGCAAAGGTAATGATTTTATATTTGGTGATGGTATTTCTGTACCAGGTTACCTAAATTCTTTGGCCGGTGCCTTACATGGGGATGATTATATTGATGGCGGTGACGGCGATGATGGGATAGCTGGCGGTGGCGGCAATGATGTGATCATTGGCGGCGATGGTGATGATAATTTGTTTGGCGATGATGGCAATTATGAAGCAGGGAAAATGCTGGACGCGAAATATCATGGCAATGACACCATTTATGGCGGAGCCGGTAATGACCAAATCTCTGGTGGTGGCGGTGATGATTATTTATATGGGGGTGATGGCGACGATATAATCTGGGGCGATGCTTCAGGCAAAGAATCTCATCCGGAGCTTAATGGTAACGACCATATATGGGGCGATGCCGGCAATGATATTCTGGATGGTGGCTATGGCGATGATGTGATTCATGGCGGTGATGATAATGATAAGATTTCTGGAGGAGCCGGCAATGATGAACTTTATGGCGATGATGGTGATGACACCATTACTGGTGATTGGTTAGATAAAGATATTGCTGAACATGGTAATGACTTTATTGATGGTGGTGCCGGCAATGATAAGCTAACCGGAGGTGGTGGCGACGACTGGATTATCGGTGGTGATGGCGATGATATGATCTGGGGTGATGCCAGTGGAGATGATCATGAGCTGAATACAGAAATGGCGGGGAATGATTATCTTTCCGGCGGTGCTGGCAATGACACCATAGCCGGTGGCTATGGCGATGATACTATTGATGGCGGCACTGGTAATGACATAATCTTAGGCGGTGGTGGCCGCGATACCATTTATGGCGGTGATGGTGACGACCAGATATCCGGTGATTTCAGTAGTGGTACTGGTATCGGTATGGATATTGTGGTTACGGATAATAGCTATAACGATACTATCTACGCCGGCAATGGGGATGATTTGGTAGCAGGGCAACTGGGCGATGATCTGATTTATGGTGGTGCGGGTAATGATAAGTTATTCGGCGATCAGGCCTGGGGAGATCCGAAACAACACCGGCCGCAGGATAAGGGCAATGACTCCATCTATGGTGAAGAAGGTGATGATTATATAGATGGCGGCTATGGCAATGATTTCCTTGATGGCGGCACCGGCAACGACATCGTTTTTGGCGGTGGCGGCAATGATGTGCTCCATGGTGGGGAGGGCAATGATTTCCTCAGCGGCGGTAATGCGATTAATATAAATGATACAGATACGGCCGGTGGTAATGATGTGATTTATGGCGGTGCCGGCAATGATACGATACTTGGTGGCGAAGGCGATGATCTGCTGCAAGGGGATGAAGGAAATGATTACCTCAGTGGTGGTAATGGTAACGACCGGCTTTACGGCGGCGACGGGCGTGACTGGCTGCTGGGTGGCAAAGGCAATGATTATCTGAATGGTGGTACAGGTGATGATGTCTTCGTATTCAAGAGTGGTGACGGCGTTACCACAATTGAGGATTACAGTGGACAGTCGATAGTGATTGTGGATGTGCCGCTGGATAATCTGTCCATCAGTGCTTACGAAAAAGGCATTAAGGTTACTAATGGGGTTAATGGGGATGTAATCTATCTGGTTGGTTATTATCTGGATGGACGTGCCAACAGCCTGGATATGAATAATTTATTATTTGCCCAGCCTAATGGTGGTAATTCTTATATAACGCGCTCCTTACAGCAGCTGGCTGATAACATACAGCATCATAATGCCGCCAGGTATGACCGCATTATTGAAGGCAATGATGAAGCCAATGAGCTTTTTGGTACGGTTGGCAAAGATTTGATGTATGGCTATGGTGGTAATGATATTTTACATGGCAATAAAGGCAATGATTTGCTTGATGGCGGTGATGGTAATGATATTCTGTATGGAGATGCCGGCGATGATCAGTTATTTGGTGGCGCCGGAAAGGATATTCTGGAAGGTGGAAGCGGCAATGATTTGCTGATTGGCGGTAGCTGGGAGCAAGACCGTTATGTATTCCGGGCTGGTCATGGCCGCGATGAGGTGTTTGATCAGGCGGCGAATGAATCGCAGGGAGATATTCTGGATTTTGTCGACTACCGTAGCAGTGAATTACGGTTCAATCGGAATGGAGATGATTTGATTATCGGTCATGTTGGTTCAAATGATCAGGTACGGCTGGATAACTGGTTTGCGGATGCGTCATACCGGCAGTATCAGATTTATACTGCGGATGGTATGCACTATACAGCTGCACAAGTACAGCAGCTGGTAGGAGCAATGGCTACTTTCTCTAGTGGCAGCAATGAAGGCCGGATATGGGCGGCGGATGAGGTGATGCAGTTTGCCTCGCCGAATATTCTTGCGGCCAACTGCGGTTAAGCCAAAGGCACTGTAGTATAGACAAGCCTGCAAATTATAATTGCAGGCTTTTTATTGTGGATAAAGATAGATAATGATACGCTAGCATGAATATTATTTTCTGCAACTCTGAAATTTTCAGGTAGCCATAAAATAATTTTATTCGATAAATATACCTTTAATATATTTTTATCCTTTCGTTGTAAATAGCAACAGACATCTGAGCGAATAGATTATGTTTCTATGGCAGAAGATATTAAATTCCTGTATCTGGCAGCGGTTATTGAGGTAGTCCACCAATCAGGCATAAGAAGCATTTTAATTGCTTCAGGGCTGATTATCTACGCTGCCGATATTCATCAATATTACTATACCAGCTTGCTGCCCGCCTGAATTTAGTAACCTGTCATTCTGCTAAACGCTGGCAGCTCATACAGATGCGTGAATATTAGTTAAATGATAGTTTTTGCTGCAATTGCGCCGCGCAATCTCGAGCAATCTGTTTACATTCATCAGCTTCTGCTGGTAAAAATAATTTATCTGTACGCTGTTCAAATTCCGTTAAATTACCTACTAGAGTATTTCCGCCTACAATTTTGATTTCTCCTTGTAAGTAGACTGCAAAAATTGTTGCTGTTATTGAAGGACAATTTTTATAAACTATGTTTTTTATTTTTTTAGGATTCAATTCGATACGACCAAACGCCAAATCTTCAGGCAGAATAGTGATTTTAGTATGCCGGATATCTAAAGTATTTTTTACAAATAAATTTTTAGGAAGTTTTTGAATATTGGTATTATTTAAATATAAATCTCCATTTAATTTTAAATTATCCGGTAATTTTTTAATATTGGAATAACTAAGCCAAAGATCACCTTCTACTTTTAAATCAGACGGCAAAGTTTTGATTTTGGTATTGCTTAAATACAATGTATTTTTCACAAACAGATTTTTGGGAAGCTTTTTAATTTTTGTGTTATATAAATCCAGCGTTCCATTTACTTTTAAATTATCCGGGATTTTTCTAACCTTGCTATTATGTAAGTCTAAATCGCTGCTAATATGTAAATTATGCGGTAATTTTTCAAGTTTGGTTGAGCTAAAGTTGAGCTTACCTGCAACTTTTAAATTTTCAGGCAATTTTTTGATTCTGGTGCGGCTCATATCAAGATCACCACCCACTATCAAATTATCCGGTAATTTTTTAATAGCTGCATAGCGTAATGTTAAATCCCCTTTCAGGCAGAGATTATCTGGCAATTTTTTTAATTTGGAATAATCCAGATATAAACTGTTTTTTTCTTCTATATTGGCAGGCAATTGCTTTATCTTAGCGTATTCTAACCCCAGACTTGTGCATTGCACATTTGAATGCTTTAATAATTTTTTGACATTAGTGCCGCGTAATCCCAAATATCCGTTTACAATTAAATTATCTGGCAACTTTTTTATTTTTGAAAAACCTAAATCCAGATAGCTATTGACGGTTAAATTATCGGGTAGCTTTCTAATTTTACAGCGAACTAAAGATATGCCCTTTGCCACAGTTAAATTATCTGGCAACTTTTTTATTTTTGAAAAACCTAAATCCAGATAGCTATTGACGGTTAAATTATCGGGTAGGTTTCTAATTTTACAGCGAACTAAAGATATGCCATTTGCCACAGTTAAATCATCTGGTAATTTTTTTATTCTGGTACGGTATAGTTTCAATTCACCGCCTACTTTTAAGCCGCCTGGCAATTTTTTAATTCGTGTGTTACTCAAATCCAAATTACCAGCAATAACCAGATTATCTGGTAATGTTTTAATTTTAGAATCATTCAGTCTGAGACTACCCGCTACATTTAGATTTTCAGGTAATTTTTTAATTCGGGTACGATCAAGATTCAGATCACCCTGCACGTTTAGATTGTCAGGCAATTTGTCTATTTTAGTATCTGACAGATCTAATTTACCTGCTACATGAAATTTATCTGGTAAAACGAGCAAATGTGAACCCCTTAAGTCCAAATTTCCTTCAACAGTGAGATTGGCGGGTAGAGATTTTATATGGGTTTCATTCAGATTTAAATCGCCATTCACAGTGAGATTATCTGGTAACGATGTAACTTTAGTACCCATTAAATCTATTGAGCCTTTTACGTTAAAATTAGCAGGTAATGCCTTGATTTTGGTATAGCGCGCACATAATCTACCATTAACTGTTAAATTATCTGGCAATTTTTTTATCTTTGTTACTTTTAGATCGAGATCGCCATTAACAATGAGATTATCTGGCAAGACTTCAATTCTCATTCCAGCCAGATCAAGATTTTCAAATATTGTTACTGTATTATCTTCAACAGAATATTTAATCTCACGTGTGTTGAGAAATGCGATAAATTGTTCCATGATTTAGTTTTCTGTGCTTTTAACTTAGGTTGTTAATAAAAATTAAGCCGATTTAATGCACTAGAATCCGGGGTAATGGATGATTATTTTTCGGCTACTAAAGCTTATATCAGGCTGAATGATTAAATTCTAAAATAGATTATATATAATAATGCTAAGTGGGTATTTGTATATATTTTCAGGCTGTTTATCTATGCTGCTAACAACATCAATATTACGCTATACAATCTCTGCCAGCCTGAATTTAGTGGTTTATTATTTGGCTAAATTCAGGTAACCATCAGTTGATGACTACCTGAATTGAACAACCACATAGACCAGCAGATATTATTTAACAGATAGTTTTTGCTGCAACTGTGCGACACAATCTCTTGCGGCCTGTTTAAGTTCACTGGCTTCTGGCTTGTAAAACTCTTTGTCAGCATACTGTTCGAATTGTTCCAGATTGCCAATGAGGAATTCATTCATAAAAATTTTAAATTCTTCATGCAGATAGGCAGAAAAAATCGTTTTCTTTGTAGAAGTACAGTTTTTTCGATAGGCAATGTTTTTTATCTTGTTAAGGCTCAGGCGTAGCCATCTGACATCCAGATTTTCAGGCAAATATCTGATGGCAGTATTTTTTATATTTATGCCATGAGTAAGTTTCAAATTATTCGGCAATTTACTGATTTTAGTGTCATGCAGTATTATGCATTTTCCTACTTTCAAACCTGCTGGCAAAGATTTAATTTTGGTTTTGCTGATATCCAGTGTATCACCTACATATAAATTGTCTGGCAATTTGTTTATTTTGCTTTCGCTTATTCTTAAATCAGTTTCTATGCGCAGATTATCAGGTAAATTTCTGATTTTGGTACCAGTTAAAATCAGTTTATTTATTTCTTGCAGATTTTCCGGTAGTCTGTCTATTGCGGTAAAACTGATATCCAGCCCACTTTTAACATTGAAATTTTTGGGTAATTTTTTAACTTTGGTACCTTGCAGGTTGAGGGTACCGCCAACGCTAAGGTTTTTGGGCAGCTTTTTAATATCTGTGTATTCAAGATATAGTGCTCCGCCTACACTTAAATTTTTTGGCAATTTTTCAATCCCAGACTCCGCCAGAATTAAATCACCATTTATGCTTAGATTGTCTGGCAATTTTTTGATATCGGAAAATTCCAGATTTAAATCATTTCTTATTCTTATATTATCTGGCAGCTTCTTTAGGCGGTAAAAGGTTAAATTCAGTTTATTAAATGTGCCATTATAATTTTTCAATAGTTGATAGATTTTTGTGTCTGCCAAGGACAGCCAGCCGTTTACTGTAAGATTTTCCGGTAATTTTTTTATTTTTGTGCCATCCAGAGTCAAATTTCTATTGATAGTTAGATTAGGCGGCAATTTTTCAATATCAGTATTGCTTAAATACAGACTTCCCCCTACAACTAGATCATCAGGAAGTTTGCTTATTCTAGTATTGTGCAGATTCAGGTTGCCGGCCACATTAAGATTTGCCGGAAGTTGATTAATTTGTGTATTGCTTAAATCCAGATCACCATTTATCTGCAAATTATCAGGTAAGATATTGATCTGGCTATCTTTCACACATATACTACCTTTTATATTAAATTTGTCTGGCAATTTGGTAATGGCGGTTTCTGAAGCGTCAAGATTACCGACTACAGTTAAATTTTCTGGCAATTTCTCAATTTTAGTGCAATGTATACTCAAATCACCATTAACTGTTAAATCTTCTGGCAAGATTGTAATATCGGTATAACTCAAATACAGATAACCGCCAACCTTTAAATCTGCCGGTAGTTCTTTTATTTGTGTACGTCCTAAGCACAATTTCCCTTGAACAGTCAAATTATCTGGCAGCTTTTTTATTTTAGTAGAAGATAAGGTTAGACCACCATAAACTGTTAAATTATCGGGTAAATCTTTAAGATTGGTTTGAAAAAAATCCAGGTTTTGATATACGCTGATAGCGTCATTTACAACTGTATATCTAATGCCTTTTTCATCCAGTATTTTGATAAATTTTTCCATTTGTCTAAATCTGTGTAGTTATAAACATTAATAAAATATGATATAGGACTTATTCAGATTATTTATGCATAATGAATATTGATTAGTCAATGATTTTTATGCAAAACTAATTTGATAAGCATATTAAATAAATATAATCTGTAATCAGATAGCACACAATTTTGTGTGTTTTTCTTCAAAAAAATAATTTTTCTTTATTTGAAAAAGAAATAAACATGCACAGTCTGCCCCGTATCGGGCTGCTTTTGAGGTTGTGGAAAGAAAGAAAATAAATACAGCTACGATATAAGAATAATACATTGCTGACAATTGATTAACTGCTAGCTCTAGCAGTAGTTAGGTAAGGTAAATGTACACCAGTTAATAAAGGGTGTAAATAGTCTGCTGCTGATAAATAGTCATTATTTGCAATAAGTGTTGGTTAAAAACTTCTTGAATAATCATCATACACAGATGTCAATGCTTATTCAGGTAGATTATGCTGTTGCGTTTCGATGCTGGCTAGCATCCTTTGCCGCTATAAATTAATCACTCTTTATTAATCTAATCTCGGTTTAATACAATCAGGCTATAATTACAGGATGCTGCTCACACATGTGTTTTTAATTGATGTAGCCAGACTAAACAGGTGGCGCACTACTGCCTGATTTCTGGTTATTACTTTATTTTGTTCAAAAATCATTACGGATAGTTTATGGCCATTCTGGTAACAGGCGGTGCCGGCTTTATCGGCTCGCATACTACTATACAATTACTCAATGCCGGCCACGATGTGGTTATTATTGATAATCTGTGCAATGCTTCACCTGCGGTATTGCAGCGTTTAACTCGGATTACTGGTAAAGAAGTAGCTTTTTATCAGGGGGATATTCGTGATCGCGGTTTGCTGCAAGATATTTTTGCCCGGCACTGTATTGAGCATGTATTGCATTTTGCCGGCTTGAAAGCAGTAGGTGAAAGTGTGCGCGAGCCATTGAAATATTATGACAATAATGTTGGTGGTAGTTTGATTCTGGTGGAAGAAATGGCTAAAGCTGGGGTATTTAATCTGGTGTTCAGTTCTTCTGCCACGGTGTATGGTACGCCGGCTACGGTGCCGATTGATGAAAGTGCTGCTACCGGCGGCACCACCAATCCATATGGCACGTCCAAATATATGGTGGAGCGGATGTTAATGGATATACAGGCGGCAGATGCGCGCTGGAGTATGACATTATTGCGCTATTTCAATCCGGTAGGTGCGCATGAATCCGGCCTGATCGGTGAAGACCCGAATGGGATTCCGAATAATCTGCTGCCGTATATCTGTCAGGTAGCGGTAGGCAAGCTGGCACAATTATCGGTATTTGGTGATGATTATCCTACTGCCGATGGTACGGGTGTACGTGATTATATTCATGTGATGGATCTGGCTGATGGGCATTTAAGTGCTATGCGCGCTACAGGCAATCGGCCGGGTGTACATATTTACAATCTGGGTACGGGTCAGGGCTATTCGGTATTGGAAATTGTGCGCGCTTTTGAAGCAGCCAGCGGCCAGAAAATTCCCTATCAGATTGTTCCGCGCCGCGCCGGCGACATAGCTAGCTGCTATGCTAATCCTGAGCGCGCTGCACAGGAATTAGGCTGGCAGGCGCAGCGTGATCTGTCCTGTATGATGGCCGATGCCTGGCGCTGGCAAGAGCTCAATCCACAAGGTTATGGCCGTGATGATTTGGCATGATTGCTGAAACTCTGTTTTTTAAACACCAAACCCACTGAAATATCAGTGGGTTTGGTGTTTTCGGTTTTTGAGTTTTGATGCAAAATTTAACGCTAATCGCTAGGCCGCTCCTGAATATAGTTTAAATATGCTTGAGGTCGTTACCGGTTAACTATCGCTAACTAACTGGTAAAACATATTATAACATAATGATAATAATTATCAATATCATTGTAGTGGTTTTTACATAATGTTTTTTTCTGTCACTAAAACAATTCTGCTTCTGCCTTTGATACGATAGATGGCTGTCACACAGAAGCAGCTTGTTTTCGGTATAATTGCCCACAATTGTATTTTGGTTAAACCATTTCCCTGTTTGTGCTTTTGTCACAACTCAACCTTTTATTGCTCATGCCTATCTCTACTCAAACCGCTCAACTTGTTCACCAACAGCTACTGGCCGATAACGAGCTGGCAGTGGCTGATTTTACTCATGCACTGTCGCTGATGGGTGCACACCATATTGATTATGCTGACATTTACTGCCAGCGCAGTACTTATGAAAGCTGGCATCTGGAAGAAGGTATGGTGAAATCAGGCAGTTTTCAGATTGAGCAGGGCGTGGGGGTACGCGCGGTAAGTGGGGAAAAAACGGCATTCGCCTATGCCGATAATCTGAATGTACAGGCATTAATCAATGCTGCGCAGGCAGTACGGGCGATTGGTCAGGCCGGGCAGCAGCGTTCAGTTGGCCTGACTATGCCACCGCTGGCCAAGCCACTGTATGGTATGGCTAATCCTATGCTAAGTCTGGATGCGGCAGCGAAAGTGGCTTTATTGCAGCGGGTGGAAACACTGGCAAAAGCAGCAGATCCGCGCATTGTACAAGTAATGGCCGGGCTAGTATGCGAACACGAGCTGATTTATCTGGCTCGGCTGGATGGACGGATACATACTGATATCCGTCCGCTGGTGCGCTTGTCGGTGACGGTAATTGCCAAACAGGGTGAGCGGCGTGAACAGGGCAGCAGTGGCGGTGGCGGCCGCTTTGACTTGGGCTATTTTGATGAAACCATGCTCAAATCGTATGTGGATACGGCCGTGGCTCAGGCGCTAACTAATTTGGAGGCGCGCCCGGCACCAGCAGGCTCGATGACGGTGGTATTGGGTAACGGCTGGCCGGGTGTTTTATTACATGAAGCCGTTGGTCATGGTTTGGAAGGTGATTTTAACCGCAAGGGCACCAGTGCATTTGCCGGCCGGCTGGGTGAACGTGTTGCCGCCAAAGGGGTTACAGTGGTGGATCAGGGCAATATTGCCGAACGCCGTGGCTCTCTGAACATTGATGATGAAGGTAATGCTACCAGACGTACTGTGCTGATTGAAGACGGTATTTTATGTGGTTATTTGCAAGACGAAACCAATGCCCGCCTGATGGGTGTACCGGTTACCGGTAATGGCCGGCGTGAAAACTATGCTTCAGCACCCATGCCCCGTATGACCAATACTT
Source organism: Snodgrassella alvi (assembly GCF_002777825.1). Taxonomy (GTDB): domain Bacteria; phylum Pseudomonadota; class Gammaproteobacteria; order Burkholderiales; family Neisseriaceae; genus Snodgrassella; species Snodgrassella alvi_C. Next base: position 19,626 of record NZ_MEIR01000036.1, on the reverse strand, counting down.
ATATGGAAAATGGCCAGCTTAATCCAGAAGAAATTATTGCTTCTGTTGACAAAGGTTTATATGCAGTAAATTTTGGTGGTGGACAGGTAGACATTACCAGCGGCAAGTTTGTATTCAGTGCTTCGGAGGCATGGTGGGTTGAAAATGGTAAGCTACAGTATCCGGTTAAAGGAGCCACCATCATCGGCAGCGGCCCTGAGGTATTAAAACACGTCAGTATGATTGGTAATAACACCAGTCTGGATAGTGGTGTAGGCGTATGTGGTAAAGATGGCCAGAGCGTTCCGGTAGGTGTAGGGCAGCCCACTTTGCGTATTGATGCTGGTCTTACCGTTGGCGGTAGCCAAACCTAATCAGCACCAAACCAGTGAACAAAAACGGGCGTGAATTTCTGTGCCCGTTTTTGTTTTAATTTGGCTATAGGTGTAACTTATATATTAGCCCTATGTTTAATTTTCTTAACAATGAAGTTAAAAAATTGAATATAGGGCTATTTCTATGTGTGACAAAAATCTTGACAAGTCGTTAGAGGCTGTAGGTTCGAGTAATGGTGGCTTTGAGTATCCTCATTATGAGGTGATTTCATGAGCATCAACGCAGCACGTATGGGGTATGTATCTATCGGTTAGCGCTTAAGTGCCTGAGTAGAATCGTATACAGGTTTTGATTGCGGTTATTAAAGTAAATTTGCATTCCATCAGGCAGATGCTGATTATATTTATTGATGGTAATACCATTGAATACCGCAGCCACTGCGTCACCAATAACCAGCATGAAATCATCTGTTGACGTTTTTATTTTGTCTGATTATGTGTGATGCAGGCATACACGTTTATTTTCTCTGACATCAATCATCCTATAATCCCGATATCAGCAACGTGCTGGTGTAGCATATAAATATCCATTCAGCACGGATACAATCCCGCAACATTACCATACCATGCTCGGAAATGATTTCTGTACTTAGCCTCGCCGTTGCCGCGTGATAAACCGCCAATAAATTTTCTATGATTAATACTGTCGCGATGCGTACAAATAATTAGCAATAATCATGAATTATGCATATCAAAACCAGCTCTGATTACACCCATGCTGGCAATGGCACAACCGATATGAATAGCTTGCATATAAGCTTATTGAGACGAATTTGGCTTAATCACTTAGCTAGAGAATTCTTAATGCAGGTAAATCTTCCGCCAATAAACTCATGAGATGGCGAAATTTTGTTTTGTTTATATAAAAATAATAGTAATATTTGTTAAATAATTTTATCGCATCACTTTAAGCTGTTTTTTCCAACAAAGTTATTCTCTGAGTTGCCATATGTTTATTACCCCAAAAATCAAATCTAAACCAAAGCTGATTAAATTTATCATAATCAGTACCTTATTAAGCCTAAACTTTAATCTTGCCATGGCACAGGATGCGCCGGATGGTGCAACACCACAGGCGCGGATACGTATATTCGGGCAAAATGGCAAGCCTACCAATATGAAATACCGTTTTCAGGGACATGTGGTCAAAGAATCAACCGGCGGCAATATGGGCGGTGCGTTTGCTTCCATGTTGGGCGTAGCCCGTAATAGCACCATCGGCATACCAGCCACGAATACGCTGGATACCATGAGGCAGCATAATCACAATCTATCTAAACTGTACTACCGTGAATTCTCCATCCCGGCCAACGTACCCATTACCATATCCAATGCAATTATCGGCCTAACTAATGTTAACGATACCCACCATGATGGCAAAATAATTACTTATCAGCCATCATGCCAGAGTAATAAGCTCACATTTGTGGCCAGACCAGGTAGAGATTACGAAGCTATTGCTGCTTCCACATCTGCCCAGTGTGGCGTTATTCTGCTGGAAGTAAATGCAGATGGCTCAACTACACCATTAGTTAACGTAGAAGAATCTGCTGACCACTAAAATTACAAACTAGTGCTGCCTTATTCAAGATCACGTTCACAGTCTCAGATTTAAGGCAGCTATAGTAATAATGATTTAAGCCAGCCAACTAGCTATATTGCTACCGGCTGGTAAAATTAAACGTTTATATAAAATTTGAAACTGTTCTGGTAAATAAAATGCATACAGTCATATATCCCTCTTAACAAAAACCTGCCAATCAGACATTTTGCGGATAACAGTGGGAATGCAAGGTGGCCATTTCCTGATTTTCTGTATACAGAAAACAAAGCATTCGCTGATATTTCAAAATAAAACTTCAAATCTGCCTGCATTTCCCCAAATTTGGCACTTAGCCATCATCAAAATCCAGACCAGATAGCAGTACCTGTTGTTATATTTTTCTATATCTTTCTTAACAGGCCAGTTACAACCATGACTATAGCAACAGCCAGATTGCAAATCTGTACAATCAAATCTATAAACCAAAAAAGTGATTGCATTCGCCAGATAAAAATTTCTGGCAAACACAACCACTTTTGATCAATACAACAATTAATTAGATTCTACTGCGGCCTGTACATCGCTATACGGAGCTTCTTTAGTAGCAGAATGTGTTGTTGCACAGGCTGACAGTGCTACAGCAGCCAATAAAGCGCCGATTCCTAATAATTTTTTCATTATAGTGTCCTTTGTGATTGGTTTGAGAAACTGCTTTGCTAATCCAGTTTAACTCTACCACTATAACAATCAGTCCATGCAAATTTTGCACTTTCCAACCACATAATACACCCAATTTACGACACTAATTAATTCATATAGGACAATAGTTTATACTGACAAGCTACTTAAGCAGTAAGTTTAATGGCCTGTATGAGATGATTCCACCCCACTTTTGAGCTGGCCATATACTTCAGTCTGGCCACCGCCGGTGCCATGGCTAGCACATCCAGCTAATACCAGTGCACTGCACAACAAGCCTAAAGACAAAAATTTCTTCATTCCATAATCCTTACATTAAGGGTTAACTTGGTAATTTTGCATCAATTTAACATAATGCGCCGCAGAATATGGTAAAAACTCGCGTTCTTTTTCTATTAATGGGCGAATTTGTTGCACTGGCGAACCCATATACAGATAGCCACTGGCCAATCGTTTGCGTGGCGGAACCAAACTGCCGGCACCGATCATCACCTCATCTTCAATAATGGCGTCATCCAGCACTATTGAATTGATACCCACCAGAACACGATTACCAATGGTACAACCATGCAAATTAACATGATGGCCAATAGTTACATCTTCACCGATAAGCAATGGTGAACCTTCCGGCTTCGCGGCTGTTTTATGGCTCACGTGCAGCATACAGTGATCCTGAATATTGCTTCTGGCACCGATTTGCATACTGTTTACATCTGCACGAATCACCGCAAACGGCCACACAGATACCTGTTCATGCAAAATCACATCCCCGATAAGCACTGCCATATCATCTATATAACAAGTATCAGCAATTTGTGGTTGCGTATTCAAATAAGAACGAATATTGTTTTTCATGGTTTTGACCTTATCCTATTGCATTATACAGCATCATTTATAGCAGAAGATAAACAGCAGCTCCTGCTCCTTCCACCCGATTTACCTGAAAAACCGCAAATTTACAGGTATTTTTCTGATGAGAATACTATGTCTGAAAATGTTTTGTTGAATCTGGACAGCGAACCACGCTTTGATGCCATCAGCGCTAATGATATTGAACCGGCCATGACCGAAGCCATGAATCAGGCTAATACAGCTATTACTGCATTGAAAGCAGAGTCTGGCATAAACTGGAATAACACGGTAGAAGCTTTAACCAATATTACTGAACGTGTTGGCCGTATCTGGGGAGTCGTTGCCCATTTAAACAGTGTGGCCGATACCCCTGAATTACGTGCAGCTTATAATGCTTTGATGCCGAAAGTGAGCGAGTTTTTCACTGCCATCAGTCAGGATATCGCTTTATATGAGCGCTTCAAGAGTATTAAGGCCAGTGCAGAATATGCACAACTGAGTACAGCACAGCAAACCAAGCTGAATCATGATTTACGCGATTTCGTCCTGAGTGGCGCAGAACTGCCGGCACAGGAACAAGCTGAATTTGCAGCATTGCAGGCAGAGGGTGCCCAACTTTCCGCCGCATTCAGCCAGAATGTCCTTGATGCCACCGACGCGTTTGCATTGTATTTTGCCAATGGTGAAGCACTGGCCGGTAAAGAGAATGCATCCAGCCATAGCAGCAGTGCTGCCGACTTTGCCCACGACAGCGAAATCAGCGGGCTGACAGAAGAAGCACTGGCCATGTTTGCCGCCGCAGCCGAAGCCGAGGGTAAAACCGGCTATAAAATCGGCCTGCAAATGCCGCATTATCTGGCGGTAATGCAATATGCGCACAACCGCGAACTACGCCGGCAGCTTTATCATGCCTACTCAACCCGTGCCAGTGAGCTGGGTGACGCCAAATGGGACAATACCGCTAATATCAACCGTATTCTGCAAATCGCCGCACGTGAAGCACAATTGCTCGGTTTCCAGAATTATGCTGAACTGTCTCTGGCCACCAAGATGGCCGATACGCCGGAACAAGTACTGACATTCCTGCAAGACTTGGCCAGCCGCGCCAAACCATTTGCTGAAAAAGATCTGGCCGAAGTGAAAGCATTTGCCCATGAGCAGCTCGGACTGGATGATTTACAACCATGGGATGTTACCTATGCCAGTGAAAAACTGCGTCAGGCCAAGTATGCATTCAGCCAGACTGAGGTAAAAAAATACTTCCCGGCTGATCGTGTTCTGGCTGGCCTGTTTGCTCAGATTGATAAATTGTACGGTGTGCATTTTATTGAAAAACAAGTACCAGTATGGCACCCAGATGTACGCTATTATGAGCTGGAGCAGGGCGGAGCCATTATTGGCGGTGTGTATATGGATCTGTATGCCCGTGCTGGTAAGCGCGGGGGCGCATGGATGAATGACTATCGCGGCCGCCGCCGTTTCACCAGCGGAGATCATACCGGCCAACTCCAGACACCGATTGCCTATCTGGTATGCAACTTTACCCCGCCTGTAGCCGGTAATACCGCACGCTTAAGCCACGATGAAATCCTGACCCTGTTCCATGAAACCGGCCACGGTCTGCACCATCTGCTTACGCAGGTAGATGAGCTGGGTGTATCCGGCATTAATGGCGTGGAGTGGGATGCAGTGGAAATGCCCAGCCAGTTTATGGAAAACTTTGTCTGGGAATACGATGTGCTGGCTGGCATGAGCAGCCATCAGGATACCGGTGCCACGCTGCCTAAAGAGCTTTACGACAAAATGCTGGCGGCCAAAAACTTCCAAACCGGCCTGTTTATGCTGCGCCAGATGGAGTTTGCTCAGTTTGACATGGAAATCTATAGCCATCCGGGCTGCGACTGGCAGCAAACCTTGCAGGAAGTACGCCGCAGAGTAGCGGTGATGCCTCAGCCAGATTTTAACCGCTTTGCCCATTCATTCAGCCATATCTTTGCCGGTGGTTATTCTGCTGGTTACTACAGCTACAGCTGGGCGGAAGTGCTTTCCGCCGATATCTATGCTGCGTTTGAGGAAGAAGCAGATGCAGCCACCACAGGTAAGCGCTTCTGGCGTGAAGTCCTCGCGGTAGGCGGTTCCCGCCCGGCCATGGAATCATTCAAAGCTTTCCGCGGCCGCGAGCCACAAATAGATGCACTGTTGCGTCATTGTGGTTTTAATGAAGCAGCCTGAATTTAGGCTCAATACAGACAACGCGGTGTATTACACCGCGTTTTTATTTGACCAGAGTTTGGGCAGATATTGTGTTAGCCATTCAGAATCAGACAGAAATTTTGCCAGTATTTAGAATGATCACCATTAAATCTATGCCGATATATTAAAATTTATTTTTAAAACAGTCTGTTATTAAAACCAGCTTATTAAACCTTAACATGATCATGCTAAAAACTTAGCCATATTAATAAAAAATAATTAACATGCTATGATTTGGCTACTGCTTCTGACAATTGGCATAGATGAAGAAAATGATTAATACAAATGAAAACTATTGGTTTTTAGGAGCTTGTTTTAATGATAATGATGACCAGAGTGAAAATTTTATCAACAAAGGCGAGTGGCTATACAACGGCAATAATAGCAAGGATATGGAGCTGATTCGTTTAATTAGTACTGGTGATCAGGTTGCAATCAAGGCTACTTACGTACAAACGGATGATTTGCCTTTCGATACGCAAGGCTACCCTGTTTCAGTAATGAAAATTAAGGCCATTGGTACTGTTATTGACAATCCGGGCGATGATAAATCCCTGAAAATCGAGTGGAAAAAATGTACACCTGAAAAAAAATGGTATTTTTATACCAGCTTAAAAACTATCTGGCAGGTAAATATTTCCAACTGGCAATCTGAGCAATTAGTTAATTTCACCTTTCATAATCAGCCTCAGGATATCAACAAATTTTGCAACGCACCCTATTGGCGGGAACGTTTTGGTGATATCAATCTTGCTAAACAACAATTAAATGACATTGTAAATCAGGTGCAGGAAAATAATGGCTGGCAACAAACAGTACTGGGTTTCATTAAGGCGCTTTGTCAGCAAAATGATAGCGATATTTTTACCCGACAACAATTTCTAAATCAGTATCAGCAACCGCTGCAAACTCTATACCCAAATAATAATAATATAGGCCAATCCCTGAGCCGAACTCTTCAAGAATTACGCGATCAAAATATTTTACTTTTTATGGGAAAAGGGCAATATAAACTATTGAACTATAATCCTGATATTACAGATGAAAAAGATACTGATATTCTGAAGAGTATTGACCAGCCGGTAGTCAGAGAACCTTATACCCTGAACGATTTAATAGCAGAAGGCTGCTTTATCGACCCGGATCAGCTAGCAATCATTCAGGCAAGATTAACTGAAAAGAAAAACCTGATTTTACAAGGGCCACCCGGCACAGGAAAAACCTGGCTGGCCAAACGTTTGGCTAATCTGATAGTCGGCTATCGCGATTTTGATAATATTAAAGCGATCCAGTTTCACCCGAATATGTCATACGAGGATTTTATCCGTGGCTATCGCCCATCCAGCAATGGCAAGCTTGAGTTAATTGATGGGCCTTTTATCGAAATAGCCAATCAGGCAAGAAACGATGCCAATACAAATTATGTCATGGTAATTGAAGAAATCAATCGTGGTAATCCAGCACAGATTTTTGGAGAAATGCTAACCCTGCTGGAAGCTAATAAGCGTACTGCCCATGAAGCACTCGAATTAACCTATAAGCGCGAACATGAAAAGGGCTTTTTTATTCCAGATAATCTGTACGTAATCGGTACCATGAATATTGCCGATCGCTCATTGGCGATGGTTGATTTTGCCTTACGGCGCCGCTTTGCATTTTTCAGTCTGCACCCAAATTTTGGTGACAGGTGGTTGGAATATATGACTGAAAAAACCACTATCGCACCACAAAAGTTACTGAATTGGCAGCAACGTATGCACCAACTGAACCAGCTAATCAGTGAAGATCCGATGCTTGGGGCTGCATTTACGATCGGACACAGCTACCTGATCAGTAATAAGGCTATAACTGATGCCGATAATTGGTTCAGAAATATCATTTATACTGAAATTCAGCCCTTACTAGCAGAATACTGGTTTGATGAACCAAATAAAATTGAAGATGCCATAGAATTATTACTGTCTGATGCCAGCTAACTGTTATGAATCTGTCTAATCAATCAACAGTAAAAACCACCGTAGCCACTGTACCTATTAGAAACATTTGGCTGCTTTTACTCTATGCTTCTGATCTGTACCAGACACTTGGCGAACAGCAACGGGTACAACTGGAAAATAATCCAGAGGATCTGATCAAGCTGGTGGCCAAACTGTATTGTCAGGCCGTAGGTAAAAGGCTGATGCGCTCATTATCCTGTGGCTATCAGCAACATACTCAGGTACTGAATCGTGTCAGGGGAAAAATAGATATGCTTGTCACAACACGACAACAACTACTGGAAAAAGGCCGAATTAAATGCTATTTTGATAATTTAACCATTGATACACCTAAAAACCGTTATATCCATGCGGCTGCACATGCCTTGCTGCTACAGTTACAGGATAAAATACTAATTCGGCAATGCCAGAAAATCATCAACCGTTTTACGGCGCTGAAAATAGGCCAGTCAACCCACTATGACTATTTAACCGACTATTTCGATCAATCAGGCAAACAGGATAAAACCCTGCTCACCCTGTGCCGGCTTATTTTTAATCTGGACATTCCCACTGAGCTGGCAGGTATACATCAGGTCGAACAGGTAAAGAAAACCGATCACTGGTTACGGCGTTTATTTGAAAAAGCAGTAGCTGGATTTTGCCGGGCAAACCTGAATAGCAACGATTGGAAAATAAGCACAGGCAAACGGTTATACTGGCAGCAGCAACAGGCTAGCTCTGGCATAAAAAATTTTTTGCCTAATATGCAAACAGATCTGGTTATTGAGCATCGCAACTGCAATCATCGTCTGATTATTGATACCAAATGCACATCGATTCATCATCAGTCCCACTACAAAAACAAGGCTTTTAAAAGCAGCCATATCTATCAGCTATATGCTTATCTGAGAAGTCAGGAAAATGCAGCCGATCCGCCATCCTGCAATACAACTGGAATGCTGTTATATCCAGTGATAAATGACACAATTAATGAATATGTCACTATTCAAAACCATCAATTCAGATTTTGTACCATTGATTTAAGTCAGGAGTCCAGCCTGATCAGAAAAAATCTGCTGAATTTATTATGCCATTGTCGATGTGGCTGAATAAGATTGCTGTATGTCTGAATCCATTATTCCATCCCAGCTATTCTGATAATAAATTAAAATTATGACATAAAATTTATTACTAATCGTTTTTCTATTATCTTATCCAGTTTACACAAAACAGTGTTTGACTAATCAAACCATCATCTGTAGCAAACTATTAATTTTACAGTTCACCCGTAGTTGGCAATATTATGTTTTCTCATTACAGCCTGAACAAGTACAGCGAGCTTTTTCCAGTAGTTCATCCAACTATTATCCTCCAGAAATAGAAATCCTTCTTTAAAAACCACTTTTCCATGTTTTAACATTATCTTCTGAGCCTCTACCCATGCCTTATACTCAAATGGCAGTTGCACCTGCTGCAGTATATCTGTCAAAATTTTTCTTGAATCGGGATTAGTCGGTATAGCCAGATACCAGCTAAAGCGGTTTTCAATACAAACCAGTCTGGATAAATCCAGTTCAAATAGGTATTTATTCTGTGGGTTAAACAAAATAATATAAAATGGCCGTCCATATCTCCACGTGGTATAACGGATCGAAGTCTGGTCTGGAAAGATTATTTTCTGATAACAGCCATCTATATTGTTTACAGCCTGATGATCAATCTCTCCTAATGTAGCAGTGGCAAGAGATTTACTCAGATACGCCATTATGTTGTAGCCAAATAGCTGGTACTGTAAAAACAATTTACTCATTGGCACATTGTCATTATTCTGAGTCATAAATATCTCTATTGTTTGAATTAACCTCTTTTATTATTTATTTTAATATAAATTAAATACTTAAAGTAAAATTTTATAATTTCAATAGTATTTATTTACATGATTACCCAGCTATTCCAATATGTTCGTAGACATGATTAAGTCTTGCTATCTGAATATTAAATTTATACTGAAACAATAAAAAAGCTGGCTATTTCATATTAATAGCCAGCTTTTTTCCCACTTAAAAAGATTATTCCTCATCCTCAATTAACGCATCCACAAATGCGCGTGCATCAAACGGGCGTAAATCATCGATGCCTTCACCTACGCCGATAAAACGTACCGGAATAGGGCGTTTGGCGGCTAAAGCGGCGAGAATACCGCCTTTGGCGGTGCCATCAAGTTTGGAAACGATCAGACCGGTTAAGCCTAGGGCATCGTCAAAGGCTACTACCTGATTAATGGCATTCTGGCCGACATTGGCATCCAGTACCAGCATCACTTCATGCGGGGCTTCGGGTAGGGATTTTTGCAGTACGCGTTTTACTTTTTTGATTTCTTCCATCAAATGCAACTGGGTTGGCAGTCGGCCAGCGGTATCAGCCAGTACTACATCAATGCCACGCGCTTTCGCCGCTTCCAGTGCATCAAAACACACAGCGGCTGAATCACCGGAAGCCTGTGCGATTACGGTAACGTTATTGCGCTCACCCCATTGCTGCAACTGTTCGCGTGCAGCAGCGCGGAAAGTATCACCGGCGGCCAATAGTACGCTTTTACCTTGGCTCTGAAAGTACTTTGCCAGTTTACCGATGCTGGTGGTTTTGCCTGCGCCATTGACACCAGCCATCATGATAACAAACGGCTTTTTATCTGTGGGTAAAATCAGAGGCTGCTGTAGGGGCAGCAGTAATTCATACAGTGCCTCTTTCAGGGCACTGCGCAGTTCGTTACCGTTTTTCAGCCCTTTCAGGGTAACACGCTGGCGTACCTGTGCCAGCAGTTTTTCGGTGGCTTCGATACCCATATCACTGGTGAGCAGTACGGTTTCCAGCTCTTCATACAGGTCTTCGTCGATTTTGCCGCCGCCAAATACAGAAGCCAGCGATTTGGCCATGTGGTTACGCGATTTGCTCAGCCCCTGTTTTAAACGTGCCGCCCAGCCCAGCTTAGCTGGTTTTTCTGCTTCGCTACTGGTTTCTGCTGGTGCAACTGGGATAACCATGGCATTTTCACTTGCCGCTGTCTGAATTGGTGCTGTTTCTGTGGCTGTGACAATAGCTGCCGGTTCATCTACCACTGTCGGTACGATGATTTCTTCGGCTGTCTCGGTGGCCGGTTGGGCAGTTGCTTCGTCAGCTGGTGCTGCTTCGGCTGTGGTAGGGTGGTTGGTTTCCGCTTCAGTTTTAACAGTTGTTTCAGCCGGAGCTGATTCAACAATTACATCCTGTGGCTGTTGTACACTCTCTGGCTGGCTGGGCGTGGATACAGGTTGTTCCACTGCTGGCTCAGTATTTTTTTTTCTTTTAAAAAATCGAAACATGGGGAGGTATTCCTGATACTAGGGTAAACCAAAGTTCAATAAACACTTGTCTTTGGTAATGAATTAATTGTGCTATTGTAGCCTAAGCAGATGCTTGTTTGATAATACATCATGTCATTATTGCCATGTTATTCTGGCGGTTGTGCTTATCCGCGTAATTCTTTTGTCTGTTTATGTTCATGGATATTTATACCATTATATAATTGTGATTATTTATAATAATAGCCTGTTGATTATTAAAAGGTATTAATTTTAAATGATTGCTATACTTCGCATAGATTTGCTGTACCGAATCTACAAAGGGTTCTTCTATATAATGCGGCAATGGGTAGAAATCGATGATGTTTAAACCAGTATAGTTCTCCAGCTCAGGCGCCAAACTGCTGTCATCCATACTACTACAATATTCTATATCTGCGGCAAGTATGATTGCGCCTGCCGACTCTCCGATATAAATGCAGCCCTGTACAATTCTGTGTACGAGTAACTGATCCAGATTTTTTCTTTTCAGCTCCTGTAATAAATAAAAGGTATTGCCGCCGGCTATGCAGATTATTTCCGCGGCAGCAAAGGCTTGGTGGCACTGCTGGGTATCGATACTGGCTATATCCAGTAATTCAAGCTGAAATCCAAGTTGTTGCAGTGCTGCTTTGCCTTCATCTATATATCCGGTGTAACTTTCAACATTGCCAGCAGTGGGAATAAACAGGACATTTTTACTGTTTATTTGATTTTTATGAATAAAATCTACAAGCTGCTGGGTTGTTCCGGCAATATAGGAGGTTAAAAATATTGTTTTCACTGCTAGTCTCCAATCTTTCTATTTATCCTGTATGGTCATTATTGCAATAATTCAGACCAGGTTTCCGGCTGTGCCCAGTTTACTCGGTGCAGCCTGGTCTGAGTTCGATTGTAAGGCTGATCGTAAATCCAGTGCTGCCACTGCGGTATCAGGCTACCGCTAATCTGTGGTTTGTCATCAATCAGAATATCGCCACGTACCCATGTTTTGTCTTTGGCTAAAATAATGCGCTGTAGCCAGTCTTCGCCCAGATGCTGGCATACCCAGTCAAATTTTTCAGCTACACAGTAATGATAAGCCTGAATGGGTGAGGTACAGATACGCACATCATGACCGGCTTCCAGTAAGCGTTTGGCCGCTGCAATACCATCTAGCATGGGTGGTAAGGAGGCGAAAAAACCTTTGCTGCTATAAATCCGGGCTAGCTGTTGATGATACTTGGGTGCCATATCATCACACAGGTAAAAATGCCTGCGCTCAGCCAATGGCAGTGGTTGTTCATAAGTCTGCTGCCATAGTTGCCGTACTCCCTGTTCAAAGTCGGCTAAAACGCCATCCTGATCCAGCAAAATCAATTTAGAGACCATACAAATTCCTATGGTGGCTTGTGTAATTATCAAACAAATAGTTATAGCATATTTTTTAAGGCCAGCCGTACACCTTCACTGATATCTGTGCCTGCCGGTATATCTTTACAGGCTGTACGAGCCTCTTTATCGGTATAACCTAAAGCAAGCAGTGTATTGATAATATCTTCGCTACCACCAGCGGCTTCTGGGGTAAACAGGCCAGCGGCATTGCTACCACCGGAGAGCTTGCCCCGTAATTCCAGTGCCATGCGTTCGGCGGTTTTTTTACCGATACCGGGAGCGGCTGTCAGGCGTTTAATGTCTTCGGTGGCAATCGCCGTAGCCAATTCATCGCTGGTAAGGGTGGATAATATGCCCAAAGCACTTTTGGCACCAATACCGCTTACTTTTACTAGTGCACGGAATGTCTCCCGTTCTTCGCGGGTGCCAAAACCAAATAGCAGATGGGCGTCTTCACGTACCACTAGCTGTGTATACAGTGCTGTTTCTTCTCCCACTGCCGGCAAGGTGTAAAAGGTTTGCATGGATACTTGAGCCTCGTAGCCCACGCCATGAACATCAAGTACGACTACAGGCGGATTTTTTTCCAGTACAATTCCACGTAAACGGCCAATCATTATATTCCTTTTCCAACTAGCAAATAGACAAAAGCCCGTGCATGATACCACGGGCTTTTTTCCGACCTGATAGCAGGGTTTACAATGCGGTTAACATTGATTTTTTCGCTTCATCAGCACGTTGCTGCTGCTGAAAAGGCCCCATGCGGACAACATAGCTGTCTTTAACTTTTACCAGCTTGACCTGATGTTGGCTTCCGGCCGCCAGCAAATGCTGTGAGGTTGCTTTCAGATATTGCTGGGCTTTTTCTTTGCTGCCAAACCGCTGTAGGTCTACATAAATACTGCCACCTGTGCCAGCCGGCTGAATACGTTCCCCGGGCACAATCTGTTCTACCCGTACCTGAGCGGTACCGGCACGGACGAAACCTAACTGTTGCGCTGCGGCATAGGATAAATCCATTACCCGGTTAGCGTGAAACGGGCCACGATCGTTGACACGTACGACCACTGTCTTGCCATTGGACAGATTGGTTACCCGGGCATAACTGGGGATAGGCAAGGTTGGGTGAGCAGCAGTAAGCATCTGGCTGTTAAAACGCTCACCGGATGAAGTGCGGCGCCCTTGAAAATTCTGACCATAGTAGGAGGCTCGGCCTACCTGACTGAAACTGGCCACTTTTTGCAGCGGGTAATAACGTTTGCCCGCTACCTGATAGCTAAGATTAGCTGTTTTATGCAGATGTTCTGCAGGTACTACTTTAAGATTAGATACTGATTTTTTAGCATGATAAACCGGCGCTGACAAATTACTGGTCTGTTTGGCATAGGCCATACTGAAACCAAACATCATTGCCACACTAACAAATAATACTTTAATCCTGATCAAACCGTATTTCCGTTTCTTTGAGTAAAAGACGCAAAAACCAGACACACAACTATTGTTGTTCACAATAATACTTTATCTGGTAAAAACTGAATTTATACTAAGACAGCAAAAAACAGCAGCGGCCACTTTAAAATGTGGCGGGAGAGGCTGTAACCTCAATTGGCAAGAACAAACACCGGCTGTTATTCATTACAGCACATTGGCGGGTTCAGAAAGTTGCTTACTAATTGGCAAAATGCCAAAATTGTAACGCAGTTAATAATTGAATCAGTTATTTAACAGGGCGACACTATGCCAAATAGCCCTTTTTCTGTCAAAGATTTTTCATTCCGGATGTGCCAGTGTCCAGACATAAATCCGTGAAGCGCCCGATTTCTTAAGGGTTTGAGCCAATTCAGTAATTGTTGCGCCAGTGGTCACAACATCATCAATTAACAACAGGTTACGTTTTTTTACTGCATGATTAAGACGAAATACACCGCGTACATTGCGCTGGCGTGCCGATTTTCTCAAAGTAGATTGTGGCGGCCGGTAGCTACGTTGTACGCAGTCTGGCCGCAGCACAGGCAGCGCATAATGCCGGGCAATGATTGCGGCAAGCAGCTGGCTCTGATTAAAACCCCGTTCAAACAGACGTTTGCGGCTCAATGGCATGGCCAGTACAGCATCTATCTTTACTTGCTCCAGCCATTGCGGCGGCTGTGCCAGCATCAGTGATGCCAGTGTATCCAGTAAGGCGAGCTGGCGCTGATGCTTGAATGCGCTCAGCATCTGTTGCAATGGCGCTGCATAGCGGTAACTGGCATACAAGGTGGTAAACGGCCATTGCTGCTGACACTGCTCGCAAAGTCCGGCCAATAATCGGCCACCACAGCAACGCGGACATATATCTGTATCGGTACGCTGCAAAGCGGCCATATCATTCCAGCACGCCCGGCACAAACCTGAGACAGGTGCATAATCGTGGCATAATAAGCAATGGGGCACACCGATACATGCGTGCCAAAATGAAGTGAGTAATGAAATTATACCCATGATCACACCTCCTCATACCTTACTGATTCACGGCTGGGGCGCCAATCATCATATATTCGACCCCTTGCTGGCGCATCTGCCGGCCATATGGCAAAAATACTGCTATATACCGGATTTGCCCGGCCATGGCTGTGCACCATTTGATGGCACTTTTAATATAGACAGCATTGCCGACCAACTGGCCGCGCAACTAACCACCCGTACCCATTTACTTGGCTGGTCACTGGGGGGCATGGTGGCATTGAGTTTGGCAGCACGCTATCCAGAGAAAGTAGCCTCGCTGTGCCTGACTGCCAGTCTGGCCAAACTGATGGCCGACAGTGACTACCCACAAGGTTTACAGCGTGTTAGCCTCAATATGATGTCCAGCAGATTCAGTGAAGATTATCCCAAATACATGCAACAGTTTCTACAGTTGCAGATGCTGTATGCAGATACTGGTGCACGCGCATGCCTCAATAGTCTGGTGACGGCTATCAGCCAGTATGGGGCGCCTGCTGCCCTTAACGCTGCTTTGCATGCGTTAGAACAGGCAGATTTACGCCCTTTACTCAGTAGCATAAACTGTCCGGTATTATTGATTTATGGTGGCCGCGATGCCATTACCCCGCCACGCATGGGTGAATATCTGCATCAGCAGCTGCCACAAAGCGAATGGTGTCTTCTGCCGCAGGCGGCACACACACCATTTTTAAGCCATCCTGATGAATTTACCCGGGTACTGGGTCAGTTTTGGGAACGATATTCATGACAACTCTGCCACACCAGCCAGACTGGTTTCTTCATGCACATCTGGCTGCCACTTTGGACGAACGCCTGAGCATTCTGAGACAGCCACCGGAACACATCCTGCTGGCCGCAGCAGATGGCAATGAAAGCTACCGGCTGCTTAAAATGCGTTATCCACATGCACAGTTTCAGGAATTCGACAGCCGCGATACCTATTTACAGGCGGCTCAGGCCATTCGCAAAACCAAATTAAGCTGGTGGCAGAAACTCAATGGCAATCTGCCTGCACAGACTATTTCCGACCAGCTTCCCGGCAATCAGGATGCCGATATGGTATGGAGTAATCTCGGCCTGATTCATCAGGCGGATCCAATAGCGGTGATAAAAAACTGGGCAGAAGCTTTGCAGCCGGATGGTTTGTTGTTTTTCAGTCATTTTGGTCCGGATACCCTGAAAGAAGTTCTGACACTGTGGCGTGCAGAGGGTATAGTTGTCAAAACTCCGCGCCTGCTGGACATGCACGACCTTGGGGACATGCTTTATCAGCACAGCTTTTACGATCCAGTGATGGATATGAACACGCTTACCCTGCAATACACTAGGGCAGAGCGCTTTATTGATGATATGCGCACGGCCGGCCTGTGGCAAAGTTTACAGTTTGACAATGAAATCGATGCGATACGTATTCTGGCCAAAGCATGGCAAGACAATGATATCCACAATGTAACTCTTGAACTGGTGTATGGACATGGTATTAAAAAACAAGTACTCCCAGACAATGCTGCACCAATACAGTTTTACTCTTCATCTTCAACTAAAACATCCGTATCTTAATATCATATGAAATTCACAGCACTGCTGCGCAATAGCGTACTGATTATTACTACATTGGCCACCATTACCGCCTGCAAAAGTACTGCTCCGGCCACTCCAGCAGCTCCAGCCAAGCCTCGTGCCATCATTGGGCTGGCGCTTGGTGGCGGTGTTTCCAAGGGTTTTGCCCATATTGGCGTAATTAAAGTTTTACAGGAAAACCATATTCCGGTGCACATCGTTACCGGCACCAGTGCCGGAGCACTGGTAGGCAGTATGTATGCTTCCGGTATGAGTCCCGACCGGCTGGAACTGGAAGCTGAAATACTGAATAAATCCGATCTGGTCGACCCAGTACTGTCTACTTCTGGCTTTATCAAGGGGCAGAAACTGCAAGATTACATCAACACCAAGGTACGTAATAAGCAGATTCAGCAATTTCCTATCCGCTTTGGCGCAGTAGCCACTGAATTTGGAACCGGACGCATGGCTGTTTTCACCAGTGGTAATGCAGGGCAGGCTGTGCGGGCTTCTGCCAGTATTCCCAATATTTTTCAGCCTGCCGTTATCGGTAACAAACGTTTTGTAGATGGTGGTCTGGTTGCGCCCGTACCAGTTAGTGCCGCTAAGCAACTTGGCGCCAATGTGGTGATTGCTGTAGATATTTCTGCCAAACCTGCACGCCTTACCAGCGAAGGTTTCTTTTCTTACCTTGACCAGAGCCTTAATATCATGAGTGCTTCCGCATTAAGTAGCGAGCTGGGCAAAGCACAGGTGGTTATCCGCCCACAGGTACAGAAACTGGGCGCTGTTGGCGGCTTTGACCAGAAAACTCAGGCCATCCAGCTAGGCGAACAGGCCGCCCGTGCCGCTTTACCACAAATTCGTGCTGCTTTATCTAAATATCAGGTTAACTAAGGTATATAGATTAAAATAATCTGCGCAGGCTGCACTGTGTGGCAGTCTGCGTTTTTATTGTGGTTAATTTAGTTAAAATTAGTGCAAGATAAATATCAATTAAGACAATACTTTATTACTTATATATCAATATGTGCCCATATTGATGAAAAGTCTAACAAACAAAGACAGCTTATAGAGAAAAACCTAAGCAAATATACGATTTATAAAACTGTTTGTGCAGCAATGAGTAAAGGTGATCAATGCTGATACAGATTAAAATCTCCATAAAAACTGGATGAGGAAAACAGGCATAACCAATAAGAAAATGCAGAATAAACTAGCACTTTTATGATATTTATAATTTTTTTCATTAGCAATCACTCCGATATTTTATTATAGGCTGGTTAAATTCACTGATAACAATCAATGCTGATTTTCTTATTTTTTACCGTTTACTTGATTTATTTTATCCGTTAAATCAATCGCTTCCCATCCTTCATTACTTGAATACCTTAATAAATTGCTTTTTTTAGTAGGAACAACCAAACCACCTACCGTATCACTTAAATAGGCATAATGAGGCGAATGCCATATCTCCTTGCCCTCTTTGTTATATAAAACCCAAAAATATCTGTCTCCAACTATCAGCTTATAGACCGCAATCGGTGTGGTGGGCAGATGTTGATACATATTTAAGTAATACTCACCATCATCGCCTTCTTCTGTATAACACAGATTAAAATCACCATAAAAGCTGGATGATGAAAACAACAGTAACCATACAATAGCCAGACAAGATGAAGATAAAATAATGAGCTTTAGCAATATCTTTTTCATAAGCCGCTTATATAAAATGATTTACTGTAATTTATGATTACGTATGGTTTTGGAAAAATCAGGGCCGTCATAACCATGATTGGTTGGAAACGTAAAACTATTATCTTGTTTATCAGGAAAAGACATTTTTTCAAATAATGCCTGTTCGCTAACATATTCAAAATAAGAACATCTCCATAATTCCTCGCCCTTTTTATTATATAAAACAATAAAATATTTATTGCCCTCTAATATTTGCACAATAGAAATAGGTGATGTGGGCAAATGTTTATATATATTGGCATAGTACTCACCATCGTCACTTTTTACTGTTTTATAAAGATTAAAATCACCATAAAAACTGGATGAGGAAAACAGGCATAACCAATAAGAAAATGCAGAATAAACTAGCACTTTTATGATATTTATAATTTTTTTCATTAGCAATCACTCCAATACTTTATTATAGACTGGTTAAATTCACTGATAACAGTCAATGCTGATTTTCTTATTTATTACCGTTTACTTGATTTATTTTATCCGTTAAATCAATCTCTTCCCATCCACCATTACTTGAATACCTTAATAAATTGTTTTTTTTAGTAGGAATAGCCATACCAGATATATCATCACTTAAATAGGCATAATAAGGTGAATGCCATATCTCCTTGCCATCTTTATTATATAAAACCCAAAAATATTTGTCGTATCCATCTATCAGCTTATAGACCGCAATCGGTGTGGTGGGCAGATGTTGATACATATTTAAGTAATACTCACCATCATCGCCCTCTTTGGTGTAATACAAATTAAAATCACCATAAAAGCTGGATGATGAAAACAACAGTAACCATACAATAGCCAGACAAGATGAAGATAAAATAATGAGCTTTAGCAATATCTTTTTCATAAGCCGCTTATATAAAATGATTTACTGTAATTTATGATTACGTATGGTTTTGGAAAAATCAGGGCCGTCATAACCATGATTGGTTGGAAACGTAAAACTATTATCTTGTTTATCAGGAAAAGACATTTTTTCAAATAATGCCTGTTCGCTAACATATTCAAAATAAGAACATCTCCATAATTCCTCGCCCTTTTTATTATATAAAACAATAAAATATTTATTGCCCTCTAATATTTGCACAATAGAAATAGGTGATGTGGGCAAATGTTTATATATATTGGCATAGTACTCACCATCGTCACTTTTTACTGTTTTATAAAGATTAAAATCACCATAAAAACTGGATGAGGAAAACAGGCATAACCAATAAGAAAATGCAGAATAAACTAGCACTTTTATGATATTTATAATTTTTTTCATTAGCAATCACTCCAATACTTTATTATAGACTGGTTAAATTCACTGATAACAGTCAATGCTGATTTTCTTATTTATTACCGTTTACTTGATTTATTTTATCCGT
>NZ_MEIR01000035.1 GCF_002777825.1 Snodgrassella alvi | reverse complement strand
GTGTTTGCTGTGTCTTTTGCTTACCAGCCGGTCGAGGTTGTCGTACTGGTAGCTGCGTTCGATGAGGATATCGGGCAGAATCGGATTCTGATTGCGCTGTATCTGTTTGTGTTGTAGGCGGCTGTTGCGGTCGTATTTGAACTGAGTGTTCAGGCGTCCCTGGGTACGTAATACTTCGCGGTGCAGGTTGTCGCGTTCGATATCGCTGATGGTGTGGCCGTCGATGTTTATCTGGTGCAGGTGGCCGGAGCCGTAATAGAGGTTGTTGATGGTGCGCCCATCCGGCAGGGTGGTGGCGATGCGGTTGCCCAGTGGGTCGTACTGGTGGCTGAGGATACCCTGTGCGGTGGTTTCGCTCAGCAGGTTACCCAGTAGATCGTAGCTGAAGGCGATGATATCGGGTTCGGCTTCTGCGGGCAGGCCGGCTTTTTTGTAGCCGACTTTGATAAGGTTGTCGGCTTTATCGTACTGGTAGGCGGTGGTGCCGTCGGTGGTGTATTTGCCGATGAGGCGGCCGATGGCATCGCGTTTGAAGCGGTGGGTGATTTCGGCACTGCTGCCGGCAGCAAAGTGCACGGCGCTGACGTTATTCAGTGCATCGTAGCTGTATTTCTGTTTACGCCCGTCCAGATCGGTTTGTTCGATGAGGCGGTCGGCGGCATCGTATTGAAACTGGTAGTGTTCGCCGTTTTCGTTGATAAGGGTGTTAAGGCGACCATAGGCGTCGTAGTTAAAGCCGAGTTTGCGTCCGGCAGCATCGATGCGGGTATGCACCAGTCCGCGCGGGTCGCGCTGGTAATGGGTGCTGTGGCCGGCGGGGTCGGTATAAGTGAGTAGTTGGCCAGCACTGTTGACGCGGTAGTGTTCCTGTCTGCCGTCGGTTAAGGTCACGCCGGTAAGCTGGCCGGCAGCGTTGTAGTGGTATTTGCTGCTTTCGCCGATGGCGTCGGTGACGCTGCTGAGATTGCCTGATGCATCGTAATAGAGATAGGTGGTGGCACCGGAGCAGTCGACATGTTGGATTAGCTGGCCGTTCTGATTCCAGCGCAGATACTTTTTGCCACCGCGCGCATCGGTTATTTTGACTATCTGGCCATGCAGGTCGTACTGGTAGTGGGTACGCTGTTTGTGGGGGTCGATAACGCTGCGCAGGTTACCGCGCTGGTCGTAGTAGTAACGCCATGTGCTGCCATCGGGGTCGACGCTGATGGTGGGCAAAGCCCAGTGTGGCAGCCACTGGGTCTGGCTGGTACGGCCGAGGGGGTCGGTTTCGGCGATTTCGCGTCCCTGTTCGTCGTAGCTGTAGCGCCATTTCCCACCTTGCGGATCGGTGACGCTGACCAGTTGCTGGTCTTCGTTCCACTCAAATTCGGTAGTCTGGCCAAGGGCATCGATGTAACGGGTGATTTGGTAGACTTCGTTCCAGTAGTGTTTGCTGCTGCGGCCGATGCTGTCGTGGACGGTGGTGAGGCGTTGTTCGAGATCATACTGGAAGTGATAGTCTTCTAGTCGTTTGCCGTCGGCTTCGCTCCAGTGATGGATGACGCGCCATGCGGTTTCTGTTGGCCCGTCGAAGTGCTGCCACTGGTAATAGCACTGCAAACCAGTAGGCAGCCGGTGGTAGTTCATGCGCCGGCCGTTATCGTAGGCAAACTCTCTGGTGGGACGGTTTTCAGCATCAATGACTTGTTGCAAATCGCCCTGTTCGCTGTAGTGGTACTGGCTCAGTAGCTGGCTGCTGCCATCGGCTAGTTCTCTTTTGATGTGTGTGACGCGCTGGGGGTGGCGTTTGTCCTGATAGTGTAAGGTGATGCGGGTGGTGTTGGTTTCGTTGGCTATTTCGATGATGCGACTGTGGGTATCACGGGAAATCAGGTGCTTGTTGTCGTTGCGGTCTTGCAGCAGGGTGAGGTAGAGGCGGTTGGGGTTGTTTGGATCGGGTTCGAACAGGCGGTAGATGCCGTCGTCGTCTTCGATCACCCAGCGATTCTGTTCACCGCGGCGGATGGTGAGGTTTTCGTTGAAGCCGCGGATGCCTTCACCCGGCTGCATGGCTTCGATTTCGATGCGCCGCCCTTGTTCGTCGATGTAGACGGCGGAGCAGGAACCGTCAGGCTGCGGGCAAATTTCCATTTCTACTTCATAAGGGACGCTCCAGCCGGTACCAAACATGTTGTGGGTACGGGTATCGGCGCTGCTGTAAAAGCGTTGCCATTCGATGGGAAAATGAGCGGGGACAGAGAAGTCGAGCTCTTCGGCGCCGGCAAGGAGTTTGGCGCCAGTGGGCAGGTGAACGGGGAACCCTTTTTTTATGGCATCTGCTGCTTTGCCGGCAATATAGCCAGCAGCGGCATCTCGCATAAATCCCAGTCCAAAACAGCCAAATTGAGTGCAAAGTTTTTTACGGTTAAATATTAGTGAAAATACGGAAATTGCCAGCCCAATGGGGTGTTTGCCACTGCGGATCTCGCGTACGACGATGGGTTCGCCGCCAATGCGCACGTTGTTGGAAACTTTGACGCCATCCGCGCAATTATCGGTGACTTTGGCTTCGCAGGTGCTGCGATCGTTGCTGCGTACGGCAGGCTGGCTGTTGATGTAGACTTTGCTGGAACCTTCGGCCATGTATTCATATGTGCCAGGTGGATGGGGATGTTTGGCGCAGGTGATTTGGTCGTCGTCTCTGGGTTCTGCCCGAGGGTCTGGTGCAGCTACGGTGGGTCTGACAATTTGCTGGGGAAGCTGTTTGACGCTTTCCCATGCACCATCCAGTATGCCTTTGGCCATATCGATAAAGCTTTCAGGCTGCTGTGGTTCTTCACTGCCGTCACTGAGCTGAATACTTTGGTCTACGGTACCGGCAGCGCGGGCTGCTGGTTTGCCGTTGATATGGGTGTTGGCTGAACCTGATACGATTTCGCCATCTTCGACCATGGGGAATAAGTCGCTGACACTTTCAGACAAGTCTGATATGACGTCATTAAATCCGGTAACAGAAACAGCTACGCTAACAAGGGTGGTAACGATGAGGCCACCGGGGATAAGGCCGATTGCGCCATAGCAGGCGAGTTCTACTGCGGCACCTGCGATATCAGCCCAGATGGAGGTGTGTAGAAGTTTGTCTCCTTTTCGAGCAGCCCAGTAAGCATCTCCCATAGCAAAACCCCTTTTTGCTCAAAGTATCAGTTTCTAAATTCGAAATTTTATTTGATTAGCTGCCAATGGTTAAGTTGGCAGGTGTTAATGGTTTGTTTGAGGTTATATTATGTGATGAATTGGGTTTTTATATCAATTTATGTTTGTTTTACATGTGTGTATGTAAGTTTATATGTTGTTTTTTTGTAATTGATATGGGTTTTGTATTCTGGTTATTCTGAGAAATTTAAGTAATTTAAATGTGTGGCAGATTATCAGATGCTTATTTGTTATCGGCTTTGGTGCAACTGGTTAGGTTGTCGTGGCGAGATGACAGGTATGAGCTGGCCAAATCGGCACAGCAGCCGCAACAGGTGGCTACGCCAAGCTGCGCCTGCAAGTCGGTGAGGCTGGAAGCGCCGGCGGCTACGGTTTCTTTTATCTGGCGATCGGTGATGGCATTGCACAGACAAACGTACATGATTTTTCCTTTGTGGATGTGGTTTGTTTTTGCGAATGAAGATGATAATAGATTTCATTATTGTTATCAAGGGGGGTATTGCTATGGGGAGTACGGTAAGAATATTTGTTTGGATAAGAATAAAGCCGACTGATAAGGTCGGCTTTATGGTTTCATGTGCTGGATTTAATCTTCCGGGGCATCCAGTACATCTACTTCGGTGTTGCTGTTTTCTTCCGGCTCGGCAATGCGCTCCAGACTCACCAGTTTTTCACCTTCATCTAGATTGATGAGTTTTACGCCGGCAGCGGCGCGGCCGGTGGCGCGTATCTGTTCGACTTTGGTGCGAATCAGTACGCCACCGCTGGTAATCAGCATGAGGTCGTCACTGTCGGCCACGAGGGTGGCGGCCACGAGGTCGCCATTGCGTTCACCGGTATCGATGGCAATAACGCCCTGAGTACCACGGCCGGAACGGCGGTAATCGTCAACGACGGTGCGTTTGCCGAAGCCGTTGGCGGTGGCGGTGAGTACCAGTTTGTTGCTGTCTTTTTCAGCATCGTATGCTAGCAGACTAATGACCTGATTGTTTTCAGCCAGTTTCATGCCGCGTACGCCACGGGCACTGCGTCCCATCGCACGGACGTTGTCTTCGCTGAAGCGTACGGCTTTACCGCCATTGGAAAACAGCATGATGTCGTGTTTGCCAGCGGTTTTTACGGCGCCTATCAGGTGGTCGCCTTCGTCCAGTCCGAGGGCGATGATGCCGGCAGTACGTGGGCGGGAGAAGTCGATCAGGGAGGTTTTTTTGACGATGCCCTGTTCGGTACACATGAAGACGTATTCGTTTTCGCTGAATTCGCGTACTGGCAGGATGGTGTTGATTTTTTCACCATCTTCGAGCTGAATCAGGTTGTTAACTGGCCGGCCACGGCTGTTGCGGCCACCTTCGGGCAGTTTGTAGACTTTTATCCAGTGACATTTGCCCAAGCTGGTGAAGCACAGCAGGTAGTCGTGGGTGTTGGCGATAAACAGGGTTTCGATGAAGTCTTCGTCTTTGGTGGCGGCGGCCTGTTTGCCACGGCCACCACGCCGTTGTGCCTGATAGTCGTCTACCTGCTGGGTTTTGATGTAGCCGCCATGCGTGAGGGTAACAACCATGTCGCGCTGCGGGATCAGGTCTTCGTCGGCAATGTCGCCACCGAAGGCATTTATTTCGCTGCGGCGTTCGTCACCAAACTGTTGCTGAATGGTAGTCAGTTCGTCATGGATAATCTGGTTGATGCGCACTGGATTGGCCAGAATGTCGAGCAGGTCGAGTATGATATCGAGGACGCTTTTGTATTCTTCAACGATTTTATCTTGTTCCAAACCGGTAAGGCGTTGCAAACGCATCTCGAGAATGGCTTGTGCTTGTGCCTCAGATAGGTAGTAGTCGTTGCCTAGTAGTCCAGTATTTTCAGGTAAATCCTGTGGCTTAACCAGTTTGGCATCGATATCGCTGCGGGCGAGCATTTCTGCGACCAGACCTGAGCGCCACGGACGTGAGGTTAGGGCGGCTTTGGCTTCTGGTGGTGTTGCAGAAGTTTTAATCAGGGTGATGATTTCGTCAAGGTTGGACAGGGCTACAGCTAAACCTTCAAGTACGTGGCCTCGTTCGCGTGCTTTACGCAGGGCAAACATGGTGCGCCGGGTAACGACTTCGCGGCGATGACGTAAAAATTCATTCAGTATTTGTTTCAGGTTGAGCAGGCGCGGCTGGCCGTCTACCAGTGCCACCATGTTGATACCAAAGCTGTCTTGCAACTGGGTGAGTTTGTATAGCTGGTTGAGTACAACTTCGGCATTTTCGTTGCGTTTGAGTTCGATAACCACGCGCATACCGGATTTGTCTGATTCGTCGCGCAGGTCGGAAATACCTTCGATAACTTTGCTGTGTACGAGCTCACCAATTTTTTCGACCAGTCTGGCTTTGTTTACCTGATACGGGATTTCATCAATGATGATGGCTTCGCGATCGTCGTGTTTGCCGATTGGTTCGATGTGGGTTTTGCCGCGCATGACGACGCGGCCGCGACCGGTGCGGTAGCCTTCGCGCACGCCGGAGAGGCCATAGATGATGCCGCCGGTAGGAAAGTCTGGCGCGGGAATCAGGTTGATAAGTTCGTCAATGCTGAGGTCTTCGTTGGCCAGCAGGGCTTTGGCGCCGCCAAGCACTTCGTTGATGTTGTGCGGCGGTATATTGGTAGCCATGCCGACGGCGATACCGGAAGAGCCGTTAACCAGCAGTGCCGGAATTCGTGTGGGCAGTACGGCTGGTTCGCTTTCGTTGCCGTCATAGTTGGGAATGAAGTCGACGGTTTCCTGATCGATATCGGCCAGTAATTCGTGCGCAATTTTTGCCATGCGGATTTCGGTATAACGCATGGCTGCGGCGCTGTCGCCGTCAACGGAACCAAAATTACCCTGTCCGTCTACCAGCATGTAGCGCATGGAGAAATCCTGTGCCATACGCACGATGGTGTCGTAAACGGCAGTGTCGCCGTGCGGGTGGTATTTACCGATAACATCGCCGACAATACGTGCTGATTTTTTGTAGGCGCGATTCCAGTCGTTGTTCAGCTCGTGCATGGCGTACAGTACACGGCGATGAACTGGTTTCAGGCCATCACGTACATCGGGAAGGGCACGTCCTACGATAACGCTCATGGCGTAATCGAGGTAGGAGCGGCGCATTTCTTCTTCAAGAGATACTGTTATGGTTTCTTTGGCAAAAAGTGCATCAGACATAATGGCTTTACTACTTTGGAGAGCATGGTTTATTTTACCATAGCAGTCATTGGTTTCTGATTATTTTTCGTTGTGAGGTCGATTTGGTGTAAAAAACCTTGTTGTTAAAGGGGTTAAAGACATGCCCACAATATTTGTGGATAAATCTGTGGAAAATGAAAGTTGTGCCTGGATAATTGCCTGAAAATCAAGCTTTGTATGTGCTTGCCTAAAAAATAAGCCTGAAAATTAAATCTTTTAAAAACATATATTTAAAAATATATAAGACTGGGGTAAGTCTGTTTCATCTTTTCACACGCTTTGGCGCTGTAAATTTAATTCATGTGGATAAAATCATTCTGTCAAGTCTGTTTTGCTCTTGACAGAATGACGGGTAGTGGTGGTAATGGGTTAAGTTATGCTGCTGGTAAGGAAATTTTTATGTGTTCTCTGAATTTGCCTGTGTGTGCATCGCCGAATGGTTTGGCCACTGAGGCATGGGTATTTGTGCGGGTCATTGATAATTTTGGTGATGTGGGAGTGGGCTGGCGCTTAAGCTGCCTGCTGGCAGATTATTTGTGCTTGCGGGTGCGCTTGTGGATTGATGATGTGGACGCGCTGGACAGGCTGGTACCGGAACGCGCCGGCTATCAGCCGCAGATTATGGTGGAAGTGTGGCAGGATGAGGCTGTGGTGCAAGGGCAACTGGCTGCTGCTGCCGACCCAGTGCTGGTGATTGAGACATTTGGCTGTGATTTGCCGCCAGCGGTGCTGGCACGCATGACTGAATGCCGGCCATTATGGCTGAACTGGGAGTATCTGACGGCAGAAGACTGGGCGGTAGATTTACATGCTATGCCATCGTTGCAGGCCAATGGGCTGGAAAAGTATTTCTGGTTTATGGGCATTGATGCGGCCAGTGGTGGCTTGTTGCGTGAAGCTGATTATGTGGCTGAGCGGGCTGCATTCTTGCAGCAGCCGTTGCTACAGCAGGCATTCAGGCAGCAGTATGGTTTGCCGTTGCAGCATAGCGGCCAGTTGTGGCTGGTGTTTGCCTATGCTTCGGTGTGCTGGCCGCAATGGATGGCGATGTGGCAGCAGGCAGATACGCCGATAACGCTGTGGCTGGCCGGGGGGCAGGTGATAGACAGTTTGCGCGCTCAACAGGTTATCCCGCTAGATGCTCTGCAACAGGACGGCGATGTCTGGGTAGTGGGTAAGCTGACGCTGGTGCGCATTCCGTTTGTGCCGCAGGCGGCCTTTGACCGCTTGTTGTGGCTGGCTGATGCGGCGATTGTGCGCGGGGAGGATAGTTTTGTGCGTGCTTTATGGGCTGGGTTGCCGTTTTTCTGGCATATTTACCGGCAGGATGATGATGCTCATCTGCACAAGCTGCATGCATTTTGGAATAAGGCCACGGCAGGTTGGCCGGCAGGGTTGCGGGCGGCTTTTATGGTGTTGTCGGATGATTTGAATGGGGCAGGCAGTCTGGACGGGTTAAGGCGTGTAGCGGCGTGGCAGGATTTGTGTGTGGACTGGCAAAGTTGGGTAAAAGCAGCCGCGGCTTGGTCTGAAATGCTGCATGCGCAGGATGGTGCGTTGGAAAAACTAGCCAGATTCTGCCATCTTCCGCTAAAATAATGTACTTATCTATTTGCTGAACATTTTTGGAAGTTAGATTAAAGATGAAAACCGCACAAGAATTGCGCCCGGGTAATGTGTTTATGGTGGGCAATGATCCAATGGTGGTGCAGAAGTCCGAATACAATAAATCCGGTCGTAATGCTGCCGTGGTGAAAATGAAACTGAAAAATCTGCTGACTGGTGCTGCTACGGAAACGGTATATAAAGCCGATGAGAAGTTTGATGTGGTAGTGCTTGATCGCAAACAGTGTACTTACAGCTATTTTGCTGACCCGATGTATGTTTTCATGGATGATGAATTCAATCAGTATGAAGTGGAAGCTGAAAACATTGGTGATGCCATCAAGTTTATTGTGGATGGCATGGAAGAAAAATGTGAAGTGACTTTCTATGATGGTCGCGCTATTTCTGTGGAGTTGCCTACTATTATCGTTCGTGAAGTGGAATACACTGAGCCAGCGGTAAAAGGTGATACTTCTGGTAAGGTAATGAAGAATGCTCGTCTGGTAGGTGGTGCCGAGATTCAGGTGGCTGCTTATGTTGAAAATGGCGATAAGGTGGAAATTGATTCACGTACTTTTGAGTTCCGCAAACGCGCTTAACTGATTTTCTTGCTGACAGGCTGTCTGAAGAATTTCAGGCAGCCTGTTTTGTTGTGATTTATGCGGCATCACGCTGCCTGATGTTTATGACGGCTTGCCGTCTTTTATTGTTTGTATTGTTTAAGTTTGTAGGTGAAACATGTTGTTTGAATTGAATCAGCATGGCCGCGGTGAGCTGCTGGCTGAATGCCGCAGGTTATTGCGGCTGGCGTTGCCGATTCTTGTCGCACAGGCAGCGCAGGTGGGTGTGGGTGTGGTGGATACGGTGATGGCCGGTCATGCCAGTGCCAATGATCTGGCCGGGGTGGCTTTGGGATCGAATGTATTTATTACTCTGTATATTACTTTTCTGGGGGTGATGACGGCGTTGCAGCCGATACTGGCGCAGTTGTATGGTGCCGGAAAAACCACGGAAATTGGTGAGCAGGGGCGGCAGGGACTGTGGTTTGGGCTGTTTCTGGGCGTGCTGGGTATGCTGCTGTTGTGGGCGCTGATCGCGCCGATGCAGCGCTGGCTGAATATGGGTACGTATGTAAATGGTGTGTTTGGCCAGTTTGTGTTCTTTATTGCGCTGGGTATGCCGGCAGCGATGATTCATCGGGCTTTTTATGCCTTTGCTTCGTCTTTAAACCGCCCGAAACCGATTATGGTGGTGAGCCTGATTGCGCTGTTGCTGAATATTCCGCTGAATTATGTTTTTGTTTATGGCAAGTATGGGATGCCGGAGCTGGGCGGGGCGGGCTGTGGCCTGGCTTCGGCTATCTGTTTCTGGTTTAATGCAATTGTGTTGGGTATCTATGTGTTTCGCCAGCGCTTTTTTGCTCCGTTTGCGCTGTTTGCACGTTTCGACTGGCCACACTGGCGTTTGCAGGGTTCTCTGTTGCGGCTGGGTATTCCAATTGGGATGTCGTTTTTCCTTGAGGTGAGCCTGTTTACCTTTATTAGCTTACTGATTGCGCGCTTTGGGGTAACTCAGGTGGCTGCGCAACAGGTGGTAATCAGTATTACTTCTCTGATTTATATGTTGCCGCAAAGTGTGGGTATTGCGCTGGCGGTATGTGTTGGGCAGGCTGTGGGTGCGCGTAAATGGCAGCGTGCACGCTTTATTTCGGGTGTGGGGCTGAGCATGGGGCTTTTAGGCGCCTGTTTCACCGGGGTGATGCTGTTGTTGTTCCGGCATTTCTGGGTGGGTCTGTATACTGCTGATCAGGAAGTGATTCTGCTGGGTGGAACGCTGCTGATTTTTGCGGCGGTTTTCCAGCTCTCGGATGCAACACAAACGATTGCTTCGTATGCTCTGCGTGGCTACAAGCTGACCAAGATTCCGATGGTGATTCACGCGTTTAGTTTCTGGGGGCTGGGGCTGGGCTTTGGCTGTTTATTTGGTTTGTATTTTGGTATGGCGCTGTATGGTTTCTGGCTGGCGTTGGTACTGGCATTAACGGGTGCGGCTGTGGCGCTGGTGTGGTATCTGCACCGGCAAAGTGAAAAAATTGCGCTGGCGCATGCGGAAAGAGAATCATGATTGATGTGGTTGAACATGCAGATTTACTGCCATTAAATACTTTTGCTCTGCCGGTGCGCGCACGCTGGCTGGTAACGCTGGATGATACTGCTCAGTTGCCGGACATTATGGCATTGCCACAATTTGACCGACAAAGTGTGCTGTGGCTGGGTGGTGGGAGTAATATCCTGTTTTGTGAGGATTATCCGGCGCTGGTGGTACGCATGGCCAATCGTGGCATTCGGCTGGTGGCGGATGATGGTGTGCGGGTGGTGGTAGAAGCTGCGGCAGGTGAATGCTGGCATGAATTTGTACAGTACACGCTGGCTCAAGGCTGGAGCGGACTGGAAAATCTTAGTTTGATTCCTGGTACGGTAGGTGCGGCACCAGTACAGAATATTGGTGCTTATGGCGTTGAAGTACAGTCTTGTATTGAAGCGGTGCAATGTTTTGATCTTGATGAGCGGCAACTGCGCTGGCTGAATCGCGATGAGTGTTGTTTTGCTTATCGGGACAGTATTTTTAAACACGGTGAACAGGGGCGTTATGTGATTGTGGCAGTGCGGTTTGTTTTGTCGCGCAGTTTTACGCCGCAGTTGCATTATGGTGATCTGGCGCAGGTGGTGGCAGAACTGGCTCAGGGGCAGCCGCTAACGGCCACTATGGTAGCACAGGCAGTATGTCGTATCCGTCAGCAGAAGCTGCCTGATCCGCGTGTGCTGGGCAGTGCCGGCAGTTTCTTTAAAAATCCTGTTGTGCCGGCTGCACTGGCGACCACACTGTTAAGCCAGTATCCGGCTTTACCGCATTATCCGCAGCCTGATGGACAGGTGAAGCTGGCTGCTGGCTGGCTGATTGACCAGTGTGGTCTGAAGGGGTATCAGCTTGGCGGTGCAGCAGTGCATGAACGGCAGGCACTGGTGCTGGTAAACAGAAATCAGGCCAGTGCCACTGATGTGGTTGCGCTGGCACAATATGTTCAGGAATGTGTGGCACAGCGTTTTCAGGTGCATTTGGAGCCGGAACCGGTGTGGCTGCCATGAGTGCTGCCGCTGGTGGCCAGTTGATGTGTGGCCAGTTGCTGAAAATGTTAGTTGTATGATTTTCGCGGTAAGACACTGCATAATCTGAAAGAAATTAATATGGTGAAAGAATCACGCCCCAATACTTATAATCGTATTATTGATGCCAGTCTGAAGTTGTTTAATGAAGAGGGTGAGCGTAATACCAGTACTAATCATATTGCTTCTTATTTGGGTATCAGTCCGGGCAATCTGTATTATCACTTTCGTAATAAAGATGAAATTATTATGCAGTTGTTCAAGCGCTACAGTGATGAGCTGTTGTGCTATTTGCAACAGGCAAAAATGCCGCAGGACACGGATGCTATCAAGAATTATATGTTTGGTGTCTACGATGTGATGTGGAAATACCGTTTTCTGTTTAGTGATTTGAATGCGATGTTATCGCGCAGTGCCGAGCTGCTGGGCGAACACAATAATTTCACCCGGATACAGGTGTCGCCATTGCTGCAAAAGCTGTTGCAGCAGTTGACTAATATCGGGTTTATTCAGACAGATGAAATTGCTCGCAAGGAGTTGGCGGTTAATATCTGGCTGATTACCAAATACTGGTGTGACTATGATAATGCTCTGTATGAGCGCAAGCTGACTGAAGCATCGAAATTTCGCGGTACATACCAGACGCTCACGTTGTTGCGCCCATTTGTTGCTCCTGCTTTTCGTGAAGAGTTTAATCGTATGATGGCTGATTTACGTAATCAGGTGTGAAGGTTAAAACTAGTTTTATTCAGGCTGAATGGGATTAGTTTTAGCTGTTTAATTCGGGATTTTTATATCAGGGTGCAATCTGTCTGACCAGTTAGCTTTTGCCTGTCTATTCGGTCAATATGTGCTGATAACTTTTCGATTCAGCGTTTCTCTTACTGTGGTTTTATCAGTAAAATAAAATGTTTGCTTTCAGCAAGGTCTATATGCTGGGTACGAATGATTTCGCTATCTGGCCAATTCTGTGAAAATCATATTCCGCTGCCAAAGTTTCCTGTCAGATCAGGCAGGAATGAGGCGGCTGGCTCCCATTTTAATACTTTCAAAGCGGCAGGCAGCCAGTTGCTGCTGTACACAGGCTGCGGCCAGCAGTTGTGGTGGTTCATCCAGTGGTTCGTCGGCCAGTTCAAAAGCGCCCCAGTGGATACCAACGGCCTGACGGCATTGCAATATTTTGAAAATAGTTACTGCCTGTTGTGGGTCGATGTGCTGATTGTGCATAAACCAGCGCGGCGCATAGGCGCCTATCTGGATGGTGGCCATGTCTATGGGGGCAAAATGTTCAGCTATCTGCCGGAACATTATTTCGCTGAAACCGGTGTCACCACTGAAATAAGTACTGCTGCCCTGAGGTGTTTGCATTATCCAGCCACACCACAGGCTACGGTTGCGGTCGAAGATGCCGCGCTGGCTCCAGTGATGTGCCGGTACGGCATGGAACTGAATATCTTTAATGCTGACTTGTTCCCACCAGTCTAGTTCAATTATGTTGTTAACGCCCAGCTTTTGCAATTTGTTTTTCAGACCTAGCGGGACAACGGCTGTAATGGCCGGAAAACGGGCAGCCAACTGGCGGATACTGGCTTTGTCCAGATGGTCGTAATGGTTGTGTGACAAGGCAATAACATCAATGGGGGGGAGCTGGGCAATGCTGGCTGCCGGCTGGGTGCGGCGTTTCGGGCCCGCAAATGTCACTGGAGATACCCGCTGGGAGAATACTGGGTCGGTGATAATCGTGCATTGCTGTAAACGCAGTAGCAATGTGGCATGACTAATCCACCACAGGCGGTTGCCGCTGAGGGTAAAGTCTGGTGTCTGATGCCAGTGGCGAGCAAAGCGCTCATAGCCTTGTTGTGGCGGTTTGGGCAGGTGTTGAACACGCCTTTCCCAGCTCCAGCGCCAGACTTCAAGTTGTTTGATGGCCGTGGGTTCCAGATTGCGGAAGCCATGGGGTGTATGGTGGGCTTTCGCTGGATTGTAGTATGGGTTTTTTCTTTTAAATAGCATTCTGGGTTGCCTTTAGCTGATACGGCTATGGGTGCGATGGATTATTGCCGCCAAAATGGATTTTTGAGAGGGTCTTTAGTTTGTTTTCTGCACCGATATCTGTATTTTAGCTTAATTTTAGCGTACTAGAATGCTTACTGGGCTATTTGCTGCCTTGTATCGGGAATGTGATATTGGGATTTTGAGTATATTAAATTGTTTACATCATTACTATGATTGTGAAATGATGTCGTATATAAATGAGTTTAAGTTAATATGTGTATTTATTGTTGGTTTCTTTTGTAAATGCTAATATGCGATTTGATACTTTACCAGATGCCTATTTTTATAGCTGAGGGGATAAATCAATGAAAAAAGTTTTACTGGTGTTTTTGTGTTTGTTTTTGGCAAGCTGTGTGATACCGGTTAAACCGGAAGATAAGTTTAAAACAGGCGATTATATCGGTGGAGTGAATATTCTGGCGACTAACTTTAATGCGAAAAGCCAGAAGCTGAAACAGCAAAATAAACCGTGGAAAGAAAAAGATATTCTGTATTTGCAGGTGACAGTTAGTGAACTGACTCAGATGGCACAGAAAAATATTCAGCAGGCTGCTGCTGCGGATTATGATACGCGGATTAAGAATTATCAGCTGTTGCTGGAGATGAAAACTAAGTTGGAAGATAAAAGCTACAGTTCTTTTATTGAGCAATTTTTGGGTCTGTATACAGTGAGTGGGCTGAAAGAATCTCTGGCGATACAGTTTTACCAGCAGGCTGGTGCTATTGTGGCGACTAATAGTAATGATTATCTGCGTAAGGCCAAATTATACCGTCAGGGCTATGAATATTTTAATTATAAAGATATTTACAAGCGCGCTGAGGATAATCAGAAAATGTATTATAAAACTGCTGCGCAGGAGTTTTATGCTGAGGGACAAGCTAATGTCCGAGCGCGGAATTATAAGCAGGCAGCAGCTAATTTCCGTGAGGCGCATGATGTCTATCTGCCTTTAGGTAATTATAAGGATAGCGCTAAACTGGCCGATATTTATGAAAAAAAATGGCGCACAATTGAGGCAGAAAATCAGTACCAGCAGGCACAGGCCATTGTGCGCAAAGCAAGGTATTTAAGTGAATACCGTGAGGCGGCCAGTTTGTTCAGTGCAGCCAGTCAGGTATACAGTCCTTATGGCAGTTCTTATAAGAATGCCACTAAACTGGCTGATGTTTATGCTCGTAAGGGGCAGGTACAGATATTTGTCCGTGGTAATAGTTATCTGGCTGACCGTATACGCTCTGCGCTGCAAAAGAATTATGTGAGTTTTGTAAGCAGTGCCAGTGCGGCTAATCTGGTGATTGATGTGAGTATGACTCGTGGCCATTTTCAGCAGTATAAAGAGAATATTAAAACCAGTGACAAGCATGAAAATCTGCGGGTAGGTACGAAACAGGTGGCTGATGACAATGGTAATATGGTGGATCAGGCCGTTTATGAGGATTTTTATTTTAAACAATATAGTGTGAAGACGGTTAATGAGGCGGTGATGGAGGCTGAAGTGCATTCCAGCGGGCTATATAACTTAAACCGCCACTACAGTGCAAAAAGTTCATCATCGCAGACTTATTATTGGTTTGATGGGCATGTGCCTAGAAAGTATACGGCTTTTACTGAAGGTAAACTGCTTGGCCGGGAAGAACAGTTTGATCAGGCGCGTGACAATCTATGGTCTCAAATGCGGGGCGATTTTTATGAGATGAGTGGGGCGCTGGCTAATCTGTAGCACGCGGATGACGGCCACCTTTAGATTGGCAGATGTTTGTCTGCACAGCTTACCAGATGATGGTGTGTATTGAAGTCTCAGTCAGACAGGGTTTTGGTTGGTGATAACTTTGATAGCAATAGCCTCTGAAGACGGTGTTACTTTTTTATACAGAATTTTTAAGTCGGTATACGTTAACTGGGCACAAGGAATTTCTGGTGCGCTAGTTTTACCGGCATGTCAATCCCCATTGTGGGCACTAATGGGGGTGTAGCTGTGTTAGGCCAAATGATACTGTTAGGTTTTTGGAATTTACTTATGCCGCATTCTGGTTAGAAAACATTGGTGTTCTAATTTTTAGGGTGTATTTTGAATTTAATTGTGAACTTAGATTGGCTATGTAAGCAATCTAAGTTTTTTTTAATATCAGCTTACTATGTTTAATAGCCTGAGATGATAATCAGCTTAATGAGTGATTATGTGGTTACTTTTTTTAATAAATTATTCAATTAATCTCAATAAATTATATGAAAAGATGACGATATTATTTAATTTTAATCATTAACTTATTTTTAGTTTTTTCACTTATTGGATGTGGTTGTAGACAAAAAATTGAGTTGTTAACAAAATCTTTACCCAATGTCTCTTTCGATAAACCTTACTATGCTGAAATAAATATTAATAGCGGTAGAGTTATAAGTGATCTTTTTTTTTATAATTATTGCTAAACATATAAACAGATCCATCCTGCAATGTGTCAATATAGTAATGATTGTTATGAAAAGCTAATGCAACTGCACCGGGCAAAGATGAAACTATAGTTCTTACGGTTTTTGTTTTTATATCAACTCTTCGTACCATATCAGCACCGTTGTCAATCACGGCACAACATTTGGCGCAATGGTAACGATACCTACGCCGGGGCGCTTGAAGTCTGCGCCTAGTTCTGTTTGTTTACCATTGTGCTGGATCAAAGTCAGGCGGCCACTATACTGGGAAACAACCAGACTGTTGTCGGGTAATTGTGTCACACCAACGGGTGTGGATAATCCTTGTGCCACAATTTCTTTGCTGCCACTTTTTAAATCCAGCGCAATAATTTCCCCGCTTGATCAATTAGTAATAAGTAATTTTCCTGAGTTAGAAAAAGCAATGCCTGTTGGTGTGTGGTAGCCATCTGAAATTTTTTGAGACTTTCCGTTAGTGGTTATTTTTAAAATGTAATTATCATGATATGAGGAGATGTAGATATTATCATCAGCATCAATCGGAATGCTGGCAGGAGCAGAAATATCTGTATAGACGGTTTCATGCTCACCACTGGCTTTAATCTTAGTAACCGAGTCGCCAGACCGATTGGTGACATACATTGCGCCTGTATTATCGAATGCAATTCCAGTGGGGGCTTTAAAAAAGTGCCCACTGTTTTTAATCGGCTTGTCCTATCTGCGGACGCTTTCAGAAAATTTTTTTCGGTGGTTAATTTGTCTATAGCAACTTCGCTATATAAATATAAAGAACATAAGATGAGAAAAGTAAATGCAATAGCATATAAAAATTTTTTTTCATTATTTGTGTATCTTGCTAACAGCTAGATTAATATTGCCCTGATTTCATATCATTGGGCTTGATTGAAGCGTTATTGATGTTTAGCGTAATTCAGGGGTGATCTAGCTGCTAGAGTGTACATAGAAACCTGAATATGCTGAAATACTAAATTTGTGATACGAAATAGATATCAAAGATCGGCTGCTAGCCCGGTTAAGAAAGTTGATCTATCTACGTATTCTGTTCACATGGCTGTTGTTATTGCCAAATTGTTTTGTAGATTTGGATGATGGTTGTTTTTTAGTTTGACTTGCTACCTGTGCGGATGGAATGACATAAGATTGCTTGGGTTGCCATGCGTATTTGATACCTGATTCAGGTAATGGGTGATTGGGTAAGTTAAATCATAACAGGAATGGTGGTGGTAAGTGGATATATCCGGCTGATTAATGTTTTTTCATGCAAAAGTTGATGTAGGTTGTGATATGGTGAAACGAAGTAAATTATAATCGTTAGAGATAAAGTAAGTGCAGCGGTTGCTGCTGGTGTTATTTAGACGAAAGGGATAGTTATGTCGCAATTTTTGCTGGTGCCAACCGGAGCTCAAACAGGTCTGACTGCGGTAGGTTTGGGTGTAGCACAGGCTTTTGTGCAGGCCGGACATGTGCCGCTGTATTTCAAACCAGTTGTTGCGGATGTGGCTGCGGATAATACATCTGCGTTGGTGCAAACTGTATTACAGCAAAATTTGCCTGCACCACTGTCGCTGGCGAATCTGGATGAGCGTGTGTATCAGGGACAGGCAGATGATGCGGTAGAAGAGTTTGTGGCTGCTTTCCACCAGATGGCTGAAGCCAGACACGATGTGGTGGTGGTTGAGGGTGCTGTGCCTGAAGCAGGCCGGACTTACCTGCCTGCACAAAATGTGAAGATTGCGGCAGCACTGAATGCACGGGTGATTCTGGTGGCTGCTGTGGCAGACCAAACACCTGCTGCGGTGGCTACTCAGTTGCAATTGGTTTTACATGATTATGCACATGGCCATACCGAAATCAGTGGCTTTATTTTAACTGTTGATGCCCAAACTGCACCGGCTGCCGGTTTTGCCGCAGAAGTGCAGGCGGCACTGGCTGCACATGGTACAAAGCTTGAATGTATTGGTGTGGTTACTGCCGCACCTGCTGGTGTCGAAGTAGCGCAGGCTCAGGATGTGGCTAAAGCTGTGGCTGCTCAGTTAAACGCCGAGCTGCTTTGCGCGGAACTGGCTAAACCGGTAGCAGAACATTTGGCACCGGCAGCATTCCGCTATCAGATGATGGCACGTGCCCGTGCTGCGAATAAACGCATTGTTCTGCCTGAAGGTAATGAACCACGTACGATTGCTGCGGCTGCCATTTGTGAAAATAAAGGTATTGCCCGCTGTGTGTTGCTGGCTAAAAAAGCAGAAGTGGAAGAAGTGGCGCAGGCTAAAGGAATCACTTTACCAGCTTCGCTGGAAATCATTGACCCTGACAGTATCCGTGAACGTTATGTTGCTCCGATGGTAGAGCTGAGAAAGAGTAAGGGGTTGACTGCGGAACAGGCGGCTGAACAGTTACAGGATACAGTGGTACTGGGTACTATGATGCTGGCAACAGGTGACGTGGATGGTTTGGTATCAGGCGCTGTGCATACTACAGCCAATACTATTCGTCCGGCCTTGCAACTGATTAAAACTGCACCGGGTGCCAGTCTGGTATCCAGTGTATTCTTTATGCTGATGCCGGATCAGGTGCTGGTATATGGTGATTGTGCGGTAAATCCGAATCCTACTGCCGAGCAACTGGCTGATATTGCTATTCAGTCTGCTGATTCTGCTAAAGCATTTGGTATTGAACCAAAAGTGGCGATGATTTCTTATTCTACTGGTTCATCAGGCAGTGGTGCTGATGTGGAAACGGTTACTGCTGCAACTAAGCTGGCACAGCAAAAACGTCCTGATCTGCATATTGACGGACCTTTGCAGTATGATGCGGCCAGTGTACCGAGCGTGGGCCGGCAGAAAGCTCCTGACAGTAAGGTAGCAGGTCAGGCAACGGTATTTGTATTCCCTGATTTGAATACTGGTAATACAACTTATAAGGCGGTTCAGCGCAGTGCTCATGTGCTGAGTGTTGGGCCGATGTTGCAAGGTCTGAACAAACCGGTAAACGATTTGTCTCGTGGCGCTCTGATTGAAGATATTGTCTATACTGTTGCTCTGACGGCAATTCAGGCGGTACAGATGAGCTAACGGATTATTGCATCCGGTTTTGTATGGTACGGGCAGGTGATGGTTATGTCATCTGCCCGATTTTGTTGCTTATATGGCAAGAAAATTTGTTAATCTGATTTTTTGTGCAATATTAATAATAATATTTAAGAAAAATAAGATGATTATTGTCTTTTGTTGTTGTAATTTTACTGGCTATTGCCAAAACTGTGTTCATAAATTACAGTTTGTAACGCAGACATTTCGTCTGGAAAAGGCCAAGAATACAGAGGCATAATCTAAAACTAGAGGATATAGTATTTGATATTCGCCTGCGGATTTTTGTAGGCGATTTATTTTTATCTGTTGTACTGTTTGGTTAAAAGTAATTTTAGCGTGTGCCGGCTGGTGTTATTTATTGTCACTAATTTAGCTGTTTGTTGCGATTAATATTGTTTCGGGTGCCAGTGCTGCTGAAATAAGTCTATTATTATGATAAGTTTATCATGCGGTAAGCTTGAGCCTTACGTTGGTTATTTTTAAATTTGCAGCACCGGTGTGCTGAATTATTTTATGGTGTGTTGTACAGGCACTATCTGCTGCGGTGCAGTTATTGCTTATGATGCCTCTATTTGTTTGCTTTGTGCTTTTGTGTTGATTGGTTGCTGTTTGTCTATTTGATTTTAATTAATATTTATCAGGTTTATATTAAAGGCGATTAATTTTAAATCTATTCAGACTGCTATCTGCTGTTTGCGCGTTAATATTATGAGCTGGATTAATGAATTTGTTTTTTTTTGCGATATAGGTTCTGACAGCAAGGTGTGTTTGCTGTTACATTAGGGCTGAGCTATTTTTTTAATGCCAGTTTGATGTGGGGTTTTTGTGCTTTGATTTCTGGCGCAGATGGTTTACTGGCGGTAGCAATTTGTGCGAGCTGTTTGTCGGAGAGCAGGCCGGACCAGTCTCCATCCAGATACCACTGTTCGCCGAAATCTTCACAGGGGTGAGGGATGCGGATGCAGCCGTTACCGCATTGCAGGTCATCGGCACGGCAGTATTTGTCGCAGCCCCAACAGATTCGTTCGGGATGTTTGGGATGTAACGGAAAAACCTTGGCCATGGTGGTGTATACCTATTATGAGTAATATGGGGGTTATACCTGCTGGAGTGGATTTGTTCAAGAAATGAATGGTTGAGTGCTGTGTAATGTTTTGTGTGGATTGATTGCTGGCGCTACAGGATGCAGGCCGATATGAACTGGATACAGATTCAGATCAAGGAAAATAGGTGCACAATGAAACAATATGATGTTGCGGTACTGGGAGGTGGTTTGTTGGGTTGCCTGACTGCATAGTTATTGGCAGATCAGGGCTGTAAGGTGGTATTGTTCAATGCTGGTAAGCGTAATGGTGAAGATGCTGCTGCCGCGATGCTGGCACCTACGGCTGAAGCGGTGGAAGCAACGCTGCTGGTGGTATAACTGGGCTATGCCAGTCTGCCCATCTGGCATCAGTGGGTGGATTCGTTTCCGACACTGGTATTCATGCAGCAAAATGGTTCGCTGATTGTGTGGCATCCGCAGGATCATGCTTTGGCCAAGCAGTTTTCCCAGCATTTGCAACGTGCCCACCAGGACAGTAGTGTCTGGCAGGTATGGCGTAATCAGGAAATTAGTGAACACGAGCCACAGTTGTCTGGACGTTTTCAGCAAGGTTTGTTTCTACCCACTGAAGGGCAGTTGGATAATCGTCAAACTCTGCTGGCTCTGGCGGATGTGCTTGACCGGCAGCAGGTAAGCTGCCATTTGGAGGCGCAGCAGCGATCTGGCGGAATGTGCTGCTCTGGTTCACTGGACGCTGGATTGTCGCGGCTACGGTGGCAAAGGTAACTGGAATAGTCACGGTCAAAGCCGTTTACGTGGGGTGCGGGGAGAGGTGTTGCGCCTGTATGCACCGGATATTGAGCTTTACCGGCCGGTGCGGGTATTGCATCCGCGCTATCCTATTTATATTGCGCCCAAGCAGGATAAGTTGTTTGTTGTCGGGGCGATGCAGATTGAAAGTGAAGATAACAGTAATCTGAGTGTCCGCAGTGGGCTGGAGCTGATGTCTGCTCTGTATTCAGTTCATCCGGCTTTTGGAGAGGCACGGATTCTGGAAAGTATGGCTGAGCTGCGTTCTACGCTTAATCATGAAATCTCGGAAATTCGCTATGATACACAGAATCGTATTGTAATGGTTAATGGTCTGTTTCGGCATGGTTTTATGATTTCGCCTGCGGTGAGTATTGCTACAGTGGGTGTATTGCAGACTTTAATGCAACAACAGTCATTGCCTAGTGCGCAGGCTTGCTATCATATTAATGTTTTGCCTGTAAGTTAGAACGGGGAGGCAGTTGATGGATATTTGTGTTAATGGTGATGTGGTTGTTTTTGATGGCTGTACAGTCGCTGATCTGGTTGAGTATCTGATGCTTGAAGCACCTTTGCTGTTGCGGTAAATACGGCTTTTGTCGCCAGAAAGTATTATTCAAGCTACCATTTGCAACCGCAGGATAGGGTAGATATTGTTAGCCCGGTAGTGGGTGGCTAGTATTTGGCTGCTGTGCTGATTTGTTTCTGCAAGCTCTGTTTGAATACAGGGTTTTTTGCTATTTGGCTGGTGGCAGTCTTTGCCTGTGTAATGGGATTTTGCAGGTATTTCTGTTGCAGTCATTCCGATAAAAACGGGAATATATTTTGTTTACAGGTAAGGGAGCGATAGTTTACCTGCTGTTAAATCAATTTAATCTGTTTATTTTTTAATGAAATGATATTTTCTTCTGAAAATATTTTCTAAAATAATGCTGGTTTATTTGTAAATATAATTAATGTGCTAATGAGTAAGATAGCCATCCAGATTTTTGCCTGTGTTATATTAAGCCGATATATTAGAATTTAAAGGGTAAATCTGCTTGGATTTATCTTTAGTCTACATTTACACTTGAGTGTATTTTGTTAATTAGTTAATAAAAAATTATAACAATTATTATTATATTAAGAGGAATTGAATTTATGTCTAATCTGT
Organism: Snodgrassella alvi; assembly: GCF_002777825.1. Taxonomy (GTDB): domain Bacteria; phylum Pseudomonadota; class Gammaproteobacteria; order Burkholderiales; family Neisseriaceae; genus Snodgrassella; species Snodgrassella alvi_C. Next base: position 18,207 of record NZ_MEIR01000035.1, on the reverse strand, counting down.
TTACTCGCACACAACCCGCGAGTCGCAATTATGCGGTGGCATTTTTGGCCGGTATTATGGGTGGTCTGATTGCAGCTTTTGTGAAATCGGGTATGGAAGGGGTAATGCCTCCACGTATGCCGAACCGTGTGGCTCCTACGGTTCAGATAATTCAGGATATGGGTATTGATATGCACAATATGGTTTACATCTATTCTGATCAGGTGGTGAACTGGGGCGGCAATGTGGTGCATATTCTGTTTTCAATTGTGTGGGCAGTGATTTATTGTATGGCTGCGGAGATTTTTCCCAAAGTTAAGCTATGGCAGGGGCTGGCGTTTGGTATCGGGGTAACTATTCTGTTTCACGGTATGATGTTGCCGGTACTGAATCTGTCACCGGCACTATGGAATCTGCCGTTTGATGAGCTGTTCTCTGAGCTGGTGGGGACGCTGCTATGGATGTGGACGATTGAAATTTTCCGCCATGATTTGAGTAGCCGCCTGACCAAGAAATCTGACCCGGAATTCCAGTAAGCTTTGTCTGATTCTTGCCTGTGCCCACGCTTTTGTATCCGGAATAAGCAGTATTCTGGCTGTTTCGGTATATGCTGGAGTATGGTGACAATATTAATGTAGTTCTGTCAGGTGAAATGGGTGCAAAGTTATTGTTTTGATTATAAAATCTAACATACTTTACTGCGGATGGTTTTTAGTGCGGCTGTTTGGGAATATTGGTTAATTTTATATGAAGGGGGAGATGGTTTATGGCTTTGCAACTTTGTGATGAGTAGTTTGATAGTCGTTTGCTGTTGGGCACTGCTCTTATCTTAATCTGGAAGTGCTGCGTGCAGCAGTAAGAAAAGCGCGGCCAGTCATGATTACTGTAGCGTTGCGCCGGCAGGGTGCTACCTCAGCTGAACATGGTTAGGGTTTATGGTGGTTATTGCAGGAGCTGGCTTTGCTTATTCTTCCTAATACCGCCGGTTGTCTAAGTGTGGAAGAGGCGGTGACTACGGCGCAGATTGCGCGCGAGGTATTTGACACTGACTGGATCAAGCTGGAACTGATTGGCGATGATGATACTTTACAGCCGGATGTATTTCAGTTAGTACACGCGGCGGATATTCTGATTAAGGATGGTTTCAAAGTATTGCCTTATTGAGCGGAAGATTTGATTGCCTGCCACCGTTTGCTGGATGTTGGTTGTGGGGCTTTGATGCCGTGGGTTGCTCTGATTGGCACTGGTCTGGGGTCGGTGCATGAATATGCGCTGCATGTGTTGCGTGAACGTTTGCCGGATATTCCGCTACTGGTGGATGCGGGGCTAGGGCTACTTTCGCATGCGGCAATGGTAATGGAGTGGGGTTTTGATGGTGTGTTGCTTAATACGGCGGTTTCGCGCAGTGGCGATCCGGTAATGATGGCAGAGGAATTTGCGCTGGCTGTTAATACCGGGCGGCTAGCTTATGAAGTGGAACCGGTGGTGCCGCACCATAATGCGCAGGCTTCTATGCCGCAGGTTGGGCAGTTGTTCTGGTACTATCCTGATTATGAGTAGTAAAAAATAAAGCGCGTAAGCGCTTTATTTAATATTGACGGTTATTTAATCCTGTTTAATTGTACCGATGGTGGTTAAACAGGACAGCCTTTTTGAATGTTACTGGTTGGTGCTGGTGGTATCTGAATAGGTGATGCGTTTTTTCAGTTGCAGGCGATACAGGGGCAGGAGCATGGTTAGCAGAATAAACCAGACAGGTGTAGCTATTAAGCCGGTAAGGGTATCTTTATCCTGAGTGAACAGATACAGCACAAATACAAAGAATATCAGGCAGACATAGCACATCGGTATGCCAAAAGGCATTTTGTAGACTGAGCGGGCATGTGCCTCTGGATAGAGCTTGCGATAACGAAGGTAGGCAATCAGGATAACTGCCCAGACAAAGATAAAGCAGATACTGGATACGGTGGTGACGATGGTAAATACTTTCATGACATCACCCTCGGCATAGAGCAGACCAACACCAATCAGCAGCAGGGCGCAGGAATAGATCAGGCCGTTTTGTGGCACGCCTGTAGCTGATAGCTGCGCGAAGGCCTTCGGGCCAACACCGTTTCTTGATAGGCCGTATAGCATGCGGCCGGTGGAATACATGCCGCTATTGGCAGAAGACATGGCGGAAGTCAGTACGACAAAATTAATAATGGTGGCTGCGCCACTAATGCCAATCAAGGTGAACATGTTGACGAACGGACTGCGGTCTGGCGCAACCATGCTCCACGGGGTAACTGTCATGATGATGGTTAAGGCCAGTACATAAAAGACAATCACGCGCACCGGTATTTTGTTGATGGCGGCTGGCAAGGTGGTATTAGGGTCGTCTGTTTCGGCTGATGCTGTGCCAACGAGCTCAATACCGACAAAAGCGAAGATGGCAATCTGAAAGGCAGCAAAAAAACCGCTCCAGCCATGTGGCATCCAGCCTCCATAAGTCCATAAATTGCTGATTCGTGCCTGAATACCGCTGGAGCTGACAAAGCCATTGAGTAACAGATAGCCGCCACAGCCAATCAGCGCCAGAATAGCCAGAATTTTGATCAAGGCAAACCAGAATTCCAGCTCACCAAACAGTTTGACGGATAACAGATTCAGTGCCAGCAGGACAATAATGCATATGATACCGGGCAGCCAGAGTGGTACTTCTGGCCACCAGAACTGGGTATAACCGGTAATGGCTACGATATCGGCCATGCCAATTACGACCCAGCAGAACCAGTATGACCAGCCAACATAATAGCCGACAGTAGGATTAAGAATATCGGTGGTGAAGTCGACAAAGGATTTGTAATGCAGATTGTGCAACAGCAGTTCACCCATGGCACGCATAACGAAAAACAAGAATGCGCCGATGATGATGTAGGTAAACAGTACGGATGGCCCAGCCAGGCTGATGGTGCGGCCTGAACCCATAAAAAGGCCGGTACCGATTGCACCGCCGATGGCAATTAGTTGTAGATGTCGGTTTTTCAATGTGCGTTTTAATTCAGAAGACTTGGTCATAGTATTTCCTTTGTTAAGGATTAATTTTAAATAAAAAAAATTTATAAGCTTATAAAAAAACGGTCTTTAATATATGTGTGATTTATTGTAAATTTAAATTAGGAGGAACAGATATATGAATACTACCAATATAAATGAAAGTTATAAATTAAAAATTATTAATGATAATCTATTGTTTGATCAATACGTACTGGATTATATAAAGCTGATTAATTCTTCTATTGAAGATAATTTTATACTTGGTTTTACAAAACCATTGGATAATGATATTTATAATTTATATATTGATAATATTAAACAAGAATTAAAATCAAAATCTTTAGAGTTAATTTTTGTATTTAAAAATATTAGTTTAATAGCTACAGTATCATTAAGATATTTCAAAAATACATCAAAGGCACATATATGTGAAATTCATAAGGGAATCATTAAAAAGGAGGAACGTAGTCTTGCAGTATTAAAAGAATTATTTAGAGCAATTGTATCTCAAGCTGAATATCATGGAATTTCCAAAATAGTTTTAGATGTCCGAGAAAATAGTAAGGCGCATAAAATGTGGAAATATATAGGTTTTTCTGAATATGGGAAACTGCTGGATTATTCTCGAATTGATGATGAAAGTTATGCTGGTTGTTTTATGGAAATTGGTTTAAATAAATTGAAAAGGTTTACTGGGAGGTAAAATTATTATGAAATTATATTCAAAAGATGAATTTAAAATTGTTCTTCGTCAAACATTAGAATCACACTTAACTTTATCTCATCCATTGTTTTCTATAATTATGGACGTTGATAATCCCCAACTAGATTTACTAAAGCTAACTGCTCTACAAGGGTATCAATTAACAAAATATTTTATTGGATATGTTGAAAGTTTATTTTTTTATTGTCCACTTCCTGAGCATAAACGAAATTTACTTTTTAATTTATTTGAAGAAGAAACCGGTTATTTATCGAAGACAAAGAATCATATGACTCTTATGCAGGATTTTTTGCGTGCTATACATATTTCGGATAAAGAACGTGATGAAGCTGAACCTTTACCTAATACTATGGATTTAATCAATTATAGATTAAATGCATGTAATGATAAAAATTGTTATCATATTGGTGCTGCTGCAGTATTAGTAGCAAGCGAAGGACAGAATCTTGAGAAAATTGGTGAAAATGCTAGGCATAATATTTTGGGAAAAGCATATAACTTAACAGACGATGATTTATTGTTTTTTTCAGTCCATCAAAAAGAAGATGTACATCATGTAAATCAAGGTCTGGATTTATTAAAAGATTATTGTGTCACTATACAATTACAGCAAGAAGCTATTAAAGCTGTTGATTATACTTGCCAATTGTTTTATAACATGTATACTGGAATATACAACCAATATATTAAATAAAACCTAAATTTGTATCTTATAATAAGGGCTTTGATATGCAATCAAAACGCTCATATAAAGCCGAATTAGTTGTTTTATTCGGCTTTTTTATTATGTTCATCAGCACATCTCTTAAAGGAGTTTATCAAGTATATTTTTCAGAGCTGATTGTACATTATCATACTAATGTAACAAATTTAGCTATAGTGGGTGGTTTATTTGGTTTAACACAAGGTTTATTTTCTGCAGTAGTAGGTAAGATAAGCGATCGTTATGGAGCACCATATGTTTTGATTTCAGGTACTTTCATGGCTTTTGTAGGGTTTGCAATATTTGCATTCAGTGACAATTTTATTAGTTTTATTATTGGCTTTGTACTGTTTTCTGCATATTCAATTTCAGCGCTGACTTTTGTACCTGTGAGCGTATTAATAGATAATTTTGTGACTCCGTCAAAACGATCAATTGCTTATGCAATAACAACAAATGGTATTGCTATCGGTTTTGTTATATTATCTCCATTATGGATATATTTAAATGGTATAGTCAAGTGGAGAGCAATTTGTACAACTCTATCGTATATTTTTTTGGCTTTATCGATAATAATGGTATTTTATATTCGTTCAGCTAGTCGTCATAATCTGAATCAACAGTATAAAACAACTAAACTCACTTCACTTCCTAAAAATTGGTATTTTAATAGAAAGTTAATTTTATTAATTCTAGCTTTCTCAGGCTGTGGTTCATCTATGAGTTTTATTGATATCCACTTTGTTCCTACTATGCAGGAGATACTAAATTATACGCAATCTGCTAAATTATTTATGGGTACATCTTTAAGTTTATTAGGTATATTTGAATTTATTGGTAGTGTATTAATTGGTTTATTGATAACAAGAAATAAATCTTTACCTTTACTTTTGGCTTTACTTTTTTTTGTTCGATGCTTTGCATTGTTTTTTGTTTTATTGTATCCATATCCAATCGTTTTACTTTTATTTAGTATAGTTTTTGGTATTACATATATGGGTACTGTAATTATTATATCTCGTCTTTCAGGCGATATATTCGGTCAAGATTTTAAAGGATATATGTTTGGAATTATTTTTCTATTCCATCAAATAAGCGGGCTTTTGACTGCATGGATTGGTGGTTTATTACGTACATATTTAGGAAGTTACTTACCTGTTTTATATTTAGTAATTTTTTGGTTACTTCTTTCTGCATTATCATCATTAATGTTAATTTCATTTAAAAAAACTAATTTAAATTCTAAATGAATATAAAAATTTGATAATCATATATTTTGCATATAGAGAGTATTATGGATCGAATTACAAAATCTTTACACAAACAAATAGATGATTTAGGTGAATCACATGCTTCTCCTATTTGGTTAACCTCTGCATATAATTTTAAAAATGCAGATACCGCTGAAAAAAGATTTACTGGTGAAGAAAATGGAAATATCTATAGTAGATTTACTAATCCCTCTGTTAATGAGCTAGAGCAAAAGATTGCTATTTTAGAAAATGCAGAAGATGCAATTTGTTTTGCTTCTGGAATGGCTACTTATACAGCAATTGCATTAACTTTTCTTAAACAAGGAGATAATGTCTTAATTGCTGGTGGAGTATTTGGTTCCACTTCAGTTTTAATTAGAAAAATTTTTTCCAAATTCGGTATTACTTCGACATTATTACCCCCTCAAAACCCCGAATCTTGGATAACTAATATTACGCAAAATACCAAATTGATTATACTGGAAACACCTTCTAATCCTATTATGAGGGTTTATGATATTGGTAAACTTAAAAAACAAATACCAGAAAATATACTATTAGTAGTTGATAATACGATTTTGACGCCTATTTTTCAATCGCCGTTAAAGCATGGTGCTGATTTAGTTATTAATTCATTAGGAAAGTATTTTGATGGACAAGGGAGAGTTGTGGCAGGAGCTGTAGCCGGTAGTAATAATTTAATTAATCAGCTTTTACAAATTCAACGTTCAGTTGGATTTACGTTAAGTGCATTTGATGCGTGGCTATTATCATTTGGTGCAGATACATTAGAAATTAGAATGAAATCTCATCAGCAGAATGCAATGTTTTTGGCTGAAAAACTTATTCAACATAATATGGTTGAAAAAGTTTTTTATACTGGCATAGAGAAAAATAATGATATCATAATAAAACAGCAATCTGGCTTTGGTGGTTTAATTTCATTCAAAATTAAAACAGATAAAATGGGTACAATTAAATTTATTAATTCTTTAAAATTAATTAAGATTTGTACAAATATAGGTGGAACCCGTTCTTTGATTACTCATCCAGGGACAACAACTCATTGTAAGTATACTAACCAAGAAAAAAAAGCTTTTGGTATAGATGATAATTTAGTACGTTTATCTGTTGGATTCGAAAACTCTCAAGATATTTTTGAAGATTTAGATTTTGCACCAACTCAGTTAAGTAATAAAATATAATATTATTAAAATATTCACGATATAATAATTTTTATAGATAGTGTTGCATTTTTTAGTAATGAAAATACTAATTATCTTATTATAGTTAACTGGGAATTTACAGCCTAGATTAACGGATTCAGTATTTTTATCATAATTCGGTATTTGAACCAAATTAAAATTAACGATTTTGGTTATTTAAATAATATAATTATATATTAAATGATTTAACATTATTTTGTTATTGGTGGCAATAGCGGTTGTCAGGGTAGGTATGAATAATACCCGTTTGATGCAAGTGGTACAGATTATGTATGGCAGGAATTGAGTCTGGGTAATAATGGCTGTATTTTAAGGCGGAAATGTTGTTGCTACTGTGCACGGCGGTGATGGGGTTGATTGTGTGTATGGTAGCCGTACAATAGGTGGAATAGATTTGGATATTGAGAGTATTGAAGATGAGTGAAAATAAAGTGGTTCATTATCTAAAAGATTATCAGGCACCGGATTTTGCGGTTGCTGATATTAATCTGACTTTTTCCTTGGAAGATGCTTATACCACAGTTCTCAATCGCATGACTGTGGTGCCGCGGCAGACAGGCAAACTTTGTGTACTGGACGGCAGTGCTGAGCTGTTGCAGGTTGTTTTAAATGGTAAGCTTTTGTGTCCACATGAATATGCAGTTGCAGATGAGAAACTGATTATTCATGCGGTGCCAGATAGTGAGTTTGTGCTGGAAATCTCTACCCGATTGTATCCGGCACAGAACAAGACGCTGATGGGACTGTACGAATCTGGTGATAATCTGTATACCCAGAATGAGCCAGAAGGTTTTCGCAAGATTACCTATTATTTTGATCGGCCGGATGTGATGAGTCAGTTTACCACCACTATTATTGGTGATAAGCGGCGTTATCCGGTTATGTTGTCTAATGGTAATCTGATTGACAGTGGTGAACTGGACAATGGCCGCCACTGGGTATGCTGGCGTGACCCGTTTGCCAAGCCAAGCTATCTGTTTGCTCTGGTGGCTGGGCAACTGGCGGTGCTGGAGGGCAATTTTACTACCCGCAGCGGTAAAGAGGTAGCGCTGAAGTTTTATACCCGTCCGGAAGACCGTGCTAAGGCAGGTTTTGCGCTGGAGTCACTGAAGCATGCGATGCAGTGGGATGAAGAGCGTTTTAATCTGGAATACGATTTGAATATTTTTATGGTCGTGGCCGTGAGCGATTTCAATATGGGCGCCATGGAAAATAAAGGCCTAAATATTTTCAATACTAAATATGTGCTTGCTAGCAGTGATACGGCTACCGATGCGGATTTTGAAGCAATTGAGGGTGTGATTGGTCACGAGTATTTCCATAACTGGACAGGTAACCGGGTAACTTGTCGTGATTGGTTTCAGTTGTCATTGAAAGAAGGATTAACGGTATTCCGTGATCAGGAATTTTCAGCCGATCGTGCCAGTAGGGCTGTACGTCGTATTCATAATGTCAGGGTGTTGCGCAGCATGCAGTTTGCCGAGGATGCTGGCCCGATGGCACATCCGGTACGACCAGCTTCATATGAGGAAATGAATAATTTCTATACGTTGACTGTGTATGAGAAAGGTGCTGAAGTGGTACGCATGTACCATACACTTCTGGGCGAAGCTGGTTTTCAAAAAGGTATGCAGCTTTACTTCCAACGCCATGATGGTCAGGCGGTTACCTGTGATGATTTCCGCGCTGCGATGGCGGATGCCAATGGTGTTAATCTGGAGCAGTTTGCTTTATGGTACAGTCAGGCCGGTACGCCGCAGATTAAAGCGCATGGTGAATATGATGCGGGCAAACGTACTTTCAGCTTGCATTTGCAGCAGTACATTCCACCCACTCCTGATATGGCAGACAAGCTGCCGATGGTGATTCCGGTTAAAGTAGGTTTGCTGGGCAGGGATGGTGCATCTGTAGCATTCCGACTGGGCGATACGGATGTGGCTGTAGATGAAACAGTACTGGTATTCAATCAGGCGCAACAGACATTTGTGTTTGATGATGTTGCTCAGGAGGTGGTGCCATCATTATTGCGTGGTTTCAGTGCTCCTGTAAGACTAGATTATCCATATAGTGATGCTGATCTGATGTTGCTGCTGGCACATGACAGTGATTCCTTTGCCCGCTGGGAAGCTGCGCAAACTCTATACCGACGTGCGGTTACGGCTAATTTGGTGGCGCTGGCAGCAAATCAGCCGGCTCCCCATCATGCTGAGCTGGCTGAGGCAATTATTGCGGCGTTGAATGCCGATATTGACCCGGCTTATAAAGCAGTATTACTACAGGTGCCAACTGAAGCAGAATTATGGGAAGAGGCGCAAAGTATTAATCCTGAGCTGTATGTACGTGCACGGCAGGCGCTATTGCAGGATTTGGCTGCCAGCATGGAGGACACGCTAACGCGCTGGCGTACATGGGCTGATACACAGGAGCAAAATAGTAAGCACGCTGCACCACAGGAATATCACCCTGATCTGGCCGGCATTCGCAGCTTGCGCAACACTTTATTGCAATGGGGTGTACAGGCCAGAGCGCAATTACTGCAAACTATTGCAAGTGAATATACGCAACGTGCCACCAATATGACTCATGAATTTGGGATGCTGTCGGCCATTAATCATTTGCCCGATGACAAACGCAATGAGTTATTAAATCAGTTTGCCCAGCGTTATGCGCACGATGATCTGGTAATGGACAAGTATTTTATTCTGATTGGCAGCAGCCAGCGTGCCGATACCTTACAACAGGTACAGGCAGCCTTGCAGCACCCGGCTTTCAGTCTGGAAAATCCGAACAAGGTGCGTTCGTTACTGGGCAGTTTTAGCCGTAATATTGAGCATTTTCATGCTGCTGATGGTAGTGGCTACCGCTTTATTGCTGAGCATATATTGCGTATTGATGGGTTTAATCCGCAGGTGGCGTCGCGTCTGGTACAGGCGTTTAATCTGTATGGCCGGCTGGAACCGCAACGCAAGGCGTTAATGGCTGAGCAGTTGCTGCGGATTCAGCAGCATGAAGGTTTATCTAAAGACAGTCGTGAGATTGTGGATAAGATTTTGCGTGATTGAGATGATGGCTGGAGAGTGCCAGCCTGAATAAAATAAATCAGAGCACTACAGTTTATGCTGGCGTGCTCTTTTGATATGGATATGCTTGTGGTTATTCAGGCTTAGGTTGGAATGCGGTCTGTTGTTATTGCTTGCTGTTTATCCTTCAAGTAGCTGCTTGCCTAGATAATCGTTTTCTCTGGCCATTCCCGGCAGGACAAAGAAGAAGCCTCCACCGAATGGTTTGATATAGCGTTCCAGTGGTTCGCCGTTGAGGCGGTTTTGGGTGTCGATAAAGCCTTTTTTGAGGTCATTCTGGTAGGCAACGAAAATCAGCCCCATATCAAGCTGGCCGCTGGGCAAGATGCCCAGTGAGTAACTGAAGCTGCGCCGGCGCAGCTTGGCTACATGCCGTTCTGGAATACGTGGTTCAGCACGGCGCATATGCGAATCGAACAGGATGCGGTCGCCATGCGGGTCGCGATTCATCTGCGGGTCATCTGTTTCGTGCTGCATGCCAATGGGGGCGCCGCTGGTTTTGTAACGGCCAAAATCGTTTTCCTGATCTTCCAGTGGTGTTCTGTCCCAGAATTCTAGATTAAAGCGAATCAGGCGGATAGCCTGATAGCTGCCGCCCAGACACCATGCAGGTTCATGATTGTCGGCAGTTACCCATACCAGTTCGTCCATCAGTTTGCTATCGGTAATGGAGGCATTGCCGGTACCATCTTTAAAGCCAAACAGGTTGATGGCAGTGTTGTGTTGGTCGATATCGCGTGCTGGCAGAAATCCATCCATTTTCCAAACGGGTATCATGAACTGGTTGCAGTGGCTAATCAGATCGCGCAGGGCATAAATTACGCTTTCGCGGCTGTTGGCACATAGCTGAATCGACAAGTCTCCGCCACACCAGTTTTTTTCCAGTCGGTCGTTGGGAAAGCGTGGCATGGGAATTAGTTTTTTCGGTTTATGTTTGGCCAGACCAAAGCGCTGGTCAAACAAGCTGGCGCCTACGGCTACGGTAATAGTAAGCGAATCTGGTGACAGGTTATGGCCAAGCAGCCCAGATTCCACCGGGGGCAGTTGGTCATTTTTGCCTGTTGTTAGTGTCTGTGGCTGGGTGAGATAGGCAATGCGCTGGGAAATAAGCTGTAATAACTGTTGTAGCTGGGATTTTTCCCGTGTGGTGACATTAAAGGCAACAAAAATGGCTTCTTTGGTATCAGGTGTGATTACACCGGCCTGATGGCTGCCCCAGTAATCGACTGCCTGATTGTAATCGTGAGTACAGCGGCTGGCTGCGCTGGCTGGATTGCTGACGCCGATACTGGCTATACCCAATCCTCCAGCCAGCAGCATTTTCATGCCGTGGCGGCGACTGGGACTGGCAGGGTTGTCTTCAGGCGTGGCAGTTAACTCTGGCTGGTGTCTGAAGGTATTTTTTTGCATAATTTGAACCTTAATGAGGGTATTTGTAATAAATACGAACGCCCAGTTGTGCTCGCAGTTGTGCCAGACGACTGGTCTGAATGCTTAGCAGGGAATACAGCCGGTCATGGTCAGTCTGGCTCAGTTCAGTGAAGTTCTGATACTGATTCTGCGGTAACTGATAGTGTTGGAGCACGGCAAAAATTTGCTGGTAGCCGCTATCCAGTGCGATACGTTGTTCTGCCGGAATAAAGCCAGCAAGCTGCTGTACGATTTGGACAGAACCGATGACATTAGCGTGGATATCGGCTAAATCGCTATGGCTGTACTGGTTTTCTTTGCCAGAGAGTTTGGTTTGCAGAATCATTTCCAGAAAATCGGATGCGGATTGAATGATTTTGGCTATATCCAGCTCATCAGCCGCAACCCGCTTCTGCAAATCAATAATTTCATATTGCAGATTACTGGCTTCTGCCTGTGCCTGTTGGAGGTCTTTGCGTACAAACAGCTCATATTCCAGTCGGTGAAAACCGCTGAAGTTAGGGTTGCTAACGCCTTGCAGATAGTAGTCGGCGCGTGAATTGATGTTCTGGTCGGCATTACCGAACAGTTTGACAATAACCCGTACCTGTTCGTAGCTTTGATGCGCGCGGATATAGTTCTGTTGTGCCTGTAATAATTGCCCGTTCTGACTGGTATGTACGATGGCATCAAGATATTGCTGGGTGGTTTTCAGTTGCTGGACAACCTGTTGCTGATAAGCCTGAATGGCTGAATGGTATTTTTCCGGAGTGGGAATATCGCCCTTGGCTGTCACTGCATTGGTGTCGTTGATGATTGGCGCCCGTAAGCCATGCGCTACCGAAATTGCCGGCAGTAGCAGCGAACAAAGGAATAGGGCGAGGTATCTGAGCAGCTTCATGTGGATTTCTTCCTTAAAAACAGTATGGCCATTAACAGCCAGAATACGCTAAAGGTAATGACGCTAATCCACATTGGCTGGGAGCGGTAGGCAAGCAGTGAAGAAGCGAAGCCGCCAATCAAACCGCTATCGTCAATAAATGGTGAGGTATCCCATGCAGGGCTAATCAGGAAATCGGGGATGGATATGTCATGTTCCAGTAATATATTGGTACCATCTTCAACTGCTTTCATCAGTAATGAAATGGCCAGAAATAATAATATGATGCCGGTTATGGTAAAAAATTTTTTCCACTGAATGAAGCGGCTGGTCTGAATAAAGGTATAGAAGGTTAGGGCTGATACGGCGATACCGATTAGTACGGCAATGCAGAAGCTGAAGTAATTATGGCTGTTGAGCTGCATGATTTGCCCAGACAGGAATACAACGATTTCACTGCCTTCGCGAGCAATGGCAATCGCTATAATGAATAGTGCTCCCCACCATGAATTGCGGGCTACCTGCTGCGCCATTTCCTGCTCTAGTGAGGATTTCATGCTACGGGCGTGTTTGTTCATCCAGTACACCATCTGCACAATTAGTACACAGGCTATTGTAGACATACTCATCATAAATATTGTTTGATGGTCATCGGTAAGCTCTTTAAATATGCCATTAATAATGATAGCCAGTATGACTGATATCAGTACACCAAGTCCTACACCGCCAAACAGGTAACGCATGCCATTGCTGCTGTCGGGATTGCGTTTAATCCATGAATAAATAATGCCAACTACGAGCAGTGCTTCGAAGCATTCTCGCCAGACAACAAAAATGACTTGTCCCATGGTATATCCCGTTTTTATTTTATGATTAACTGCCCTTTAGGCTTATTGAGATGGAAATCATCGAAAAAGATATAGGTGCCGGGTTTTTTCGGAGCAATCACTACCACTGATGATGCTCCTGGTGCCAGTACTTTTTCTTTTACCAGTTGGGTGCTTTCAAACTCAACTGGCCCCTTGCCAATATTGGTGACTTTGATGCGAATAATTTTGTTGGCTGGTGCGTTGAGGGTTAACGGTATCATGTCACCATCTTTCATTTTCAGCTCCAGAGTGACTTTATCATCAGCAATCGCAGAATATGAAAGCATGAAGCTGCATAAACTCAAGACAGTAAGAAAAAATTTTTTCATGATGGATACACTTACAGAAAAAGGTATTGTGGCAGTGACAAAGTATTAAGGGATTATCCTACTGATTAAAACCAGAATAATCCCTTTACTGTACGGTGCTGTTAATAGCTACCTTTGCGGCCTACTCCGGCGTAATCAAAGTCCCAGCTAACTTCAAAAGGTTTGAACCACGGTGCTACGCCGGTTTCTTTGTCAATATGACGCGCCATTTGATTGGCAGTGGGCGGTGAAATACGGTAGGTAACCCGGTATTTGCCCAGACCATTGAGTTTGATGTTGTCGCCATAGTGTGGGCCGTCATTGGCAACCATGGACATGAATTTACCTGAGTGCGTAAATTTGCCTTTAGTCAGTTTGGTGATGGAATATTCGATATTCAAGTTGGGAATCCAGTCACCTTCGGCAAAACCGTTTGGATTACTTTCTGTAGCATGGATGTCTGCTTCCATGTGTACGTCGGATTTGCTGGCTGGCAGATGCATATTGCTGTGATCCATACCATCGGTATCCATGGTGATGGGCGGCAGATATACGCCAGAAATTTCCATTCCGTTTTTGATGATGGGTTTACCCATAGGGTATTCCTGAGCAAAGGCTGCCATGGATACGAAGGCAGCACTGGCGATGGCCATTTTTTGTAACAGCATGCTTGATTTTCCTATTTTAGTCATGTAAATCAATATGAATCAGGTGATGACTAGATAACAATTGATAAGGATTATCAATATACCCCTTTTGAAAATGTTAGAAAACAATTAAATTACATTTTTTATTAATATTTAATGTTATTTATTGCTATGTAAGAAATTCTATTTTCTCAGGCTGTTTGAATAACTTAGAGTTTGAGGTAAAATATATTATGATAAATAAATATATTCAATATTAATTGATATCTGGATTGATGGAGCTAAAAGTTATGGCCAACAATGGTTTCAGCCACGGCTGATATCACTTTGATAGTCATTAACTGGAATTCTGGCTGACAAAGATTCAAATTATTAATAATTTGGTTAGGGCAAGCTATTGATATATAAGTTAAGTAATGTTAAATTATAGTTGTGGTTGCAATTGATACTGATTAAAGGTGTTGCTGGCCGGAACAAACTAAATATATTACCTGTATCTTGGTGTGTTTGACGCAGAAAACTGTTCAGGCTGATTTGATGGCGGCAATAAGGTTGCTGCCTATGGTGATATCACCATAGGCAAAATGTAACTAGGACTTATGTATTGCCTGCCATATTTGTTGTGCTAAGGGTTCTATGCCGTGCCACAGCAGGGGTTGCCAATTGCGCTTTTTGCAAAATGAAAACACCAGAGTTTCGGCTCTGATAATGTTGTTGCAGGGTTTGAAAACTAGTAATCCGCTGTCCTGCCAGTCTGAGTCAACTCTGATGATGTAAGGTGACAGGATATAGGCAGTATATTCGGTAGTTTCCTCTGGATCGTTTGGCCATGAGCTGCCGATGGGGGTAGTTTGTTGTAGGTAATAAAGTGCAAAGGGTTGCTGTAACTGTAAGTTGTCGTGCAGTGCACTGGACAGTGCATTCTTGTCAGGTACAAGAAGTTTCATTGTCTGTCCCCCTGCGTACAATTCATGCTAAATACATTATTTGTATTTGTCATG
Organism: Snodgrassella alvi; assembly: GCF_002777825.1. Taxonomy (GTDB): domain Bacteria; phylum Pseudomonadota; class Gammaproteobacteria; order Burkholderiales; family Neisseriaceae; genus Snodgrassella; species Snodgrassella alvi_C. Next base: position 3,088 of record NZ_MEIR01000035.1, on the reverse strand, counting down.
GAATATATCTGTGTGTACTGATGGCACCTGATTGTAAACAGTTGTTGTGCAAACAGGCTAGATTGCAGTAGGTGATGGGGGAGGTTCGCTTTGTAGATATCCATGTTATTGCCTTTCTCTTTTGGTCATGAAGCCGCAATTGTGCTGTCAAACACAGATGGCGGCAGACAAATGGCAGGGTTGACAGACCGACAAAGAGAACCGGCAGGCGCGAAGCCTCCCTGCCACTGTCCACCATAAGTCAGGTGAGGCAATGAACATTCACAGACAAAAAAGCTACTCCATTGATGAGTAGCAGGATGTCTGCCTCTTTAATCAGCCTGTCAAAGCTGGCTGCGCTATTGAACACAACGTCTTTATCTTGCCGTTAAAGCTTGATACTGTCAATTATTGCCGCACACCAGATGTATCGGTTGTTTGCTGTGTATTTTTATTCTAGGTAAAAGCTATCTGTTTGCTGATTTTGTTGTGCTTGTTTTATCTCAGAAAAATTAATTTTGGATAAATTTTTATGCATATAGTATTATAAATCTATTGCCGTTCTGGTGACAGGTTATAACGGGAATCGGCTAGTTTACGGCCATGTGATTTTGCACCAATGATAGCGGGTACTACAAAATATCGGTGAGGTTCGCTGTATAAATTTGGCTGGCTATGGATGACGACAATAATATTGATCGGCACGTTACACGCTGGATAATTGCTGCGCTGTATGTCTGATACAGTCAGAAATAAGTAATTTTAATCATATTGCATAAATGTATGGCTGGCAATAAGCTGTTTTACATTTATAGTGTTGTTTTATTGGCCATAAATGAGTAATCAGTTAATCGGTATTGCTTGAGTAGTAGTTATCATGCCAGCTTGCATGTCGCTGGTTATTGACCCATTTCACGAATATTTGCATGAAGTCAGGAGTCAGTAATTCTGGCAGGCTGTATGGCAGGCGATTAATATGGCTTTTCATCCTGTGGCTGTTTCAAATATAAATCTACATCAGGCTGCACTTATTGTTGGCGACAGTTGCTTTTGCTGTTAGGGTACAAAAAAACAATGATATTTAAACATGGCAATGATTTCTTCAATATATAATCTATTTCCTATAATAATTATTTTAATATTAGTAGTTTACATATAAATGTTTTGTCACTTGAAAATATTTAAAGACCTGGATTTTCAATTTTTTATCTCAGAATCAGCAATAGCAGGAAGATTAAGGGGTGCTGAGCAAAAGTATTTACAAATCAGCCTGAAAATTTGTTATCCGCTGGTTACATAATATTTCTGATTCTAATGTAATAAATTTTTAATTCCAAATAATTACAATCGTGATTGATATCAGTTAATTACCAAAATATTTTGTGATTAGTTTTTCCCGTAAAAAATCGGGCATACGATTGTATGCCCGATACTGAAACTGTTTATTTAGGTATTACCATTTATAGCCGACACCTGCATTAAAGCCAGTTTCATGACCGGTGGTAGAGACACCTGCACCCCATGAGAATTTACCGCTGTTGTTTGTGGCTTTATAGTTAATACCAACGGCAGTATAACCATGGTAGGAACCCATACCCACGCCGACAGTCTGCTCACCGGCATTCAACTGTGGCAGATAGGCACCTGACAGCGCCATGGCCAGTGCCGTACCGGAATAGGCACGGCGTTCTACGTGCTGTATACGGTCGTTAACATTGTTGACGTACTGGTTAATGTTTTCTATACGGGCATTAACGCCTTTGAGCTGTGCGACGTTCACGGCATCGGTATCTTCTGTACCAGCGGCTACACCGGTAATCTGGCGATAAATACCTCTTGAAGCATCACCTACGGAAACCGCTGCTTCGGTGCTGGTGGTAGCCTGAATGGCACGAGCCTGCTGCGCTGTGGCACTTGCCGGAATATAGCCCATAATGCCGCCTGCTGTATTCGCCACAGAGTTGGCACCCAGTGCAATACCACCACTCTGGGTAACGCTGGCATGATTACCAATGGCCACTCCATCTGCGGCACTGGCTTTGGCTTCTGCGCCGATGGCCACAGCCGCATTGCCGCTGGCCACAGCCGCACCACCTACAGCAATAGCATTATTGCCACTTGCCGAAGCGACACTCAGGGTAGAGTTAACTTTGGCATACTTGCTGCCACCGTTGTACAGATTGGTTAATGCATCACCGACATTATTGGCTGTAAGTGCAGTACCATCAGCAGCGGTGCTGCTGTAGCTTGGTGCGGTAAAGTTACCCGTTTCGGCATTATAGCTGGCATTGCCGCCCAGACTGCTTGCCACTTTGGATAGCGTCTTTGCTGTAGAGGTAGACAGGCTGTCCGCTTTGGCCAATGCCTGATTGGCTTTATCAGTTGCTGCATTAATGGCTGCGGTACTGCCACTGTTGTTTTGAGCCAGCTTGTTGTCAAATGAATCAGACAGGTTTTGCAAATCCTGTTTGAAATCATTTTTCATTTGCCACAACTGGCTGCCATTAACCGCATCCGTTGAATGTTCACCAATATCACCAATAGCAAGATTAGTAATTTTCTGCGAGCTACCAGAATGATGGCTGGCATCATAAGCATTGCCATTCCATTGCAGGGCGTCTGTCTGCAATGCGCTCAGAGAGGTTGACAACCCTGCTGGTATATTGCCAGATGCTAGATTCAACTGCTCCTGTAAGCTGGACAGACTAGTCGAAGTAGAAGTAGACAGCGCATAGAGCTGACGGCCATTCACTGCCTGATTAGAGGTGGCATCAACACGGCCATTTGCAATATTACTAATCGTTCTTTCATTGCTGGTATCACGAGTTAGCCCAAAGGGGCTGGGTGAACCTGCATCATCGTCGTCGAAATGCACAGCATTTTTCTGCAATTCCTCAATCAGTTTTTTCGAGGTCTGGATATCATTCTGCGCAGTCTGAATGGCTGATTGTGCAGTTTTGAGATCTCGGTTTACAGCATCCATATTAATTTTGTTTTCATTAACTACATTTTCAACGCTACTGGATACTGAGCTGAAGATTGAAGATGAAATGCTGTATAGCTGTCCGGCATTAACTGCATCGGTGGAGTTTTCGCCAATCTGCCCAGC
>NZ_MEIR01000034.1 GCF_002777825.1 Snodgrassella alvi | reverse complement strand
CTGGCCGGGAAAAGTGAAGCGAGCATAAAGACAGCCCGGCAGACGGGTGTGGCGGGTACGGTGCCAGACCAGAGGCGCAAGATTACAGAATGTCTATGGCAGAAATAAGCAAAGCGGCCGCTGCAAGAGCTGATGGCGGTGGTGGCCAGCAATAAACAGGCTAGCTTAAGCAGTTTAGGGATAGTTGCTGGGGATGATTCAGACATAGGCTGCTCCTTTACTCGGGGGTAATATTGAAATTATTTTTTACTATGCTGTTTATTGCTTAGATTAATTTTTTTCAATTGCTACTGTGTGCTATTGTTAGCTGCTTAT
>NZ_MEIR01000033.1 GCF_002777825.1 Snodgrassella alvi | reverse complement strand
TGCATGAGAGAACGAGGCACACCAACATATGACGATTATTCCTCAATGCAAGCGGAAAAACGGCGTGCCGAGCGCAGAGCGCGAGGAGAGATAATACCTGGGGGCTAGTAAAAATAAGCTTAGTAGCTGGTTAGAGTATTGGGTAGCATATTAAAAACACCCAGACACCGATACATGAAATCCATGGCAAACGCTATTTTAACTTTGAAGGAAAAAGATACCATGCAGATCCACCGCGCTAAAACAAAATTACTAATAGTAATTAGCCTTACCCTAACATTAAATGCTTGCAGTATATCTGATTGGTATAACAACCATC
>NZ_MEIR01000032.1 GCF_002777825.1 Snodgrassella alvi | reverse complement strand
TAAACCAAAATTACTAATAGTAACCAGCCTTACCCTAGCATTAAATGCTTGCAGTATATCTGATTGGTATAACAACCATCAAGAAAAACAATCTTATAATTATTCTGATCCTAAAGCAGTCGTGATAGGAAAAGACGGCTACATCAGATTGGTTGATAGGCATGGAAATATGGTGACATTGGATAAAATAACAAATAAACCAATTAACATGACGCGAATACCAATACATGAAGTTAATGGCAAACGTTATTTTAACTTTGAAGGAAAAAGATATCATGCAGATCCACCGCGCTAAACCAAAATTCCTGCTTCTAACAGGCTTCAT
>NZ_MEIR01000031.1 GCF_002777825.1 Snodgrassella alvi | reverse complement strand
GGTACTGATAGCCTTTCTGGGCTTCGCGGAGGAATATGTTGTTTACGCTTTACCCTGAAATTAAGCTTTAACTGGCAGTATATTCGATAAACACGTTTATGATTCTATTTATAGCCGAACTTTCTGATGCGATTAAAACATTTGGGAAAGCCCCAGCGCAAATGCTTATCGGTAATAGCACTTAGTACCGACATAATCACTGAATCATCCGGTAACTTGGGTTGATAATAGTAAGCACAGCGGCTTAAGCCAACAATAGCGCAGCTCATGGCAATAGTAACAGAATGACTTTCTTGCAGTAGTACAGCCCAAGCTTTACGTGCTTGAGTAGGCACTAT
>NZ_MEIR01000030.1 GCF_002777825.1 Snodgrassella alvi | reverse complement strand
ACTGATGTCGGCATCAACGTTGAAGTCGTTATGCAGTTGGATGGTGGCGTTATGACCAGCACCGATGCTGCCGGTGTTGTTGAGCTGTTTGCTTTGGATGCTCAGGTCGTTGCCGGCCAGTATTTTGCCATCTTCGCTGTTGTCTATGCTCAGGTTTTGTTGGTTCTGGTCGTGAATGTTGAGGTCTTTGGCGCTGCTGATTTGTCCTTGCCGGTTGTCTAGCTGTTGGTTGATTTGGGCATTAAGTTGTTGGTTGGTACGAATGGCGCCGCTGTGGTTGTTAAGGCTATTGGTTTGTAATTCGATGCTGTCGGCATCGATGCTGCCGTGGTGGTTGTTGAGGCTGCTGTTGT
>NZ_MEIR01000029.1 GCF_002777825.1 Snodgrassella alvi | reverse complement strand
CCTGCTTGAATATAATCTATGGTTATACCATGTGACTTTGCCCAGTCGATGAATGTTTTTCCGGTAAATCCCGGTTTATTATCCACTCGTATTTTGAGTGGATAGCCATGATATTCGGCCAGTTTACCCAGATAACGAGTAATCCTGCCAGCCGGTAAACTAACCGCAATATCAATGCCTAACGCCTCATGATTAAAGTCATCTATCACATTGAAGGTTCTAAACCGCTGTTGATTGCGACTGCTGTCACTCATAAAATCCATTGACCAGCATTCACCTTGTTTACTGGGTACTGATAGCCTTTCTGGATTTCGTGGAGGAATGCGCTGTTTACGCTTTACCCTGAGATTAAGCTTTAATTCACAATACACCCGATACACGCGTTTATGATTCCATTTATAGCCGAGCTTTCTGAT
>NZ_MEIR01000028.1 GCF_002777825.1 Snodgrassella alvi | reverse complement strand
CGGGATTTACCGGAAAAACATTCATCGACTGGGCAAAGTCACATGGTATAACCATAGATTATATTCAAGCAGGCAGCCCATATCAAAACGGATATATTGAACGATTTAATCGCACCTATCGCACAGTGTAGTAGTGTTTATTTAATCTGACATTCAGTGTATTTTAAAACAATAATGGAGTGTCAGTAATGAATCAATCTGCAAAAATAATTAAACCTAAATTAGGACTTTTAGAACTTGCTAAACAGTTAGGTAATGTTCAGCAAGCCTGTAAAGTCTTGGGATATAGTCGCGACAGCTATTATCGCTTCAAAAAACTCTATGAACAGGGCGGAGAATTAGCTCTTCAGGAAATAAGTCGCAAAAAACCTATAGAGAAAAATCGCGTAGAGCCTCATATTGAGCAGGCTGTAGTTAATATG
>NZ_MEIR01000027.1 GCF_002777825.1 Snodgrassella alvi | reverse complement strand
CAGCTTTAGTATTGCTTATTGTACTGTCAAGCGTTGCACCAGCATTATTAGTTACATTTATTTGAGACTCTTTAGAATCACTGTCATTAATAATATTGCCGGTGCTTTTACCGCTATTATTTAAAGTAATTGTACCAGCGCCTGTATTATTAATATTGCTTCCAAGTATTGCATTAGCTTCATTGGTTATTTCTATACTAGAATTTTTATAACCTGAGTTGGTAATATCGCGGGTAGTTATACCATGATTAGTCAATTTAATCGTACCAGCTCTTTTATTGCTTATCGTACTTTCAAGCATTTTATCTACATTATTGATTACTTCTATTCTAGAAGAGGCTGAATCACTATTATTAATAATATCGCCGGTGCTTGAGCCTTTATTGTTTAAAGTAATTTTACCAGCACCCGTATTATTAATATTGCTTCCAAGTATTGCAT
>NZ_MEIR01000026.1 GCF_002777825.1 Snodgrassella alvi | reverse complement strand
TAAGAAAGCGTTATTTGGATGAAACAAAGATTAAGTCTATGGCTATTGATAAATCTCCAGTTACTGGTCATAACAGGCTGTTATTTTCATCGTCCAATGGTTTATAGACCGGATATTGTTTTAAAAAAAGATGGCCAGCCATGTATCAGCATACCACGAAGCGAGGTTAGCTTTTTTAATAAAGATAAGCAATTTGATATTATTACAGCAGATGTATTTCAGTTAGGTATCGGAACACTTTGGGAGAAACAGTATTATGATATCCAAAATTTAGGCTTGGCAAGTAAGTATCATGTTCAGGTAGGCGAGTGCTTGCGATTTGAATACCGTTTTCAAGAGAATATTACTTATTCAATAGGTTTTGTAACAACGGTGAGAGGAAACGATGAAACAAAAAACTGGACGAAAAAGACATGGGATAGAGAATTCCGTATAAAAAAAGATACTGATGGTACAGTGAAATTGTTGTTAGACTTAGATGCCAGAGAAGATAAGTAAATAAAAAGGCATTATTAGGATGAAACAAAGATTAAGTCTATGGCTATTGATAAATCTCCAGTTACTGGTCATAACAGGCTGTTATTTTCATCGTCC
>NZ_MEIR01000025.1 GCF_002777825.1 Snodgrassella alvi | reverse complement strand
AACATTCAGAAAGAGATAAGCAGCTAACAATAGCAAACAGTAGCAATTGAAAAAAATTAATCTAAGCAATAAACAGCATAGTAAAAAATAATTTCAATATCACCCCCGAGTAAAGGAGCAGCCTATGTCTGAATCATCCCCGGCAACTATCCCTAAGCTGCTTAAGCTAGCCTGTTTATTGCTCGCCACCACTGCCATCAGCTCTTGCAGTGGCGGTTTTGAGCCATTTGTTGGCGTAACCTCCGGTAAAAACAAATCCTATGCCGCTCCGGTAGAAGCACTTGAATACAATTATGAAAATATGGCCGGCGGTTCGATTAATGGCGGTTGTATTCCCGGTACTAATGGTGTTGATGATTATGAAGTGGGTAAAAAACGCTATGGCGGTGGCTCCACCTGTGGCGCTGCTTATCTGCCGGCCAAATGGAAACCTGGCATGACTGCACGTATCTATTGGCGGGTTTTACCTTATCCAGGATGGAAGGCTCGTATGTTAAATATTCCTGGAGTAAACTTTGATCAAAATGAAAAAAATATAATAGGGCAATATTATGAGAATCATTCCGCAGTGATACCCTTACCCCCCCCTCCAGCATTTGCTGGCGATGATTTTGGCAAGGTAAGAAATATTACTGTTCATTTTTTGGCGTGTAATCAGATTTTTATTGATTATGGTACCAGACAGGAAAATGCACCTGAAATAGTAAAAAAACAGTTTGAACTATTT
>NZ_MEIR01000024.1 GCF_002777825.1 Snodgrassella alvi | reverse complement strand
TGTCTCCTCCTGAGACTCAGCGAAGTTGAAATGGTTGTGAAGATGCAATCTCCCCGCTGCTAGACGGAAAGACCCCGTGAACCTTTACTGTAGCTTTGCATTGGACTTTGAAGTCACTTGTGTAGGATAGGTGGGAGGCTAAGAAGCAGACACGCTAGTGACTGTGGAGCCGTCCTTGAAATACCACCCTGGTGACTTTGAGGTTCTAACCCGGATCCATAAACTGGATCGGGGACCGTGCATGGTAGGCAGTTTGACTGGGGCGGTCTCCTCCCAAAGAGTAACGGAGGAGTTCGAAGGTTACCTAGGTCCGGTCGGAAATCGGACTGATAGTACAATGGCACAAGGTAGCTTAACTGCGAGACCGACAAGTCGAGCAGGTGCGAAAGCAGGACATAGTGATCCGGTGGTTCTGAATGGAAGGGCCATCGCTCAACGGATAAAAGGTACTCCGGGGATAACAGGCTGATTCCGCCCAAGAGTTCATATCGACGGCGGAGTTTGGCACCTCGATGTCGGCTCATCACATCCTGGGGCTGTAGTCGGTCCCAAGGGTATGGCTGTTCGCCATTTAAAGTGGTACGTGAGCTGGGTTTAAAACGTCGTGAGACAGTTTGGTCCCTATCTGCAGTGGGCGTTGGAAGTTTGACGGGGGCTGCTCCTAGTACGAGAGGACCGGAGTAGACGAACCTCTGGTGTACCGGTTGTGACGCCAGTCGCATCGCCGGGTAGCTAAGTTCGGAAGAGATAAACGCTGAAAGCATCTAAGCGTGAAACTCGCCTGAAGATGAGACTTCCCTAGGGAATTAATCCCTCTAAAGAGACGTTCGAGACCAGGACGTTGATAGGTCGGGTGTGGAAGAGTGGTAACACTTGTAGCTAACCGATACTAATTGCTCGTGAGGCTTGACTCTATCATTTGAAGGACTTCGTA
>NZ_MEIR01000023.1 GCF_002777825.1 Snodgrassella alvi | reverse complement strand
TGCGCCTCCCCTAATCGGTTAAGCTCGCTACTGAATGTAAGTCGTTGACCCATTATACAAAAGGTACGCAGTCACGGATTTCTCCGCTCCCACTGTTTGTATGCATCAGGTTTCAGGTTCTATTTCACTCCCCTCCCGGGGTTCTTTTCGCCTTTCCCTCACGGTACTGGTTCACTATCGGTCGATGATGAGTATTTAGCCTTGGAGGATGGTCCCCCCATCTTCAGACAGGATTTCGCGTGTCCCGCCCTACTTTGCGTATACTTAGTACCGCCTCTGAAATTTCGAATACGGGGCTTTCACCCTCTACGGCCAAGCTTCCCAGCTTGTTCTTCTATCTCAGTGACTATCATATACAGGCTCTTACGCGTTCGCTCGCCACTACTTGCGCAATCTCGGTTGATTTCTTTTCCTCTGGGTACTTAGATGGTTCAGTTCTCCAGGTTCGCTTCTCTGCACCTATGGATTCAGTGCAGGATACCATGCTTTTACATGGTGGGTTTCCCCATTCGGACATCGCGGGATCACAGCTCTATTGCCAGCTCCCCCACGCTTTTCGCAGGCTTACACGTCCTTCTTCGCCTATCATCGCCAAGGCATCCACCTGATGCACTTATTCACTTGACTCTATCATTTCAAGAACCTCTTGACTTCGCCATCTCCACCGTTGACTAGTGATTATGACTAAGGCCTTTACTCTCATAAAGCTTACTGCTTTGGTTGTCTGAACAACGCCTTTTGTCTTCGTTGTTCAGCGATACAATCATCACCCAATTCTTTCAGCACTTTCCACTTGGCTCCGTCTCCAGAACCAGCTTCCTGTGCCTCAATCTTTGTTTGTTGATTTCGGCTTTCCAATTTGTTAAAGATCGATGCGTTACTTCGCAAATTAAAACTAGCTTCTGCTTCGTCTGTACTCAGACTAAACTACCTTTAATTTCCAAAGTATCCTGATTCAACTTCCCTCTTCATACAGAGTCTTGGTGGAGGCAAACG
>NZ_MEIR01000022.1 GCF_002777825.1 Snodgrassella alvi | reverse complement strand
TGCGCCTCCCCTAATCGGTTAAGCTCGCTACTGAATGTAAGTCGTTGACCCATTATACAAAAGGTACGCAGTCACGGATTTCTCCGCTCCCACTGTTTGTATGCATCAGGTTTCAGGTTCTATTTCACTCCCCTCCCGGGGTTCTTTTCGCCTTTCCCTCACGGTACTGGTTCACTATCGGTCGATGATGAGTATTTAGCCTTGGAGGATGGTCCCCCCATCTTCAGACAGGATTTCGCGTGTCCCGCCCTACTTTGCGTATACTTAGTACCGCCTCTGAAATTTCGAATACGGGGCTTTCACCCTCTACGGCCAAGCTTCCCAGCTTGTTCTTCTATCTCAGTGACTATCATATACAGGCTCTTACGCGTTCGCTCGCCACTACTTGCGCAATCTCGGTTGATTTCTTTTCCTCTGGGTACTTAGATGGTTCAGTTCTCCAGGTTCGCTTCTCTGCACCTATGGATTCAGTGCAGGATACCATGCTTTTACATGGTGGGTTTCCCCATTCGGACATCGCGGGATCACAGCTCTATTGCCAGCTCCCCCACGCTTTTCGCAGGCTTACACGTCCTTCTTCGCCTATCATCGCCAAGGCATCCACCTGATGCACTTATTCACTTGACTCTATCATTTCAAGAACCTCTTGACTTCGCCATCTCCACCGTTGACTAGTGATTATGACTAAGGCCTTTACTCTCATAAAGCTTACTGCTTTGGTTGTCTGAACAACGCCTTTTGTCTTCGTTGTTCAGCGATACAATCATCACCCAATTCTTTCAGCACTTTCCACTCGGCTCCGTCTCCAGAACCAGCTTCCTGTGCCTCAATCTTTGTTTGTTGATTTCGGCTTTCCAATTTGTTAAAGATCGATGCGTTACTTCGCAAATTAAAACTAGCTTCTGCTTCGTCTGTACTCAGACTAAACTACCTTTAATTTCCAAAGTATCCTGATTCAACTTCCCTCTTCATACAGAGTCTTGGTGGAGGCAAACG
>NZ_MEIR01000021.1 GCF_002777825.1 Snodgrassella alvi | reverse complement strand
GGCTTCGGCTTCTTTTAAAATAGATACGATTTGATGTTCAGTCATTTTTTTCATGCTTAAATCCTCAATGGGTTAATAAAGAGAATTTTCTACTTTTATGCTGTACTATTTTAGGGGATAGTTACAACAAGATCACCATGAACCTGCGGTTTCCGGGACAGTGCTACGATGCAGAGACTGGACTGGCATATAACTACTTCCGAGATTACGATGCGAAGACTGGGCGGTATATCCAGAGTGATCCGATAGGGTTGCGGGAGGAATAAATATTTTTGTTTATTCAGAAGAAAAGCCAGTTAAAACATACGATAATTATGGTTTAAGTACTTGCCATGAAGGATATTGTCAACAACAGTTCATAGATTGTATGGCTAATTGTATTCGTACACTTGATCCATTAAGTGATAATTATTTAGGTAAAATCGATTTATATATTAAAGGGTTATTCACAAGTATGGGTGGTACAATCGGAAAAAATGGGTGGGATTTCGTATTGGTTTAAATGTTGCTCGAGAAACTACATTGCCAAGTATTCTTTCTCATAATTTAGGTGGACGTACAACATGGATTGGAGACAAATTAAGGGGCACTGGTAGACTCTTTTCACCTTTTTGGCCAGGATATGGCTAGTATTTATTTGGAGTGGAAATAGGTTGTAGTATCTCTTGTAGCTTGGATAAATGTTCATATACAAAATAGTGCTCATATTATGATAACTTTTTTAATTATATCTTTGATTCTATATATTATAGTTTATAAATCTATAGGCTTAATCCATAAAAATAAGTATTTAAATAAATTAAAAGATACAAGAAAGTATTTATCAGACCAAGAGATTTTAGCCTTTTATACAAATAGTAAGCTATCTGAAATAAGTATATTAGAGTTATGGAATGAAGTTGCAACCAATTTTGATGTTCCCCCCGGCTATCTCAGACCAGAAGATCGTCTGGCTGAGATGGGAATATTACAAATTGTTGTGGATGACCCCAAACTAGAGGATTTAACAGACATAGCTATAGAACGAGAAAAAGTATTAAATAAACCAATTGATTTGGAAAGTATTTCAACACTTGATGATTATATCAAAGCCTTTGCGCTTAAAACATAAATAAAAATTAAATAATACTCTTATATAGAGTAGAAAAAATTTTTACTCTATATAAGATAATTTTATGTAACTAATTTGATTAATATGCATTCTTAATATGTAGTAGTCTTTATTTAATCTGACATTTAGTGTATTTTAAACCAACAATGGAGTGTCAGTAATGAATCAATCTGCAAAATAATTAAATCAAAATTAGGACTTTTAGAACTTGCTAAACAGTTAGGTAATGTTCAGCAAGCCTGTAAAGTCTTGGGATATAGTCGCGACAGTTATTATCGCTTCAAAAAACTCTATGAACAGGGCGGAGAATTAGCTCTTCAGGAAATAAGTCGCAAAAAACCTATAGAGAAAAAT
>NZ_MEIR01000020.1 GCF_002777825.1 Snodgrassella alvi | reverse complement strand
TTGATAGTTTAGTAGATGGATACGGATATTATGCTGCGTATTTGGGCTGGTTTGCGCCATATTATTGTATCTTGAGGCCTAAATCAGCTTTAGTGTGGAATAATTGGCTTTGGCCTGGCGGCTATCACTGGCCGGGAAAAGTGAAGCGAGCATAAAGACAGCCCGGCAGACGGGTGTGGCGGGTACGGTGCCAGACCAGAGGCGCAAGATTACAGAATGTCTATGGCAGAAATAAGCAAAGCGGCCGCTGCAAAAATACAGACGGCCGGCCGTTGCTAGGTATGCGGGATTTACTTGCTTGGTACCGGGAATTTGCCCTGCTGCTGCAATTCCTGAATATACTCAGGCAGGATTACCTGCGGAATATTTTCGCGTTCTTTCTTTATCGCATCAAGCTTGGCTTTATTGCGCCGATAATCGGCCATGGATTTAATGGAGGGGCGTGGGGTACAAAGTTTTTGGCTTTTGGCGTATAGAGCAAATTGTTTTCTTACTGATTCGCGTGAATCATCTTCCAGAGTGCCATAATCAATATATATCTGATTGCAGGCCAGAAAATGAACAGTAATATTACTTACCTTGCCAAAATCATCGCCGGCAAATGCTGGAGGGGGGGGTAAGGGTACGACTGCCGAATGTTCCTCATGGTACTGCCTTATTGCGTTTTTTTCATTTTGATCAAAATTAACCCCTGGCAAATTTAAACCCCTAGCGTGCCATCCCGGATATGGTAAAACTGTCCAATAAATACGCGCAGTCATGCCCGGTTTCCATTTGGCGGGTAGATAGGCAGCGCCACAGGTAGAGCCGCCGCCATAGCGTTTTTTGCCCACTTCATAATCATCCACACCGGGCGTATTAGGAATACAGCCACCATTAATACTGCCACCATGCACATTTTCATAATTGTATTCGAGTGCTTCTACCGGCGCAGCATAGGATTTGTTTTTGCCGGAAGTTACGCCAACAAATGGCTCAAAGCCGCCACTGCAAGAGCTTAGGGTGGTGGTGGCGAGCAATAAACAGGCTGGCTTAAGCAGCTTAGGGATAGTTGCCGGGGATGATTCAGACATAGGCTGCTCCTTTACTCGGGGGTGATATTGAAATTATTTTTTACTATGCTGTTTATTGCTTAGATTAATTTTTTTCAATTGCTACTGTTTGCTATTGTTAGCTGCTTACCTCTTTCTGAATGTTAATTATATATCAATATTTTACTCAGTTATAAATTACATGCAGACGCGTTGGTTTATGCGAATAGGCTTAATAGTTTAGTAGATGGATACTAATATTATGCTGTGTATTTAGGCTGGTTTGCGCCATATTATTGTATCTTGAGGCCTAAATCAGCTTTGGTGTGGAATAATTGGCTTTGGCCTGGCGGCTATCGCTGGCCGGGAAAAGTGAAGCGAGCATAAAGACAGCCCGGCAGACGGGTGTGGCGGGTACGGTGCCAGACCAGAGGCGCAAGATTACAGAATGTCTATGGCAGAAATAAGCAAAGCGGCCGCTGCAAAAATACAGACGGCCGGCCGTTGCTAGGTATGCGGGATTTACTTGCTTGGTACCGGGAATTTGCCCTGCTGCTGCAATTCCTGAATATACTCAGGCAGGATTACCTGCGGAATATTTTCGCGTTCTTTCTTTATCGCATCAAGCTTGGCTTTATTGCGCCGATAATCGGCCATGGATTTAATGGAGGGGCGTGGGGTACAAAGTTTTTGGCTTTTGGCGTATAGAGCAAATTGTTTTCTTACTGATTCGCGTGAATCATCTTCCAGAGTGCCATAATCAATATATATCTGATTGCAGGCCAGAAAATGAACAGTAATATTACTTACCTTGCCAAAATCATCGCC
>NZ_MEIR01000019.1 GCF_002777825.1 Snodgrassella alvi | reverse complement strand
TGGGCAGATGTTGATACATATTTAAGTAATACTCACCATCATCGCCCTCTTTGGTGTAATACAAATTAAAATCACCATAAAAGCTGGATGATGAAAACAACAGTAACCATACAATAGCCAGACAAGGTGAAGATAAAATAATGAGCTTTAGCAATATCTTTTTCATAAACCACCTATATAAAATGATTTACTGTAATTTATGATTACGTATGGTTTTGGAAATATCATACCCAACTAGTCCATGATTTGTTAGGCAAATAAAATTTCCTTCCATTCCAACATCATCTGGAAAAGACATCATATCAAACACTGATTCCTCATCAATATAGTCAAAGTAGGATACCCTCCACAATTCTTCTCCCTTTTTATTATATAAAACAGTGAAGTATTTATTGCCCCCCAGTATTTGCACTATAGAAATAGGTGATGTGGGCAAATGTTTATATATATTGGCATAATACTCGCCACTGTCGCTCCTTACTGTTGTATAAAGATTAAAATCTCCATAAAAACTGGATGACGAAAACAGGCATAACCAGTAAAAAAATGCAAAATAGCATATCCCTTTTATGATTTTTATCAATTTTTTCATTATCTAAAACTCCACTACCTGATGATAGGCTGGCTAAATCCATTGCTAACCATCTATGCTGATTTCCTTATTTTTTACCGTTTACTTGATTTATTTTATCCGTTAAATCAATTGCTTCCCATCCTTCATTACTTGAATACCTTAATAAATTGCTTTTTTTAGTAGGAATAACCAAACCACCTACTATATCCCTTAAATAGGCATAATAAGGTGAATGCCATATCTCCTTGCCCTCTTTGTTATATAAAACCCAAAAATATCTGTCTCCAACTATCAGCTTATAGACCGCAATCGGTGTGGTGGGCAGATGTTGATACATATTTAAGTAATACTCACCATCATCGCCCTCTTTGGTGTAATACAAATTAAAATCACCATAAAAGCTGGATGATGAAAACAACAGTAACCATACAATAGCCAGACAAGGTGAAGATAAAATAATGAGCTTTAGCAATATCTTTTTCATAAACCACCTATATAAAATGATTTACTGTAATTTATGATTACGTATGGTTTTGGAAATATCATACCCAACTAGTCCATGATTTGTTAGGCAAATAAAATTTCCTTCCATTCCAACATCATCTGGAAAAGACATCATATCAAACACTGATTCCTCATCAATATAGTCAAAGTAGGATACCCTCCACAATTCTTCTCCCTTTTTATTATATAAAACAGTGAAGTATTTATTGCCCCCCAGTATTTGCACTATAGAAATAGGTGATGTGGGCAAATGTTTATATATATTGGCATAATACTCGCCACTGTCGCTCCTTACTGTTGTATAAAGATTAAAATCTCCATAAAAACTGGATGACGAAAACAGGCATAACCAGTAAAAAAATGCAAAATAGCATATCCCTTTTATGATTTTTATCAATTTTTTCATTATCTAAAACTCCACTACCTGATGATAGGCTGGCTAAATCCATTGCTAACCATCTATGCTGATTTCCTTATTTTTTACCGTTTACTTGATTTATTTTATCCGTTAAATCAATTGCTTCCCATCCTTCATTACTTGAATACCTTAATAAATTGCTTTTTTTAGTAGGAATAACCAAACCACCTACTATATCCCTTAAATAGGCATAATAAGGTGAATGCCATATCTCCTTGCCCTCTTTGTTATATAAAACCCAAAAATATCTGTCTCCAACTATCAGCTTATAGACCGCAATCGGTGTGGTGGGCAGATGTTGATACATATTTAAGTAATACTCACCATCATCGCCCTCTTTGGTGTAATACAAATTAAAATCACCATAAAAGCTGGATGATGAAAACAACAGTAACCATACAATAGCCAGACAAGATGAAGATAAAATAATGAGCTTTAGCAATATCTTTTTCATAAGCCGCTTATATAAAATGATTTA
>NZ_MEIR01000018.1 GCF_002777825.1 Snodgrassella alvi | reverse complement strand
CATAAAGACAGCCCGGCAGACGGGTGTGGCGGGTACGGTGCCAGACCAGAGGCGCAAGATTACAGAATGTCTATGGCAGAAATAAGCAAAGCGGCCGCTGCAAAAATACAGACGGCCGGCCGTTGCTAGGTATGCGGGATTTACTTGCTTGGTACCGGGAATTTGCCCTGCTGCTGCAATTCCTGAATATACTCAGGCAGGATTACCTGCGGAATATTTTCGCGTTCTTTCTTTATCGCATCAAGCTTGGCTTTATTGCGCCGATAATCGGCCATGGATTTAATGGAGGGGCGTGGGGTACAAAGTTTTTGGCTTTTGGCGTATAGAGCAAATTGTTTTCTTACTGATTCGCGTGAATCATCTTCCAGAGTGCCATAATCAATATATATCTGATTGCAGGCCAGAAAATGAACAGTAATATTACTTACCTTGCCAAAATCATCGCCGGCAAATGCTGGAGGGGGGGGTAAGGGTACGACTGCCGAATGTTCCTCATGGTACTGCCTTATTGCGTTTTTTTCATTTTGATCAAAATTAACCCCTGGCAAATTTAAACCCCTAGCGTGCCATCCCGGATATGGTAAAACTGTCCAATAAATACGCGCAGTCATGCCCGGTTTCCATTTGGCGGGTAGATAGGCAGCGCCACAGGTAGAGCCGCCGCCATAGCGTTTTTTGCCCACTTCATAATCATCCACACCGGGCGTATTAGGAATACAGCCACCATTAATACTGCCACCATGCACATTTTCATAATTGTATTCGAGTGCTTCTACCGGCGCAGCATAGGATTTGTTTTTGCCGGAAGTTACGCCAACAAATGGCTCAAAGCCGCCACTGCAAGAGCTTAGGGTGGTGGTGGCGAGCAATAAACAGGCTGGCTTAAGCAGCTTAGGGATAGTTGCCGGGGATGATTCAGACATAGGCTGCTCCTTTACTCGGGGGTGATATTGAAATTATTTTTTACTATGCTGTTTATTGCTTAGATTAATTTTTTTCAATTGCTACTGTTTGCTATTGTTAGCTGCTTACCTCTTTCTGAATGTTAATTATATATCAATATTTTACTCAGTTATAAATTACATGCAGACGCGTTGGTTTATGCGAATAGGCTTAATAGTTTAGTAGATGGATACTAATATTATGCTGTGTATTTAGGCTGGTTTGCGCCATATTATTGTATCTTGAGGCCTAAATCAGCTTTGGTGTGGAATAATTGGCTTTGGCCTGGCGGCTATCGCTGGCCGGGAAAAGTGAAGCGAGCATAAAGACAGCCCGGCAGACGGGTGTGGCGGGTACGGTGCCAGACCAGAGGCGCAAGATTACAGAATGTCTATGGCAGAAATAAGCAAAGCGGCCGCTGCAAAAATACAGACGGCCGGCCGTTGCTAGGTATGCGGGATTTACTTGCTTGGTACCGGGAATTTGCCC
>NZ_MEIR01000017.1 GCF_002777825.1 Snodgrassella alvi | reverse complement strand
GAGTATTACTTAAATATGTATCAACATCTGCCCACCACACCGATTGCGGTCTATAAGCTGATAGTTGGAGACAGATATTTTTGGGTTTTATATAACAAAGAGGGCAAGGAGATATGGCATTCACCTTATTATGCCTATTTAAGGGATATAGTAGGTGGTTTGGTTATTCCTACTAAAAAAAGCAATTTATTAAGGTATTCAAGTAATGAAGGATGGGAAGCAATTGATTTAACGGATAAAATAAATCAAGTAAACGGTAAAAAATAAGGAAATCAGCATAGATGGTTAGCAATGGATTTAGCCAGCCTATCATCAGGTAGTGGAGTTTTAGATAATGAAAAAATTGATAAAAATCATAAAAGGGATATGCTATTTTGCATTTTTTTACTGGTTATGCCTGTTTTCGTCATCCAGTTTTTATGGAGATTTTAATCTTTATACAACAGTAAGGAGCGACAGTGGCGAGTATTATGCCAATATATATAAACATTTGCCCACATCACCTATTTCTATAGTGCAAATACTGGGGGGCAATAAATACTTCACTGTTTTATATAATAAAAAGGGAGAAGAATTGTGGAGGGTATCCTACTTTGACTATATTGATGAGGAATCAGTGTTTGATATGATGTCTTTTCCAGATGATGTTGGAATGGAAGGAAATTTTATTTGCCTAACAAATCATGGACTAGTTGGGTATGATATTTCCAAAACCATACGTAATCATAAATTACAGTAAATCATTTTATATAGGTGGTTTATGAAAAAGATATTGCTAAAGCTCATTATTTTATCTTCACCTTGTCTGGCTATTGTATGGTTACTGTTGTTTTCATCATCCAGCTTTTATGGTGATTTTAATTTGTATTACACCAAAGAGGGCGATGATGGTGAGTATTACTTAAATATGTATCAACATCTGCCCACCACACCGATTGCGGTCTATAAGCTGATAGATGGATACGACAAATATTTTTGGGTTTTATATAATAAAGATGGCAAGGAGATATGGCATTCACCTTATTATGCCTATTTAAGTGATGATATATCTGGTATGGCTATTCCTACTAAAAAAAACAATTTATTAAGGTATTCAAGTAATGGTGGATGGGAAGAGATTGATTTAACGGATAAAATAAATCAAGTAAACGGTAATAAATAAGAAAATCAGCATTGACTGTTATCAGTGAATTTAACCAGTCTATAATAAAGTATTGGAGTGATTGCTAATGAAAAAAATTATAAATATCATAAAAGTGCTAGTTTATTCTGCATTTTCTTATTGGTTATGCCTGTTTTCCTCATCCAGTTTTTATGGTGATTTTAATCTTTATAAAACAGTAAAAAGTGACGATGGTGAGTACTATGCCAATATATATAAACATTTGCCCACATCACCTATTTCTATTGTGCAAATATTAGAGGGCAATAAATATTTTATTGTTTTATATAATAAAAAGGGCGAGGAATTATGGAGATGTTCTTATTTTGAATATGTTAGCGAACAGGCATTATTTGAAAAAATGTCTTTTCCTGATAAACAAGATAATAGTTTTACGTTTCCAACCAATCATGGTTATGACGGCCCTGATTTTTCCAAAACCATACGTAATCATAAATTACAGTAAATCATTTTATATAAGCGGCTTATGAAAAAGATATTGCTAAAGCTCATTATTTTATCTTCATCTTGTCTGGCTATTGTATGGTTACTGTTGTTTTCATCA
>NZ_MEIR01000016.1 GCF_002777825.1 Snodgrassella alvi | reverse complement strand
CCTTTGAAACCTTTGCGTTTAGCACTGCCAAAGTTTTTCTCATAACGCACATCACTATAGAAATGACTTTGACGGGTTATCGGTAGCTGGATACCAACACCCACTTCACCCCAGGTTTTGGCATATTCTTCTTTCAGTGTATCGCGGCCGATATCAACAGATTTCGGATTGACAAAGTCATGCCAGATATTGGCAATGCCATAGAAAGATGAAGGTGGTAAATTATCAGTTGTAACACCATTGTAGCCAAAACGCATACCCACACGGCCGCGCAGGGCAGATGGATTATGCTGGTCGACGTGGCGAATTCCGTCATTGAAATTATCCAGAGACAGATACTGGTATACCAATTGAGCCTGTGGTTCGACAAACCAGTTATTTCCATAGACAGTGAAAGATTTACCGGCCTCGGCAGATAATGCTGCGCCCCAGCCGTTCTGATGTACAGATTCATTGGAACGAGCATTGTATTTGTTGCGCAGATAGCTTACCTGACCAACCAAATCAATATAGCCGCCATTATTGCCATAGAATGTGCCATAACCGCCAACACTTACTGCATCAGTACGGCCTTTACCGGTGTAATGGTCGTCAACAACATAGCCATTCTCGGCACGATACTGATCGCGGAAATCATTTTCATTATGCCCATAGGATACATAGGCACCTATATGCCGGCGGGTTCCGGTTTTATTGTTTTCATCCAGAATAAAATCGTGACCAATCTGGAGTACGGATTGATTACCAACTGTATCCAGACGTCGTTTGCCATTCTTATCCAGATGTTTCACCAGAATTCTACCCCATGTCTGCTGCTGGTTATCGGCAAGGGCAGTATTGTTGGTGCCAGTAATGTTGTAGGTCTGATTTTCACCGCGCCGCTCATGTAATGTGCCGATGGTGGTAAAGCCCAGCTCCATATTTACTGTAGGCATTTGTACGTAGCCAGATACCGGCTCCGCATAAATCGGTATTTCTTTAGGTGGAGTAGGTTGGATAGGTTCAGCCGGATCTTGAGTTGTTAATGACCATACATAAATAGTTTGGCCTGATTCGTTTGTTGTTTCCACGAGCTGAGCTTGCTTAGCACCATCAGATATATCCGCTGTACCCACGAATTTATGCTTAGGCTCGTTTGAACTTACATTAATAACCTGAGTTGTATTTTTTTTCTCAGAGGATTGTGCATTTCCAATAATTTCATTACGTTCATCGTGCCCCATTGCATGCACCCGTGTAGTGCCTGATTCCGTTACCTTCTCAATAAAGATGGTATCTGCATAAGAAGTACCGTCATTATTCCAATAGGTATTAACATAAATGTCACCGTTAGTACCTTTATACTCTTTTATGTTGATTGTATGGTATTGATTTTTATCTCCTGCATTAGCTTCAGCAATGCGTGGAAATATAATAGAACCCGTGTTAGTCAGCTGTGATAATGAGGAGCTTCCGGTAATTATCCATTTGCCCTGATTATCCAGATTTATTTTTCCATTTGCATTGGAATTGTTGGTAGTACCAGTGAAAATTCCAGTATTTGTTGCAGTAATCGTACCTGAATTAGTATTGATAAGATCACCATTGAAAGTAGCCTCATTGTTTAACTTAATTGTACCAGTACCTGTATTGCTAACATTACTACTAAGTGTTGCACCAGTATTATTGATTATCTGTATAAGAGAATTTTTAGAGCCTGAGTTGGTAATATTGCCGGTAGCAGTACCTTTATTAGTCAGTTCAATCGTACCAGCTTTAGTATTGCTTATTGTACTGTCAAGCGTTGCACCAGCATTATTAGTTACATTTATTTGAGACTCTTTAGAATCACTGTCATTAATAATATTGCCGGTGCTTTTACCGCTATTATTTAAAGTAATTGTACCAGCGCCTGTATTATTAATATTGCTTCCAAGTATTGCATTAGCTTCATTGGTTATTTCTATACTAGAATTTTTATAACCTGAGTTGGT
>NZ_MEIR01000015.1 GCF_002777825.1 Snodgrassella alvi | reverse complement strand
AAGTTTTTCTCATAACGCACATCACTATAGAAATGACTTTGACGGGTTATCGGTAGCTGGATACCAACACCCACTTCACCCCAGGTTTTGGCATATTCTTCTTTCAGTGTATCGCGGCCGATATCAACAGATTTCGGATTGACAAAGTCATGCCAGATATTGGCAATGCCATAGAAAGATGAAGGTGGTAAATTATCAGTTGTAACACCATTGTAGCCAAAACGCATACCCACACGGCCGCGCAGGGCAGATGGATTATGCTGGTCGACGTGGCGAATTCCGTCATTGAAATTATCCAGAGACAGATACTGGTATACCAATTGAGCCTGTGGTTCGACAAACCAGTTATTTCCATAGACAGTGAAAGATTTACCGGCCTCGGCAGATAATGCTGCGCCCCAGCCGTTCTGATGTACAGATTCATTGGAACGAGCATTGTATTTGTTGCGCAGATAGCTTACCTGACCAACCAAATCAATATAGCCGCCATTATTGCCATAGAATGTGCCATAACCGCCAACACTTACTGCATCAGTACGGCCTTTACCGGTGTAATGGTCGTCAACAACATAGCCATTCTCGGCACGATACTGATCGCGGAAATCATTTTCATTATGCCCATAGGATACATAGGCACCTATATGCCGGCGGGTTCCGGTTTTATTGTTTTCATCCAGAATAAAATCGTGACCAATCTGGAGTACGGATTGATTACCAACTGTATCCAGACGTCGTTTGCCATTCTTATCCAGATGTTTCACCAGAATTCTACCCCATGTCTGCTGCTGGTTATCGGCAAGGGCAGTATTGTTGGTGCCAGTAATGTTGTAGGTCTGATTTTCACCGCGCCGCTCATGTAATGTGCCGATGGTGGTAAAGCCCAGCTCCATATTTACTGTAGGCATTTGTACGTAGCCAGATACCGGCTCCGCATAAATCGGTATTTCTTTAGGTGGAGTAGGTTGGATAGGTTCAGCCGGATCTTGAGTTGTTAATGACCATACATAAATAGTTTGGCCTGATTCGTTTGTTGTTTCCACGAGCTGAGCTTGCTTAGCACCATCAGATATATCCGCTGTACCCACGAATTTATGCTTAGGCTCGTTTGAACTTACATTAATAACCTGAGTTGTATTTTTTTTCTCAGAGGATTGTGCATTTCCAATAATTTCATTACGTTCATCGTGCCCCATTGCATGCACCCGTGTAGTGCCTGATTCCGTTACCTTCTCAATAAAGATGGTATCTGCATAAGAAGTACCGTCATTATTCCAATAGGTATTAACATAAATGTCACCGTTAGTACCTTTATACTCTTTTATGTTGATTGTATGGTATTGATTTTTATCTCCTGCATTAGCTTCAGCAATGCGTGGAAATATAATAGAACCCGTGTTAGTCAGCTGTGATAATGAGGAGCTTCCGGTAATTATCCATTTGCCCTGATTATCCAGATTTATTTTTCCATTTGCATTGGAATTGTTGGTAGTACCAGTGAAAATTCCAGTATTTGTTGCAGTAATCGTACCTGAATTAGTATTGATAAGATCACCATTGAAAGTAGCCTCATTGTTTAACTTAATTGTACCAGTACCTGTATTGCTAACATTACTACTAAGTGTTGCACCAGTATTATTGATTATCTGTATAAGAGAATTTTTAGAGCCTGAGTTGGTAATATTGCCGGTAGCAGTACCTTTATTAGTCAGTTCAATCGTACCAGCTTTAGTATTGCTTATTGTACTGTCAAGCGTTGCACCAGCATTATTAGTTACATTTATTTGAGACTCTTTAGAATCACTGTCATTAATAATATTGCCGGTGCTTTTACCGCTATTATTTAAAGCAATTGTACCAGCACCTGTATTTTTAATAGTACTGGTACTTGTACCTTTATTGTCTAAGGTAATTGTACCAGCACCTGTATTTTTAATAGTACTGGTACTTGTACCTTTATTGTCTAAGGTAATTGT
>NZ_MEIR01000014.1 GCF_002777825.1 Snodgrassella alvi | reverse complement strand
TTTCATCATCCAGCTTTTATGGTGATTTTAATTTGTATTACACCAAAGAGGGCGATGATGGTGAGTATTACTTAAATATGTATCAACATCTGCCCACCACACCGATTGCGGTCTATAAGCTGATAGATGGATACGACAAATATTTTTGGGTTTTATATAATAAAGATGGCAAGGAGATATGGCATTCACCTTATTATGCCTATTTAAGTGATGATATATCTGGTATGGCTATTCCTACTAAAAAAAACAATTTATTAAGGTATTCAAGTAATGGTGGATGGGAAGAGATTGATTTAACGGATAAAATAAATCAAGTAAACGGTAATAAATAAGAAAATCAGCATTGACTGTTATCAGTGAATTTAACCAGTCTATAATAAAGTATTGGAGTGATTGCTAATGAAAAAAATTATAAATATCATAAAAGTGCTAGTTTATTCTGCATTTTCTTATTGGTTATGCCTGTTTTCCTCATCCAGTTTTTATGGTGATTTTAATCTTTATAAAACAGTAAAAAGTGACGATGGTGAGTACTATGCCAATATATATAAACATTTGCCCACATCACCTATTTCTATTGTGCAAATATTAGAGGGCAATAAATATTTTATTGTTTTATATAATAAAAAGGGCGAGGAATTATGGAGATGTTCTTATTTTGAATATGTTAGCGAACAGGCATTATTTGAAAAAATGTCTTTTCCTGATAAACAAGATAATAGTTTTACGTTTCCAACCAATCATGGTTATGACGGCCCTGATTTTTCCAAAACCATACGTAATCATAAATTACAGTAAATCATTTTATATAAGCGGCTTATGAAAAAGATATTGCTAAAGCTCATTATTTTATCTTCATCTTGTCTGGCTATTGTATGGTTACTGTTGTTTTCATCATCCAGCTTTTATGGTGATTTTAATTTGTATTACACCAAAGAGGGCGATGATGGTGAGTATTACTTAAATATGTATCAACATCTGCCCACCACACCGATTGCGGTCTATAAGCTGATAGATGGATACGACAAATATTTTTGGGTTTTATATAATAAAGATGGCAAGGAGATATGGCATTCACCTTATTATGCCTATTTAAGTGATGATATATCTGGTATGGCTATTCCTACTAAAAAAAACAATTTATTAAGGTATTCAAGTAATGGTGGATGGGAAGAGATTGATTTAACGGATAAAATAAATCAAGTAAACGGTAATAAATAAGAAAATCAGCATTGACTGTTATCAGTGAATTTAACCAGTCTATAATAAAGTATTGGAGTGATTGCTAATGAA
>NZ_MEIR01000013.1 GCF_002777825.1 Snodgrassella alvi | reverse complement strand
CCAGCGTTACTGGTTGAATAATAAAAATATTACTACCCTGAATGCTTAAATAAAATATAAGTAATTAAATATCAATACACTGATTTTAAAAGAGTTGTTCAGGGTAAATCAGAATTTACCTGCTCAGAATCTTATATTGGCAAGCACACCTATTAAACAATATAGCCAACAGCTGAAAATAGGCAAGCCAATATAAAATTAATAAAGCACGCTATCAGTTGATTACAGAATGTGCAGTACGCATCAATTCCTGATTTAAAATCACATCTGCATAAAATTGACGATTAGATAGATAAACGGCTATTAATGATTTTATGCATTAGCGTTACCAATAGCGTCAACTATATCATATATATATATCTTTTCTCGTTCAAAATCATGCCCCTCAACACCAAAAACCGATGCGTAGGCAATCATACCTTCAAGTATTAACATAATCAGGCAAGCCGCCTGCTCACATGCTGCGGTTCCGCCCAGCCATTGAGCAATTGAAGCCTGCATCCATTGTTTGTGTTCTCTAACAATAGAGCATATTTCTTCACTCCTATTGCCATATTCAGCCTGAGCACGCACAAACATGCAACCGCGATAGTCGTCATCATTAAACCACCTGATATGCCATGAAATAAGCGCATTAATTTTATCTTTTTTCTCCGAAAATACCGCAATCACATCTGTAAGTGACTTTTTAAAAAAAGCATTCCTCCTAAGTAATACTTTACTCACCAGCCCATTTTTGTCACCGAAATATTTATATAACGTTCGTTTCGATACTCCTGCACGTTCTGCAACGAGCTCCAGACTAACAGTGCAGTAACCAAATTCATTAAACAGTGATTCAGCAGCAGCAAGTATCTTATCAATAATTTCAGATTTCATTATTTTGACGTTTTTAGCATATTTTTTAATTTTATCACAATAACACCATTTTGGTTAATTATAAATATTATTTGACCATTTATGGTTTTAAAAATACAATAAGTAAACGTAATCGTTTACTTATTGTATTTATTTGAACAATAATGTTTACTTATTCATTACAGGAGGAACTCATGTTAGTAAAAATTAAAGGGGGAGAAACTATGCTGCCTAGACCTGATGCTGTAGCAATATTAAGAGGTTTTGTTGGTGGCACCTTAGGAATCTTCGTATTGCTATTGATAAGCGATTGGAGTGGTACTTTGCTAATTATGGCTCCATTTGGTGCAACATGTGTATTATTATTTGCAGTACCTAAAGCACCGTTAGCACAGCCAAGAAGTGTTATAGGAGGGCATTTTATCTCCGCTTTAGTAGGGATTTTGTTCATCAATTTATTTGGTAATGGAATCCTATCCATAGCATTAGCGGTTGGAATATCCATTGCTTTAATGCAATTTTTACGGGTAGTTCATGCCCCTGCGGGTGCAAATCCCATTCTTATTATGATATCAGGAATCACTGATTATTCATTCTTGTTGACACCCGTACTGATAGGTTCAGTTCTGTTAGTTCTTGTCGCTTTAATAGTCAATAATATCGGAACCGGAACCCATTGGCCCTGTTATTGGCTGGGCTATCGTTCAGGTATGGATAACAAACATATAAAATCAAAAGGGGATTAGCATGCCTGTATAGTTTGGCAGAGTGGTTAATAATATATTACATCAATTGAAGATAAAGAAATGAAATGTAACTATCCCCTAAAATAGTACAGCATAAAAGTAGAAAATTCTCTTTATTAACCCATTGAGGATTTAAGCATGAAAAAAATGACTGAACATCAAATCGTAGCTATTTTAAAAGAAGCCGAAGCCGGTATCCCCGTCAAAGAACTCTGCCGTAAATATGGCATCGGCAATTCAACTTTTTATAAATGGCGTGATAAATACGGTGGTATGGAAATATCCGATATCAAACGTTTAAAGGAGCTAGAGGCTGAAAACCGTAAGCTTAAGCAGATGTTTGCTGAGCTCAGTTTAAAATCTCAGCTTCAGGAGGAAATCATAAAAAAGCTATAGTGCCTACTCAAG
>NZ_MEIR01000012.1 GCF_002777825.1 Snodgrassella alvi | reverse complement strand
CGGTCTATCCTCTAGGGCTTGTTTATATTCATTTGCCTGAGCAAAACGCATTTCCTGAATCATCCAGGTGCGCACCTTAATCCATTCTTCACCTACATCATCAATTTTGCGTACCGTTGGCATCTTATCTGGATTCAATACCACTACTGGATTAAGCTGCATCAGCGCATTCAGATACAGCGATACCAGTTCTTGATTGCCCTGTTTTTCCCATTCCTGCAACTGCGTTAATAATTTTTCCGGCAGCTCATCAATAAATGCCAGCTGGTATTTAAATTCAAACTTACCCGGCTTCCCGGCAATTTCCTTGCGATGACCATTCACCGGATCAAAGACAAAACCCGCCCCTTTTTCTGCAAAGTTATCATCCTTAATGCTATTTACCCGCGGATTAGTAGGTTTAAAACAATTGGTATTTAATACCGCCGCCATAACCCATTGTGTTACTGCCTTGCCTCCAGCTACAGACCAGTTATATCTGAATTGTTGTCGTGCAGCATCGGTGTTTTTCTGATTGTTAAAATAGCTGCCTGTATGTTGGTAAGATGCAGCAGCATATTCCTTATACCATGAGTTTCGTGAACCCTCGTATCCTTTTTCTGCAAGAAAATCTTTAAATGTCGCAAGCATTTTTGTATTTTTTACCCAGCTTGCAGCCAGAGCCTGATCGGAGCCTGAAATAGCAATTTTTGTATAGCCATCATGTTGCGGATTTGGCGGAATATTGTCTGTACCTAAATTCTCCTGATTCCAATACATAGTTATAGCAGTAGTTGATGTTGGCATTCCCGAAATTTTATCAATATAGATATTACCATTTTGAATATCCTGCATAATACTGAATAGTTCGTAACTAGCGACCGAACCACTTATTCCAGTTCCGCAGGTTTTCCACATCCTCTCCCACATTAATTCAACAATATCTTCACCCGTTAATACCTTGCCATTGGGAAGCTTAGCCTTAGCATAGCGTTCAATCATGCGCATCGGCTCATACAGCGTCCAGTAGTTAATATCAACATGATTAGTTTTAAATACCTCAATATGAAACTCTTTCATTTCCTTATAACTGATATCATTACTTACGCTACCTGATCCGGCTTTATCCTCTAACATATCCAGATAGCCCAAGGCCATACCGCGGCGAATCTTATTGGTTTCATCGTCCGTTAAAATATGGTGATGCTCTTTCGCCACTGCCTGCATAAATTCCAATGCGCCATTACCGGTAATGGTATCCGCCGATGCTACCCCATACGCCCATTGAGCATAATGATAGCCACGTTTGGCCAGTTGCAGATACACCTCGCCAACATCGTTCAAATCACCATTTAATATTTGCTCACGCCATGCCTGAATTTCACTTCTACTTACTTTTTTTGCTTCTAACATACTGTTCTCCTTGAAAATAATCAACAGTTCTACTGCTACCAAAAACTAAGCTTTACCAATCTGTTTGCCCAGCAGCTTGCCTTCCCTGCTTACCCGCCAGCTATCCAGTATTTTAATAATATTGCCCTCCATCTCCTGCCACTGTGGCAGATAAGTACGGCTATAGCTAATAAGTACCCTGATATGCCAGTCATCGTTATAAAACATATGATGACAAGAATTTATATGCTGAGTAAATTGACACTTAATATAGGTTTTAATATTGCCAGCCTGATCTTTTTTGAGCAAAATATCCTTGGCATTAGCATCCGATTTCCACGGTTCACTGGTTTTGGGATCAATGCCATTATTGGCCTTATAGACAGTTAAGCCATACAGCGGCTGTGGCTGTTGGATATAATCAATATTGGAAACTTCTTTTGATATTTTAAAGCCTTCCTGCACGTAGACATTAAAATTCAACGGCGCTGCAGCATCATATTCTCCATAAATGATTACACCAGCCCACGGAAAAGGTTTGCCATATGGGATTAAGGTTTCATTATCGCGACGATAATCCTCTTCTGTTTGCCGGAATGAAGTATAGACATCGCCATCGCTAATGCGATATTGAAAGCCAAATGATTCAATTGGTAAATCATAGGTTTTAGGTGGGCGCTGGTATTTGGCTTTGATTTTCGGATCGGCAAAATCGCCCGGATCGCCCATATAACGCGCCCAGCCATCAATTACGCCAGCAGGGATGCTGATGGATTGAGTACCTAGTTTGCCAATGGTGTCATAACGCCCACGACTATCCTGATTGCGGAATGGTTCCGGTACCTGCTGCGCTGGTTGTTTTTCCGGCTGTTCGCTCAAATAATAGTCACAGCCGGTAAGCAGCAATACCTGCCACAGCAGCACCACGATAAGCACAATCTTTTTATATCCAGACTTCATAAGCAGCCCTGTTGCTCTATTTTATAGAGTAAAAATTAACATAAATTTTACCAAAATAAAAGAAAAAGAAGGCGATTTTAAAATTTTTATTGTTTTAAATTAAAAGCTAAACAACAAATCAGTATTCATGTATATGGGATATATTAATAAATATTTACATTGCGCTAAGTTCAACCAGTGCAGCGAATCTTATTGGTTTCGTCGTCCGTTAAAATATGGTGATGCTCTTTCGCCACCGCCTGCATAAATTCCAATGCGCCATTACCGGTAATGGTATCCGCCGATGCTACCCCATACGCCCATTTAGCATAATGATAGCCACGTTTAGCCAGTTGCAGATACACCGCGCCA
>NZ_MEIR01000011.1 GCF_002777825.1 Snodgrassella alvi | reverse complement strand
GCAGCACCAACAGCGGCTACACACAATAAATTGTGGAAAGCCGGATCAATGTTCTGGCTTAGACGACGAGTCATACCCATGAAGCCCAGTGCATATAATGGCATGAATGCCACAAAGAAGCCGATAAACCAGCACCAGAAAGCGCGTTTGCCCCATTTTTCATCCAGCTTGAAGCCAAATGCTTTCGGGAACCAGTAATTGAGAGCAGCAAACAGACCAAATACCACACCACCAATAATGGTGTTATGGAAGTGGGCAACCAGGAATAAACTGCCATGCAGTACAAAGTCAGCACCCGGTACGGCCAGCAGCACACCTGTCATACCACCAACTGAGAAAGTAATAATAAAGCCTACAGTCCACAGCATTGGTACATGGAAAGAAATGCGGCCTTCATACATAGTAAACAGCCAGTTGAAGATTTTCACCCCAGTAGGGATGGAAATAATCATGGTGGCGATACCGAAGAATGCGTTGACATTGGCTCCTGAACCCATAGTAAAGAAGTGGTGCAGCCATACGATGAATGACAGGATGGTAATACACACGGTTGCCCATACCATAGAGGTATAACCAAACATGGTTTTGCGAGAGAAAGTAGCAGTAACTTCTGAATACACACCAAATATCGGCAGTATTAGAATATACACTTCCGGGTGACCCCATGCCCAGATCAGATTAATGTACATCATCATGTTACCGCCCAGTTCATTGGTAAAGAAATGGGTACCGAGGTAACGGTCTAATGTCAGCATGGCTACAGACGCAGTTAGAATCGGAAAAGAAGTCAGAATCAGAATGTTACTACAGAAAGATGCCCAGCAGAAAATAGGCATTTTCATCATAGTCATGCCAGGAGCACGCATTTTCAGGATGGTAGCGATAAAGTTAACTGCGCTAACTGTTGTCCCGATCCCTGATATCTGTAAGCTCCATATCCAGTAATCCACACCTACACCCGGGCTGAATTCCAGACCAGACAAAGGCGGATAGGCCAGCCAGCCAGTTTGGGCAAACTCACCCAGACCTAGAGAAAGGTTAACCAGTACCACACTAACGGCAGTAAACCAGAAACCCAGATTATTCAGGAATGGGTAAGCCACATCACGCGCACCAAGCTGTAGCGGAATGACAAAGTTCATCAAGCCGATAACAAAAGGCATCGCTACAAAGAAAATCATGATTACACCATGGGCAGTGAAAATCTGATCATAGTGATGAGGCGGCAAAAAGCCGTCACTGGTACCAGAAGAGGCAAGCACCTGCTGGCCACGCATCATAACCGCATCAGCAAAACCACGTACCAACATCTGCTTTTGTGCCAGTGACATGACAGGGGGCTGCCGGAATGTATTCTGGGGTAAGCGGTAATTTTTCTGTTGTATGGCCGGTTGCCTGGGTTGCTGCTGTCCCAGTAGCTGAGCCAGATTATGTTCGTCTATGCCTACTTTCTGGCTAAGTTCTTGACGGAGCAGGAAAGATAGTGCCGGTGCCTTGATTTGTGCTAGTAAGGGGCTGGCTGTTTTAATCAGTTCGGCTTTGCCTTCTTGTGTGTTGAGATCAATGTTTTCAGTCAGGGTTTGCCAGAAGTAGGCTGATAATGGCAGGCTTTGGTTGAGTAAAGCGTCTTCAAAGGTTTTTAAACCATGGCTGCGTACGTAGCTGTCGGGGTCGTGCTCGGCTGGTAAAAACAGGAAGTGTAAAATTTTGTCATCTTTTAGCTGGGGCAAGGCATTTTCTAATGCGCGCCAGGCGGCTTTTTTGCCGGCAGTATCACCATCAAAGCAGAAATAGATGTGATCACTTTGTCGCATTAATAGGCGTACATGTTCGGCTGTAGTAGCTGTGCCCAATGCTGCTACGGCATAGCCTAGACCAAACTGTGCCAGTGCGACTACGTCCATATAACCTTCTACTACCAGTACTCGTTGGGCTTCTTTGATTGCAGCTCGTGCTTCATACAGGCCATACAGGTTTCGGCCTTTGTCAAATAAGGGGGTTTCTGGTGAGTTGAGGTATTTGGGTTCGCCGGTTTCAATGATGCGGGCACCAAATCCGATTATCTGGCCACGTGTACTGCGGATGGGAAACATGATGCGATCGCGAAAGCGGTCGTAATGGCGGTCATCTTTGGTGATAACCATGCCGCTGTTTACTAGTGCATTGCTTGGATACGGCTGGAAGACTTTGGCTAGTGCCTGCCAGTCATCTGGGGCATAGCCGAGGCCGTAATGTATGATGATTTCGTCACTGAGGCCGCGTTGCTGTAAATAATTTTGGGCACGCAATGAGGTTTTTAGTTGCTGCTGATAGTATGTGGCGGCTGCGGCGGTGGTTTGCTCAAGGGTTTGCTGTTGCTGTTTGTGTGCTTTTTGTGCTTGTGGGTTAATGTTGCCGGCCTGTTTTGGGACGGTTGTGCCAATACGGTCGGCCAGAAACTGTACGGCTTCCTGAAAACTCAGTCCCTGATATTCCATAATAAAGCCTATGGCGGAACCATGCACGCCACAGCCAAAGCAGTGATAAAACTGTTTGGTAGGACTAACGGAAAAGGAGGGCGATTTTTCTTTATGAAATGGGCAGCAGGCCATGTAGTTGGCTCCGCTTTTTTTCAGCGGTACAAATTCTTCGATTACGTCGACGATATCGATTTTATTCAATAGTTCGTCAATAAATTCGCCTGGTATCATGCCAACTACGCCTGTCTACTTCTATACTAAAGATTTAAAATCTGTTTTTTGGGTTTGTTTGTGCTGCTGTTGTTAATTATCAGGCTAAAAGCTGTTTGATTTTTTTGCTTACTTCACTCATGTCTGCTTTG
>NZ_MEIR01000010.1 GCF_002777825.1 Snodgrassella alvi | reverse complement strand
AATGTAGCTGCTGGGCAGATTGGCGAAAACTCCACCGATGCGGTTAATGCTGGACAGTTATATTCTCTCTCCAGCTCTATCATTTCCAGTTTAAATAATCTGTCTACTACTTTCAGTGACAACCTCTCTACCGGCCTGAGCACTGCCAATTCGCGTATTGATATTGTGTCCCAGTCTACAGCTACCCTGGCCGGTAATCTCTCTACTGCCATTAACAGCATCAGCACCCTGCAAAAAGACGCATTGCAATGGAACGGCACTGCTTACGATGCCAGCCACGGCACTGCCAACCCACAGAAAATTACCAATGTGGCCGCTGGGCAGATTGGCGAAAACTCCACCGATGCAGTTAATGCCGGACAGCTATACAGCATTTCATCTTCAATCTTCAGCTCAGTATCCAGTAGCGTTGAAAATGTAGTTAATGAAAACAAAATTAATATGGATGCTGTAAACCGAGATCTCAAAACTGCACAATCAGCCATTCAGACTGCGCAGAATGATATCCAGACCTCGAAAAAACTGATTGAGGAATTGCAGAAAAATGCTGTGCATTTCGACGACGATGATGCAGGTTCACCCAGCCCCTTTGGGCTAACTCGTGATACCAGCAATGAAAGAACGATTAGTAATATTGCAAATGGCCGTGTTGATGCCACCTCTAATCAGGCAGTGAATGGCCGTCAGCTCTATGCGCTGTCTACTTCTACTTCGACTAGTCTGTCCAGCTTACAGGAGCAGTTGAATCTAGCATCTGGCAATATACCAGCAGGGTTGTCAACCTCTCTGAGCGCATTGCAGACAGACGCCCTGCAATGGAATGGCAATGCTTATGATGCCAGCCATCATTCTGGTAGCTCGCAGAAAATTACTAATCTTGCTATTGGTGATATTGGTGAACATTCAACGGATGCGGTTAATGGCAGCCAGTTGTGGCAAATGAAAAATGATTTCAAACAGGATTTGCAAAACCTGTCTGATTCATTTGACAACAAGCTGGCTCAAAACAACAGTGGCAGTACCGCAGCCATTAATGCAGCAACTGATAAAGCCAATCAGGCATTGGCCAAAGCGGACAGCCTGTCTACCTCTACAGCAAAGACGCTATCCAAAGTGGCAAGCAGTCTGGGCGGCAATGCCAGCTATAATGCCGAAACGGGTAACTTTACCGCACCAAGCTACAGCAGCACCGCTGCTGATGGTACTGCACTTACAGCCAATAATGTCGGTGATGCATTAACCAATCTGTACAACGGTGGCAGCAAGTATGCCAAAGTTAACTCTACCCTGAGTGTCGCTTCGGCAAGTGGCAATAATGCTATTGCTGTAGGTGGTGCGGCTGTGGCCAGCGGCAATGCGGCTGTGGCCATCGGCGCAGAAGCCAAAGCCAGTGCCGCAGATGGAGTGGCCATTGGTAATCATGCCAGCGTTACCCAGAGTGGTGGTATTGCACTGGGTGCCAACTCTGTGGCGAATACAGCAGGCGGCATTATGGGCTATATTCCGGCAAGTGCCACAGCGCAGCAGGCTCGTGCCATTCAGGCTACCACCAGCACCGAAGCAGCGGTTTCCGTAGGTGATGCTTCAAGAGGTATTTATCGCCAGATTACCGGTGTAGCCGCTGGTACAGAAGATACCGATGCCGTGAACGTCGCACAGCTCAAAGGCGTTAATGCCCGTATAGAAAACATTAACCAGTACGTCAACAATGTTAACGACCGTATACAGCACGTAGAACGCCGTGCCTATTCCGGTACGGCACTGGCCATGGCGCTGTCAGGTG
>NZ_MEIR01000009.1 GCF_002777825.1 Snodgrassella alvi | reverse complement strand
TGTTGTCGGTTCCGTTATCGCCAGTACCGTTGTCGCCAGTACCGTTATCGCCGGTTCCGTTGCCGCCAGTACCGTTGTCGCCAGTACCGTTGTTGTCGGTTCCGTTATCGCCAGTACCGTTGCCGGTTTCATCAGAGCCGTTGCCGGTTTCATCAGAACCGTTGCCGGTTTCATCGGAACCGTTGCCAGTTTCATCGGAACCGTTGCCGGTTTCATCAGAGCCGTTGCCAGTTTCATCAGAGCCGTTACCGGTTTCATCGGAACCATTGCCGGTTTCATCAGAGCCGTTGCCGGTTTCATCGGAACCATTGCCAGTTTCATCAGAGCCGTTGCCGGTTTCATCAGAACCGTTGCCGGTTTCATCAGAGCCGTTGCCGGTTTCATCAGAG
>NZ_MEIR01000008.1 GCF_002777825.1 Snodgrassella alvi | reverse complement strand
TTATCACGCCATTTATAAAAAGTTGAATTGCCGATGCCATATTTACGGCAGAGTTCTTTGACGGGGATACCGGCTTCGGCTTCTTTTAAAATAGCTACGATTTGATGTTCAGTCATTTTTTTCATGTTTAAATCTTCTGTTGGTTAATGAAGAGAATTTTCTACTTTTATGCTGTACTATTTTAGGGGATAGTTACACATTTTTTAATGTAATAAAATGATAAATAATAGTTTTTTGTTTAGGTTTATTATTTTTCTTTTAATTTAGTTAATTACTTGACTATTTACGATGAAATATAAGGCTTTAAAGTTATTATCTTTTATTTTGAGCTATAAACTGAAAAATCATTGAAAGGAAGCTGTTGGAGGTAGTTGTGAAATATTTGCTAATTGGAAAGGGAAGGCTATTATCAGGATTTTTTATCTGAACTGTTTAGTGACTGCTTATTTTATTTTGCGGATTATCGGTAGTGCTGAAAAGAAGAATGCTAGCGGCTAGGTTGGATAATTAATTTTTTGCCTGATTGCTGATTTTGAGACTGTGTTGGAATAAAAAAAGCCGCTTGATAGCGGTTTTTGATAATAATTCTGCCTAATGCAAAATTTGATGAGGTTTTTTTGGTGGGTCCAGTGGGGTTCGAACCCACGACCAAGGGATTATGAGTCCCCTGCTCTAACCCCTGAGCTACAGACCCGTGAAGCGCGTATTGTAGCCAAGATGGATTGCTATTGCAAGGTTTTACATAAAAAATCATCCGCTATGCGCGGATGATTTTGGTTTTAAACGATAAAAAGTTTACTGTTTGTTTTCGTCGCTGTCGAGGAAGCTTTTCAGCCGGTCGGAGCGGGTAGGGTGGCGCAGTTTACGCAGGGCTTTGGCTTCAATCTGGCGAATGCGCTCACGGGTAACGTCAAACTGTTTGCCTACTTCTTCGAGGGTGTGGTCGGTATTCATGTCGATGCCGAAACGCATGCGCAGTACTTTGGCTTCGCGCGGGGTGAGGCTTTCGAGTACGTCTTTGGTTACTTCACGCAGGCTGGAGTACATGGCTGCATCTGCTGGTGCTACGTTGTTTGCGTCTTCGATAAAGTCGCCCAGATGTGAATCATCATCATCGCCGATCGGTGTTTCCATGGAAATGGGTTCTTTGGCAATTTTCATGATTTTGCGGATTTTGTCTTCTGGCATTTCCATGAGTTCTGCTAGTTTGGCGGAGTCTGCCTCTTCGCCGTTTTCCTGTAGGTACTGACGGGAAATGCGGTTCATTTTGTTGATGGTTTCAATCATGTGTACCGGAATGCGGATGGTACGTGCCTGATCTGCGATTGAGCGGGTGATGGCCTGACGAATCCACCATGTGGCATAGGTGGAAAATTTGTAGCCACGCCGGTATTCGAATTTGTCTACGGCTTTCATGAGGCCGATATTGCCTTCCTGAATCAGGTCAAGAAATTGCAGGCCGCGATTGGTGTATTTTTTGGCAATGGAGATAACCAGACGCAGGTTGGCCTGAATCATTTCCTGCTTGGCAGCGGCTGTTTCCTGCTCGCTTTTAACCATGTTTTTGTTGATCTGTTTGAGTTCGGCTAGGGATATCTGGGCGGTCTGTTCGAGATTAGCCAGTTCGGTTTGCTTTTCGATGATGGCATACTGGAAGCGGCGCAGGGCTTCGTTCCAGACGCGGTTCAGTGAGAGTTCTTCGTCTACCCAGCTCAGATCGGTGGTACGGTTGGCGAAACTTTTGATAAAGTAATCGCGTTCCATGTGCACTCGGTTGAGGGCGATGTCGCGAATGTCGCGTTCGAGTTGCCGCACCTGACTAACGCGCATGCGCAGGTTGTCGCACAGGCTTTCTATCTGACGGGTAGCAAAGCGCACTTGCAATAGCTGTTCGGCAATTTCTTGTTGCAGTTTGAGGTAGTCGGTATGCTGGCTGCCTTTTTCCTGTAAGGCGGCAACCATGGCTTCGTAACGGCTTTGAATACCGTCGAAATGTTCGAGGGTTTTCTGGCGCAGTTCTTCGAGATTGGCAGATGCGGCCAGTGCTGCGTTTTCTTCGTCGCTTTCTTCGGAATCGTCATCAACGTCTACGCTGTCGTCGCTGTCGTCAACAACTTCGGCATCGTCGCTTTTGCTGTCTAGTCCAATCCCGAGCTCATCCAGTAGTTCTTCATGCGGGTCGACGATGGCTTCGACTACTTCATCTACTTTGATTTCATCTTTGCGTACG
This sequence comes from Snodgrassella alvi, assembly GCF_002777825.1. Taxonomy (GTDB): domain Bacteria; phylum Pseudomonadota; class Gammaproteobacteria; order Burkholderiales; family Neisseriaceae; genus Snodgrassella; species Snodgrassella alvi_C. The sequence goes on along the minus strand of NZ_MEIR01000008.1, from coordinate 2,494 downwards.
GCGTCGATGAGGGTTAGTATTTCTGCAACTGAACCGGGACAGGCGGAAATGGCCTGAATCATGTTGCGCAGGGCATTTTCGATTTTTTTGGCGATGATGATTTCATCTTCGCGGGTTAGCAGGTCTACTTGTCCCATTTCGCGCATGTACATGCGTACTGGGTCGGTAGTACGGCCGAATTCGTTGTCTGCATTGGACAGTGCTGCTTCGGCTTCGGCTACTGCATCATCGTCGGTCATGTTGGCGGTGTTGTCGCCCATCAGCAGGCTTTCGGCATCAGGTGCTTCTTCGGTGACTTGAATGCCGAGGCCGGAAATCATGGATACGATGTTGTCAATCTGATCTGCATCCGACATTTCGTCAGGCAGGGCATCGTTGATTTCGGCGTAGGTAATGTAACCACGTTCTTTGCCTTGAATAATGAGCTGGCGCAAGCGGGCGCGCTGTTCTTCTGCGGTTAATGGGCGTGCGTCATCCTGCTCTTGGCTGGTATCGATGGTGGTCTTTTTCGGTGTTGAGTTTGCCATAGTTTACTCGATGTATTTGCAGCGGCTTTGTCGCTGCAAGCGGTTGTAATGGTCGTCATTCTATGCTGACGGTATCTTGGGGGGGCTTAAAAGCAGCAGTAGTAACTGTTTTTCGTCGGCACTTAGTTTTCCATGCTGGAGTTTGCGCTTCAACGCATCAATCTGCTGTGTCTTAAGGTTGTCCAGTAATTTTTGCATGCCCTGTTTGAACGTGGTGCAGTCATCTTCATTTCCTGGCTGCATAACATCCGGTGAATCCAGATAATCATGGATAATCTGCCGGATGACGGGTTCAAATTCTGTGTTACGCATCAGTTCCAGCACGGCACCGCTGTTCAGTGGTGTAACGGAGGCTTGTATGCGTTCGGCCAGCGCGGCGAGGCATGCATAGTCGCCGTGCAGGTCGAGATATTCTGGTAGTTCTATATATACGGCCCATTGTGGATTTATCAATAGTGCGCGTATCTGCTTTTGTGCCAGTGACATGACAGGGGGCTGCCGGAATGTATTCTGGGGTAAGCGGTAATTTTTCTGTTGTATGGCCGGTTGCCTGGGTTGCTGCTGTCCCAGTAGCTGAGCCAGATTATGTTCGTCTATGCCTACTTTCTGGCTAAGTTCTTGACGGAGCAGGAAAGATAGTGCCGGTGCCTTGATTTGTGCTAGTAAGGGGCTGGCTGTTTTAATCAGTTCGGCTTTGCCTTCTTGTGTGTTGAGATCAATGTTTTCAGTCAGGGTTTGCCAGAAGTAGGCTGATAATGGCAGGCTTTGGTTGAGTAAAGCGTCTTCAAAGGTTTTTAAACCATGGCTGCGTACGTAGCTGTCGGGGTCGTGCTCGGCTGGTAAAAACAGGAAGTGTAAAATTTTGTCATCTTTTAGCTGGGGCAAGGCATTTTCTAATGCGCGCCAGGCGGCTTTTTTGCCGGCAGTATCACCATCAAAGCAGAAATAGATGTGATCACTTTGTCGCATTAATAGGCGTACATGTTCGGCTGTAGTAGCTGTGCCCAATGCTGCTACGGCATAGCCTAGACCAAACTGTGCCAGTGCGACTACGTCCATATAACCTTCTACTACCAGTACTCGTTGGGCTTCTTTGATTGCAGCTCGTGCTTCATACAGGCCATACAGGTTTCGGCCTTTGTCAAATAAGGGGGTTTCTGGTGAGTTGAGGTATTTGGGTTCGCCGGTTTCAATGATGCGGGCACCAAATCCGATTATCTGGCCACGTGTACTGCGGATGGGAAACATGATGCGATCGCGAAAGCGGTCGTAATGGCGGTCATCTTTGGTGATAACCATGCCGCTGTTTACTAGTGCATTGCTTGGATACGGCTGGAAGACTTTGGCTAGTGCCTGCCAGTCATCTGGGGCATAGCCGAGGCCGTAATGTATGATGATTTCGTCACTGAGGCCGCGTTGCTGTAAATAATTTTGGGCACGCAATGAGGTTTTTAGTTGCTGCTGATAGTATGTGGCGGCTGCGGCGGTGGTTTGCTCAAGGGTTTGCTGTTGCTGTTTGTGTGCTTTTTGTGCTTGTGGGTTAATGTTGCCGGCCTGTTTTGGGACGGTTGTGCCAATACGGTCGGCCAGAAACTGTACGGCTTCCTGAAAACTCAGTCCCTGATATTCCATAATAAAGCCTATGGCGGAACCATGCACGCCACAGCCAAAGCAGTGATAAAACTGTTTGGTAGGACTAACGGAAAAGGAGGGCGATTTTTCTTTATGAAATGGGCAGCAGGCCATGTAGTTGGCTCCGCTTTTTTTCAGCGGTACAAATTCTTCGATTACGTCGACGATATCGATTTTATTCAATAGTTCGTCAATAAATTCGCCTGGTATCATGCCAACTACGCCTGTCTACTTCTATACTAAAGATTTAAAATCTGTTTTTTGGGTTTGTTTGTGCTGCTGTTGTTAATTATCAGGCTAAAAGCTGTTTGATTTTTTTGCTTACTTCACTCATG
>NZ_MEIR01000007.1 GCF_002777825.1 Snodgrassella alvi | reverse complement strand
TACCACCTTCCAGATAATCATTTCCTATACCACCGACAAGGATATCATCGCCTATACCGCCATATAAGCGGTCATCACCGCTACCACCATCTAGATAATCATTACCTGAGCCGCCAACCAGCTTATCACTACCAGCAGCGCCAAACAGCTTATCATTACCCTTACCGCCCTTCAGATAAGTATCTTCAGAACCATAAGCATATAACTCATCATCATCGTTCGTGCCGATTTGAGTAAGCGTACGGATATCCACAACATCCAATTGACTGCCATCAGAAAACTTAATCAAGTCAATCTGATTAACACCAGAATCACGGAAGAAATTAATAATTTTCAGCGAATCATCCGAACGCTTCGAAACAATATAAAGATCCTGTCCCTTGCGCGAAAAAGTAAAATCCTTTTTTTCCCAATTATTAAAGAGCACAGTATTAACATCTTTACCTGTGGGATTGAATTCAAGCAACTGATCGTGGCCAAAACCTTTATCAAACACAAACAAATCCGAGCCTATACCACCTTCCAGATAATCATCGCCTGTGCCGCCGTTAATAGTATCATCGCCATCACCGCCATAGATATAATCATTGCCGGCACCGCCAATTAGCACATCATTGCCCGCACCGCCATCCAGATTATCATCACCATCGCCACCATCCAGAAAATCATCCCCGCCATGACCTTTCAGCACATCATTACCGCCAAGACCAATTAAAGTATCATCCGATTCATAGCCAATAATAAAATCATTACCTTCTGTTGGCTTTAACAACAACGCCTTGATTTCCTCAACATCTAGCTGTGAACCATCAGCAAATTCCACCACATCAATCTGGTCGCCGCCGTGGCCATCGCCATTAAAGAAATTGACTACCGTAATCTGATCGAAAGTATCCTTGATTTTCAATAACAGATGATTACCATCGCGGGCAAAAAGCACCTCATCCTGCACAATACCATCTGTAAAACGAATTTTATCAACCTTATTTACCCCGGTATCATGATTGCGAATAATATCCCGCCCAAAGCCACGCGCAAACTCATAAATATCCGAACCTGCACCACCATCCAGCTCATCATTACCGATACCTCCAATCAGCAAATCATCTCCGGCACCACCATTCAAAATATCCCGTCCGCCACCAAGCAGATTAGTACCAATCAGAATATCATTACCATCACTGCCAGACTGCACACTCAGCTTATCTTGTACCGTTTTACCCAGCAGGCTGCACCAGTGATCAAATACATCATGTGCTTTTGCGTAATCGGCGTATTCATTGAAAAGAGTAATCCCATCCGGCCAGAAACCAGTATAGTGATAAGCCAGAAATTCCCCCAGATCCACAAACGCCTTTTCCGGATTGTGCTGGAAAACCTGATTAAAAGTAGCAGCAATCCCTGAAAAATCCAGCGAAAATTCATCATTTTCCAGCTTAAAGGTAAGCTTTTCCATATATGGCTTCAGCCGCGTCTGGAATAACAAACTCTCATACAGACTATTGCGAATCCCGTTATAAGTCTTATCAATCGTATCCAGAAGCTGCTGCCGTTGCTTTGGCGTACCTGCATAAAATAATCTTGAAGTTTCACCAGTAAACGCATTCAGCACATTCAGCTTATCGCTGTAAGTCTTAAACTTCTTCTTCCATTCCGGATCAACAACAGTAAGCTTACTTTCTTCTGATGGTCTGATAGCAGAACCGCCAGAGCTGGCAGAACCAGTATTAACCCATTCTGTGCCTAAGGTATAGTCAGCATTTTCATCAAACTGCGGATCAGATTTCGCCCATTCCTCCAGCAGCTTGTCCAGTAACGCCTGTTGCTCCGAGCGCGTTTCAGCCTGCGCATAAGATTGCAACACCGCCGCCAGATTTTTAGACAGCGCTGCTGCATCACGTAAATCGCGTACCCGCCCCGTACCTTTCAAATTGGGCGCCTGCTTCTGCTCCTCAGTTAGTTTTACTTCCTCAGCATACTCACTGAAAACCGGCTTATGCTCGAAATTCACATCACCCATAACCCGGGTTTGCCCGTCAGTGGTTTCATAGCTGCCGATCTGAGCCAGCGTATTGCCATTTTTCAAATTGGTATTACTGTTTTTATTTTCCAGATTCAACGCCTTTATGCCTACCTGTTCCAGCGTAAACAGCTCATTGCTCTGGCAGATACCATCCTGATTCAGATCACGCCACACGCGCAACTGATCAAAGTGCGCATCCTGCGCATCCACCCGGCCATCGCCATTACTGTCAAACTCGCGTAATGCCGCATAGCCATTAGCTGCCTTGCTGCCATCCGCCAGCAACGTACTGTCACCAAACAGCTCCGTACCATCATTAATAATCCCATCGCCATTACGGTCTACTGCCAGCAGCCCGTCGTCAGCCTTTACCCAGCCAGTTGCCGTGCGGATACCATCACCATCATGGTCAAATAGCGCACCACTTAATTTTCTCGAACCTACGGTTTCAATACCATCGCCATCCAGATCCAGCACTATCGGGTCATAAACATAATATTTACCATCGCGGTTTAAATCGCTCCATTTCTTCATAAATTCGCACATCCAGTTGCCGAAATTAAATGGATCATGTTTTTTTTGCTGATATCCGAGTAGGAAATTTTTGGCGAAATTTGCTGCGTCAGAAAGGTTTACAGATCCTAAACTACCTAATCGTGCCCACTCAGCACCTAAATCATTCCAGTCTAATGCCGAGCCTGGCCAATCTTTAGCTGTTAAACTGTCTGGATCAAAACGGGTAAAACCCTGTGCATCCGATTTGATAATACCGTTCAGTGATACTTGCCCAGACTGAACAATATTGCTTAATAATGCGTGAGCCATATCATTAGAAAATTGATTATATTTTTGTTTATCATATCTGCCCAAATTAGAGCGTAAGATTATATCGGTAACCTTTCGCAAAGCCATATCGTTAATCATACCCGGGATGCCGCCGGCTTTACCGCCACTATTGGTGCCGATTGCTATATCCAGCCACAGATTCAAACCACCAGCATCGTTGTTGCCAGCCGGAACCGTGGATTTTAAATACTCATACGCTTTGGAATAGTCCGCTTCTCCACCATTAGCCAGTGTATTTTCAATATCAGATATAATTTTCCATAACTCTCTTCTTTGGTCATCGGTTAAGTCATACGATGTATTTTCGTAGATATATTCTTCTAGACTCAAATAACCTTTAAAACCCTCACCTTTGTTATTAAAACAATTCATAAATACTCCTTATTAATCAATTATTTTGCTATTTTTCAGAATATAATCGTATATACGATTATTGTTGTTGATAAACCCGTGTAATATCTCTGGATGATCAAGCAGACTTCCATCACGTTTATAGATATCAATCAAGGCATCGGCAAAATACCACTGATTTGGCAATGGTTTATTTTTGCCATGTAAGAATTTGGACGTATAAACTACATAACCAAAACCAAACTCTTTCTCCAGTACAGAATGCACATCAATCTGGTCGGGGAAAGGACTGTCTGCATTACCTGCATCATAAGGCCAGAAATCAATTGATATATCTGCTTTATTTTCTTTGGACTGATTAGCAAATATAGCCAGTTTTCCCCCAATACCACTGTAATACAAAGCTAGATTATTTTTTTCTTCTTTTAATGCGTATGCAAATCCTTGATGTATTAACCAGTGATTCCCATAATCCAGTTCATTTGTACCTATTTTAGGAAACAGTGGTCTTACACCAATTCCAGATATCGGTCTGGAAAAATCAGGACACTGTTGAATGGCTGCTGCATCATTGGGAAAACCGGAAAATGTAGGTAATGGAAACAGAATAGTAACGGCTTTTACTTCAATTTTTCCATCAACAATTTTATTTTGCAGTTCAGTTCTAAAAAAGCAGCGTGGCAGAGTAATCGCCAGTTTTTTACTGGAAACCAGTGACGGAATCAGAACTGTTATTTCAGTAGTATCAGTCATTATCAGTTTATCCTGTAATTGTTGTTGCTTCTCCTGCTCACTGCGGCTATCAATACAGCCAGCTAAACACAGAATCAAAATACACAGCCAACGTTTCATCTTGCTACCTTTGCTAATTGAATTTAAGCCGCTTAAATAGCCTCATGTTCTTTAATAGCATAAATTAACAGTATTTAACCGTAATATAGCGTTAATTAGTAACCACTGCAAGTATATGATATATTGATTTATATAAATAAATTGATAAATATCAATATAAGGTAATTTTTTAAAATAGATTATTGGCTGTCGCAATTTAATAGCTATTTTTTGGATAATTCTGTTCAGAATTGGCAATATTATTCTAATTAACGACAATGTTATTTTAAATACAGATGATAAGCGTTGCGGGTTAATTAACTACCTTACTGTGTTGATGAATATAATCCAGAATACGATTATTGTTGTTGATAAACCCGTGTAATATCTCTGGATGATCGAGCAGGCTTTCATTATGTTTATAGATATCAATCAAGGCATCAGCAAAATACCACTGATTTGGCAATGGTTTATTTTTGCCATGTAAGAATTTGGACGTATAAACTACATAACCAAAACCAAACTCTTTCTCCAGTACAGAATGCACATCAATCTGGTCGGGAAAAGGACTGTCTGCATTACCTGCATCATAAGGCCAGAAATCAATTGATATATCTGCTTTATTTTCTTTGGACTGATTAGCGAATATAGCCAGTTTTCCACCAATACCACTGTTATATAAAGTTTGATTGTTTCTTTTTTCTTTCAATGAATATTGAAAGCTTAGATGTTTTAACCAATGATTTCCATATAATAGCTCAGTTGTTCCTCTTTTTTTAGGAAACAGTGGTCTTACACCAATTCCAGATATTGGCCTAGACGGATCAGGGCAATGCTTAAGTGCTTCTGCATCATTGGGAAAACCGGAAAATGTAGGTAATGGAAACAGAATAGTAACGGCTTTTACTTCAACTTTTCCATCAACAATTTTATTTTTCAAGTTAGGCCCAAAAAAGCAGCGTGGCAAAGTAATCGCTAGTTTTTTACTGGAAACCAGTGACGGAATCAGAACTGTTATTTCAGTAGTATCAGTCATTATCAGTTTATCCTGTAATTGTTGTTGCTTTTCCTGCTCACTGCGGCTATCAATACAGCCAGCTAAACACAGAATCAAAATACACAGCCAACGTTTCATCTTGCTACCTTTGCTAATTGAATTTAAGCCGCTTAAATAGCCTCATGTTCTTTAATAGCATAAATTAACAGTATTTAACCGTAATATAGCGTTAATTAGTAACCACTGCAAGTATATGATATATTGATTTATATAAATAAATTGATAAATATCAATATAAGGTAATTTTTTAAAATAGATTATTGGCTGTCGCAATTTAATAGCTATTTTTTGGATAAT
>NZ_MEIR01000006.1 GCF_002777825.1 Snodgrassella alvi | reverse complement strand
CCAAGTCAACCCATTAGGCGCATACTGATACAGATTAAAGCCACCCAGCAATCCTATCGGGTCTGGCTGGGTAAAGCGGCCTATATCCGGATCATAATACCTGAAGGTATTGTAATGTAAGCCGGTTTCTCTGTCTAAATATTGTCCCTGATATCTGAGGTTTTGCTCTATGGGTTCGTGTTCGATTTCATGAATCCGTTTTCCCCAGAGCTGAAAGCTACATTCCCATAGTATTTTACCGTTTTCGTCGGTCAACTCTTCCGGTGCTCCATTCAGATCGGTGTGGAAGTAGCGGATATGTTGTTCATGGTTGCCGTCTGTGTCTATCCGTGCCAGTGGTTCGTAGCTGTTCTGGTCGGTATAGATATACAGGCTGGTGGGGTGATTCGGGCCGGTTTCCTGAATCATTCTTAAGCCGTCCCACAGGAAGCGGGTACGGTTGTAGGGTTGGCCGTCGCGGTCTATCTGATGCTTTTCGATACGCCGGTTCAGAGCGTTGTAGCTAGAGTTCTGGGTGCTACTGGTATTTTTTATTTAAATTCTAATGGTTAAGTCTTATAAATAATCGCTTTGAAAGTTTCTATTATTGTAATTACCGATCAACTCGTCAGCGACTCCCATAAACATAAATTACTTCACCTGTATCAACATTTATATTATCTATTTCTATTCCACCAACTCCAACATCCATCCAATTATCTTGCGTAATCTCTTTTGAATAGAAACGTATTGTATAATATCTAATCTCTTTTTTTATCGTTATATGATTACTAAAAGAAATATAAAAATTATTAATATCATATTTACATTTGGAAACAAACTCACTATTTTGAGCTGCTTCTATAGCTTTAAATAGAAAAGGGGTATATCTTTTATCAAGCTTAAAAATGTAGTTTTCACACATAATATGCACTTCCTTATAACGGTATAGCATCATCTGGTCCACTAACTTTACCAAATATCTTCCAAAAGCTGCCGCTTGGTGTTCCTAATACGTTAGTATAATTAGGAAAGGTTTTATTAGCACGATTATGAATGCTAATATCACTATTAGAAAATTTATCACTATTATGAACATCACCAGCTTTATTTGTTCGATTAAAATTAATATCAGAGTAATCACCATGTGTGTGATATTGACCAACCGGTGTTGAACCCTTAGGTAAACCTCCTGCTGACTCTTTAAATGTTGGTGCGGTTCTACCCGAACCAAGACGCCCCCTTGTATAGCCATAAGTGCCATCTTTTGCTTTAAATATGATCCCACCATACTCACGATTTTTGAATATCGACATTGGATTATATTTACTAAGCGCTGCTCGTCCCGCATCATTGGCGTTTTTAAAACCTGTTGTACATTTTCTTAGGCCAAGTGGATCAATCCAAGTCAATCCATTAGGCGCATACTGATACAGATTCAAGCCACCCAGCAGTCCAATCGGGTCTGGCTGAGTAAATCTACCTATATCCGGATCATAATACCTGAAGGTATTGTAATGTAAGCCGGTTTCTCTGTCTAAATATTGTCCCTGATATCTGAGATTCTGCTCTATGGGTTCGTGTTCGATTTCATGAATCCGTTTTCCCCAGAGCTGAAAGCTACATTCCCACAGTATTTTACCGTTTTCGTCGGTCAACTCTTCCGGACAGCCATTCAGGTCGGTGTGAAAATAGCGGATATGTTGTTCATAGTTGCCGTCTGTGTCTATGCGTGCCAGTGGTTCGTAGCTGTTCTGGTCGGTGTAGATATACAGGCTGGTGGGGTGATTCGGGCCAGTTTCCTGAATCATTCTTAAGCCGTCCCACAGGAAGCGGGTACGGTTGTAGGGTTTGCCGTCGCGGTCTATCTGATGCTTTTCGATACGCCGGCCTAAGGCGTCGTAGACGTAGCCGTAACGCTGGCTGCGGTTTAGTTGTTCGATGCGTACTTCGCTCAGGCGGTGTTTAGCGTCGTAGTGGTAGTGCTGGGTGGCGCCGATGCTCTGTTTGGTTTGGGTTCGGCCGTGCTCGTCGTAGCGGTAGTGGTGTTCTCTGAAATTCAGGAGCTGGTTACAGCGAATCAGGTTGTGGTTGCTGTAGTCTTCTCTGTATTTGCTGTCCAGCAGGTTGGCGGCCGCATCGTATTGCAGGGTTTCCCAGTATCTCTGGTTGCGGCAGCCTTCGATTCTGCCGGTGTGATCATAGCGGTAATCGGTCTGTCCGTGTTTGCTGTGTCTTTTGCTTACTAATCGGTCGAGGTTGTCGTACTGGTAGCTGCGTTCGATGAGAATATCGGGCAGGATGGGATTCTGATTGTGCCGTATCTGTTTGTGTTGCAGGCGGCTGTTACGGTCGTATTTGAACAGGGTGTTCAGGCGTCCCTGAGTGCGTAATATTTCGCGGTGCAGGTTGTCGCGTTCGATGTCGCTGATGATATGGCCGTCGATGTTTATCTGGTGCAGGTGGCCGGAACCGTAATACAGGCTGTTGATGGTGCGCCCATCCGGCAGGGTGGTGGCGATACGGTTACTCAGTGGGTCGTACTGGTGGCTGAGGGTACCCTGTGCGGTGGTTTCGCTCAGCAGGTTACCCAGCAGATCGTAGCTGAAGGCGATGAGGTCGGGTTCTGCTTCTGCGGGCAGGCCGGCTTTTTTGTAGCCGACTTTGATCAGGTTGTCGGCTTTGTCGTACTGATAGGTGGTGGTGCCGTCGGCAAAGTGGATGCTGTTGAAGTTGCCGAGTGCTTCATAATCTAAATTCTGTTGGCGTCGTTCCTAGAAATGTTTGCTCTTTTAAGCAACCTTACTAAATAAAGACTATAGTATTTTTAATTTTTCAGTTAACTCTTTTATACACGTGCTTGCCAATTTCTTGTATTCCATGGCAATTTCTCCTGAATATTTTTCATCAACCAAATTTTCAAACTCTTGAAATGTGCCCAAAAAGTCATTCATTTGAATAGCGAATCCGTTATTAACCCAACAAGCAAAAATTATTTGCGAGCTATCTTCGCACTTCTGCGAATAAGCTATATTTTGTATTTTATCTATATCTAAATACAACTTACCACCAACCGATAAGTTTTCAGGTAATACTTTTATTTTTGTGGATTCTAAATTTAAATTACCTCCAATAGATAAATTTTTAGGTAATACTTCAATTTCTGTATTTCTTAAATTTAAATAACCACCAATATATAAGTTTTCCGGCAATTTTTTTATTTTTGAAAACCCTAAATCTAAACTACCATTAATAGAAAATTTTTCAGGTAGAGTTTCAATTTCTGTATCTCTTAAATATAAATCGCCGTGGACAATAAAATTCTCGGGTAATGCTTTAATTTTTGTCGATTCTCCGTTCAAATTGCCACCGACATATAAGTTTTCAGATAATATATTGATATGGCTGTTTCTTAAATCCAGATTACCGCCAACAGAAAAATTTTTAGGCAAAGTTTTAATTTTTGTATTTCTTAAATTTAAGTTACCGCCAACAGAAAAATTTTCAGGTAAAGTTTTAATATTACTATATTTTAAATCCAAATTACCTTTTACTATTAAGCTTTTAGGCAATATTTCGATTTTTGTACTACTTAAATCTAATTCCCTTCCAACAAATAAATTTTCAGGTAATTCTTTTATTTTTTTTGATTTTAATTTTAAGTTATCTCTGACAGATAAATTTTTAGGTAATATTTCAATTTCTGTATTTGCTAATTCTAAACTTCCACCAATAGAAAAATTTTCAGGTAAAAATTTAACTTTTGAGTATTCTAAATATAAACTACCATTAACAGATAAATTTTTAGGTAGTACTTCGATATCTGTGTTGCTTAGATTTAAGGTATCACCAACAGATAAATTTTCAGGTAAAGTTTTAATTTTTGAAGATTCTAAATTCAAAGAACCTTTAACAAAAAAATTTTCCGGTAGTTTTTCGATTTGTGTAAAGGATAAATCTAAATCACCATTCAGAGATAAATCTTCAGGTAATTCTTTTATTTCAGTAGACTGCAAGCATAAATACCCACCAACAGACAAATTTTCAGGTAGAAATTTAACTTTCGAATATTCTAAATATAAACTATCATTAACTGATAGGTTTTTAGGTAATAGCTCAATTTTTGAATATGATAAATTCATACTCCCATTAACAAATAAATTATCAGGTAATGCTTCAATTTTCGTATATGCTAAGTTTAAATCACCATTAATAAATAAATTATCAGGTAATACTTCAATTTTCGTATTTCTTAAATTTAAACTTCTACCAACAGACAAGCTTTCAGGTAATATTTTGATTTTTGTATATGCTAAATTTAAATCACCTTTAATGGTTAAATTGTCGGGTAATTTCTCAATTTCTATAGACTCTAAATATAAACTACCTCCAATAAACAAATTTTTAGGCAATTCTTTGATATAGCTATATCTTAAATCTAAATCACCACTGACAGATAAATTTTCAGGTAATGATTTGATTATTGTAGAATTTAAATATAAATTACCTTTAATATAAATATTTTTATTTTTTATATTATATTTTATATTTATATTATTTAGAAAATTTAAAAAAGCAATCAAAATTTTTTTCCTTAAAACATAATTAATAATTTTAATTTAATTTAATTTAATTTAAAATACTAAAATAATAATGATTAACTTTAATTAAAACTCAATTATTTTATGGATAGCACTGAACCTCGTAACCATTAGGATATTTAAGAATTATTTTACTTAGCTCACCATGGTTATATTCAAAACATTTTTTAAAAAATGTAATTTCAGTTTGTTCATGTTCTTTACATTTAACATTTATTTCGATTAAAATATCATCATTATAAATATACTCCCAAATAGCGTATCCGTATGTAGCATAAGTTATCCAATAATTTGGTCGCTCTTGTATACCTATTAATAATGAAACATTTCCTACTCCGCTATTACCACTTCCAAAATAAATTGATTCAATACAATTTTTACGATAAAAATAATACTCTCTACTAATAAAATCATCAGTTTCTCCGTAGTTTTCAGTTAATAAAATTTTATTTTCACTATCAAAATAATATACATAAGTATTATCAATTATTTTAGGAAGCACTTTTAAGTCTCTACCTTTTTTAAAACCTTCTTGTTGGAAATCAAAAGGTTTAATATTAACGCTAGGACCTTTAGAAATTTTTTTATATGCATAACTTGACATAACAGTCTGAAAATACTCATTCTCTATCTTTTCAGAAGATAGCATAATTTCTTCATACTTTTTCTTAAGAATTTTTAATTCATTAATCATTTATAATTCACCTAACTTAATATTTAAAGGTACCATTTGATAATTCATTAGCAATCTTATTTAATTCCTTTTTAAAGTCTGCAGCATTATCTATATCTTTAAGCCTATTAAATACATTATTTGTATATTCCTTTGTATGAACCTTTGAATGAGCTACTGCTTGTGTATTTGCATTAGTCTTTACTTTCGTAGAAGTTGGTAAGAAAACACCATTATCAGCTGAATTTATATCAAAACCCAATGATTTCATCTTTTGTCTGAGTTTTTGCATTTTATCATTTTTTGAATTAGACATAATAATATGATGTGCTGAATTTTTATACCGAGGCTCAATTTTACCTAAAGACTTCATATTTTTACGTAATTTTGCAGCATCAGATCCACAGCTTAGCCCCCACGGATCAATCCAAGTCAACCCATTAGGCGCATACTGATACAGATTAAACCCGCCCAGCAATCCTATCGGGTCTGGCTGGGTAAAGCGACCTATATCCGGATCATAGTACCTGAAGGTATTGTAATGTAAGCCGGTTTCTCTGTCTAAATATTGTCCCTGATATCTGAGGTTTTGCTCTATGGGTTCGTGTTCGATTTCATGAATCCGTTTCCCCCAGAGCTGAAAACTGCATTCCCATAGTATTTTACCGTTTTCGTCGGTGAGCTCTTCCGGACAGCCATTCAGATCGGTGTGAAAGTAGCGGATATGTTGTTCATGGTTGCCGTCTGTGTCTATGCGTGCCAGTGGTTCGTAGCTGTTCTGGTCTGTATAGATATACAGGCTGGTGGGGTGATTCGGACCGGTTTCCTGAATCATTCTTAAGCCGTCCCACAGGAAGCGGGTACGGTTGTAAGGTTGGCCGTCGCGATCTATCTGATGCTTTTCGATACGCCGGCCTAAGGCGTCGTAGACGTAGCCGTAACGCTGGCTGCGGTTTAGTTGTTCGATGCGTACTTCGCTCAGGCGGTGTTCAGCGTCGTAGTGGTAGTGCTGGGTGGCGCCGATGCTCTGTTTGGTTTGGGTTCGGCCGTGCTCGTCGTAGCGGTAGTGGTGTTCTCTGAAATTCAGGAGCTGGTTACAGCGGATGATATTCTGATTGCTGGGGTCTAATTCTATTGGCCGTCTGTGGTCTAATAGGTTAGCAGCAGCATCGTATTGCAGAGTTTCCCAGTATCTCTGGTTGCGGCAGCCTTCGATTCTGCCGGTACGATCATAGTAGTAATCGGTCTGCCCGTGTTTGCTGTGTCTTTTGCTTACCAGCCGGTCGAGGTTGTCGTACTGGTAGCTGCGTTCGATGAGGATATCGGGCAGGATGGGATTCTGATTGCGCTGTATCTGTTTGTGTTGCAGCCGGCTGTTGCGGTCGTATTTGAACTGGGTGTTCAGGCGTCCCTGGGTACGTAATACTTCGCGGTACAGGTTGTCGCGTTCGATATCGCTGATGATGTGGCCGTCGATGTTTATCTGGTGCAGATGGCCGGAACCGTAATACAGGTTGTTGATGGTGCGCCCATCCGGCAAGGTGGTGGCGATGCGGTTGCCCAGTGGGTCGTACTGGTGGCTGAGGGTACCCTGTGCGGTGGTTTCGCTCAGCAGGTTACCCAGCAGATCGTAGCTGAAGGTGATGAGGTCGGGCTCTGCCTCTGCGGGCAGGCCGGCTTTTTTGTAGCCGACTTTGATAAGGTTGTCGGCTTTGTCGTACTGGTAGGCGGTGGTGCCGTCGGTGGTGTATTTGCCGATGAGGCGGCCGATGGCATCCCGTTTGAAGCGGTGGGTAATTTCGGCACTGCTGCCGGCAGCAAAGTGCACGGCGCTGACGTTATTCAGTGCATCGTAGTTGTATTTCTGTTTACGCCCGTCCAGATCGGTTTGTTCGATGAGGCGGTCGGCGGCATCGTATTGAAACTGGTAGTGTTCGCCGTTTTCGTTGATAAGGGCGTTAAGGCGGCCATAGGCGTCGTAGTTAAAGCCGAGTTTGCGTCCGGCAGCATCGATGCGGGTATGCACCAGTCCGCGCGGGTCGCGCTGGTAATGGGTACTGTGGCCGGCGGGGTCGGTATAGGTGAGTAGCTGGCCGGCACTGTT
>NZ_MEIR01000005.1 GCF_002777825.1 Snodgrassella alvi | reverse complement strand
TTAAGCGATAACTTTAGCAACCACACCGGCACCAACTGTACGGCCACCTTCACGAATCGCAAAGCGCAAGCCTTCTTCCATCGCAATCGGATGAATCAATTCTACATCGATGGTTACGTTTTCACCTGGCATTACCATTTCCACGCCTTCTGCCAGACTTACTGCTCCAGTTACGTCAGTAGTTCGGAAATAGAATTGTGGGCGGTAGTTTGCGAAGAATGGAGTATGACGACCACCTTCTTCTTTGCTCAATACGTAAACTTCTGCTTTGAATTTGGTGTGCGGGGTGATGCTGCCCGGTTTTGCCAATACCTGACCGCGTTCTACTTCTTCACGTTTGGTACCACGCAACAATACACCTACGTTGTCACCTGCCTGACCTTGATCCAGCAGTTTGCGGAACATTTCCACACCGGTACAGGTGGTTTTTTGGGTCTCTTTCAGACCTACAATTTCAATTTCGTCGCCTACATTGATTACACCGCGTTCTACACGACCAGTAACCACGGTACCACGGCCTGAAATTGAGAATACGTCTTCAATCGGCAACAGGAATGGTTTGTCTACTGCACGTTCCGGAGTAGGAATGTAGCTGTCTAATGCATCTGCCAAAGCCATGATCGAAGCTTCACCGATGTCAGAAGTATCACCTTCCAGTGCTTTCAGTGCAGAACCTTTAATCAATGGAATGTCGTCACCCGGGAATTCGTAGCTAGACAGCAGATCACGGATTTCCATTTCTACCAGTTCCAGCAACTCTTCGTCGTCTACCATGTCGCATTTGTTCATGTAAACGATGATGTAAGGTACGCCTACCTGACGAGCCAGCAGAATGTGCTCACGAGTTTGTGGCATTGGGCCGTCAGCAGCAGAAACCACCAGAATGGCGCCGTCCATCTGTGCAGCACCGGTAATCATGTTTTTTACGTAGTCAGCGTGTCCCGGGCAGTCTACGTGTGCATAGTGACGCTCTGCGGTTTCGTATTCTACGTGTGAAGTATTAATGGTAATACCACGGGCTTTTTCTTCCGGGGCATTGTCAATCTGATCGTAGGCTTTCGCTGCACCACCAAATTTTTTGGACAAAATGGTACAAATTGCAGCGGTCAGTGTGGTTTTACCATGGTCAACGTGACCGATGGTGCCAACGTTTACGTGCGGTTTGCTCCGCTCGAATTTTTCTTTAGCCATGAGCTAAGTTTCCTTGAATAAAGATCAATTAAAGAACGATGATAACCTGAAAGCACAGATACTTTCAGGTTATCGGTAAATAAGTTAGCCTTTACGGGCAGCAATAACCTGCTCGGCTACATTATTTGGTGCTTCTGCGTATTTCTTGAATTCCATGGAATAGGTAGCACGACCCTGAGTAGCAGAACGCAGATCGGTTGAATAACCGAACATTTCTGCCAGTGGTACCTCGGCGCGAACTTTCTTGCCACCGATACCATCATCGTCCATACCCAGCACGATGCCACGACGACGGTTCAGGTCGCCCATTACATCGCCCATGTAGTCTTCCGGTGTTTCCACCTCAACCGCCATGATTGGCTCCAGCAATACTGGAGAAGCTTTGCGCATACCGTCTTTGAATGCCATGGAACCGGCCAGTTCAAACGCGATTTGCGAAGAGTCTACATCATGGTAAGAACCGAAAGTCAGGCGCACACGGATATCCACCACTGGATAACCAGCCAGAATACCGTTGGTCATGGTATCGCGGATACCTTTGTCCACAGACGGAATGAATTCGCGTGGAATCACACCACCCTTAATTTCGTCTATGAATTCGTAGTTAACACCACCTGGTTCCAGAGGTTCCATAGTGATAACCACATGACCATACTGACCTTTACCGCCAGATTGTTTCACGTATTTGGCTTCGGATTCCACCGATTTACGGATGGTTTCACGATAAGCTACCTGTGGTGCACCCACATTGGCTTCTACGCCAAATTCGCGTTTCATGCGGTCTACAATAATTTCCAGATGCAATTCACCCATACCGGAAATAATGGTTTGACCAGATTCTTCGTCAGTTTTCACACGGAAAGACGGGTCTTCTTTAGCCAGACGGTTCAAAGCCAGACCCATTTTTTCCTGGTCAGCTTTGGTTTTTGGTTCAACAGCAACGTGAATCACTGGTTCTGGGAATTCCATGCGTTCCAGAATAATTGGTGCATCAGAATCGCACAGAGTTTCACCAGTAGTCACATCTTTCAAACCAATCACAGCAGCGATGTCACCGGCACGTACTTCTTCGATTTCATCACGGTCATTGGCTTTCATCTGTACCAGACGACCAATACGTTCTTTGGTGCCTTTAACTGAGTTTACTACGGTATCACCAGATTTCACCACGCCAGAGTACACGCGGATGAAAGTCAGCTGACCAACGTATTTGTCGTTCATCAGTTTGAACGCCAAAGCAGAGAATTTCTCGTCATCGCTGGCTTTACGGCTGTCTTTTTCACCATCCGGTTTTTCTCCGGCTACTGGCGGAATGTCTGTTGGGCTGGGCAGGTACTCAACCACAGCATCCAGCAGGCGCTGTACACCTTTGTTCTTAAAGGCAGAACCACACAATACAGGCTGAATTTCGCCAGCCAGTGTACGGGCGCGCAGTGCAGCAACGATTTCTTCCTCGCTCAGCTCTTCGCCGCCAAGGTATTTTTCCATCAGTTCTTCGTTGGCTTCAGCAGCAGCTTCAACCATTTTTTCGCGCCATTCTGCAGCAACGTCTTTCAGATCGGCAGGAATGTCTGCATATTCAAATTTCAGACCCTGAGTTGCATCATCCCATACGATAGCCTGCATTTTCAGCAGATCTACCACACCCTCGAAACCGTCTTCAGCGCCCACAGGAATCACAACCGGCACTGGATTGGCACGCAGACGGGTTTGCATCTGTTCAACCACGCGGAAAAAGTTGGCACCTTGACGATCCATTTTGTTTACAAAGGCCAGACGTGGCACTTTGTATTTATTGGCCTGACGCCATACAGTTTCAGACTGAGGCTGTACACCACCCACGGCACAGTAAACCATAACTGCACCGTCCAGTACACGCATAGAACGTTCTACCTCAACGGTAAAATCCACGTGTCCCGGGGTATCAATAATATTCAGGCGATGTTCTTTAAACTGGCCTGCCATACCTTTCCAGAAGGTGGTTACGGCAGCAGAAGTAATGGTAATACCGCGTTCCTGTTCCTGCTCCATCCAGTCGGTAGTGGCCGCACCGTCATGAACTTCACCCAGTTTGTGGGTCATGCCGGTGTAAAACAGAATACGTTCTGAAGTGGTGGTTTTACCAGCATCAATGTGTGCAGAAATACCGATATTACGGTATTGTTCAATAGGAGTTTTACGAGCCACAATAATTGCCTTTCTGCATTAGAAGCGGAAGTGAGAGAAGGCCTTGTTGGCTTCAGCCATGCGATGTACTTCCTCACGTTTTTTCAATGCACCGCCGCGGCCTTCTGCCGCATCAATTAATTCACCTGCCAGACGCAAATCCATGGATTTCTCACCGCGTTTACGAGCTGCGTCACGCACCCAGCGCATAGCCAAAGCTAAACGGCGCTCGGCACGAACCTCAACAGGAACTTGATAGTTTGCACCACCAACACGACGGCTTTTTACTTCTACAACCGGTTTGGCATTGGCAATAGCTTCGTTAAACACTTCAATGGCTTCTTTGCCGGTTTTTTTAGCAATCTGTTCTAAAGCACCATATACAATGCGTTCAGCAACAGATTTTTTACCGTCAATCATCAGCACATTCATGAATTTGGATAATTCGATACTGCCGAATTTCGGATCTGGCAATATGTCACGTTTTGGGACTTCTCTACGTCTTGGCATTTCAATTTCCTTAAACTATTCAGCTGGGCATTGCCCACGAATATTTATGTAAATATTCACTTACTCGACAGATATCCTGCCGATGCGTCCACTTATTTAGGACGTTTAGCACCGTATTTAGAACGGGACTGTTTGCGGTCTTTCACACCAGCAGTGTCCAAAGAACCACGAACGGTGTGATAACGCACACCCGGCAAGTCTTTTACACGACCGCCGCGAATCAGCACTACGCTGTGTTCCTGCAAGTTGTGGCCTTCACCACCGATATATGAAATCACTTCATAACCGTTGGTCAGACGCACTTTGCACACTTTACGCAAAGCTGAGTTAGGTTTTTTCGGGGTAGTAGTGTATACACGGGTGCACACACCACGTTTTTGAGGGCAAGCCTCTAAAGCAGGTACTTTGTTGACGTAAACTGGAGCTTGACGTCCTTTGCGTACCAATTGGTTGATAGTAGGCATATTTTCTCTTTTATCCTGTTGAGTCAATACATGCCGACACCATGCCGGCAAAGTGTTCAATTTTAGCATTTCAAAACATTGCTGGTCAAGATAATCAAATTTTAATTCTATTTAATTCATCAGAAAAACAACAATGTAAGGATTCATACACAAAACAAAACCGCTGAATGTCTTTCAGCGGTTTTGTTTTGGTTACAACAGTTATTCAAGCTTATTCGCTTTTATCAGCCGCTTCAGCAGCTACCTGTTCCTGCCATTTCTGACGACGGCTGCGATGGTAAGTCAGACCCGTACCGGCCGGAATCAGACGACCTACAATCACATTTTCTTTCAGGCCGCGTAAATCATCGCGTTTACCCATAATTGCTGCTTCAGTCAGTACACGTGTAGTTTCCTGGAAGGAAGCCGCAGAGATAAAGGAATCGGTGGATAACGATGCTTTGGTAATACCCAACAATACGTTATCAAAGCGTACCGGTTCCTTACCTTCGGCCAACAGTTTTTCATTGGCAATCATAACATCACCGCGTTCAACCTGCTCACCGGTAATGAAGTGGCTGTCACCAGCATCAGCAATATTCACCCGACGCAACATCTGGCGAATAATCACTTCGATATGCTTGTCGGAAATCTTCACACCTTGCAGACGATACACTTCCTGTACTTCCTGCACGATGTAACGCGCCAGTGCTTCAATACCCTGCAAGCGCAGAATATCGTGTGGATCCACCGCACCGTCAACAATCACTTCACCACGGTTAACTACCTGACCATCATGTACCAGTACCTGTTTTTCCTTAGAAATCAAGGTTTCATAGGCAACACCATCTGCATCAGTGATGATCAGACGCTGTTTACCCTTGGTTTCTTTACCAAAGGATACGGTACCAGTTACTTCAGCCAGCATACCCACATCTTTCGGGGTACGTGCTTCAAACAATTCGGCCACGCGTGGCAAACCACCGGTAATATCGCGAGTTTTGGATGAAGCCTGCGGAATACGCGCCAGCACATCACCCTTACCTACTTCCTGTCCTTCGCGTACGGTAATCACCGCACCTACTGGGAAAGCCATGGAAACAGCGGTTTCACTACCAGCCATGCGAATTTCTTCGCCCTTTTCATCCAACAGTTTGACAGTTGGACGCAACAGTTTGGACTGGGTAGACGAGCGGCGTTTACCATCAATCACCACTAAGGTGGACAAACCGGTTACGTCGTCGGTTTGTTTCGCTACAGTCACGCCTTCTTCGATATTTTCAAAGCGAACACGACCAGCAAACTCGGTAATCATCGGACGGGTATGCGGATCCCAGGTAGCCAGAGTCTGACCAGCTTTCACCACACCGCCATCTTTGGCCTGTAGCAAAGCACCATAAGGTACTTTATGGCGTTCACGCTCACGACCGATATCGTCATGTATCACGATTTCAGAAGAGCGGCCGATTACTACCAGCTCACCTTTGTTGTTGGCTACATAACGCATCTGGCTGGAGAAACGCACAGTACCACCTGATTTTGCTTCTACCTGACTGGCAGCAGCTGCTCGGGAAGCGGCACCACCAATATGGAATGTACGCATGGTCAACTGGGTACCCGGTTCACCAATGGATTGCGCTGCAATCACGCCCACGGATTCACCAGCATTCACCAGTTTACCGCGTGCCAGATCACGTCCGTAACATTTGGCACATAAACCATGGCGGGTTTTACAGGTAATCGGCGTGCGTACTTTAATTTCATCGACGCCGGAATTGTCAATCAAATCCACCAAACTTTCGTTTAACAGGGTACCGGCTTCCACCAGTGTCTCACCGCTGGTCGGATCCACCACGTCTTCAGCAGTTACGCGGCCCAGTACGCGGTCGCGCAGTGATTCGATAATATCACCGCCCTGTACCACGGCTTTCATGACAAAGCCATCGTTGGTACCACAATCATCTTCTACCACTACCAAGTCCTGAGTCACGTCTACCAGACGACGGGTCAGATAACCGGAGTTGGCGGTTTTCAATGCTGTATCGGCCAGACCTTTACGCGCACCATGGGTAGAAATAAAGTACTGCAATACCGTCAAACCCTCACGGAAGTTGGAGGTAATCGGTGTTTCGATAATGGAACCATCTGGTTTTGCCATCAAGCCGCGCATACCTGATAACTGTTTAATCTGTGCGGCAGAGCCACGGGCACCAGAATCGGCCATCATGTAGATGGAGTTGAACGATTCCTGATCAACCAGATTACCTTCGCGGTCAACTACTTTCTGCGTAGACAGATTATCCATCATCGCTTTGGCGATCTTGTCACCGGTACGACCCCAGATATCGACTACTTTATTGTAGCGTTCGCCATTGGTTACCAAACCTTGACGATACTGGTCTTCAATCTCTTTCACTTCGGCATTAGCTTCTGCCAGAAACTGCGGTTTGCTTTCTGGTACCAGCATATCGTCAACACAGATTGAGATGCCAGCACGGGTTGAGAATGCATAACCGGTATACATCAGATGGTCGGCAAAAATCACCGTATCGCGCAAGCCACAACGGCGGAACGAAGCATTAATCAGCTTAGAAATTTCTTTTTTCTTCAGCGTCTTATTAATATGCTCGAATGCCAGACCTTTTGGCAGGATTTCTGACAACAGCGCACGACCTACAGTAGTTTCGTAGCGGTTTACTACTGGTACGAATTCGTCCTGACCGTTTTTTACCCATTCGCGCAAACGCACGGTAATTTTGGTACCCAGCTCTACCTGACGAGTCTGGTAAGCGCGGTGTACTTCCTTCACATCGGCAAACAGGCTGCCTTCGCCCTTACCATTAATTTTGTCGCGGGTCATGTAGTACAGACCCAATACGATATCCTGTGACGGTACGATAATTGGGTCACCATTGGCTGGCGACAACACATTGTTGGAAGCCAGCATCAGGGTGCGCGCTTCCATTTGCGCTTCCAGACTCAATGGTACGTGCACGGCCATCTGGTCACCGTCAAAGTCGGCATTAAATGCAGTACATACCAATGGGTGCAGCTGAATGGCCTTGCCTTCAATCAGAATCGGTTCAAAGGCCTGAATACCCAAACGGTGCAAAGTTGGTGCACGGTTGAGCAAAATCGGATGTTCACGAATAACGTCTTCGAGAATATCCCATACAATCGGCTCTTCCTGTTCCACCATTTTTTTGGCTTTTTTAATGGTGGTTACTGTTGGGTCGAGTTGTTCCAGTTTGTGGAAAATAAACGGTTTGAACAATTCCAGAGCCATTTTTTTCGGCAAACCGCATTGATGCAGGCGCAGGTAAGGACCTACGGTAATCACTGAACGGCCAGAATAGTCGACACGTTTACCCAGCAGGTTTTGACGGAAACGGCCGCCTTTACCTTTAATCATGTCAGCCAATGATTTCAGCGGACGTTTGTTGGCACCAGTCATCGCTTTACCACGACGGCCATTGTCCAGCAAAGAGTCGACGGCTTCCTGCAACATGCGTTTTTCATTGCGGACGATGATGTCCGGTGCACGCAATTCCAGCAAACGTTTCAAACGATTATTACGGTTAATGACGCGGCGATATAGGTCATTCAAATCTGAAGTGGCAAAACGGCCACCATCCAGCGGTACCAGCGGACGCAAATCCGGTGGCAATACTGGCAGCACGTCCATAATCATCCACTCCAGTCTCATACCGGAGCGCTGAAATGCTTCCAACACTTTCAAGCGTTTAGCAATTTTCTTAATTTTAGTGTCGGAGTTGGTGGACTCAAGCTCCTGGCGCAGTACAGTCACTTCATGAGCAATATCCATGGCACGCAACAAATCGCGAATGCCTTCTGCACCCATCTTGGCTTCAAAGTCACCGCCAAATTCTTCATATTTGTTGATGAATTCTTCTTCACTGAGCAATTGACGCGGCTGCAATGAAGTCAGACCAGGGTCGGTTACCACATAGGCTTCAAAATACAGAATGCGCTCTATATCGCGCAAAGTCATATCCAATACCATACCTAGACGGGATGGCAGCGACTTCAGAAACCAGATATGTGCAACCGGTGCAGCCAGTTCAATATGCCCCATGCGCTCACGACGCACTTTGGACAAAGTCACCTCTACACCACATTTTTCACAGGTCACACCACGAAATTTCAGGCGTTTGTATTTACCACACAAACATTCGTAATCTTTAATCGGGCCAAAAATTTTGGCACAGAACAGGCCGTCACGTTCCGGTTTGAAGGTACGGTAGTTAATCGTTTCCGGCTTTTTCACTTCACCGTACGACCAAGAACGAATGGTATCCGGCGAAGCAATGCCGATTTTGATTGCGTCAAATTCTTCTTCGACACTGACATTTTGCAGCGGATTAAATAAGTCTGATAAAGCTTTCATATTTGCTCCTGACGATGCCGCATGCAGTATCTATACACTGCATGCGACCGGTGTCGGTTAGTAACGTTCCAAATCCATATCCAAGCCCAAAGAGCGAATCTCTTTCAGTAACACATTGAAAGATTCCGGCATACCGGCGTCAATCTTGTATTCGCCTTTAACGATGTTTTCATACATTTTGGTACGGCCGGTAACGTCATCTGATTTCACAGTCAACATTTCCTGCAAGGTATAAGCAGCACCATAAGCTTCCAGTGCCCACACCTCCATCTCACCAAAACGCTGACCACCAAACTGAGCTTTACCACCTAGTGGCTGCTGTGTTACCAGACTGTACGGACCAGTTGAACGGGCATGCATTTTCTCATCAACCAAGTGATGCAGTTTGAGGTAGTGCATTACCCCTACCGTTACCTTACGGTCAAATGCTTCACCAGTACGGCCATCATACAGTGTCATCTGTGTACGGGTATCGTTGAAACCCAGTTTCTGGATTTCCGGATCGTCTTCTGGATAGGCCAATGCCAGCATGTTTTTGATTTCGGATTCTTCCGCACCATCAAATACCGGCGTAGCTACAGTCATCCCCTTACGCAGATGTTGTGCCAAATTGATGATTTCTTCATCATTAAACTGCGACAGATCTTCTTTCTTGCCACTGCTGTTGTACACCTTCTCAAGGAAAGCACGAATATCATCAGCCGCACGTTTTTCCGCCAGCATGCGGTCAATCCGTTCACCTATACCTTTTGCTGCCCAGCCCAGATGTACTTCCAGAATCTGACCGATGTTCATACGACTTGGCACGCCCAGCGGATTCAGCACAATATCCACAGAGCGGCCATCAGCCATGTACGGCATATCTTCTACCGGCAGAATACGTGATACCACACCTTTATTACCGTGACGACCAGCCATCTTGTCACCGGCTTTCAGACGACGTTTGATGGCAATAAATACTTTAACCATCTTCTGTACACCCGGTTGCAATTCATCACCCTGGGTGAGTTTTTTCTTCTTGATTTCATACAGGGCATCTGATTCTTCATGTTTGGCCTGCAAACTTTCTTTAATCAGCTCTACCTGTTTGGCAATACTTTCATCGCTCAGACGAATATCAAACCAGTCGTGCCGGCTTGGCAATGATGCCAGATAGTCTTTAGTAACTTCTGCGCCTTTAGCCAGCTTTAAGGGGCCGCCATTAACTTTTTGTCCCAGAATCAGGCGTTCAATACGGTCAAATGCATCATCATTGAAAATGCGCAACTGATCAGTCAGATTCTGACGATAGCGTTTCAGCTCAGCATCAATAATCGCTTTGGCACGTTTATCACGTTCAATACCTTCACGAGTGAATACCTGTACATCAATAACGGTACCACTCATGCCAGTAGGCATACGCAAAGAAGTATCTTTTACATCACTGGCTTTTTCACCAAAAATGGCTCGCAACAGTTTTTCTTCTGGAGTGAGTTGAGTTTCACCTTTAGGTGTTACCTTACCCACCAGTACATCACCAGCTTCCACTTCTGCACCGATGTAAACAATACCGGACTCATCCAGACGATTCTGCATGCGTTCAGACAGGTTCGGGATATCACGGGTGATTTCTTCTGCACCCAGTTTGGTATCGCGGGATACCACATTCAATTCTTCGATATGAATAGATGTGTAACGATCACCGGCAACTACCCGTTCTGAAATCAGAATTGAGTCTTCATAGTTGTAACCATTCCATGGCATGAAGGCAATGGTCATGTTCTGCCCCAGTGCCAGCTCACCCAAATCAGTAGAAGCACCATCGGCAATCACATCACCGCGAGCAATAACGTCGCCTTTCTGTACAGCCGGACGCTGATTGATGTTGGTAGACTGGTTGGAACGGGTGAATTTCACCAGATTGTAAATATCCACACCTACTTCACCAGCGGTAGCTTCGTCATCATTGACACGCACCACAACACGGTTGGCATCGACATACTCAACCACACCGCCACGGCTGGCCGCAATAGCAGTAGCACTGTCAATTGCAACTGAGCGTTCAATACCTGTACCTACCAGTGGTTTTTCTGCACGCAGACAAGGTACTGCCTGCCGTTGCATGTTGGCACCCATCAAAGCACGGTTCGCATCATCGTGCTCAAGGAACGGAATCAGAGAAGCCGCCACTGAAACCACCTGACCGGTAGCCACATCCATATACTGTACGCGGTCTGGTGTCGCCATAATGGTTTCACCTTTTTCACGACAGGTTACCAGATCACCGATAATACGGCCTTCTTCATCCAGATCGGCATTAGCCTGAGCAATAACAAAACGGCCTTCTTCGATTGCAGACAGATAGTCAATATCATTGGTTACCTTACCATCCACTACACGGCGATAAGGTGTTTCTAGAAAACCATATTTATTGGTACGGGCATAAACAGCCAGTGAATTAATCAAACCAATATTTGGGCCTTCTGGTGTTTCAATCGGACATACACGACCATAGTGGGTTGGATGAACGTCACGCACCTCAAAACCAGCACGTTCGCGGGTCAGACCACCCGGACCCAAGGCAGATACACGACGCTTATGGGTTACTTCAGACAGCGGATTGGTCTGATCCATAAACTGTGATAACTGGCTGGATCCGAAAAATTCCTTAATAGCCGCAGAAACTGGTTTGGCATTAATCAGGTCATGTGGCATCAAATTTTCTGATTCAGCCTGATTCAGGCGTTCTTTTACAGCACGCTCCACACGTGATAAGCCACTGCGGAACTGGTTTTCAGCCAGCTCACCAACCGAACGCACGCGACGGTTACCTAAATGGTCAATATCATCCACTTCACCATGGCCATTGCGTAATTCCACCAGCGTGGCAATTACAGACACGATATCTGGAATGGTCAGCACATGGTTACCTTCTTTATCGGCATCGACAAAAGTCTGCGTCATCAGGCGGCCATACCAGGATTCCTGTTGTGCTTCCAGCAATTTTTGCTGATAGGTACGTGTGTTGAATTTCATCCGGCCAACGCGTGACAGGTCATAACTGTCTTCGCTGAAGAACAGACGGTTGAACAACGCTTCTACTGCATCTTCGGTTGGTGGTTCACCCGGGCGCATCATGCGATAAATGGCAATACGCGCAGCCTGCTGACCGTCAGTTTCGTCTGTACGAAGGGTATTGGAAACATAACCACCCTGATCCAGATCATTGATATACAGAGTAGAAATCTCTTTAACTCCCTGAATATCAAACTGTGCCAGTAATTCTTCAGTGATTTCATCATTGGTTTTGGCCAATACCTCACCAGTATCAGGCACAATAACATCAGCAGCCAGCACCTTGCCAATCAGGCTTTCTGGTTCAACTTCCAGCCATTTAATGTCGGCAGCAACAATGTCACGAATATTTTTGGCATTGATGCGTTTACCCTTCTGCACCAATATTTTACCGTCTTTATCGACCAAGTCGAATTTGGCGGTCTCACCTTTCAGGCGTGACGGTATCAGATTAGTATGCACACCATCTCTAGATAAGAAATATTGTTCTTTATCATAGAACATATTCAATATCTGTTCCGGTGTGAAACCTAGCGCTTTCAGCAAAATTGTCACCGGCATTTTACGACGACGATCAATTCGGAAATAAAGCAGGTCTTTCGGATCAAACTCAAAATCAAGCCATGAACCACGGTAAGGAATAATACGAGCAGAAAACAGCAATTTACCTGAAGAGTGTGATTTACCGCGATCATGCTCAAAGAAAACGCCTGGTGAACGGTGCAACTGCGACACAATCACACGCTCAGTACCATTGATAATGAATGAACCACTAGGTGTCATCAGCGGAATTTCACCCATGTATACTTCATTTTCGCGAACTTCTTTAACCACATTCGGTTTGGATGACTCTTTGTCTAAAATTACCAGACGAATTCGCGCACGCAATGGAGCAGCATAAGTAATGCCGCGTAATTGACACTCAGGAATATCAAATAGAGGTTCACCTAGTACATAATGGGTAAATTCCAAACGGGCATAACCGTTATGACTAACAATTGGGAATATAGACTGGAAGGCTGCCTGAAGACCAGTATCAGCACGTTGGTCAAAAGGAGTTTCCATCTGCAAAAACTGCGTATAGGAATCCAACTGTGTAGCTAATAGAAACGGTACTTCCAATACATTGGCACGTTTGGCAAAGCTTTTACGGATACGTTTTTTTTCAGTAAAAGAGTAGGACATGAACAGTCTCCAGTAGGGAGGTTTGGCAAGTAAGGTTTTATAAATACTCAGACAATCATTAAAATAAATATGGTAAAATTAAGTAAATTATAGGCATTTTTGTAAATATTTATAAAACTTCACTTAGGTTAGACAAGCGAAAGCAGGCTGGTAGCCTAAGCTACCAGCCTGTAAAACACAACTGTAATTACTTGATTTCGACAGAAGCGCCAGCTTCTTCCAGTTGTTTTTTAATGTCGTCGGCTTCAGCTTGAGAAACACCTTCTTTAAGGGTTTTAGGAGCACCGTCAACCAGATCTTTAGCTTCTTTAAGACCCAAGCCTGTGATGGCACGAACCACTTTAATCACGCCAACTTTTTGTGCACCGGCAGAAGTCAATACAACGTCAAACTCGGTTTTTTCTTCAGCGGCAGCAGCACCAGCACCAGCAGCACCACCAGCAACAGCCAGAGCAGCTGCAGAAACACCAAATTTTTCTTCAAAAGCTTTAACCAAATCGTTCAATTCCATAACGGTTAGGTTACCAACTGCTTCCAAGATGTCTTCTTTAGTAATAGCCATGCTATTAAACTCCAATAATTGAGAATGAAAATTTAAATATATAGAGGATGAAAATTATGCAGCTTCTTCGCCGGCTTTTTTCTCAGCCAGAGCAGCCAATGCACGGGCAAAGCCAGAAACAGGTGCTTGCATAATACCCAGCAATTTCGCCAGCAATTCGTCGCGGCTCGGAATAGAAGCAAGTTCTGTAACCTGAGCAACATCAAGCAACTCACCATTATATGAGCCTGCTTTCAGCACGATTTTTTCATCTTTTTTCGAGAACTGGTGCAGTACTTTTGCAGCAGCAACCGGGTCTTCAGATACCGCATAAACCAAAGGACCAACCATCTGGTCAGCCAGGCCTGCGAATGAAGTACCTTCAACAGCGCGACGGGCTAATGTGTTTTTCAACACATGCAGGTACACACCTGCCTTACGAGCATTGGCACGCAGTTCGGTCATGCTAGCAACACTGATACCACGATACTCGGCAATAACCATAGTTTGTGCATTAGCGATGGCTGCTGCAATTTCGGCTACGGCTGCTTGCTTGGTTTCAATATTGAGACTCAAGGTCTACCTCCCACTGTTTTTAAACAGAGCAATACAAGTATTACTCCACCCAGCGCGGCAACCCAAAAAGACATCCATAAGCAGAGCTTACACAAGATTGTCTGGGACTACCGTCTGCGTAGGGTAATTTTTAAAATCTGCATTACCAGCACAGATTCCCTACGGTCTTGGACATCTACTTATTTCTAAGTAGCCCGACATATAAATGTGACACACTTATATGAATTTTGATGGCAGTCTGAAATAAAACAGACCGCCAGTAGTAATATGCTTCTTAGCTATTTACAGAGGCACTGTCAATACGCAAGCCTGCACCCATGGTGCTGGATACCGCGATTTTACGCAGATATTGGCCTTTTGCAGCAGCAGGTTTGGCTTTAACAATTGCATCCAATAAAGCATTGAAGTTTTCACGCAAGTCAGCAGCTTCAAAAGAAGCACGGCCAATAGTTGCATGAACAATACCAGCTTTGTCAGTACGATACTGTACCTGACCAGCCTTGGCATTTTTCACAGCTTCAGCTACATTTGGGGTAACAGTACCAACTTTTGGATTTGGCATCAGGCCACGTGGACCCAGAATAGTACCTAATTGACCAACTACACGCATGGCGTCAGGAGAAGCAATAACCACGTCGAAGTTCAGATTACCTGCTTTAACTTCAGCAGCCAGATCATCAAAACCAACCACGTCAGCACCGGCTGCTTTGGCAGCTTCGGCATTGGCACCCTGAGTAAATACAGCCACGCGCACAGTTTTACCTGTACCTTTAGGCAATACTACTGAACCACGGATTACTTGATCAGATTTACGTGCATCCACACCCAAATTGAAAGACACATCAACAGATTCATCAAATTTGGCAGTAGCGTTTGCTTTTACCAGATTCAATGCTTCATCAATAGTATACAATTTATTGGTTTCTACAGCAGCGCGAATAGCCTGCATACGTTTAGAAAGTTTTGCCATTTACACACCCTCCACATCTAAACCCATTGAACGGGCACTACCAGCGATGGTGCGCACAGCTGCATCCAGATCCGCAGCAGTTAAATCAGGCTCTTTGGCCTTGGCAATTTCTTCCAGTTGTGCACGGGTCACTTTACCCACTTTTTGTGTCAGCGGATTAGAGCTACCTTTTTGCAAACCAGCTGCTTTTTTCAACAAAATAGAAGCTGGCGGAGTTTTCATCACAAAGGTAAATGATTTATCTGCAAATGCAGTAATCACTACCGGAACCGGTAAGCCAGGCTCTACATTTTGTGTAGCAGCATTAAATGCTTTACAGAATTCCATGATATTCAAACCGCGTTGACCCAAAGCCGGGCCTACCGGAGGAGATGGATTGGCTTTACCTGCAGGAATCTGCAGTTTAATGT
Source organism: Snodgrassella alvi (assembly GCF_002777825.1). Classification (GTDB taxonomy): domain Bacteria; phylum Pseudomonadota; class Gammaproteobacteria; order Burkholderiales; family Neisseriaceae; genus Snodgrassella; species Snodgrassella alvi_C. The sequence goes on along the minus strand of NZ_MEIR01000005.1, from coordinate 2,136 downwards.
AGCCTACAATTTTTTTTGCCACTTGATTTAGACTCCAAATAAACGGGTATGACGCAGCATATGCTGCTTCCCAAAAGCAAGACCCGTGATTATAAAGAAAATTTCTTTTCCTTACAAGCACAGGTTAAGTTGTGTTGTATTCTTGCTGTTAAATTTTCTCTACCTGAGAAAATTCCAGCTCCACTGGTGTTTCACGACCAAATATTTGTACTGCAACGCGTAATTTATTACGCTCGTAATTGACTTCTTCGACAACGCCATTAAAGTCTTTGAATGGCCCTTCATTCACGCGTACCTGCTGGCCAACATCAAACAACACTTTAGGTTTTGGTTTTTCCACGCCGCTTTGCACCTGATGCAAAATAGCATCTACTTCACGAGCAGAAATAGGCAATGGTTTATTAGCTGTTCCACCAATAAAGCCAGTTACACGCGGGGTATTCTTTACTAGATGCCATGAGGCATCGGTCATGTCCATTTCTACCAGTACATAGCCCGGAAAAAATTTGCGTTCGGTAATACTGCGGCGACCATTTTTTATATCCACCACTTCTTCAACTGGCACCAGTATCTGACCAAAATACTCGCCCATTCCTTCGCGCTCAATGCGCTCTTTCAAGGTTTTCTGGACATTTTTTTCAAAACCGGAATAAGCGTGTACAACGTACCACTGTTTTGCCATGATTAACTCCTCTTCATAAAGATGTCGAATAACAACCATGAAATCAGGCTGTCAACACCCCAAATAAATATCGACAAGACAGCTACAAATATTAGTACAAACAAGGTCATGCGCAATGCTTCATTGCGCTCGGGCCACACTACTTTCCTGGCTTCCGACACACTGTCACGCACATAGGCAGTCAGCTCACGCCCGCCAGTACTCCAGAAAAATATGATTACGATGGCCGCCACTACACCTACTAATGGAAACAGATAACGGATGTAAAGTGGTAATTGCGCATTCAAAGCATAGAATGCCATGATACCAGCGGCAATTAGTATGGCTGATAGGATATATTTGAGAAAATCAAAACGCTTGTTGCGTTTGATTTCCAATTGCTGCTGTTGTCTGGCTTCAGCTTTTAATTGTGCTTTGGTTTTGGTTCCCACATCTTTCGATGTTTTGTTGTCCATACAACCACCTTTTAATTAATACAAAAAAGACTAACCGACCTATGGCCGATTAGTCTGATTTTTGGCAGGCCAGGAGGGTCTCGAACCCCCAACCCTCGGTTTTGGAGACCGATACTCTACCAATTGAGCTACTGGCCTACAAAACTTTAAGCGATAACTTTAGCAACCACACCGGCACCAACTGTACGGCCACCTTCACGAATCGCAAAGCGCAAGCCTTCTTCCATCGCAATCGGATGAATCAATTCTACATCGATGGTTACGTTTTCACCTGGCATTACCATTTCCACGCCTTCTGCCAGACTTACTGCTCCAGTTACGTCAGTAGTTCGGAAATAGAATTGTGGGCGGTAGTTTGCGAAGAATGGAGTATGACGACCACCTTCTTCTTTGCTCAATACGTAAACTTCTGCTTTGAATTTGGTGTGCGGGGTGATGCTGCCCGGTTTTGCCAATACCTGACCGCGTTCTACTTCTTCACGTTTGGTACCACGCAACAATACACCTACGTTGTCACCTGCCTGACCTTGATCCAGCAGTTTGCGGAACATTTCCACACCGGTACAGGTGGTTTTTTGGGTCTCTTTCAGACCTACAATTTCAATTTCGTCGCCTACATTGATTACACCGCGTTCTACACGACCAGTAACCACGGTACCACGGCCTGAAATTGAGAATACGTCTTCAATCGGCAACAGGAATGGTTTGTCTACTGCACGTTCCGGAGTAGGAATGTAGCTGTCTAATGCATCTGCCAAAGCCATGATCGAAGCTTCACCGATGTCAGAAGTATCACCTTCCAGTGCTTTCAGTGCAGAACCTTTAATCAATGGAATGTCGTCACCCGGGAATTCGTAGCTAGACAGCAGATCACGGATTTCCATTTCTACCAGTTCCAGCAACTCTTCGTCGTCTACCATGTCGCATTTGTTCATGTAAACGATGATGTAAGGTACGCCTACCTGACGAGCCAGCAGAATGTGCTCACGAGTTTGTGGC
>NZ_MEIR01000004.1 GCF_002777825.1 Snodgrassella alvi | reverse complement strand
TAAACTGTTTAGTTCGTTTCGTGTCGCGTCATCAGCGAAGAAGGCGAACTATACGCTTCACCTAACCCCCTGTCAACTACTTCTTCCGCTTATTTTTCATTATTTCAACATATCACTGTTTTTTAAGATTTTATTTTTAGCGCTTTTGACTTACTTTACGCCTATCTATTTAAATTCTTCCCTTTACTCAGTCATTTCTTAGTACCGATTATGCTGTCATTCCTGTATTTCTGATTAATCTGCTGCTTTTTTATTCATGCCATATCTTCGTTTTAGTTGTTGCGTCTGGACTTATGTGTTGCAGCTGTATAGTTTATGATTTTGGTAACTCTATATATGTTACTTCTATATCTTATTAAGCTTGTCTACGCTGTTACTTATTAGATAGGCCTATTATGAATTATGGCTTTGCTGTTTCAGTATGGTTGTCGTCTTATTTGCTAGTGCTTTTGTTTTTACTTCTATCTGAAACAATATAAATGACTGTATGGCAGAATTTTATATTTGCTGATAAATAAAACTGATAAGTTGTTGATTGTGGTTAGGGCTGGTTTAATCAGGAAGCAGCTTATTTTATTAATTTCTAATCTTGCTATTTGGCTTATTTGATTATTATTGGATTTTTTCATTATTATGCCTCGTTTTTTTGTTCCGTCTAGTATTTGTCATTCAGAGACATTTTCTTTACCGGATGCGACTGCGCGCCATGTACAGGTTTTGCGTTGCCAGCCGGGTGAGTTGATTGAGCTGTTTGATGGTCTTGGTACTGTTTATCAAGCTGAAATTACAGCTATGGGTAAGAAAAATGTGGATGTGCTGATCCGTGGCAGTGAGACTGTTTCGCTTGAGTCTCCATTGGCGATTACGTTGCTACAATCAGTTTCAAGCAGTGAACGGATGGATATGACTATCCAGAAAGCTGTGGAATTGGGAGTTACGCTGATTCAGCCGGTGCTAACGGAACGTAGTAGCCAGCGTTTAAGTGGTGAACGGGCGTTGAAAAAGCTGGAACGCTGGCAGGATATTGCGATTGGTGCATGTGAACAATGCGGGCGGACGATGGTGCCAGAAATTCGGCCGGTGATGGCTTTGGCTAATGCATTGACTGGTTTGGCTACTGATGATTTGAAGCTGTTGATGAGTTTATGCCGACCACAGGCATTAAATGAGTTTGCACAGCCACAGGCGGTAACGTTGTTAATTGGCCCGGAAGGCGGGTTAAGTAATACTGAGGAGGAGCTTGCAATCAGGCATGGTTTCGCTGCTATCAGTTTGGGGCCACGGGTATTGCGTACGGAAACGGCTTCGCTGGCGGCAATTGCTGCGATGCAGGTGTTATGGGGTGATTTTCGTAGGTAGTTCAGAATAGGTATTAAGAGTTGAAAAAGAACACCAGCCAGTGTGGCTGGTGATGTATTTAGTATTTTTCCGGAATGTAACGATAAGGGTAATTGGGTTCCTGATAATCGCCTTTATCCTGCCGCTTTGGTAGTTCGACTTTTTTCCGTGGTGTTTTTTTGTATGGAATTTCGCTGAGTATGTGTTTGATGATGTTCAAACGCGCTTTCTTTTTGTCGTTGGAATCAACAACATACCATGGAGCCCATGAGGTATCGGTAGCCATAATCATTTCGTCACGGGCACGGGAGTAGTCGTACCAGCGACTGTAAGATTTGATATCCATGGGAGAGAGTTTCCAGATTTTACGCGGGTCATTAATCCGACCAAGCATGCGTCGATGCTGTTCTTCCATGCTTACTTCAAGCCAGTATTTGAGCAGGATGATACCGGAATTGATGATGGCCTTTTCCATAAAAGGAATGATTTCGAGAAATTCTTTGCTCTCCTGTTCTGTGCAAAATCCCATAACACGCTCTACGCCAGCACGGTTATACCAGCTACGGTCAAAGATGATAACTTCGCCGGCTGCAGGTAAATGGGGAATGTAACGCTGCATGTACATTTGTGTTTTCTGGCGTTCACTCGGTGCTGGTAAGGCTACTACCTGAAATATGCGTGGACTAACTCGTTCGGTAATTGCTTTAATCGCACCACCCTTGCCTGCACCATCACGTCCTTCAAAGATGATGCAAACTTTTTGCCCAGAAGCTTTCACCCATTCTTGCAGGGCAACCATTTCACCCTGAAGTTTTTCCAGCTCTTTATAGTATTTCTTTTTGGTTAGTTTTTTGTGTTTGCTATTTTTGTCGGTACGGATATTGCTTTGTTTTTCAGTTTGCTCGGTATCAGGCGTTTCTGTCTCTGGTTGCAACTGTTTATCAGTCATAATTACCACCCTTTGCCGGTTGGTTTGTTAATAGTTAAACTACTTTTACCTATATAAACAGAATATTAATGATAACAGCCATTTGCAACTTGAGTTACGCGTTTTTACATTGTACTTTTATTCAGATATTCATTTTTGTATAATCTGATTAATTTTTGGGCAGAATGGCCATCTTGCCCTATTGAGAATATGGAATGAATTATCGTGGTAGCTGGCTTTTGGCGTTAGTACGCTGTTCGTCACGTACGGTAAACCACCATACGATTAAGCCAATTATTGCTAGCATAACACCAACCCATGCGGTGCTGCTCCAGCCCCAGCCTGCGGCAATGGTTAAACCACCCAAATAAGGCCCCAAGGCATTGGCGGCGTTGAAGGCACTATGATTTAGTGCTGCGGCCAGAGTTTGGGCATCTTTGGCTACATCCATAAGACGAATTTGTAACAATGTCCCTACGGCACCGCTCATGCCGATGAGAACGACTTGTATGCATATCCAATATGGATAATGTAAAGCAAATGGATATAAGGCTAACATGATAGCCGACCATGCCAGTAACCATGCTAATCCTAACATCACATGGCGTCCAACCAGACGCGGTATGATGATGTTGCCTAGTGTCATGCCTACGCCGTATAAACACATAACCAATGGTACGCTTTTAGGTGACATGCCGGTAATGTTTTCTAGGGTTGAAGCCATGTAGGCATATATACCAAACATGCCGCCAAAGCCGATGGCTCCTATGGCCAGTGTCAGCCAAATCTGACGATTGGTTAGCGCGCTGAGTTCCCGTACGGCATTGCTACCACTTCCCTGCATGCAGTTTGATGGTAAAAAAAGAGCCACCAGAATGACAGTGGTAGCAGCCAGTATGGCTACAATGAGAAAGACAACGCGCCAACCTACTGCCTGAGCCAGCCAACTGCTTAAGGGTACGCCGATGGTGGTGGCTATGGTTAAGCCTATCATCATTAATCCAACAGCCTGTGTTCTTTTTTCTGGTGGTACCATGGCAGCGGCAACCAACGCGCCTACACCAAAATAAGCTCCATGTGGTAAGCCACTTAAAAAGCGAAATAGCATCATACTGTTGTAGTTGGGGGCGAGCATAGTGCCCAGATGTGCCGAAGCAAAAAATGCCATGAGCACTAGCAACAGGCTACGCCTGCTGAAACGCGCACCAAATATGGCAATAACGGGTGCTCCAACGACAACACCAAGAGCATAAATACTGATTAGATGTCCTGCTATGGGTTCACTGATATTTAAGCCGCTGGCGATATAAGGCAAAACACTCATAGTGGCAAATTCGGTGGTGCCAATGGCGAAACCACCAACTGCAAGGGCAAATAATAGCCAGCGTGGATGGGGAATACGGTTAGGTTCTGTGTTCATAGGTGTATTAGTATGCGGACGTATTGCAGCAGGGCTAATTCCGTGTTTATTAGGGCTTAAGTTTAACTGATTGAGAAATATTAGTAAAAAAACTGGTTTTACTCTACAACATACAATTTGCTGTTTTTAATTTGATTATGTTAATCGTTGTGAAGCATAAAGTTCGGTGACGGTATATATTTGCAGATGATTTATTCTGTTATGGCTGTTGGATATGCTGTATTTTTGAATTTTATGCTTATGATTTAAATGCAAAGATAATTTAATTTGTAGCAGTTAATGGTTTTATATGGCTATCAGGGTATTGTTTTCTACAGATTTTATGCTTTAGCAGGATATAATAGTATCAATTATGTACTTTTTTATAAGCTTTTTATTTAGAAAGAATGGAATTAATGATGAGTAAGCCAAGTGCTCAAACAATTGAAAATCGTCGGGATGATGCGCAGTTGCTCGCAGATGAAGCAAAGTATTGTTCTTTTGGTGATACGGTACATTATGTTAATCCGCCGAAAATTTTTGATGGCTGCGAAGGCAGCTATATGTATGATAAAAATGGCACGCCCTATCTGGATTTGCAGATGTGGTATTCAGCCTGTAATTTTGGTTATGCTAATGAACGCTTGAATACGGTGTTAAAGCAGCAGGTAGATACTTTGCCGCAGTGTGCAAGCCAGTATTTGCATCCAACCAAAATTGAGCTGGCAAAAACTATTGCTGAGGATATGAAGCGCAAATTTGGGCGTGATGGTCGGGTTCATTTTAATGTTGGCGGTTCTCAGTGTATTGAGGATTCACTGAAAATTATCCGTAATGCGTCTGAAGGCCGGTCATTGATGTTTGCGTTTGAAGGTGGCTACCACGGTCGTACGCTGGGTGCATCTTCTATTACTTCGAGCTTCCGCTATCGCCGTCGCTATGGTCATTTTGCTGACCGTGCAATGTTTATTCCGTTTCCTTATCCGTTCCGTCGGCCTAAAGGTATGACAGCAGAGGAATATGGAGAACATCTGATAGCTGATTTCGCCCGTTTGTTTGAAACGGAATATCACGGTGTGTGGGATCCAAAAGCAGGTCAGGCTGAATATGCGGCGTTCTATGTAGAACCGCTACAAGGTACAGGTGGTTATATTGTGCCGCCACGTAACTATTTTAAAGGACTGAAAAAAGTTCTGGATCAGTATGGCATTTTGCTGGTGGTCGATGAAATTCAGATGGGCTTTTATCGCACTGGTAAGTTGTGGTCGATTGAACACTTTGATATACAACCGGATATGCTGGTGTTTGCTAAAGCATTGACCAATGGTTTGAATCCTCTCGGTGGCTTGTGGGCACGGGAAGAGCTGATTAATCCGCAGGTATTCCCAGCTGGTTCTACTCATTCTACTTTTGCTTCAAATCCGCTGGGTACAGCCGTGGGTCTGGAAGTATTCAGAATGATGGCAGAGACCGATTATGAGAAAATGGTTATGGAAAGTGGTGCCTATTTTCTTGAAGGCTTGAAAACTTTGGAACAGCGCCATAAGGAAATTGGTGAAGTAGATGGTCTGGGACTGGCGTTGCGTGCCGAAATCTGTACTGAAGACGGCTTTACACCAAATAAGGCGCTTGTAGACAAGATGGTAGATCTCGGTATGTCTGGCGATCTCGACTGGCAAGGCCAGAAAATGGGGCTGGTATTGGATATTGGCGGTTATTACAAGAATGTGATTACTTTTGCCCCATCATTGCATATTACGAAACAGGAAATTGATCAAGGCATTGAATTGCTGGATCAGTTGATTACGCGTGCTAAAAAAGAATTAAACGCTTAAACCACGTAAGATGGCAGCTCGGCTGGTATTTAAGCCCGCTGCCGTACTAGGATGTTATGAATTATCTGACGCAACTGGAACCGGATGAACTGGTCGAAACTTTTTTGGCCAGTCCTCCACAAGATTTTACTGCATGGCAACTAACGAGTGATGTACCCGCTTTTGCTGCACGCTTTAATTTACTTACTACCGCTGATTCTGCTTTTCAGCAAAAAATTCGTCATTGGCCACTATTTCGTTGGTGGCAACGGTTTCTGCAACCTCTTACCTGTTTTATTGGCACAACGGTATCTGAATATGCTTTGTTTACTCACCGCCAATCAGCACAGCAATTAGCTCTAGAAATAAAGCAGAATTATGGCAAAAAATATCCGCTGTTAATTGTGAAAGATATTCCGCAACAGTCACCATTACTGGATACTCAGGCAAATGATTATGCAGCCACACTGATTCAATCATTGCAACAACAGGGATTTATAGCAGTGGAAGGTCAGGCTTTGGCGTGGGTGCCTATTGATTTTAATGATATTGACGAATATCTGAGCCGCTTATCTTATCAACGCCGCAAAAATTTTCGACGTAAGTTGAAAACGCAGTCACTGGTTGAAACTGGTTGTCTACGTAGCGGTGATGCGTATTTTCAGGATGAGGACGTTTTAGCGCAGTTTTATCAGCTATATTTGAATGTTTACAATCAAAGTGAAATTCATTTTGATTTATTAACCCGGGAATTTTTTGTGCGCCTATTGCAGGACAGCAGCAATCAAGCCCGAATTTTTACCTATCATTATCAACAGCAATTAATTGGATACAATATTTGTTTTGTTCTCAATAATATGCTGGTAGATAAATATATTGGCTTTGTTTATCCACAGGCTCGGAAGCTGAATCTGTATTATCTGAGCTGGTTTTATAATCTGGATTACGCTAGACAGCACGGACTGGATTTTTATGTGGCCGGTTGGACTGATCCGCAAGTGAAAGCATCTTTAGGTGCACATTTCACTTTTACCAAGCATATGGTCTATGTACGCAACCCTGTTTTAAGAACTTTACTATCCAAGATCAGTAGCCGCTTTGAGCAGGACAAAACTTGGCAGGAAGCCAGTAAGCAACATAGTCAGGATAGTAAAAAACATGAATAAACCGGTAATTCTGGATTTTGACCACAGTACGGGCACAATAGCAGATGCTTTTAAAATTGAACTATGGCAATGGCAGGAAGCTATTCGTTTTGGCTGTTCACAAGCCAAATTCAAACAGTTACAGGCAGAACTGGCACGACAGTTACCAGCGTGCTATGGCACGGTACTGATGGGTAGCGGCGATTACCACCATATTTCGCTATTACTGATTAAACGTTTACAGCAATATTTCAGTGCTGCTAACCCGATACAGATAGTTATTTTTGACAATCATCCAGACAATATGCGCTATCTGTTTGGGATTCATTGTGGCTCATGGGTAAGCTATGTGGCGCAATTGCCTTTTGTCAGCCACGTACATGTACTGGGTATTACTTCAAATGATATTGGCCTTGCTCATTGCTGGGAAAACCGACTGGCGCCATTATTTCAAGGCAAATTAACTTACTGGTGTATGGATGTTCAGGTTGGCTGGGCAAAAAAAATTGGCCTACAACAGGCTTTTCGTGCCTTTGCTTCACCAGAAGAGCTGGTTGGCGCATTTATTCATGCACAGCAACAAACCAGCGAATCAGTATATGTTTCAATTGATAAGGATGTGTTGGGTAAGGATGTGGTACAAACCAACTGGGATCAGGGTCGTATGCAGCTGGGGCATCTATTGAGTGTCATTGCTGCTCTGAATCAGCGCATTATTGGTAGTGACATTACCGGCGAAGTTTCTCAATGGCAATACACCAGCCCGCTCAAGCGTCTACTCAGCGCAATGGACAAACAGGAACCAATTCCTGCTGCCACATTGACTGCATGGCAAGAGCAACACCATGCTGTTAACCAGCAGCTGCTCACTGCTTTGGCTCAGTATCAGCAAACAGTATTCTGAATCACCTCACATATTCGGGAAAATTGTGTATCGGTAAGCCATGGGCTATTGGTAATAGTTAACATACGTGCTGCAAAATCTTCAGCATTTGGCGTGGCCATAGTAGGCACAATCGGACGCAAGTAATCGTATTGTGCCAGTGTATGGATGAATAAACGGGTGACGCCTAAAGGACTAGCCCATAATTGGTTTAATACTGCATCGCGGTGCTGACCGGTCGGCAATAACACCATCAGAAATGGCCATACTCCCTGACCATGCTGGTCAATAATCACCTGTACGCCGGTAATGCTCTGCAACTGTTGAATACGTTGCAGCGCTTGTTGTTGCAGAGTATGTAAAAATGTCGGTAAGCGCTGTAAGGCATTCGCAGCAACATTCTGACGCCAGCGGCTAACCCGATGCAACGGGATAGCAAAATCAAAATCATCGCCTACTGCTGCAATCCATTGTTGCTGACGCAGGGCTTTGCGCCGGCCATATCCATAGGCAAGGTGCAACCCAGTAGGATTATATAAGGCCGTATACCCTAAAAGCTCGAGAGTTCGCAGTGCTTCCCATTTAAGCTGCGATGGTAATAACCTGTTGGCGGTGGTTTGTAAACTGCGGCGTAACTGTGTATCAGCTGCGGTTAGTAAACCTCCTTCATACATGGTTAGCCCTTTACCGGCCGCCAGGCTAAACAATACAATATCTCCATGCTTGCCCACTTCAGCACCCAATGCCTGCGCCGCATCTTCTATTACGCTAATCTGGTGTGGCTTTACCAATTGTTTAACGGTATTTACATCCGTTACCCGTCCACCCAGATGGGTGGGTATGACAGCCAATATATGCTCATTTAACAAGGTAGTAAGTTGTGCAATATCTAGATCAATGCTGTCTGGCTTTAAATCACATAGCTGTATCTGTAAACCGCAATGGTGAATGGCTAAAGCTACCAGTGGACAGGTGTATGCCGGTACAATTACGGTTTTGCGTTGGGGATGTTGTTGTGCCAGCGTAGTTAAGGCAACAATCAGCGCGGCCGTACCGGAACAGGTCACCTGCAATGGCGACAATTTTAATTGTGCACTGACACTGTCTGGCAGTGATTGCTGTGTCGGCAACCAGTCACTCCATTTCAATGGTAAACCGGCAGTAGGCGGATTTTCATAATAGTTGGGCATAAATAGCACTAAAACTTAGACCCATAAAATTTAACACGCTTTATCATCTTTGCTGTGTTCAATTTGGATGATTTCTTTTTCAGCTAGAGCCAAAAAGATGATGCCAGCCACAATAAATACTGCACCAATAATACGTATAGCAGTGATATGTTCATGAAATAGAAAAGCTGAAACCACCATGACTGTCACTACTTCCAGATGTGAAGCAGCAAACGCCGGGCCAACTGGGGCTTTCTTGAGTAGCACCATCCAGGTAAAAAATGCGCCAATATAGCCTGCAATGGCAATATAGACCCATGGCTGAGTAAATACCCGGATAATCCAGTCTAAACTTGCCTCTAGTGGCTGAGCATGAATAGCAGTTAGTTTAAAACTGCTTTGCCCTAGCGTATCGAACAATAATAAGAGCGCAAAACCAATTAAATAAAATTTACGCATCATGACGCTCCTACCAGTACTACCCCGATGGTGATACAGAACATGCCTATCAGTCGAAAACGGGTAAGTTTTTCCTGAAACAGCACCCGCCCAACCAGCATCAGTACAATAATATTAATTGAACCCAGTAATATGCCCTGTGACAAAGGCACCTGACTTAAAAACGCCAACCACAACAAAAATTCAGCGACATAGGAACCAATGCCAATCCATAACCAGTAATTACTGAACAGGTCGACCCAGTAATACCAGCCATCACGGTTATTCGGCGCTATGGCTGCATATTTAAATGCAGTTTGCCCAAGCGTATCAAAACAAATGTTGGCCAACCACAAGATGAATACAATCAGGGTCATACAATATTTCTTTCTGCTATAAGATGAGTATTCACCTAAGCTGACTGAGCAATATTTTCAAAAAAGGCAACTGACTGGTTGATAACTTCGCGCCGCTGCCGATCAATGGTAATCAGATGATAACTGTCATCCAGCACCACAAATCGAGTCGTTCCGCTAACATGCTTTTCTACTAAACGAGCATTGGTATTGATATTGGCAATATCATCGTGACCGGAATGCATAATCAGACAGGGAGCCTTTACCTGTGGCAGTTGCCGCCGCATCAGTTTAGCCAGTGTCTGCATTTCCGCCAATGCCGGAAATGGATTGCCAGCCAGACCGGCGCTGGCACTGTCGCCACTGAACATACTGGCAGCAACAGTTGCACGGATACGTTCGTCTTTCAGCCCATATGGGGGTTTTTCAATAAAAGAGGTTTTCTGAAATAAATGTAATTTTTTTAAAAAGGGTAACAAAACAAAAAGCTGTTTTGCCCAGAATGGAATAGACCAGCCATCATAGCTAAATGTTACCCCATAGACGCCAACACCCTTTACCAGCTCTGGCTGATCAGCAGCCAGCTTCAATGCCAATAGCGCGCCCATTGATAATCCGGCTACGAATAGGTAATCAACATGTTGCTGTAAAAACTGAGCAGCTTCCTGCACACTAGCATACCAGTCATGCCATGTGGTCTGACATAAATCAGTCTCATCACCACAATGACCAGCCAGCTGCATTGCATACACGGTAAAACCTGCCTGATGCAACCCTTTGGCCAGAATACGCATCTCATTTGGTGTACCGGTTAAACCGTGAATCAGGAGCACGCCATTGCGATTACCGGGTAAAAAATAGGAAGAATCTTGAATCATAATTTGAAATCAGCTATTAAAGCCTTATGCAGGAGACAGACAGTAATTTTCAGCTGGTGCTGTAATCAGGTCAGGCAAAATGGCAACAACATCATTAAAATCCTTAATGGGATAGTGTCGAATGTCCTGCTGCTGACAAAAATCAATTAGCTTATCTTTAGCAAAAACCAAATCTACTTTATCTGCCACACAAAAATCCGAAGTACCATCACCAACATAAAAAATCTTTTGAAAACCAACTAACTGTCGGCGATGCTGACATTTACAATTGCCGCTGGCTTTAAGACAGTGTTCATTGGCATAAGGAAAATCCAGTTTCCAGCCCTGCCGCTGATCATGCAATAAACGATTTGCAAAAATGGGCAAGAAATCAAAATTATATCGCTTCAGAATCGTCTGAATTGCATAATCTAGCCCATCACTGACAATATGCACATTTAAATGTGCGTTACGCACCAGATCAATAAATGCACTAAATGCAGGATCAATTCTGATTTGTGCCAGCACACTATCCAATTCTGCCTGGCTAGCTTGCATATTAGCAATTTGCTGACGCATACATTCACGCGAACCAATTATGCCATCCAACCATTGCTGCTCCAATAAGGCACATTTTTCATTACCGAAATGGTTCAGTAAGGTATCCGTAACATCTTGTTCACTGATGGTACCGTCAAAATCACACAATATCGTATACTGAGTTAAATCATTGGCATATAATAATGGTTTGTGGCTAGTCTGGTTCTCAACAATGGGAGTGAAACAGCTCATATTATCCCGAGTAAAAATTACAAACGAAAACAGACTGGCATTGTAATAAGGAAAAAGGTGGATTATTCAAAATAATGAATACATTTGTGTGTAAGCAAATATAACCAACACACTCAGTTTTCCGCCAATCACGACTTACTGCTATACATATTGCAAACCAGCTGAAGCCGTGATTTGCCAGTCTGAGATTAAGACTTATCAATATATATTAGCTGATTAATATAAATTCATTTTGAATATGAATTTCAGTTCAATATATTGATAAAAACAGGAATACTTTCATGAATGTGCCAATGTATCCGGCTAAAATTTAAACTACTTGTTAGCCACCATTAGCATCAAACCTATCCCCAACAGATACTCACTTATTCAGATAACTTATTATCTGGCAAATTTAGTCAAACAAACTGTATATTCTAAAACAATTCAGCCAGAAATTAAACCTATGTGATTGACGTATCTGTAAAATGATAGAAACAAATAGAACTGTAAAATAATAACCATTGTTACTTTTACAATGGAAATAAACAAACGGGTAACTAATTTATCTTAATTTTACATAATAATCAAGCCATACTCCTATCAAACTCCTTTTAGGCACAAGTAATCGTTCTATACAGAATTAATTAGCTTACCCATTTTAATACTTTGTCTTACTATTCTACGCTGAAATCACTGCTATTATTAAAACAGTCTGGTATGCACCTGCAATGATCTATTTTAACTATCCATATTTGTCTTACTATTTATTTCTACAGTAGTCTGTTCCTATTGCCAGCAAGCACATAAAGAAAAAGTGCGGAAAAATCCGCACTTTATATTCAAAGTAATTCATCAACAATATGTAACTCAAACATTCTTATAAATTACCGTTGTCTATAATTTACCTGCTACTACCACCTGTTAGCGCAAATCTTTTGATGAATTAGATACATGACTCCAATTATCGGTAACATCATCCAGATCGTGACCAGGATTCATCACCATATCTCCTTCTTTCACTGGACTGGACGCACTTATAATAAGAGCAGAAGACAATTTGTCACTAACACGATAAATCAGTGCCAGACCAACTTCCTCTGCAGGGATGCTCAGGTATTTAACTATACTGCGCGATGCTTTAGGATCAGTGGGTATACCGGCTGTAAACTGGCGTCTCTTTTTATACAGACTCACGACTGTACCCTTATCGACTCCATCATTACTACCCAAATTTAGGGTAATTGTCTGGTAAGTTCCTGCCTCTTGGGTTCCATCCATTATAGAAATAATTTTGCCTTTAACCTGAGTATTGGGTGCATGTGGCATCATCTGGAAAGAATCCTGCTCATCGGTTACTTTTAACAGATAATCACCTTTACTAATTTCCGATGCGGCATTGGTGACCACCAACGGCTGCGCGGAACGGGTAGGTAGTTTAATCAGCGGATTCACGCGCGTATAATACTCATCTTTGGGCAAGCTGGCAGCATCGCTTGTACTTCGTTCAGCCAAAGCACTATTTTTTCCGGCTAGAGTTGCTACTTCACCACTGAAGCGTACCAGCTGCCCCAGATACTTATGTGTATCCGGATCGGTAATATTTTTTTCGATCCGGTAAACCAGATAACGACCTGATTCCAGTGTACGATCAGCATATACACGGTCACCAGTTGAATATATAGCACGACTTTCAGGCCCTCCAACAAGACGCGGCGCCTTTCTGGTTTGTTCTTTGTTAATGACCTGTGGATGCTGCATAAATATACGGTAAAAATCGACATCAACGGTATTAATACCATAACCAGAAGACATATTACGCACCCGTGGCTGCAGCTTAACAGTTGGAATATCACCACTGTTATCAAAACCGAGGCGAGGTTGACCATCAACATAACGAAGGCTTAAAACCTGTCCTGGATAGATTTTCTGTGGATTCTGAATCTGAGCGCGATTAGAACCCCACAGTTGCGGCCATTGCCACGGACTGTAAAGATACTTACCGGATATGCTCCACAGAGTATCGCCGTTTTTCACTACATATTGTGCTGGTGCATCCGGACGTAATTTCAGTTTGGCCATTACGGGTGTAGAGATTGCCACACCCAGCGTACACAGCAGGGTTATAATATGTTTATGCATGTAAAGTATCCTTAGTGAACTTACTGTTTTAAATGGTCGTTGTATGACATAGTATGGATATTAGTGCCAGTTTACCTGAATCCATATCAACAATCTTTAAAAAATCCATATTGCCATCATGTAATCAGGTCAAATTGAACAAGGAATTAAACACACAATGGCTCTATTAAACATTTTACAATATCCTGATGAGCGTTTACACACTGTTGCGCAATCTGTGACGCAATTTGATGACAGAATCCGCACTCTGGTGCAGGATATGGCCGAAACCATGTACCAGGCACGCGGTATCGGGCTGGCTGCAACTCAGGTTAATGTTCATGAACGTGTAGTGGTAATGGATCTTTCCGAGGAACGTAACGAACTGCGCGTATTTATCAATCCGGTTATTACTGCCAGAGAAGGTGATACTGAATACGAAGAAGGCTGCCTTTCTGTACCCGGTATTTATGAGTTAGTGCACCGTTCGGAGCGCATCACTGTCGAAGCATATGATGAACATGGTGAAAAATTCACACTAGAAGCGGATGGCCTGTTGGCTATCTGTATTCAGCACGAGCTGGACCATCTCGCCGGCAAAGTATTTGTCGAATATCTGTCACCATTGAAACAGAATCGCATCAAAACCAAACTGAAAAAACGCGCACGCGAAAAAATGTGAACAACCCTGTTGTCAGCCCTGATATTTGTACCACCATCTTTAAATGATAGTGATGGTGTCTTTTGTGGATTTATTGCATGAAGCCTTCTGTTATTTTTGCTGGAACGCCTGATTTTGCCGCCGCAGCCCTTGATGCTATTGTTGCTGCCGGTTTTGATGTACCGCTGGTATTAACCCAGCCAGATCGCCCCTGTGGCCGTGGATTAAAATTACAGCCCAGCGCAGTCAAAAAGGCTGCACTGGCACATGGTCTTACAGTAATCCAGCCAAGCACACTAAAAACGGCTGAAGCGCAGGCAATACTACAAGAGCAGAATGCGGATGTAATGGTAGTGGCTGCTTATGGATTATTATTACCGCAGGCAGTGCTAGATATTCCCAGATATGGCTGCCTGAATATTCACGCGTCACTACTACCACGCTGGCGTGGCGCCGCACCAATACAGCGCGCTATTGAAGCTGGTGATCAGGAAACCGGTGTATGTATTATGCAAATGGATGCTGGTCTGGATACGGGTGCAGTAATCAGCCGGCATATTTATACTATAAATTCTGATGATACGGCTGCTGAAGTACACGATGCACTGATGCATCTGGGTGCGAATGCAATTGTTGCAGATTTGCAACAAATCACCCGATTACAACCCATGGCACAAAGCGAAACAGGCGTAACCTATGCTCACAAATTAAGCAAAGCCGAAGCACAAATCAACTGGACACGTCCCGCTACGGAAATAGTTCGCAAAATTCGTGCCTTTAATCCAGTACCCGGCGCATGGACTGTCTGGCAGGACAAACCACTTAAAATTTGGCGTGCACAAGTCACTTCGCATACAGGAGCATCAGGCACAGTACTGCATAGTAACGAGCATGAACTGATTATTGCCTGCGGCTGTGGCGCTATTAGTATTAAGGAAATCCAGAAAGCTGGTAGCAAGGCCATGCCTGTTGCCGCCTTTCAGGCTGGCCATACTTTACAGCCGGGTACAGTACTGACATCAGTGGAGACCAATACATGAGTATGGCGCGTGCCCAGCAACTGGCGGCTCACGCCATCGGTGAAGTATTAAACGGACGTAATCTCAGCGAAGTTCTGGTTCAGGTAATGCAGCATCCAGAATTGTCAGCTGCGGATAAAGGTGCCTTGCAGGATCTCAGTCATGGTAGTCTGCGTTATTTAGGCCTGTTGCGACAACTTGTGCAACAAATGACAAAAGCATTACCACCAGCAGAAATTGGCAACCTTCTCGTCATTGCTTTATATCAACTGCACTTTACCCGCAATGCAGCCCATGCAGTGGTTAATGAAGCCGTTAATCATGCCCGCCAACTGCATGGAGGCCGTTACCAGAAGCTGGTTAATGCTTTGTTAAGGCGCTTTTTGCGTGAACGCGAAACCTTACTGGCCAGCGCACTCAAACAGGATGAAGCACGTTACAACCTGCCTACATGGTGGTTAAATTACCTGAAAAAGCATTATCCCCAGCACTGGCACAACATGGTCACAGCCATGGCGCAACATCCACCCATGACGTTGCGAATCAACCGTCGTTATACAGATGCTGAACAATATCAGGCGAAATTGACGGCTGCCGGCATTCCGGCCAGAATTCTGGATACTCATAGCATCATGCTGCAACAGGCAGTAGCTGTACAGAAACTGCCGGACTTCTCAGCCGGCCACGTATCGGTACAGGACTTCGGTGCCCAGCAGGCTATTCCCATGCTTAACCCGCAGTCTGGCGAACGTATTCTGGATGCCTGTGCTGCTCCCGGTGGCAAAACCGGACATATACTCGAATGGGCAGACTGTGACGTTACCGCACTGGATATTGATCCTTTGCGTCTAAAACGCGTACAGGACAACCTACAACGTTTGCAGCAACAGGCGCACTTGCATTGTGCTGACGCAAAAGAGCTGCACTCATGGTATGATAACAACACTTTTGATGCCATTCTGGCTGATGTACCATGTACAGCTTCAGGTGTAATAAAACGTCATCCAGACATCAAATGGCTACGCCAGCCACAGGATAGCCGGAAAACTGCGTTACAGCAGGAAGCATTACTGGACAGTCTGTGGCTGACATTAAAATCAGGCGGTCGCCTCCTTTTAGCCACCTGTTCGATTTTTATGGAAGAAAATCAGCAACAGCTAACCCATTTTTTAACCCGACATGCCGATGCCCGCCAGCGTCAATCACGTATATTGTTACCGGACAGCAAACAAGATGGCTTTTTTTACGCGCTTATCGATAAAATCTAGTCTATTTTTTGCCTGTCTCCTCTGCCTGAGCACCACCATAGTAAAGGCAGAGGGTATCAGCACGACGCGTGCCCAGGCTTACATCACCAGCAATGGCCAGCTTTCCATCAATACACGTTTTAATACCCAGCTACCCGATCAGCTAAAACAGGCACTGACACAGGGAGTACCATTAAATTTTGACCTGAACTATCAGCTTACCTCTCCTACACTTGCTTCCTACCGCAACCGGATTAACAACCTGATTGCCGGTGATAATCTTATTCAGTACAAACTAGCCTTTCACCCACTTACTAATCGCTATCGTGTCAGTATGGGGTCGACCTTTTCTACGGAATACAACAGTCTTGATACTGCACTTAGAGCCATTGGGGCAGCAGCCAATTGGCGTGTACTCAGCAGCGGTACACTCAGTGGTGTATCAGCAGGAGAAGTCCGTGCAGACGTACGTCTGAGTCTGAGCATCAGCCAGCTACCAAAACCATTTCAAATCAATGCTATAACATCTCATAGCTGGCAACTGGATTCTGGCTGGCATCGTCTTGTTATCAACGCGGATTAATCATAATGAGACGGCTAATTCTGGTCATGGCGGTACTCTGTGTAGTAACCCTGTATGTTCTGGCCGTCGCCACCGGCAATACCAATGTTTTATCACAATATTTCTGGTTTGCATTTGGCTTTGCCTCACTGTTAGTGCTTACACTGACATCAATGGCCGGTTCTTACTGGTGGAAGCTATTACAGAGCCGGCACCGGCATGAATTTGGTTCCAAAATTGCCCTGCGTCTGGCCTCTATGTTTACACTGGTGGCCGTATTACCTGGGTTGTTCCTGTTTGGGGTATCTGCACAGTTTATTTCACACAGCATTCACTCATGGTTTGGTAACGATACTGAAGAAGCGCTTAACCGCAGTATCAGCCTGAGTAAATCCGCACTGGATTATGAACTGGACAATAGTGTCCGCCGGGCAGTCAATATCCAGATTGCCCTTATTGCCGCCAATGGTATGGAAGAACCACTCTTACCGGTTCTCGAAATTAACGGCAAAAGCAAACAGTTTAGCCAGCTAAATATCCGCAATCTCCGCAGTAGCCAGCTTGTTGCCGAATATAATCCATTGCACCTTTCCACACCTGAACTTAACAAGAATTTGATACACCAGTTATATACCACAGGTTCAGTGCGGGAAATTGAAAGCATCAATAACATCCTTTATGCCCAGGGCTGGCTAATTTTACCGGGTCACAACAATGATAATGCCCTGTTTTTCCGTCAACCCATTCCGCCTAAAGTTGCGCAGGATGCCACACTGATTGAGGCTGCCCGCGCCAAATATGGTGAACTGAGTTTTACCAAAAAAAGTTTACAAACCTTTTTTCTAGCCACTCTATTGATGGCCACCCTGCTGGCAATTGTTTTAGCCTTACTGGTAGCCCTGTATTTTGCACGCCAGTTTGTTGCACCGATTCTGTCGCTGGCAGATGGTGCCCGGGCAGTAGCCAAAGGTGATCTAGATGTCCAGCAAACCATTCACCGCAATGACGAACTGGGTAAACTAACTGATTTGTTTAATCACATGACAGTCCAGCTGCGCCATTCTCGAGAGCAGCAGGAAGCAGCCAGACATTATCTGGAATATATTCTCAACAGCCTGACTACCGGCGTGGTTACCCTTAATCCAGAAAACTGCCTGATTACATTTAACAAGATGGCCGAAAACATTCTCGGGCAAAGTCTGAACTCAATTCTTGGACAAAACATAAATCAGCTGGCCAAACAAAGCCCACGGGCAGCGATGCTGGCAGATGTATTCCAGCAGATTCTGGCTACGGAACACCAGAACAAACCAACACAAATCACCTATAATCACAAAGATGAAACCCTGATACTGCTTGGCAAAGCCACACCACTACCTGAAGACAGTGGCGGCGGCACTATACTGGTATTTGATGATGTCACTGCTCTAGTAAGCGCACAAAAAGAAGCGGCCTGGGGTGAGGTTGCGCAACGGCTGGCACATGAAATCCGCAATCCACTGACACCTATCCAATTATCTGCCGAACGGCTGGCATGGAAACTCAGTAACAAACTCAGCGAAGCAGACGCCCAGATTCTTAACCGCGCCACCAATACTATTATTCGACAGGTAGCAGCGATGAAAGATATGGTTGAAGCCTTCCGCAACTATTCCCGCTCTCCAGCATTAAAGTTCACAAATCTTGATTTAAATGAATTAATACGCGAGGTTTTGGTACTTTACGAAGGTAGTAATTGTACATTTGCGGTTAATTTGAGTAAGATAGCAATGAATGTTAACGCCGACAGCGGGGCATTACGTCAGGTTATTCATAATCTGCTAAAAAATGCAGTGGAAGCAGCCACGGCTGATATCTCACCCGAAGTCAGCATATTAACCGAGCTAAATAACGAACACATTCTTATCTACGTAAGCAATAATGGCAAAACATTCAGTCAGGAGATGTTATTACATGCATTTGACCCTTATGTAACAGACAAACCCGGTGGTACCGGACTGGGATTACCAGTAGTCAAAAAAATCATTGAAGAACACGGCGGGCGGATCCAGATCAGTAATCAGAAAAACGGACTGGCTTGTGTCAAAATAACCTTACCCTTACAGGTGAATAGAAATGCGAAGCAGTGATATTTTAATTGTTGACGATGAAGTAGGTATCCGCGACTTATTATCGGAAATCCTACAAGATGAAGGTTATACCGTCACCACGGCCGAAAATGCCGATACTGCCCGCCAACTGCGTCAGCAAACCCGTCCTGCCATGGTATTGCTGGATATCTGGATGCCAGATTGCGATGGCATTACCTTACTGAAAGAATGGGCAAAATCCGGTCAGTTAACCATGCCAGTGGTAATGATGAGTGGCCACGCCAGCATTGATACAGCGATAGAAGCAACCAAAATCGGTGCACTGGATTTTCTGGAAAAACCTATTTCCCTGCAAAAACTGCTCAGCACAGTGGATCGTGCCCTGAAATATGGACAAATGCAGGCTGCCTCCAATCTGTCACTAGACAAACTCGGGCATAGCCCTGCTATCAAAGAGCTGAATCAGCATCTAGAACGTATAGCCAAGTTCAGCACTCCTGTACTGCTAACAGGAGAGCTGGGTTCACCTTTTGAACTGGTTGCACGTTCATTTCATAAAAGCTCAACCCCGTGGGTGGAACCATCAAAAGTAGAGCAGATTGTTGACGCACCCATTGAATTATTGCAAAAAGCCACCGGCGGCATACTCTATCTGGGTGATATTGCTCAATATGGCAAAAGCACCCAGCAAAGCATCGGCTTTATCCTAACCAAAGCAGATCGCTACAATGTACGTATCATCTGTGTTTGTAGCCGGCCAATCAAAGAAATGATTACCGACCCGCTACAGGATAACAAACTGCTTAATACCCTTTCTTCACTAATTGTTGCCATTCCTCCATTACGCTCACAACTGGATGACATGGTATTTCTGGTAGAACAAATTACCACCGAGCTGGCAGAAAGTCAGAAAATTCCGCCAGTAAAATTTACCACAGCAGCCCTGAATGAACTGCGCCAGTATGACTGGCCGGGCAATCTGGAACAGCTACGCAGTGTTGTCAAAAGCCTGATGCTAACAGCAGAACATAACGAAATCGACGTTAACGCCATCAGTACCATCCTGAATCAGTTCAAATATAATCACCCACATGAAAGCATGACTGGTTTTAATTTTGACCTGCCTCTGCGTGAATTGCGCGAAGATCTGGAAAGACGCTATTTCGAATACCATATTGCTCAGGAAGGACATAACATGAGCAAAGTAGCCCAAAAAGTAGGCTTGGAGCGTACCCATCTTTATCGCAAATTAAAACAGCTTGGCATCCAGTTTTCACGACGCCAGATTGAAAATAAATCCTGTTGATTGGTACAAATAAAAATTCCAAAAACAGATTATTAATTTTATTCATAATAACTGACGGATTTTTCAAAGAAAATATGCAACAAAACATTGATTGAGCATGCCTGAAACGTTATGGTTAGATATCTAACCATAACTACTGGAGAGGCTGTTCAATCATGAGTTTCACACCACTGAGTTTTGAATTTTTTCCGCCACGGACTGAAGAGGGAAGACGTAAACTTGCTATTACCCGAAAGCAGCTAAGTCAATATCAACCTGAATATTTTTCATGCACTTACGGCGCCGGCGGCACCACGCGCGCCGGTACACTGCAAACCATCACCGATATCTTGAATGATGGTGTGGCTGCCGCACCTCATTTAGCTTGTATAGGTGCCAGCCGCGCAGAAATGACCGGCCTGCTCCAGACCTATAAAAACATGGGTATCCGCCATATCGTCGCCTTACGCGGCGACGTTCCTTCCGGCGTAGGCTTCGGACATCAGGGCTTACGCTATGCCAATGAACTGGTTGGACTCATCCGTGAGGAATTTGGTGACTGGTTTCACATAGAAATCGCTGCTTATCCTGAATTTCACCCGCAATCCCGCAGTGCCGAAGATGATATCAATCACTTTGTGCGTAAATGTCAGGCTGGTGCTGACTCAGCTATTACCCAATACTTTTTCAATGCAGACAGCTATTTCTGGTTTGTAGATGAAGTACAGAGTCGTGGAGTGAATATTCCCATTATTCCCGGCATCATGCCTATTGCCAGCTTCTCCAAGCTGGCGCGTTTTTCTGAAACCTGTGGTGCAGAGATTCCACGCTGGTTACGTCTGAAACTTCAGTCCTACGCCGACGATACCGCATCAATCAAAGCACTGGGGCTAGATGTAGTGACTGAAATGTGCGATCACTTATTGCAACAGGGTGCACCCAGTTTACATTTTTATACCCTCAATCAGGCCGGACTGGTCTCCACCATCTGCCAGCGCTTAGGTTACTGATTTAAATAGATACTAAAAATACAGCACATCAAACTGTTCAACTTAATGGACTGTCCGCCTCAAGTAACTTCATATATAAAACGCCATACAAATAAAACCCCCTATCAAATTAATGACAAGGAGCTATATGGATAATCTGTTACACTCTGGCTGGCAATTGCCTATTCCCAGCCAGTTACAACGCAACAAATAATGCTAATGCGTTAATAACTGATTCAAAAACTGTTGGGCACGTTCATGCTGCGGCCGCTGGAAAAACTCTTCTGGCGCCGCTTCTTCAACAATTTCTCCATGGTCAATAAACACCACCCGATCAGCAACTTCACGAGCAAAACCCATCTCATGCGTTACCACCATCATTGTCATACCACTGAGGGCTAAATCTTTCATTACCTTTAGCACTTCACCTATCATCTCAGGGTCTAAGGCAGAAGTAGGCTCATCAAACAGCATCACCCGTGGTTCCATAGCCAGACCACGTGCAATCGCTACCCGCTGTCGTTGCCCACCGGATAGTTGCTGTGGGAAAGCATCACATTTATGCGCAAGTCCCACTTTAGCCAGAAGCTCCTGTGCCTTGGCTTCAGCCTCTGCGCGACTTTGTTTTTTCACCTTCATCGGTGACAAAATAATATTTTCCAGAACGGTCAGATGTGGATACAAATTAAAATGCTGGAACACAAATCCAACTTCAGTACGCACCCGATTTAAATCTGCTTTCGGATCGGCAACATTAATCCCATCCACCCAGATTTCACCCTGCTGAATTTTTTCCAGCTGATTTACAGTACGAATCAGCGTAGATTTACCGCTGCCAGATGGCCCGCATACAACCACCACTTCCCCTTGGCTAACACTCAGATTCACACCATTAATAACATGTAAGTCCTTAAACCACTTATGGACATTTTTAAATTCAATCATGTATTCCCCACACCCTGAAACCCTCCGCATCAGCCACTCAGACAGACGCGCCAATTTGCAACAAATAATTACTTAATGCCACATAAAGCTCTGGCGTAATCCGCTCCGGCCGGCAGCCCGGATCAATCCCCACAGCTATTAATGCTGCATCATCTACCCATTCCTTCAGATTATTATGAATGGTTTTCCGGCGCTGCTGAAAAGCCTGTTTGACCAAAGCAGCAAAATGATTAAAATCCTGCGCAATTCCAATACGACCACGCTGTGGAATCATTCGTACCACCGCTGAATCAACCTTCGGCGCAGGAGTAAATGCCCGTGGTGGCACATCAAGTAAATTTTCCATCTCAAAAAAATACTGCAACATCACACTCAAACGGCCATAATCATTACTACCTGCAACTGCCACCATTCGCTCAACCACTTCTTTTTGCAGCATAAAGTGCATATCAACAATATCATCAGCATACTGACCAAAGCGAAATAACAACGGCGTAGAAATATTATAAGGTAAATTACCTACAATTTTTTTTCGACCCGGCACACTGGCAAAATCAAACTGCAATACATCACCTACATGAATAACCAGTTTGGATGCAAATGACAAAGTACGCAAATGCGCCACAATATCACGGTCAATCTCAATCACATGCAACTTCTCAACAGCCGCCGCTAGAGGAGTCGTAATGGCTGCCAGTCCCGGACCAATTTCAATCACAATATCCGCAGGCTGTGGACGCACCGCACGCACAATATCCTGAATAATACTTTTATCTTGCAGGAAATTCTGGCCAAAGCGTTTACGGGCACGATGTTCTTTCATATCACTTCCTTCAAATTTGCCCTATTATAAAATAAAACCATTACTATCAACTTACCGGTTTAACCGGCACACACCCATTAGCAAAAGCCATCAACACCAGCCAGTATTTAATCAGACAGATAACGCAACGGATTAACCGCCCGACTATTCACCCTTACCTCAAAATGCAGTTTTACGCCGGTAGTACCACTGTCACCCATCGTCGCAATCGTCTGCCCTGCCTGCACACTCTGCCCATTGCGCACTTTAAGCGAGTCATTATATGCATAAGCTGTCATCGTACTATTACTGTGTTTAATCAATACCAGCCGGCCATATCCACGCAACTCATCACCAGCATACTGCACAGTACCCGCAGCGGCGGCCTTAACCGGTGTACCGCGGCTACCAGCAATATCAATACCCTTTTGAGTCTGGCCATTAAACATACTAATCACTTTCCCGCGTACCGGCCATTGCAAACGAATATCAGGAGCAGCTGTACTAATAGCCCCTGCTTCAGACTTACCTGCAACACGGCCAGACGGCGGTTTTACTCCAGCAGGACGGCCCGATACCACTGCCGGCTTGCGCACACGAATCAGTTGCCCCACCTCAATTGCATTAGCATTAGCCAGATTATTCCAGCGTACCAGCGTATTCACATTCTGATTAAAGCGTAAACCAATCCGATATAAAGTATCCCCACGCTGCACACGATAAAAACCATTTTGGGCACTACCACTCATTACCGGTGCCTTAGCTGCGGTGTTACTCTGACATCCGCCCAGTAACAATCCCATACATGGTATTAAACATAGACCAAACCGCCACAACATCCCGTACAACCTCCATACCTGTATCATTAATCTATCTCAACCCCCAACAATAATCCGTACAGTACAATAGATTTAGTTATCCCATGGTCAATATTAACATAGCTTTTCCCTCACATCCGCCAGCCGCCAGATCAATTTGCCAAGAGATATAGATAGCCATTTTATGACCTGACATATTGAATTCGCCAATCCTGCAACCATCTGTAAAAACTGTTATAGCTAAAAAGGGAAATTCACATGCGATACATCGGTTGGGCATTAACAATACTGGCAGCACTGGAAGTGATTTCCATTATTCTAGTTAGCAATCTGATTGGTGGTAGCTGGACACTGCTTCTCATCATATTGTCTATTGCCTGTGGCATATTTATGCTACGCAATATCGGCCTGTCCGGCTTATTTCTCGCTGTAGCCACCATCCGCACCGGCAGCAATGTATCCATCTACCAGTTATTATGGCCTCTCCGTTATGTACTGGCAGCCATCATGCTTATCAGCCCCGGATTTGTATCTGATATATTTGCAGCCCTGCTACTACTGCCTATCAGCGGTAAGCCTTTAGCCAACACCAACAACAATCCTTTTTCCAATACACCACAACCAGACCAAAGCGATATTATCGAAGGTGAATTCACCGTAGAAAACAACAATGAACAAACCCATCATTCCAATAAACAACAACACCTTCCACCCAGATAATTGGATTAATAAAAACCAAAAGCCGCACGGAATACATCCGGCGGCTTTTCTTCATTATGTTCCGTTACTCTAAACGCATTTGTGGAAACAGAATCACATCACGTATAGTCTGTGCATCCGTCAGCAACATTACCAAGCGATCCATCCCAATACCACAGCCACCGGTTGGCGGTAAACCATACTCCATAGCACGAATATAATCCGCATCATAGTGCATTGCCTCATCATCACCCGCATCCAACTGTGCCACCTGAGCCTTAAAGCGTGCTGCCTGATCTTCAGAGTCGTTTAACTCCGAATAACCATTAGCCAGTTCACGCCCTACCACAAACAGCTCAAAACGTTCAGTTAAACCAGGTTTAGTATCAGAAGCACGTGCCAGTGGCGACACCTCTACCGGATAATCAACAATAAATGTCGGCTGCCATAACTGAGCTTCAGCACACTCCTCAAACAGCGCCAGCTGTAAACTGCCCAGTCCCTGCGCCACAGGTAAAGCACCGCCCAGTTTTTTAATTTCAGATTTCAACCATGCCTCATCTGCCAGCTGTTCATCAGCATACTGCGGATTAAAATGTTTGATTGCCTCCACAATAGTCATCCGCGCAAACGGCTGGCTTAAATCCACATCCTTACCGTTATAGCTCACAACCGCACTACCAGTAGCCTCAATGGCTGCCGCACGAATCACCTTTTCCGTCATATCCATCATACGCTGGTAATCACCATAGGCTTCATAGAATTCCATCATAGTAAATTCCGGATTATGACGCGTGCTCATACCTTCATTGCGGAAATTGCGATTAATTTCAAATACCCGCTCCAGCCCCCCTACAACCAGCCGTTTCAGATAAAGCTCAGGTGCCACCCGCAAAAATAAATCCATATCCAGCGCATTATGATGCGTTACAAACGGCTTTGCTGTTGCACCGCCCGGAATGGGATGCATCATCGGCGTCTCCACTTCCAGATAACGCTCGCTTACCATCACATTACGAACCGCCTGAATAATCCGGCTGCGTTTCACAAAAGTATCCCGCGTCTGCTCATTAGTAATCAAATCCACATAACGCTGACGGTATTTCTGCTCCTGATCAGCCAATCCATGGAATTTATCCGGTAATGGACGTAACGATTTAGTAAGCAGACGAAGAGCGGATACCCGCACTGTCAACTCACCATGATTCGTTCTCATCAGCTCACCTTCAGCACCAACAATATCACCCAGATCCCAGTGCTTGAACGCATCATGTAACTGCTCACCCACACCCTGATTATTAATATACAACTGAATACGTCCAGTCATATCCTGAATTGTAGCAAAGCTGGCTTTACCCATATGACGCTTCAACATAATACGTCCTGCAACCTTGACTGGAATAGCCTTTTCCGCCAGAACATCTTTATCAAACTGCTCATACTGCTCATGCAGATCACCGGCAAAAGCATCGCGCTTAAAATCATTCGGAAACGCAATACCCTGCGTCCGAATCGCCGTCAACTTATCGCGACGATTTGCCATAATCTGATTTTCATCCAGTTGCTCTTCGTGTGCGCCACCAACTGACGCATTATGCTGTTCACTCATATGTATTCCCATACCATAATATCCAGTTCTTTCCTGTGACCACCAGACAAAAACATCAACCCAACTGTGGCATTAATCAACCAGAAAATAACTACTTATTCTAATCCAAAATAACCATTTTAACACGCAAAGCATCAGCCTCTTATCTGATAGCCAAACGACGTACCGTTAAAAAAACAACATCATCAACACATATCCACAAAAACTGCACAATAAACAATTAACTGTCACACACCATATATCTTTTAACGATTAAATCTCACACAAACTCATAACAAAATCCGGTTATATATTCTTACTTACAATACCCAACAGCAAATATATCCACTTTCAAATAACACAATCACAGCAACCATTACCTACCAAACCTAAAAGAAAACAAACCAGATAGCAGCGTCTATACCACTACCAATAAAGTAAAAAATTACTAAAAAAATAAATCAAAATTAAATTACCCCATTTGCACCAAGTCAATTCAGCTCATATACATTAATAATTAACATAACCACATTCAGCAATTACCCAATAAAAACCATACACAAATATACAAATTAAAACCTACTAAAAATAACACCCCAAAACCCAGTTTAATAAAAATAAAATTTTCTTAAAATAATTCAATAAATTACATTTTGACTAATAACTAGCTTTGTAGTCGAATACAACAAGCAGATTTATTTATAAACATTTACATTGCTTATATCAGGCAAGTATTCCCCAGCAGCAGCACAGCATACAGAATCAGGAAACTCAAATGAATAAAACTTATCACCCAACATGGCGAATCAGAACAAAAGCATATATTAGCGCATCCGCACCAAAACCAGATTTCAGAAAAAAAACACTGGTTCAACTAATAGCAGTTATCGGCATGATCGCTTTCACTACCAGCGAAGCATATGCCAGCTGCTCTGATTTATCTAATAAAAATTGTATTACCAAAGAAACAAACTCATCGCCATCCACATACAGCGGAAACACCACCAATTTTGATGGCTATATCGCAAACGACAATACAGATCCAGTCAATATCTCCACCAGCGACAAACCATTAAATAATTCACTAACCATCATAAATAATGCTGGCGCCAGCGACTTGAATGTCACAGTAAAAAATACAAATATAAAAAACATATACTCCCTTAACAACTCAGGAAAAGCAGCAATATCAATAACCACAACCACAGACATGACAACACCCAATGGTTTTGGCATCTCCGTAAGCAACGCCGGCACAAATCTCACTCTCAACACCAAAAACATTAACAGCCAGACAAACGCAATCTACGCTGTAAACTATGGTACCGGTGCCACCTCTATCACCACAGCAGACATCACCTCCAGCGGTAGCAATGGCATCTATGCACAAAATAGCAATAACACCACAGACCTGACCATCACAACCGGAACAATCAATGCCAATCAAAATGGCCTTTACCTAAAAAACAGTGGTACCGGTACCACCTCTATCACCATCAATGGTGATGTCACCTCCGCCAATAGTGACGCCATCTATGCAGAAAACGACCCCGCTGCAACAGATCTAACCATCAATACCAAAACCATTAACGGCAAAAATAATGGTATCTACGCCGCAAACTTCGGCACAGGTTCAACAACAGTGACAGCAGAAGGCAACATAACCGCAACCAATCAAAACGGCATATACGCATTCAATCATGGTAAGGATCTAACCATCAACACACACGATGTACAGGGTTCCCAAAGCGGAATCTATGCAACTAATGAAGGTACCGGGTCCACCACAATAACAGCCAAAGGCAACATAACTGCAACCAACAGCGATGCCATTCATATTGAGAATAAAAGCAATACCAAAGACCTAATTATCAAAACAGATAACGTAAACGCCAAAATGAACGGCATATATACCACCAACAACGGTACAGGCATTACCTCCATAACTGTCAGTAACGATATCATCGCCGCCAATAGCACCGGAATATTTGCACAAAACTTAAATACAGCCAGCAACCTAAACATCAACGCAAAGAATATCAACGCCAACCTAAACGGTATATACATCATCAATAATGGAACCGGCTCCACCTCAATCACCACCTCCGGCACCATACAAGGCCTGCACCAATATGGCATCCACGCAGAAAATAACCAAACAGGCACAGATATCAGCATTAATCAGACCAATGGTTCCATTACCGGCGCGTTAGACGGCATTGACGTACTCAACCGCACCCCGCATGGAAATAACACCGTCACCGTAACAGGGAAAGTCACCGGAGGCACGGGCGCAGGTATTTATACCAGCGGCAGCACCGGAACCACCACATCAATCACACTTAATAGTGGTGCCAACATTGAAGCCACCTCAGGCATAGCAATCCGTGATGCTGATGACAACGCTATCGTTACCCTAAACAATGGATCCAAAGTAACAGGAGAAATCACATTGGGTAATGGCAGCGACACCTTAAACATCAATAGCGGAGCAGATACATCAGCTATTAGCGTACTTGATGGCGGCGATGACACCAGCGATAGTGATGGGATGATTGATACACTCAATATCAGCCAGTCACTGACTGGTTCATCTAGCAGCAATGGCACAACCGGAAATATAGGCATCCGCAACTGGGAAAATATCAACCTACTACAACAAAGCACACTCATCCTGACTGGTGATTTAAATACCAGCAACCTCAATATCGACCCAGCTGCAACATTAAATCTTATCCCATCCCTACATCAGGCTGTAATAAATGGCAATATCACAAATTCCGGTAATCTAAGCTTAAGTAATAATCAAGCAGGTGACCACTTAACCATCAATGGCAACTATATCGGCAACAATGGCACAATTACCCTGGATACCATATCACAGGATAATAACAGCGCAACCGATAAATTGTTTATCAATGGCAATGCCTCCGGTCGAACCACAGTACGAATGAATAACACAAACGGACTTGGTGCTGATACCGGCAACACCGATGGTATTGAAATTATCAATATCACAGGTAACAGCACCAACAACGCCTTTAATCTGCAAAATGATCATATTGATGCTGGTGCTTACGAATATCATTTGTACAAAGGCAATATTAATGGCCAGAACAGCAACTGGTACTTACGCTCACAACTAGCAAAACCTGACAACCCAAACAACCCAAACAACCCAAACAACCCAAACAACCCAAACAACCCGAACAACCCGAACAACCCAAACAACCCGAACAACCCCAACAACCCCAACAACCCCAACAACCCG
>NZ_MEIR01000003.1 GCF_002777825.1 Snodgrassella alvi | reverse complement strand
GGTGGCGATGCGGTTGCCCAGTGGGTCGTACTGGTGGCTGAGGGTACCCTGTGCGGTGGTTTCGCTCAGCAGGTTACCCAGCAGATCGTAGCTGAAGGTGATGAGGTCGGGCTCTGCCTCTGCGGGCAGGCCGGCTTTTTTGTAGCCGACTTTGATAAGGTTGTCGGCTTTGTCGTACTGGTAGGCGGTGGTGCCGTCGGTGGTGTATTTGCCGATGAGGCGGCCGATGGCATCCCGTTTGAAGCGGTGGGTAATTTCGGCACTGCTGCCGGCAGCAAAGTGCACGGCGCTGACGTTATTCAGTGCATCGTAGTTGTATTTCTGTTTACGCCCGTCCAGATCGGTTTGTTCGATGAGGCGGTCGGCGGCATCGTATTGAAACTGGTAGTGTTCGCCGTTTTCGTTGATAAGGGCGTTAAGGCGGCCATAGGCGTCGTAGTTAAAGCCGAGTTTGCGTCCGGCAGCATCGATGCGGGTATGCACCAGTCCGCGCGGGTCGCGCTGGTAATGGGTACTGTGGCCGGCGGGGTCGGTATAGGTGAGTAGCTGGCCGGCACTGTTGACGCGGTAGTGTTCCTGTCTGCCGTCGGTTAAGGTAACGCCGGTAAGCTGGCCGGCAGCGTTGTAGTGGTATTTGCTGCTTTCGCCGATGGCGTCGGTGACGCTGCTGAGATTGCCTGATGCATCGTAATAGAGATAGGTGGTGGCACCGGAGCAGTCGACATGTTGGATTAGCTGGCCGTTCTGATTCCAGCGCAGATACTTTTTGCCACCGCGGGCATCGGTTATTTTGACTATCTGGCCATGCAGGTCGTACTGGTAGTGGGTACGCTGTTTGTGGGGGTCGATAACACTGCGCAGGTTACCGCGCTGGTCGTAGTAGTAACGCCATGTGCTGCCATCGGGATCGACGCTGATGGTGGGCAAAGCCCAGTGCGGCAGCCACTGGGTCTGAGTGGTACGGCCGAGGGGGTCGGTTTCTTCAGTTTGGCGTCCCTGTTCGTCGTAGCTGTAGTACCACTTCCCACCTTGGGGATCGGTGACGCTGATCAGTTGCTGGTTTTCGTTCCACTCAAATTCGGTGGTCTGCCCTAGGACATCAATGTAACGGGTGAGTTGATAGACTTCGTTCCAGTAATGCTGGCTTACTCGACCGAGGCTGTCATACGCAGTAGTCAGGTGTTTGCTTAGGTCGTACTGGAAGCGGTAGTCTTCCAGACGTTTGCCGTCGGCTTCACTCCAGTGACGGATGACACGCCATTCTATGCCATCTGATCCGCTGAAGCTATCCCACTGATAATGACACTGCAAGCCAGTGGGCAGACGGTGGTAGATCATGCGCCGGCCGTTGTCATAGGCAAATTCTCTGGTAGAGCGGTTTTCTGCATCAATGACTTGTTGCAGGTCGCCCTGTTCGCTGTAGTGGTACTGGCTCAGTAGCTGGCTGCTGCCATCGGCTAGTTCTCTTTTGATGTGTGTGACGCGCTGGGGGTGACGTTTGTCCTGATAGTGCAGAGAGATGGTGGCGGTGTTGTTGTCGGCGCTGATGTGGCTGATGCGGCTGTGCTGATCGCGGTAGATAAACAGGTGGTTGTCGTTGCGGTCTTGCAGCAGGGTAAGGTAGAGGCGGTTGGGGTTGTTTGGATCGGGTTCGAACAGGCGGTAGATGCCGGCGTCGTCTTCGATGATCCAGCGATTGTGTTCGCCACGGCGGATGCTGAGGTTTTCGTTTACACCGCGGATGCCTTCGCCCGGCTGCAAGGCTTCGATTTCGATGCGCCGGCCTTGTTCTTCTATGTAGACGGCGGAGCAGGAGCCGTCTGGCTGCGGGGAAATTTCCATTTCTACTTCATAGGGGACGCTCCAGCCGGCGCCGAACATGTTATGGGTTCGTTCGTCTCTGCTGCTGTAGAAGCGTTGCCATTCGATGGGGAAATGGGCGGGGATGGTGAAGTCGAGTTCTTCCTGGTCTTTAAGTATTTTGGCGCCGGTAGGCAGATGGACGGGATTGCCTAGAAAAACAGTTGATGCAGCCCTAGTTCCTTGTGCTGTAAGATAGCTGAGAGCAACACCGGTAAAAAAATCCTTCCCAAAGCAGACTATTTTGGTACACAGTTTTCCGGGGCGCAATATCGCTGTTACTACGGAAACTATCAGGTTGATGGGATGTTTGCCGCTTTTGATTTCGCGCACGACGATGGGTTTGCCACCGATGCGTACGTTGTTGGAAACTCTGACACCACCTTCGCAGTTATCGGTGACTTTGGCTTCGCAGGTGCTGCGGTCGTTGCTGCGTACGGCAGGCTGGCCGTTGATGTAGACTTTGCTGGAACCTTCGGCCATGTATTCGGCACTACCGGTTAATGTGCCCCAGCCTGCGCTGATTATGTCGATACCGCCTTCGATAATGCCAAGTGGTGAGATATCTGGTAATTTCTCGGTGTATTTGCTACCCAGATCGGAGAATGAGGATGGGTGTTTGTGGCAAATGATTTTGTCGTCTTCTTTAGGGACAGCCCGTGGGTCTGGAGAGGCAACGGTGGGTCTGACCATTTCTTTGGCTATCATTGCTGCACCACCAAAGATGCCAGCAGCAATATCGATGAAGGTTGTGGGTTGTTGCGGTTGTTCGCTGCTATCGACTAGTTCTATGCTTTGGTCTATTGTACCAGCGGCGCGGGCTGCTGGTTTGCCGTTGGTACGGGTGTTGGGTGAACCTGTTTTGATTCTGCCATCTTCGGAGGGAGGAAATAAGCCACTGACCCAGTCTGCTAACTCTGATATTTTGGAGCTACCGCCAGAAACGCCCATAACCACGCCGACAAGTGCACCCAGAACAAGGGCACTAGTGCCGCCGGTAAATGGAGCGCCTAGTATTAGAAAACTGGCGGCAGCGGTAAGAGCAGTATAGCAGGCTATTTCTACGGCGGCGCCGGCGATGTCGGCAATTAGTGAGGTATGTAGAAGTACATCGCCCTCTCGGGCAGCCCAGTAAGCTTCTCCCACGCTTATGTCTCCTTTAGGTTGTCATTTGCTTTGGTTGACTTTGTATCTGAAAGCAATATTTTAATTATTTCATATTTTAGTTCATATTTGTTAATTAATGGCTAATAAATAAATTTATGTGTTGTATTTAAGCTTTTTTGTAAATGAATTGATGATTAAAATAAATCCCTACTATGATTGCATAGTAGGGATTTATTTTAAATTTGAATTGATTTTTTATTCGACTGTTACCGATTTTGCCAGATTGCGCGGTTTATCCACATCGGTGCCGCGTGCCAGTGCGGTGTGATAGGCCAGTAGTTGTACTGGTATGGTGTGGACGATTGGGGAGAGTACGCCCATATGGCGCGGGGTGCGGATGATATGGATACCTGTGCCGGCGGTAAATTCGCTGTCGAGGTCGGTGAAGACGAAGAGTTCGCCGCCGCGTGCTGCTACTTCCTGCATGTTGGCTTTGACTTTTTCCAGCAGGCTGTCGTTGGGCGCAATCACGACGACGGGCATGTTCTGGTCTACCAGTGCCAGCGGGCCGTGCTTGAGTTCGCCGGCGGGATAGGCTTCGGCATGGATGTAGGTGATTTCTTTGAGTTTCAGTGCGCCTTCTAGGGCGATGGGATAGTGGATGCCGCGGCCAAGGAAGAGGGCGTTGTTTTTGGCGGCAAACTGGTTTGCCCAGCTGGCGATTTGCGGTTCGAGGTTGAGTACGTGCTGTATGCTGCCGGGCAGCAGGCGCAGTTCGCTGGTGTATTGTTCTTCTTCTGCGGGGGTAACCAGCCCGCGCATTTTACCCAGTGTAACAGCTAAGCCAAATAAGGCTACTAGCTGGGTGGTAAAGGCTTTGGTGGAGGCTACGCCGATTTCAGCACCGGCACGGGTATACAGTACCAGCTCGCTTTCGCGTGGCAGGGCTGATTCCATGACGTTGCAGATGGACAGGCTGTGCTGTATGCCAAGTGATTTGGCATATTTGAGTGCTTCCATGGTGTCGAGGGTTTCGCCGGACTGGGAGATGGTGATGATGAGTTGCTCGGGGTCGGCGATGACTTTGCGGTAGCGGTATTCGCTGGCAATTTCAACATCGGTGGGTATCTGGGCGATGGCTTCGAGCCAGTAGCGCGCGGTAAGGGCGGCATAGTAGGAGGTGCCGCAGGCAAGGATTTTGATGCTGCGGATGCGCTCGAAGATGCTGGCGGCGCTGGCGCCAAAGTTTGCTGGCTCAAAGCCGCCAACGAGGAATACTTCGGCAGTGTCGGTGATGGCTTTGGGCTGTTCGTGGATTTCTTTTTGCATGAAGTGGCTGTATAGCCCCAGTTCGAGGGAGGCTAGTGACAGCTCGGACATTTTGATTTCGCGCTGTGCCGGCTGGTTGTGTTTGTCGAGCAGGATGTCGATGCCCTGTGTGGATAATTGGACGATGTCGCCATCTTCAAGAAAGACAACGCGGCGGGTGTAGGCGATAACGGCAGAAACGTCGGAAGCGATAAAGCTTTCGTTTGTGCCCAATGCTACCAGGAGGGGGCAGCCCATGCGTACGGCGATGAGTTTTTCGGGGTTGTCTGTGGCGATAACGCCGATGGCATAGGCGCCTTGAAAACGTTGGCATGCGGTCTGTACGGCCTGAAATAGGTTGCCGCTGCTGGTGTGGGTGTATTCGTAATGAATGCTGTGGGCGATGATTTCGGTATCGGTTTGTGAGGTGAATTCATAGCCCAGTGCTTGGAGGCGGCTGCGTTCGGTTTCGAAGTTTTCGATGATGCCGTTGTGGACGATGGCAATCAAATCATTGGAGATATGCGGGTGGGCGTTGGGCTCGGTAACGCCGCCGTGGGTAGCCCAGCGGGTATGGCCGATGCCAAGGCAGCCTTTGAGGCCGGCGGCCTGTGCGGCTTCTTCCATGAGTTTGACGCGGCCGACGCGGCGAACGCGCTTGATGCCGTCTGGTGTCCATACGGCGATGCCTGAGGAGTCATAACCGCGATATTCCAGTCGTTCAAGACCGCTGGTAAGAAATTCTACTACGTTATTCTGAGCGCGAATGGCGCCGACTATGCCACACATGGTTTATCCTTTTGCTACGAACAGGCTGAGTGGTGCGGATGCGGGGTTATGGTGAGACGGGCTATGCTGTTGCTGGTTATGGGCTAATGCAGCAGTGGTAGTCTGTCTGGTGTGCATCGCGGCGCCTGTTGATGCTGTTTCTATTTTGTTTGAGAAGATGATTGTAATGGAAATGAGTGGTTTGCACAGTAGTGTTTGTTAATGGTGGCTGATGCTAAGCGGTAGGTATGGCTATGTTGATAATTTGTGGTTGTGGGTATTTTGAATAAATTATCTTTATTTATCAAATGCGTTATTTTTGTGCTGCTGTGTTGCCAGTTATTTGTTCTGGTTAATATGGATTTGACATTGATTTATGCTGTCACGTTGCTAATGTGTTTTGACTTAGATAGGGGGTTGTCAGGTGCTGTGATTAATTGGGTTGATGGGGATGGTGGTATGTGGGCTGGTGGTGATTTGATAGATTTTTTTTACGCCGTCGGGGCAGGCGATGCAGTCGCTGCATTTGTTCTGGTTACAGGCGGGCTGGCTAGGGGTAAGCTGGCGAATGGTGCCTTTTCTGAGCCAGAAAGCGAGCATTTGCTCCATGGCACTTTCCTGTACTTGAAAATGGCGCGCTAAATCTTGCAGGCTAGCCTGTCCGATGGTGTGGAGGTAATCGCGAATGGCGGTGATGAGCATGTGCTGGTAATCCTCTGGTGGGTGTAAGTTGGTGGGTGGTTTCTGTTGGTTGGACTATTGAGTGCAAATAGATAGTGATGATATGGGAAATATCACTATCTGTTTGGGTAAAATTTTCCATACTATTGCAAAAAATTATAGAGTGATTGCTTATGGCTACTCTATTGATATAACTAAGATTGTTAATATTTTGCTGATAATGGACAAGTTGGGCAGTAGCTTGCGCAAAAAAGGCTATTCAAAAAAAGCATGTCAGGAGCAATAGCGGGGTTGTTAAGGTTGGTGCTCTGAACCAGTTAGATGCCCTTACTATCATTACTTCTGGCAGCCACAGAACGGGTATTAAATGCCGTTCATGGCTATCTTGAAAGCTGATTATGATTGTTCAGTTTTTTAATTGAGGGAAAGGTGGCGGAGCTGGGTTCGTTAATTATTTGCTGGGGCGTGACCACTGCAGGGAGGGCGCTAAGCTATTGCGAGGTAAGGCCGATGAGTAGGTAGTGTCTGTCAGATTAAGTTTGAGCTAGTACAGTGTATAGCCTCAGCACATAGCCTAACGGTTATATCTGGGAAAAAATGATGTTCATGGCGAAGAGCAAATGCAAAAGCATTTATTGCCTGCATAAGCTCATCAGCTTTTTTTTCAATTTCGATCAACTGTGTTTCTTGTTTATTCATAA
This sequence comes from Snodgrassella alvi, assembly GCF_002777825.1. Taxonomy (GTDB): domain Bacteria; phylum Pseudomonadota; class Gammaproteobacteria; order Burkholderiales; family Neisseriaceae; genus Snodgrassella; species Snodgrassella alvi_C. The sequence goes on along the minus strand of NZ_MEIR01000003.1, from coordinate 28,578 downwards.
TCCATTACCAATGATGATTCGCGGCACCTCCTGGTAAATCAAAAATTCCATTTTGGCCTTGGCAATACCTAAATGCTGCATAGTATTGATGATAGACTATATATAGTAATTAATTTTGAACGCTGTTCAAAATCAAATCTTCAATATCAAATGCCGTTGTTGGGTTCTTCTGGAAGATTAGCGCACAATGATGTCTAAGTCAGCTAATGCCTTATCTGTCCATTTAACTTGCATTTTTCAGCTCAGTTAGTAACTCGGTTCGGCGACGTGAAGCAATGGTAATTACTTCATCATGTGTATGCCATGTTTTGCTTTTTAGTGCAACTTCAACTTTTTAGTTAGCCACTGGCTATAGTCATCGGTCTGCTGTTGAGTGTCAATATGTTTGATAGTTGGTAAAAATAGTTTGTTATTTAGTGGCAGCCGTTGTTTGTGCTGCGCGGGCTGGTTTTTATGGTTAGCTGGCTGGTCTGCCACCGGCTGCCGATGAGTTTCATGGCGCAGACGATGATGCAGAAGAGGCAGGCTACGCCGCCAATCCAGTAGGGGGCGCTGCTGCTGTGGCTAAGCTGGTGGTACTGATAATAGACGGTGGCGCAGCTCCAGCCGGTGAGAAATGTCCAGCCAGCGACAAACAGCATCCAGCGCGCGCCTGCTTCGCGGTAGATGGTGCCAAGGGCGGCGGCGCATGGGGTGTACAGTAGGATGAATATGAGGTAGGCCATGGCTGCGGTACTGCTGCCAAAGGAGGCTTCTAGTTTGGTAATGGTTCTGGCGCTGATGTCCATATCCTGCTGTACGCTGTCTGCGCTCTGGTCTAGTGCGCTGAAGCCAAGGGGGTCGAGGAAGGAGCTGGCCAGTTCTTTGATGTTGGCGGGAATGGTTTGCAGGGCTTTGATGACGCCGGCTTGCAGGTTGAAGTGTTCTTCGCTGCCATCTTCTTCTGCTTTCATGGAGTACAGGGAGTTGAGGGTGGCAATGACGGCTTCTTTGGCAAAGATGCCGGTAAATATGCCTACGGTAGCCGGCCAGTTGTGTTCGCTGATGCCCATGGGGGCAAATACGGGGGTGATTTTCTGGCTGGCTACGGACAGGACGGATTGGCTGCTGTCGTTGTGGCCGAAGGAACCATCGCTGCCGAGGGAGTTGAGTAGGCTGAGGATGGTTACCATGAGGACGATGGCTTGTCCGGCGCGGAAGATAAAGCCTTTGAGGCGTGACCATGTGAGGTAGAGCATGCCGCGCAGGGTGGGCAGGCGGTAAGCGGGCATTTCCATGATGAAGGGGGTGATGGCGCCCGGCAGCAGGGTGTGTTTGAGGATGAGGCCGGTGAGGATGGCTACGCCAATGCCGAGCAGGTAAAGGATAAATACGACGGTAGAGGCGTTGTGGGGGAAGAAGATGACGGCAAAGAGGGTATATACCGGTAGTCTGGCACCACAGGACATGAATGGAATCATGCTGATGGACATGAGGCGGTCGCGGGTGCTGTCGAGGGTGCGTGTGCCCATGATGGCTGGTACACCACAGCCGAAGCCTACCAGCATGGGGACGAAAGCTTTGCCCGGTAAGCCGATGGCGCGCATGCCTCTGTCGACTACCATGGCGGCACGCGCCAGATAGCCGGAATCTTCGAGAAACGACAGGCACAGGAACATGGCGGCGATAACGGGAATAAAGGTGGCGACGGTCTGTATGCCGCTACCGATGCCGTTGGCGAGGATGGCAATCAGCCATTCTGGTGCGCTGATTCTGGTGAGTAGGGTGGAAAAACCATCGACAAATATGGTGCCGAAAAGGATGTCAAAAAAGTCGATGAATACGGAACCGAATTTTACTGCCAGCATGAACATGAGGTACATGACAAGCAGGAAAAATGGGATGCCGCTGTAGCGACCAAGGGTGATGCGGTCGATTTTGTCTGACAGTGACAGGTTGGCTTCGCGCGGTTTTTCGATAACAGTACGGCTTAGCTGGTCGATAGCGTCGTAACGGGCACTGGCCAGTGCGATGTCGATTTCGTGGTTGCACCAGTCTGACAAGGCATCGCGGCATTGTTGCAAGGTGTGGTTTTCTGCTTCGCTGAGGGGAATGGGATTTTGTTTGAGTAGCAGTTCGATCAGTGCCCACTGGTCGAGCTGGTGAACAGCGCTGTTTGCGGGTAGTTGTGCTAGGTGGTTGCGGATGATGCTGTTGTATTTGCTGCCAAGGGTGTCGAATTGCGGGTTAGCCGGTACGGGATGGGTGATGGCAGTGGTTATGGCCTGTTGTAGTTCGGGCAGGCCGGTTTTTTTGGCGGCAGAAATGGCAATAACAGGGCAGCCAAGCTGCTGGGTAAGGGTGCTGATGTTGATGTTTTCGCCTATGTTGTGCAGGGAATCCATCATGTTGAGTGCTACTAGCATTGGCCGTTTCAGGTCAAGCAGTTGGAATGTGAGGTAGAGGCTGCGTTGCAGGTTGGTGGCGTCGATGATGTTGATAATCAGGGTGTCGGGTTCGTTGAGGACGAATTCGCGCGCTATCATTTCGTCCTGTGAGGCGGCTATGTCGAGGTTTTCGATGGCATAGGTACCGGGAAGGTCGACGATTTCAATGGGTTGCTGGTTTATCTGAATACTGCCGGTTTTGCGCTCGACGGTGACGCCCGGCCAGTTACCTACCTGCTGGCGGGAGCCGGTAAGGGTGTTGAAGAGGGTGCTTTTGCCGCTGTTGGGATTACCAATTAATGCAATTTTCATTTTTTTACCTCAACTACGCTAATGGCTTTTGCTTCGCTGCAGCGCAGGCACAAGTAGAAACCACGGGTTTTGATTTCCAGTGGGTCGCCCATGGGGGCGGTGCGGATAACGGTGACGTGGCTGCCGGGGGTGATGCCCATGGCTAACAGGCGGCGGCGAAATGGCATGGATTCAGGCAATAGGCGGGTAATGACTGCCGGTTGCCCAAACGGTAGTTGATCGAGGGTAAGTGTTGACACTGCGCTAAACCTTAGGAAATAGGTATTGTGTTGTTGTTTTTAGTGGGAATCATTTTTATTGTACATGATATTACTTTTACCTGTTAATTTGCATGCATGGATGGCTAAGGGGAAGCTGCGCTGTTAGGAATTTGTGTCAAGTTTTTGGTAATGAGTATGATTATTATGTAGTTTATAATCTGGGTATGTTTAAGTTTGTGGTGATTGTGTAATTTTGGGCAGGCTGATTCAGCGGCTGTGTGTGCCAGTTGATTGTGAATATAGGGTAAAAGCGAGTGCAAAAGCTGGTTTTCAACCCGTTATGTGGCTGCGGCATGACGGGTTGATGGTGCGGGTAAGAGTTGATTTACTCTTTGGCCGATTTTTCTGGGCGTTGCCATTCTGGCAGGGTGGTCTGGCGGCTGCGTGCTAGTGTCAGTTTGTCGGCTGGACAGTTTCTGCTCAGGGTGCTGCCTGCGCCAGTGGTGGCGCGGTCGCCGATGGTGATGGGCGCAACCAGCATGTTGCCGGAGCCGATGCGTACCTGATTGCCGATGATGGTGCGGTATTTGTTGACGCCATCGTAGTTGCAGGTGATGGTGCCGGCACCGATGTTGCTGTGTTCGCCGATGGTGGCATCGCCCAGATAGGTAAGGTGGTTGGCTTTGCTGCCATAGCCGATGTTGCTGTTTTTAACTTCGACAAAGTTGCCGATGTGTACGGCATCGCCAATCTGTGTCTGTGGACGCAGACGGGCAAATGGGCCAATCTGGGCGTTGCTGCCAATGATGCAGTTATCCAGATGGGAGTTGGGGTGAATGGTGGTACCAGCGCCGATGATGGCGTTTTTAATCACGCAGTTGGCACCAATGGTAACGTTGTCGCCCAGTTCTATGTTGCCTTCAAGTACGACGTTGATGTCGATAACTACGTCCTGTCCGTGAGTAAGCTGTCCACGTAAATCGAAGCGTGCTGGGTCGCGCAGGGTAACGCCGGCCTGTAAGAGGGCGGTAGCCTGCTGCTGTTGTAAGATGCGTTCTAGTTGTGCCAATTGCAGTTTGTTATTCACTCCGGCTGCTAGCCATGAGGCGCGCACCTGTAGCGGATGTACGGGGATGTTGTCCTGCTGTGCCAGTGCAATCACATCGGTGAGGTAGTATTCCTGCTGGGCGTTATGGTTTTGCAGGGCATTAAGCCATTGTGCCAGTTTGTGATTGGGCAGTACGAAGATGCCGGTGTTGGTTTCGCGGATGGCTTTTTCGGTGGCACTGGCATCTTTTTCTTCGACAATGGCTACAACGTTGCCCTGTTCACGAATGATGCGGCCATAGCCGGAGGGGTTGTCGAGCACATCGGTCAGCAGGCCAATATCTTCACCGGCGGTGCTGAGTAAGTCTTGTAAGGTTTGCTGGTCAATCAGGGGTACGTCGCCATATAGAATCAGGGTACGCCCACTGCTGCCCAGATGCGGCAGTGCCATTTTTACCGCATGGCCAGTGCCTAGCTGCTGGTTTTGTTCAACCCAGTGCACATCTGCCTGAATGCGTTGCCGCACCAGTTCTTTGCCATGGCCGATGACGACGCTGATGTTGTCGGGGTGCAGGCTCTGGGCAGTGCGGATAACGCGCTCCAGCATGCTGATGCCACCAATTTCATGCAGCACTTTGGGCTGGCGGGAGTACATGCGGGTGCCTTTGCCGGCAGCGAGGATAACAATATTAAGGGGTGTAGTAGGCATAAATCAGTATGTATTCAGATGTATAAACGGGCTGCCGGAATTTATATCTGATTCCAGCAGCCCTGTGTATGGGTGTATGTGGATTATTCGGCACTGCTGTCTGTGTTTGACCAGTGGGTATGTGCCGGCAGTTTTTCGTTGGCATCACCTACGCTGGGTTTCATGACATGAGGTTCGGGACGCATGCTGTTGTACCGCATGTTGTGCGAGTAGGTGCCATCCTGATATACCACTCGTGTACCCGGCTCGTATTTCTGGCGCAGTTTGGTTTGTCCGGTGGCATCCTGATAGGTTTCCCATGTACAGCCACTGAGGGTCAGTAAACCGCATAATAAATAGATTCCCGCACGCATGGCGTTGTCCTTTGTGGTTGGTGATTTATATCTGTTATTGTAGAGAATTTGTGTGCTGGCGTATAGCGCTTCACAGTAGGTCTGAGGCGATGCGCAGCAGGCTGGACATGTCTGGGGCTGAGGCATCGGTTTCAGGGGCGGGATGGCTGTGCTTTCCATACCATACGGTACGCATGCCCAGTGTATGTGCGGTTTTCAGGTTGGCCAGACTATCGTCTACCATAATACATTGCTGTGGCTGGATATGCAGTTGCCGGCACAGGTTGTGGTAGGCTTGGGGGTGAGGTTTGTAGTGCAGTTCAATGTTGTCTGTGCCAAGTAGGGCATGGAAGTGTGGCTGGATTTGCATGGCACTGACCAGTGCCTGTACATAATGGCTGGGGCCATTGGAAAAAACTACTTTGTGTCCGGGCAGGTGTGCCAATGTGTACTGTAACTGTGGCATGGGTTGTAACAGGGGCAGAATCTGTGCCAGTGGATGACAGGCAAGCAGAAAGTCGTGCAGGTTTATTTCGGGATGATGCAGCCTGAGGCCTGCCAGCGTGGCGCCGTAGTCTTGCCAGTATTGCTGGCGCAGTTGTGAGGCTGCTGCGCTATCCATGTGCAGGTTAGTAGCCAGATAGGCAGTCATGTGCTGATTGATAATGCTGAAGATGCCTGCATCGGCCTGATGCAGTGTGTTGTCGAGGTCGAATAGCCAGTAATGGGTTGTCATGATTTGTAAGTTGGCGTCAGGTTTGTACTATGGACACGTAAAACAGGTATGATTGTATACAGGATATGGATAATTTTAAGTGCAGGAGGCTGGGATGAAGGCAGGTAAGTGGTTAATCGGGACATTATGCATGCTGATGGCCGCATGGGTACAGGCGCAGCCTGAAGTGCGTTTGGCCGTGCATGATTCTTTTGCTTTGCCGAAAAATGTTCTGGCTCAGTTTGAGCAGGATAATCAGGTTAAGTTAACTCTGATTAAGGTTGGCAGTGGCAATGAGATGCTCAATAAGCTGATTTTAACGCGTGCCAAACCGATTGCCGATGCGGTATATGGTCTGGATAACAGTAATATCAGCAAGGCACAGCAGTTTAAGCTGTTTGCTGCCAGCCAGCCGGCCAGCCGCGCGGTAAACGTGGACTTGCCGCAGGTGCTGGCAGTGGATTATGGCTATATTGCAATTAATTATGATAAGGCCTGGTTCCAGAAACACAAGAAACCTTTACCGCGTTCGCTGGAAGAGCTGGCCAGCCCGGCTTACAAGGATTTGCTGGTGGTACCTAGCCCGGCCACTTCAACGGTGGGGCTGGGGTTTCTGCTGGCCAATATTGGTGGTCTTGGTGAACAAGGTACGTGGCAGTGGTGGGCAAAAATGCGCCAGAACGGGGTGAAAGTGGCCAAGGGCTGGAGTGAGGCTTATTACACTGATTTTACGCTGAATGGCGGTAGCCGGCCGATGGTGGTGAGCTATGCTTCCAGTCCAGTAGCCGAGGTGTATTATGGTAAAGGCAAATACCAGACACCGCCAACTGGCGATTTACGTTTTAAGGGTGCGGTATTTCGCCAGATTGAAGGTGCTGCGGTGCTGAATAATGCCAGCCAGCCGGTACTGGCGGCGAAGCTGGTGCAATATCTGCAAAGTAATCAGGTGCAAAGTGCTATCCCTATGTCAATGTGGGTTTATCCGGCAGTGAAGGGAGTGACGCTTCCTGCTGTATATCGCCATGTGAGTATTCCTACTACTGTGGTTCAGCCGAGTATGGCTGATATGGCCGCAAAACAGCAAGGCTGGGTGAAACAGTGGGTGAAGGTGGTGCAACGCTAGGCAGATAAGGGGCATTGCTCTGGAGTAGGGCTGTCTGCCATTGCTAGATTAGGGAATAACAACAGGGCATGGTAGTGCCCTGTTTGATTGTATAAACGGTGAATTTAAAAGTAATGAACAGGTGCATATGAAGGTAAACGGCATTAAAGCAAATGCTAGTGGTATGGCGCAAAAAGTGCTGCTGGGAATGCTGTTTCTGTTGCCGCTGCTGTTTTTACTGGCTGTGGTGCTGCTGCCGTTGTGGACGATGCTGCAACAAACGGATGCAGACAGTTTCCGTATGGTTTGGCAGGATGAGTATTTGCGCCGTTTACTGGGTTGGACAACTTGGCAGGCCGCTATCAGCAGCGGGCTGACTTTGTTGCTGGGTGTGCCGGTGGCGTGGGTGGTTACCCGTTTGCAGTTTGCTGGCCGAAGCTGGGTGTTGCGTTTACTGATGCTGCCGTTTGTGATGCCGACGCTGGTGGCTGGTGTGGGTATTCTGGCGCTGTTCGGGGCGCAGGGGCTGTTGTGGCGTGGCTGGGAAGAAACGCCGTGGTTGTTGTTGTATGGCAATGTGTTTTTTAATCTGCCGGTAATGGTGCGTGCGGCCTATCAGGGCTTGTGTCAGGTACCGGCGACACGTTTGTATGCGGCACAGATTTTGGGTGCAGGAGTGTGGCAGCGTTTTGTTTGTGTTGAGTTACCGCAGATGCTGCCGTGGTTGGCCGGTGGTGTGTGCATGGTGTTTTTGTACTGTTTCTCTGGTTTTGGTCTGGCTTTATTGCTTGGGGGCGAGCATTACATTACGCTAGAAGTACAGATTTATCAGTTGATTGCTTATGAATTGGATATGGCACAAGCTGGTGTGTTGGTGTTGTGGACGCTGGCTACGACTTTTCTGGCTGGTATTGTGTATGCCTGTCTGAGTAAATATACGGCACAAACGGCTCTGGTGCAGATGCTGCCTCCACAAATACCAACCGCACGGCAGAAACTAGGATTATTGCTGGCATTGCTGCTGTTGCTGGGCTGTTGTGTGTTGCCGCTGCTGGCAGTTGGCTGGCGTGCTGTGCTGGCCGGCAGTTCGTGGCTGGTATTGCTGGAAAGCACTACATGGCTGGCTCTGCTGAATACTTTGCGTTTTACGTTGATGGCAATGGTGTTAGCCCTGCTGCTGGGTTTTACTCATGCGGCGTTGGCGCAGCGATTGGCGTGGGTGCGCAGCCTGACGTTTCTACCGTTTATGGTATCGCCGGTGTGTGTGTCGTTTGGGCTGTTATTATGCTATCCGGGCTGGACGGCATCATTAAGTATGCTGGTATGTACCTATGCGTTGCTTGCCTATCCGTTTATTACTAAGGATGTGCTGGCGGCATGGGACAGTCTGCCGCACAGTTATACACAGGCGGCGAGGACTTTAGGAGCCAGTCGTATACAGGTGTTGCTGTATGTGATTTTGCCGCTGTTGCGGCCGGCTATGCAGCGCGGGGTGGCGCTGGCGGCGGCCACCTGTGTAGGGGAGTTTGCAGCCACTCTGTTTTTATCACGGCCTGAATGGCAGACATTAACTACGCTGATTTATCATTATCTGAGCACAGCCGGCCGTGATAATTATGACCGTGCTATGGTGCTGACTTTACTGTTGATGTTGCTGGCAATGCTGATTTTTGCTTTGCTGGAGTGGAGTAAGGGCAGAAAGGGACAACGCATATGTTGAGCTGGCAACAGATTAATAAAAAGTTTATTGATAAGGTAGTGGCAGCGGATTTAAGTTTGCAAGTAGCCGATGGTGAGCTGGTGGCGGTATTGGGTGAAAGCGGAAGTGGTAAATCAACTTTGCTGAATATGGCTGCTGGTCTGGTGAAGCCGGATAGCGGTGAAATATTGATTAATGATATAGATATTACTTTTTTACCGCCGGAACAGCGCCGTATCGGACTGATGTTTCAGGATTATGCTTTATTACCACATCTGAATGTCTGGCAGAATGTGGCTTTTGGCCTGCGTATGCATGGGGTAAGTAAATCATGTGCCCGGCAGCAGGCACAGCAGCTTTTAACGGAAGTAGGGCTGGCTGAAGCAGCTACTCAGCCGGTAGGGGTGTTATCCGGCGGAGAACGGCAACGGGTAGCACTGGCACGGGCATTGATTCTGCAACCGCAGGCATTGCTGCTGGATGAACCTTTTTCAGCACTGGATACCACTCTGCGTGCCAGTTTGCAGCAATTAACCTTGCGTTTGCTACGCCAGCAGAAATGTCCTGCGGTGCTGGTTACTCATAGCCCGCAGGAGGCGTTTGCACTGGCCGATTGCATTTGTCTGCTTAGGCATGGTAGCTGGATACAGCAGGGCAAGAAATCTGAATTACTGGCGCGGCCGGCAGATGCTTGGGCTGCACGTTTGCTGGGCTGCGATAATGTTAGTGATGCTTACTATATTCCGCAGAATGCGTTGCAATATGATCCACAAAACGGGGTGCAGGTACAGGTAACAGAGGTGTGTTTGACGGCCAGATCGTATGATGTACAGCTGCTGCATCCGCAATACGGGATATTGCGCTGGTGGCTGCCACTGCATCAGGCCGTGAATGCGGGTGACTGGCTGCCATTAACTGTACAACGCGAACGAATCGTTTTTTTCCAGTAATTCCCACAACTATTTATTCAGACACAGATTTACTGAATAGTGCATGCACATGCCTACAAACATGGTGCTTGATGGTATAATTGCGCCAAATTTTTACCCATTCTTACCAAGTACCCACGGAGAATCTCATGGCTTTAGTTTCTATGCGCCAACTGCTCGACCATGCTGCAGAAAACAGTTATGGCCTGCCGGCGTTTAATGTCAATAATCTAGAACAAATGCGTGCGATTATGGAAGCGGCCGATGAAGTTAACGCTCCAGTGATTGTGCAGGCCAGTGCTGGCGCGCGTAAATATGCCGGCGCACCGTTCCTGCGCCATCTGATTCTGGCGGCCATTGAAGAATTTCCGCATATTCCGGTAGTAATGCATCAGGATCACGGTGCTTCACCAGAAGTTTGCCAACGTTCCATCCAGCTGGGCTTTTCATCAGTAATGATGGACGGGTCGCTGCTGAGTGATGCTAAAACTCCTTCTACCTATGAATACAATGTGGATGTTACTCGTAAAACTGTGTACATGGCACATGCCTGCGGGGTATCGGTTGAAGGGGAAATCGGTTGTCTGGGTAATCTGGAAACTGGTGAAGCCGGCGAAGAAGATGGTGTCGGTGCTGCTGGTAAACTCAGCCATGAGCAGATGCTCACCAGTGTGGATGAAGCAGCGCGCTTTGTGCAGGACACTGGCGTGGATGCACTGGCTATTGCCATAGGTACCAGCCATGGTGCCTATAAATTTACCCGCAAGCCAACTGGCGATGTATTGCGTATCGACCGTATCCGCGAAATTCATGAGCGCCTGCCCAATACCCATCTGGTGATGCATGGCTCCAGCTCGGTGCCACAGGAGTGGTTACAGGTAATCAATGAGTATGGTGGTAGTATTCCGGAAACTTACGGTGTGCCGGTGGAAGAAATTGTGGAAGGAATTAAGTACGGTGTGCGCAAAGTAAATATTGATACCGATTTGCGTTTGGCCAGTACCGGTGCCATTCGCCGTTTTCTGGCTACACATCCGGCAGAATTTGATCCGCGCAAATACTTTACTGAAACCATTAAAGCGATGAAACAGGTATGTATCGACCGCTACGTGGCATTTGGTGCAGCTGGCTATGCAGATAAGATTAAACCGGTTTCTCTGGAAAAAATGGCAAATCGCTATGCAGCAGGTGAGCTGGTACAGATTGTAAAATAAATATTTCTGCCAACTATAACGGGCTGTACAAGTATGGACAGTCCGTTTTGTTTATCAGTGCCGACAGATATTAACAGCTAATTTGCCAGGAAAATGCTTCAGACATAGTGTGTTTCACATACTGGTACTGCAGTTTGAGCAAATTGCCGCTGAAAATACAGTAATCCCTGATTTTCCTGAGAATTAACGTTGATATGCTCAATGGCTACGTAAAACACACTGTGACTGCCCATATCATGGCTGTCGATAATGTGGCCGTGTAGATGTGCCAGTGCACCCACTAGCTGTGGCTGGGTGGTATGGTGGTGATTTTGCCATTCGTTCTGCAAAAAGCGCTCGCTGGCCGAAATGGACGTCAGGCCAGCAAAGTGCTCGGCTACATCCTGCTGTGAAGCGGCCAAAACATTAACACACAGCTGCCCATTGGCACGCAGAATCGGCTGAATGCGGGCATTGCGGTTAATACATAATAATAGTGTGGGCGGGGTATCCGTTACCGACATAACAGCAGTAAGGGTGATGCCATAACGTCCGGCATGGCCTTCTGTGGTGACGACGTGTACTGCTGCCGCCACCTTGGACATGGCTTCCCGGTATTGCAAAGCCATGGTTGAGGATGGTTGATCCATGTTATCTGGTTTCTTTTTCTTCTTCATCAACAGCAATATTGGTAAATTCTTTCAATAGTTTACCCAGTTGTTGTAGTTTTTCCTGCGTAAAACGCTGTTCCAGTACTTTGTAACGTGCATCTACTGCGACACAGAAATCTTTATACAGTTTTTCCCCTACAGGTGTCAGTTTCAGAAATACTCGTCGCTGATCATTAGAGGGTTTGAGGCGTACCGCATAGCCCAGTTTTTCCAGCCGCGTTAGGATACCAGTCAGGCTTGGGCGCAGAATGCATGCCTGTTTGGCCAGTTCCTGAAAATCCATAATACCATTTTCTGCCAGTAAACGGATAATACGCCATTGCTGGTCGGTGATACCAATATCATTCAGCATGGGCCGAAAATGGGAAAGTAATGCTTCGCGTGTCTGAATCAGGACGATGTTGAGGGATGAGTATTTAGATGTGTTTAACATCTTGTTGCTCCAATCTTTCAGTATATCCAGTTCATATGTTTTTGGAATATTAAACCAAAAAATAAAACATTATTTCTGAATTTTACATAAGATTATTATAAAATTAAATAATTATGTGTAAATTAAATACAAATTACATATATTGTTTTTATTTAATACATTGTTTTATAAAGGAAAAAATTATTTATTATTGGGACATTCTTGGCTGCTATAAAAAGCCACCAGACTGAGCAGACATATAGATATTGCCAGTGTTTCCGACCTATATATGCTTATGGTCTGGTGGGTGCTTTGAGAACATGAATAATTTAATCAGCGGTATTTTTGCAGCTGCAAATTGATTTTGCTCATTCTGTCCTGCAATTGTGCCAGTTCGCAGCGGTCTTTTTCTACCAGATGTGCCGGAGCCTTATCGGTATAGCCCGGTTTGGCCAGTTTATTGGCAATCTTGTCGATATTTTTCTGTAGCTTTTCTGCTTCTTTTTGCAGACGGGCGGTTTCAGCGGCTTTGTCTACCTCTACTTTCAACATCAGGCGTGCACCCTGACATACTGCTACCGGCGCATCATCGCCTTCCGGTAATTGTGCTACCTGTTTGGCTTCACTCAGGCGTGCCATAAGCAGCAGGTAGGGCAATAATGTACCCAAATCCGTTGTACTTTCTACTAGTAGCGGCACTTTCACACTCATGGCCAGCCCCATTTCACCGCGCAGATTACGTACGCAATTCACCAGCTCCTGCAAATAATGCATCTGGTTTACCGCTTCAGTATCAGTCAGACTGTTGTCTGCCTGCGGCCATGCAGCCAGCATGATGCTTTCGGTATGCTTTGCATTGGCCAGAGGCGCAATGGTTTGCCACAACTCTTCAGTAATAAAAGGCATAATCGGATGCAGCAGACGTAACACCACTTCCAATACTCGCACCAGTGTACGCCGAGTTGCGCGTTGCTGCGTTTCGTCACCACGCTGGAGCTGGGTTTTGGCCAGTTCTACATACCAGTCACAGTACTCATTCCAGATAAATTCATACAGCGTTTGTGCAGCCATATCGAAGCGATAGGTATCCAGTGCTTCACTTACTGCTGTGATGGTCTGTTGCAGACGGGTCAGTAGCCATTTATCAACAAAACTATAGCTCAATGGTAGGCTTTCATCCTGTCCGCAATCGTGGTTTTCAATATTCATCAGCACAAAGCGGCTGGCATTCCACAGTTTGTTGCAGAAGTTGCGATAGCCTTCGGCGCGCTTAAAGTCAAAATTAATGCTACGGCCAAGGCTGGCATAGCTGGCCATGGTAAAGCGCAGTGCATCGGCGCCAAATACTGGAATACCGTCAGGGAACAGTTTTTGTGTGGCTTTGATTACTTGCGGTGCCTTTTCCGGCCGGCGCAGGCCAGTAGTACGTTTTACCAATAGTTTTTCCAGATCAATGCCATCAATCAAATCCACCGGATCAATTACATTGCCTTCCGATTTGGACATTTTTTTGCCTTCATGGTCGCGCACCATGCCATGTATATAAACATCATGAAATGGTACTTTACCGGTGAAGTGGGTAGTCATCATAATCATGCGTGCTACCCAGAAGAAAATGATTTCATAGCCGGTTACCAGTACCTGAGACGGCAGGAATGCCTGCAATTCGGGGGTATCTTGCGGCCAGCCCAGAGTAGAGAAGGGCACCAGCGCGGAAGAAAACCACGTATCCAGCACATCTTCATCTCGGGTTAATATTGCATCTGCTCCGGCCTGTGCACGTGCTTGGGCTTCATTGCGTGCAACATATACGCGGCCAGACTGATCATACCAAGCCGGAATCTGGTGTCCCCACCATAGCTGGCGGGAAATACACCAGTCCTGAATGTTGTTCATCCACTGGTTATAGGTATTTACCCAGTTTTCCGGAATAAAACGTACCTGTCCGCTTTCTACTGCATGGATACATTTTTCGGTTAAGGTTTTGCCCTTGAATTCTGATTCAGGTTCAGGGTGGGTAACATCATTATTGGCGCTGCGGGTCATGGCCACAAACCACTGACTGGTTAACATCGGTTCAATGACGCTGCCGGTGCGATCGCCTTTTGGGGTCATTAACTTGTGTTCTTCCACCTTAACCAGTAAACCTTCTGCTTCAAGGTCGGCTACCATCTGTTTGCGTGCGGCAAAACGATCCATACCAGCATATTGTGCTGGCAGGTCGATAGCTGTCTGTGCCTGTCCCTGAAAATCAAACACTTCTGCCTGAGGCAGAATTTTGGCATCCAGACTCAATACATTAATTAGTACGGTCTGATGGCGTTTACCGACTTCGTAGTCGTTGAAATCGTGTGCTGGTGTGATTTTCACACAGCCAGTACCAAAATCTTTATCCACATATTCATCGGCAATCACTGGTATGGTGCGACCGGATAATGGCAGTACCACCTGTTTGCCGATAAAGCTGGCATAACGTTCGTCATCGGGATGTACGGCTACGGCCACGTCGCCAAGTAAAGTTTCGGGGCGGGTAGTGGCCACAATCAGGGCATTATTCGGGTCTTCAGCCAGTGGATAGCGGATATGCCACATATGGCCGTTTTCCTCAATATTTTCCACTTCCAGATCAGATACTGCCGTACCCAGTACAGGATCCCAGTTTACCAGCCGTTTACCACGATAAATCAGTCCCTGCTCAAATAGGCGCACAAATACTTCGGTTACCACTTCGGCACGAACATCGTCCATGGTGAAATATTCACGGCTCCAGTCTACTGAGCAGCCTACACGGCGCATTTGCTCAGTAATAGTGCCACCAGAGAATTTTTTCCAGTCCCATATTTTGGCAATAAATGCTTCCCGACCCAAATCATGGCGGGAGATATTTTCTACTGCCAACTGGCGCTCTACCACAATCTGGGTTGCTATGCCGGCATGGTCGGAGCCGGGAATCCAGCATACGTTTTCGCCCTTCATGCGGTGATAGCGGGTCAGGCCGTCCATAATGGTTTGGTTAAATGCATGTCCCATATGCAGCGTACCAGTAACATTCGGTGGTGGCAGCTGAATGGCAAAAGAAGGTTTGCTTAAATCCAGTGATGGCGCGAAGTAGCCGCGCTGTTCCCATTGCTGATATAAACGGGTTTCAATTTCACTCGGAGAATATTGGGTGTTTAACATGGTTATGGATTGGAAAAAATCAAAAAATAAGACTCTGATTATAACCCATGCGTTGATACATGGTTTAAGACGATGCGCTTTTGTTAGTTTCTGAATATGGTAGAAAATTACCTGTTATGGGCGCATGAGGGTAAATTGGATAAATAATTATTTGTCGGTAAGGTATGTCACTCTATATAAATAAAAGTGAAATGCAGCGCAGCTTAAATTAGTTTGTAATCAGCTGATAATTGTGTCGGCCTATCTCGCTTGCCGTGTCTGTTGATTATTTGCTGATAAAATCGGCTAGGCAAAACAATTAATAATCCCCCTGTATCCTGAAAAGATAATCTGGATACAGGGGGATAAGAATTAAAGAGTTGATTTAATCAGCCACAGTAATTACTAGCAGAAATCAACGGAAATAGTCATGTCTGTTACTGCCATCGAAAGCAGCCTGTTTTCAGACAACATTTTCTGAAAGCTACGACAAGATCCACATGGACAGCGATCATTGCGCCCTAGTTTTTCATGCAGGACTTTATCGCCATGTACAATCCGTATCAGTCCGCGTTTAACATTGGTTTCGGATGGGAAACCTTTGCGGCGTTTGCTAGTTGGCTCAAAAAAAGCCTTTATCATCAAATTTACTCATAATACTACTCCTTTTTAGGCAGGGTGATTAAACAAAAATAACCAACTGTCCTCATTAATTTACAATAAAGATATAAATATGTAAATATTGAATTAACACCATCTGCTAAAAATTAGGCAGATAGCAGAAAATAAAAACTGCCTGAATTCTCAATTCAGGCAGTACATGGAAGATTTAGATTATTGCGGTATGATACCTTTTATACCTTTAGCCAGACGCATCAATTTACCCATACCGCCTTTGGCAAATGATTTCATCATTTTCTGTGACTGCTCAAACTGTTTGAGCATTTTATTCACTTCCTGCACGGTAACACCGGCACCATTGGCAATGCGGCGTTTGCGGCTGGCCTTTATCAACAATGGATTGGCGCGTTCTTTGGCGGTCATTGAATTGATGATGGCTTCTACGCGGCTCATGGCTTTTTCTGCCGTACCTTCTGGTACCTGTTTAGCCATTTGTCCCATGTCACCGGGCAACTTGGACATAATAGACTCAATCCCGCCCATTTTACGCATCTGCTGAATTTGTGCCTTAAAGTCATTCAGGTCAAAACCTTTGCCTTTATGCAGCTTTTTCGCCATCTGCTGTGCGGTTTTTTCATCAATACCTTTTTGCACATCCTCAATCAGCGAAAGTACATCACCCATACCAAGAATGCGTGATGCCAGACGATCAGGATAAAATGGTTCCAAGCCATTGATTTTTTCGCCTACACCGATAAATTTAATCGGCTTGCCGGTTACATGGCGTACTGATAGGGCGGCACCACCACGGGCATCGCCGTCCATTTTCGTTAATACTACACCGGTTAAGGGGAGAGTGGTATTAAAGGCCTGTGCCGTGTTTACAGCATCCTGCCCTTGCATGGCATCCACTACAAACAGGGTTTCCACCGGATTAATCGCTGCATGAATCTGTTGGATTTCGTCCATCATTTTCTGATCAATAGCCAGCCGGCCGGCAGTATCCACCATCAGCACATCGTAAAAATGCTTTTTGGCATGATCCAGTGCATTCTGAGCAATAATAACTGGTTGTTCACCTTCATTAGACGGAAAAAAATCCACCTCAACCTGTTGTGCCAGCAATTTTAGCTGTTCAATCGCTGCCGGCCGGTACACGTCGGCAGAAACCACCAGCACTTTTTTCTTTTGTTCGTTTTTCAGCAGGCGTGCCAGTTTGCCTACGGTGGTGGTTTTACCAGCCCCCTGCAAACCAGCCATCAGAATAACGGCTGGCGGTACCGCAGCCAGATTCAGGCTGCTGTTCTGAGTGCCCATCAGCTCGGTAAGAGCGTCATTCACCACTCCGATAAAAGCTTGCCCCGGCGTGAGGCTGCCAATGACTTCTTGCCCAACTGCACGTTCTTTTACAGAAGCCATGAAATTTTTTACAACTGGCAGAGCAACGTCTGCTTCCAGTAGTGCCATACGTACTTCACGCAGGGCATCCTTAATATTGTCTTCACTCAAACGCGCCTGTCCGCGCAGGGTTTTCGCAATTTTACTAAAGCGATCTGATAAATTGTCTAGCATCGAAACCATCTCCAGCTATTTGTAAGCAGCCTGTGTATGTTGGGTGAAAATTGTCTGTTGTCAGTAATTGACGCAATAAATGGGTAGGATAAGAAGCGATTTGGTTATAAAATGGCATCTTGTTGCTATGCCTGCCCGGGTTCGGAGCAGGCATAGTAATAAATAAATGCCTATTTTACACTATGCGCGCCAAAATTTGGCGCGCTATTGCTGCGGAAAAATCATGAGCTTATTGCTGCTGGTGCTTATTCTTGCCTATGCCGTCCTTTCTGTGCTGGCATGGCGGTTTTGGCAACGCCATACTGATGTACCCTATCCGTTGCGCGGTGAGCAATTAATGTTGCTGCTGGTATTGTTGCTGCATACCTTTGTGGTATGGCAGCCAATGTTACAGCAACGCGTGCTGCTGGTGGGGTTTGGTCATGCACTCAATCTCATTACCTGGCTAATGGTGATGCTGTATTGGGTAGGCAGTTTTCGCTATCGACTACAAGGGTTGCAGCTGGCGCTGTTTCCCTGTTCGGCAGTGGTATTGCTGATTGCCTGGTTGTTGCCGGGACAGCCTACTGCATACCCGATGCACAACAGTGCATTCATGATACATGTTTTATCGGCATTGCTGGCGTATGCTCTATTTGGCATCACCACATTGCTGGCCATGCTGATGCTGGTGCGCAACCATTATCTGCACCGGCATAAAACTGTACCGCAGCAATCATTCCTGCCGCCACTGCTGGCGATTGAAAAATTGATGTTTCAGGGTTTGCAGGCGGGATTTGTGCTTCTGACCATTGCGGCTGTCAGTGGCACAGTATTTTCCGAGGCTGTATTTGGTGAACCGGCACGTTTTAACCATAAAACAGTATTTGGCCTACTGTCGTGGCTAATCTATCTGGTTATCCTGTTCAGACACCATACACAGGCTTGGCGCGGAAAAAAAGTGGCTTGGTGGGTCATTGTGTCATTTGTCAGCCTGATGCTGGCTTATATAGGCAGCAAGTTTGTGCTGGAAATTTTGTTTTAACCTTTTGTTTCTAAGTAGTATTACCCTGATTTGTAACCATAGGATATTTGAATGAGTGACTTACAATCGTCAGTTGACAGCCATAAGCAGAGCGCAGCTGAACAGCGTTTAGCCACCCCCGAAGGACGACTGGAATTTATTAAGGCAACACTTTCCTGCTGGCTTGGAACCACCATGGAATATGTGGACTTTGCCCTGTATGGCCTTGCCGCAAGTCTGGTTTTCACCGATGTATTTTTTCCAGAAGTAGACCCCGCAATTGGCCTCTTATCCAGTTTTGCCACTTATTCCGTTGGCTTTATTGCCCGCCCGATTGGCGCCATTTTCTTTGGTCGGCTTGGAGACCGCAAAGGGCGGAAATTCGTACTGGTAACCACTATTGCACTGATGGGAATTTCCACCACCCTGATTGGCTTTATTCCCAGTTATGCCACCATTGGCATATGTGCTCCCCTGATTCTGGTCATATTACGTTTTATACAGGGCTTTGGTGCCGGTGCCGAGCTTTCAGGCGCTACGGTTATGCTGGGAGAGTATGCACCGCCAAAACGGCGTGGTCTGATTGCTTCTATAATCGGCATTGGTTCCAACAGTGGTACACTGATTGCTTCTGCGGTATGGCTGCTAGTATTAAAGCTGGACGATGCTGATGTCATTGATTGGGGCTGGCGTATCCCATTTATCCTCAGTGCACTGATTGCCATTGCTGCAACTCTTATCCGCCGGCATGTACGTGAGACACCTGTTTTCGAACAGGAACAAAAAGAATTAAAACAATTACAAACCGCAACTACTCCCCAATTAGCAGCCGATAAACCAGCTGGAAAAACTTCCCTGTGGGCGCGTAATAAAGCCTTTTTTGTGATGCTGGGCTTGCGTATTGGCGAAAACGGCCCATCTTACCTCGCGCAGGGGTTTGTCATCGGCTATGTAGTCAAATCTCTCGGTGTTGCTAAAACTGTTGCCACCACTGCGGTATTCGTTGCTTCACTACTGGGCTTTTTGGTGATTCCACTTGCCGGGTGGTTGTCCGACCGTTTTGGTCGCCGCATTGTATACCGCTGGTTCTGTTTTTTGCTGATGCTGTATGCTATTCCGGCCTATATGTTTCTGGAAACCCGTGATCCCTTTATTGTAGGCAGTATTATTGTTATTGGTATGTGTCTGGCTTCACTGGGTATTTTTGGTGTACAGGCAGCTTATGGTGTGGAAATGTTTGGTGTGCGTAACCGCTACTCCAAAATGGCACTGGCCAAAGAACTTGGTGGTATCCTCTCAGGCGGCACTGCGTCATTAGTCGCCTCAGCATTACTTAGCCATTATCATACATGGTGGCCGATTGCCATATACTTTGCAGCCATGGCCGGTATTGGTTTCTTCACCACATTCTTTGCTCCGGAAACACGCGGACGCGACCTGAATGCAGTAGAAGACGCCATTTAATCGCTTTGATAAACTGATTGAAACGTATATAACGGAGTCAGCTACTGACTCCGTTACCATTGAAGCATAGGTGATACTTATGAAGCGCATCGTGATTGACTGTGATCCCGGTAATGGCATTGCAGGTGCAAATGTTGATGATGGTCTGGCACTGGCGCTGGCACTGGCCGCAGATTCAATCAAACTTGAGCTTATTACCATTGTGGCCGGTAATACACCACGCGATACCGGCTATCAGGTAGCTCGCCAGCTATTGCAAGAGCTGAATAAAAATATACCGGTAGTTAAAGGTGCAGCACAAGCGCTGATTGAGCCAGCCGCCCCATGGCGTGAGCAATTGGACAATAATGTGCGCAAACAGGGGCTGTTGTCATTATGGGATAGCCTGCCGCCATTGCCCGCACTCAACGACCACAGTGCACCTCATGCTGCTCAGGCGATTGGCGAACTAGTGTGTAGCAATCCTGGCGAAATCACCGTAGTAGCCATCGGCCCGTTAACCAATATTGCCCATACCATTCAGCTATATCCGGATTTTGCCCGTTCAGTTGCCGAAATCGTTATCATGGGTGGTGTCTTTCAACTGGACGGCTATCTCAAAGACACCAACTTTGCTGTAGATCCTGAAGCGGCCAAAATTGTGATTGAAAGCGGTGCCAATATTACACTGGCACCTCTGGATGTTACTACCCAGACCATGCTTACCCATCAGGATCTGGATAAACTGCAAAGTTTTGCCAATCCACTTACCGATTTTATCGTGCGTACTTCACGTCCATGGATGGACTATTCCATCCAGACCCGTCGTCTGCCCGGCTGTTGGATTCATGATGTTTTATGCGTGGCCAAACTGATAGACAGCGATATTGTTACCAGCTCACCCTATATTGTTGACGTATCCACTGCGCGAGACTGTACCCGTGCCAGCAGCCGCCGCTGGAAAGAAGGCGCCTTAAGACTCACCGTAGGCATGCCTGAAGTAACCCATCAGCCTGTCAATGTCATGGAACGTGTGGATAACCAGCGCCTGCTTGATATTATATTCAACGCATTAAGCCAGTATCACGGCTAAGATGGCAGAAAAAACAGTTTAGGAAAAGCTGCGTATATAAATCATACCTAGCCTTATAACAAAACTAATCACAATTTAATGGCCATATCAGCACCGCTCATTCGCACCAAAGATATTGCATTTGTTTATGTGCATGATTAGGATAAAAGTGCAAGACAAGAGAAATCAGCAGGTTTATTATGCATGTAGTTAACACACATATTTCCCTTCCTGTTTTGTTGCACCAACAAAACCGGAGAGCAGAATGTTAGCCAAAATCAGCCAGAAATTACCCGAATTATCCTCAGCAGAACGCCGCGTAGCCGAGTGTGTACTCGCCCAGAGCAAATGGTTTGTGCATGCTGCCGTTGCCAATATTGCCAAAGAAGCCCGTGTCAGCCAGCCTACTGTTATCCGTTTTTGTCGCAGCATGGGCTATAGCGGACTTTCAGAATTCAAACTCAATCTCTCTGCCACCATTGGCCATGATGGCATGCCCTATGTGCATGAAGAGCTGAATAGTACTGATTCCATGCAGGATGTGCTGAATAAAGTTATCGCCAACACCGCGGCCACCGTGCTGGGCAGTCGTAAGTCACTTAATGCTGCTGATCTGGATACAGCAGTAAAATTTATGGCCAAAGCCCGCCGTATCGAATTTTATGGAGCTGGTAATTCCGGCATCGTAGCGATGGATGCACAGCACAAATTGTTTCGTTTTGGCCTGTCTACTGTTGCCTATACCGATAGCCACGTGCAGTTGATGGCCGCTGCTGTTTTATCACCTCAGGATGTCCTCGTAGTCATTTCGCATTCCGGCTCCTCACGCGATTTACTGGATGCCATCAAAATAGCCAAAGGCAACGGAGCCAAAATTATCGGCCTTACCCGTGCCGGCTCACCGGTGGCACAAGCCTGCGATTGTGTAATTAGCGTTATTACCCCTGAAGACAGTGAAAAATATACACCGATGATTTCACGGTTGTTACAGCTAATGGTAGTCGATATGCTCACCATTGGCTTGGCCTTGCATCTGGGAGAAAACGTCAGCGAAATGCTGGCGAAAACCAAAGCTGGCGTTAAACTCAAATTCCTGCAAAACTAATTACCACACCGAAAGCCAGTCACTAACTGTTTATCAAAATCATTACACCAAATTAGCCGGGTGCAGGCAGCTTCAGGTATCATTCAGCATCAGACTACCTGATTATCCACAATTTGGTTCTTATAACTGGTGGCTGATACAGCCAGATGCTTGTTAACCAAATATTTCCCCAAAATTTGTCGCAACGAAATGAGCGCAAATGAGTAACAAAACCCGTCAAATCAAACGTCAAGCCGAACAACAGCAAAACAGAAAAATTTCTGTACCAACAGCAGAGCAGAAAAGAGGTTCCGTCATAATGGTGGGCATTGTGGGTGCCTGTTTGCTGGCTGGCGGATTATATATCGGTGGCTGGTTTAATCTGGTAACACCGGCACAGATACAGCAATGTGAAGCTGCGGTTAGACAAACCTATTCACAGCCCGCTGACCAAGCCGCTTTACTGCCCAAGTGCAACAACCGCCATATGATAGCAGGCATGAGCAGCCCTAGCAGCCAGAAGCTGAATGCCAAACAGGTATTGGATAGTCTGGATGTGGGCAAAACCATTGATCTGGTTTCCATGTTTATCGGTGGGGCATTGATAGGAGCTGCCATTGCTGCATTTGCTGCCAGTTATCGAATTTTTCAACGCAAGCGCGGGGTCAGCGTAGACTGATCACCAGCCTGCACACATTGCCTCAGTATGGCTAATGCTGGCTAATAATGACATATTCTGTATAATTAACCATTATTTACTAAAAATATAGGGTTCAGACATGAACCAAAAATACATCCAGTTATTGCTGGCATTTATGTTCAGCCTGCTGCTCAGTCTGAATATTTATGCACAGAAGCCCTTTCACGTACATAATGGTGACCTTATCTTCCTGGAAGATTGCGATGGCGGCATGAATAGTGCCATCAAAGCCGCAACCAGCGGTTTGGAAGGATATAATTTTACCCATGTTGGCATTGTCTGGCAGAAAACACCCCGCCAATACTATGTAATCGAGGCCACACATCCCAACGTAAAAATTACCCCACTGCGAACATATCTGCATCCGAAAAAACAGTGCCAGCCCCGTGCCGTGGTAGGCAGATTAAAAGCAGCTTACCAGCCACTGATTCCTTCTGCTTTAGTTCATGCGCGCCAGAAAGTAGGTAAAAAATACGATGATGCTTTTGATATCCGCAACGATCAGTATTATTGTTCCGAATTAATCTATCAGATATTCAAAGAAGCCAATCACGGACAAGAAGTTTTCCCCTTACGCGCCATGACTTTCAAATCCAAAGATACTGGTAAATTCCCAGAATACTGGGTAGAACACTTCAAAAAAATGGGCATTCCTATTCCCGAAGGCCAGCCCGGCAACAACCCCGGCGATATGTCACGCTCGGATTTACTTAATATCGTCCATTACTATCAGTAAACAACCCACAGACCAGCAGTAATTATACTGATCTGTTTTAATTAATCAGCAATAAAAAAAGTACCACTGGTATTGTTGGGCAGTATAAAGCGATGTCATTCACAATTTATTTACTACATTCAAAACAATCGATAATTCGTTTCCAGCTAGAAAATGGTGAAATATAATTATGTGTTTTCCAGAGTTTAAATATCATCCAAATGCCTATAAAATCAATATTTTTATACATGAACAAGGAATTTGTTCTGTTTGTAATAAATTACGCGAACTAAAATATAATTGTTCTTTCTATAGTATTGAAAAGCCTGATTATATCTGTCCGTGGTGTATTGCTGATGGTTCTGCTGCACAAAAATATGATGGCCAATTTAATGATTATATTGGAATTGAAGACCTTCCAGATGATAAACTGGAGGAAATATTATTAAGAACACCAAGTTATATAGGATGGCAGCAAGAGGTGTGGTTGGCTCATTGTAATGAACCTTGTGCTTTTATTGACTATGTTGGCTCAGAAGAAATTGAACCTTATTTTGATGAAATCAAAGATGATATAGAATATTACCCAGAAGACTTAATAAAATCTTCTCTATCAAAAAATGGTTCATTAGTAGGATATCTATTTGAATGTGTTAAATGTGGTAAGAAAAGATTGCATATTGATTCCGATTAATCTTATCAGTGAATACCCATAATAAGAGGCTATGGATATTCACTGATAAATTAGTAATTATGAAACTTCAAACCAATTTAAACAAGTTATTATAAAACGCAATCATAAGCCAATTTAATAAGCTATATACCCTAAAATTTTTTAACATATTGCAAATAAATCATTTAAATCTTCAAAACAGACTAAATAGCCGATAAGACAATAAGTACAATACCCACAAATAAATTTATTCTTTTTACAGGTCTACTTATCTCTCAGTTATCCATAATTAGTGCTTATAATTTAGCAAAGAGAAGAAATTTATCCCGCAAACCATTATTGCTGGCATCTCTGTCAGCTAGCCTAATTTATAAGTTTCAATATAATAATTTTTAAAGAATCCCTAACTAATCCTATTACTAATACCAGCAGCAGGGAAGAAACAAAATATATCAGTACGATTTATTACTACAGACATAAATTACATATCGTAATATTATAGAAAATACTGTCTAGCCTATTATTCTTCAGCACACATAACTAATTGGCTCATGTTGACAAAGCATAAAGGCACAGCAATTACCACTATTCCCGTATATTGCCATGCAGCGTTTATCTGCCAGAGCATCATAGATAACCTGCTGTTGAAACATTACATATACTTGTAGCAGCCATATACATACAAATACTCAAAATTTGTCATCTGTTGAATACACTGGCTGGCAATCTATATAAAAGTGTCTGTAATATTGCTACTAATAATTTCTTACACTGCGCACAGTTTCTAACCAGTTTTGCTATATTTGATACGTATAATAAGCAATCATATTCTGTTTACGCCATAAAAATATATTCTCTATAATATAGTGCTAGCCAAATCATACTCAAGAAAGCGCCCAGTAGTGTCTTTATCCGCAACAACATCACCTGCACAGGAGATTAAAAGGGGCTTGATTACCGCCTTGCCTGTTATGCTGAGTTTTATTCCATTTTCACTGGTTTTAGGTGCTCAGGCAATCCAGAAGGGCATGAGTACTGGTCAAATTTCACTGCTTACCGCAGTTAATTTTGCCGGTGGTTCCGAATTTGTTGCCGTTAACTTATGGACATCACCGCCACATCTATTTCTGATAGCCCTAATGACACTGCTGGTAAACAGTCGCCATATTTTAATGAGTGCCGCACTTACTCCTTATTTAAAAGACTTGCCCAAACGCAAAGTTTTGCCTGCGCTGTTTTTTATGTGTGATGAAAGCTGGGCACTGGCGTTCACCGATGCCAAAAGCTCACCTGCGCAGAAATTCAGCTATTACTTTTATCTTGGTACAAGTTTTGGCCTGTATCTGGTTTGGATAGGTTTTACTACAATAGGCGCACTTATCGGCCCAATAATTAGCGATATTACCCACTACGGCTTTGATATGGCCTTTGTAGCAGTATTTCTAGTGTTACTCAAGGGCATGTGGAAAGGTTTTAAAGTGGCTATTCCATGGCTGGTTAGTTTACTGGTTGCAATTATCAGCTATTGTTTTCTGCCCGGAGCATGGTATGTTCTTTTGGGTATGCTGGCTGGTCTAACTGTAGCATTTATAATAACACCTTATGATTGATTTATCAGCTTTTCTCACTATTCTGGCTATGGCAATAGTTACTTACCTAACCAGAATCAGCGGTTATCTGCTCCTGCGCAAGCGTGCACTGAGCCCGCGCCTGACCAGAGTACTTGAATCCATTCCCGGCTGTATACTGATAGCAGTCATTGCTCCAGCATTTGCCACTAGTCATCCGGCCAATCTGTTATCAATAATCATCACCATATTACTGGCATGGCGCTTTTCCTTATTGCCTACAGTGATATTTAGCATCACCATTACCGCCTTTCTACGCCATTATCTAACCTACTAAAACAGGCAGCCATAATCCTTGCAGAAGTAATATGCCTGATTAAATAATAGTAATTATTATAAAAAATATATTAAAAACAGTGTTTTATTGTATGGTTTTGCCGAATCTGCTAGATTGAAAAAATCAATTCCTGTGAAGAAATCCAGTGTAACCACCAGCCAGAACCACCGTCATCATAGCAAAATTCAGCTATTTCCATTTATTACATACTGTTTATAAAGCAATAAAAATAATTAAATGTCAAAAATCGAAATCAGTTACGCGGGTAGACAGGGCTGGGTAGATTGATATTTTTCCGCTAATATAGCAATGTATGTTTGATTCAAATCAATAATTTAATTACAAAATGATAAAGGAAATAAAATGAACAACGCATTGATAGAAGCCATCGAAAAACGTCGTACCCAATATGCACTGGGCAGAAATGTCTCTCAAGCGCAGGAAGAAATAACCGCATTGATAGAACAGGCCGTTAAACTGTCACCATCTGCTTTCAATTCCCAAAGCTCACGCGTCGTGATTCTATTTGGCCAGCAAAGTGAAAAATTCTGGCAGATTGTCATGAATGAATTGCGTGCCATAGTGCCTGCCGACAAATTTGCACCCACCGAAGCCAAAATCAACAGCTTTGCTGCCGGCATAGGTACCATATTATTTTATGAAGACCAGCAAACCATTGCCAGCCTGCAACAGCAATATCCCAGCTATACAGAGCAATTTCCCATTTGGTCAGAGCAGGGTAGTGGCATTGCCCAGTTTGCAGTCTGGTCAGCTCTGGCCAACGCCGGTATCGGAGCCAGTTTACAACACTATAATCCACTGCCAGATGCCGCTGCTGCCAAAGAGTGGCAGATACCGGATAACTGGAAATTGCGTGCCATGATGCCTTTCGGTTCCAATGAAGCACCTTTCCCCGAAAAAACCTTTATTGATGACACCGAGCGCTTTAAAGTATTTTATTAACTACTGCCAGTAAAGAAACCGTACAAGCAAAAATTACATCTGTACAGACAAAAATCTTTTAATGACGCCGGCCAGATTGATGCTTAATCTGGCCGATTTTGTATCTATTTTTTGCATTCAGGTGTAAATGTTACTTACTTACAAGTGATAAACAATAATATTGCTAATTTTAAATTATATAAATAAACAATATATTTATGTGTTTTTAATAAAAATAGACATAAAAAAACCATATCACCTCATAATCATTTACCTTAATGCTGTATTTTTTAATGCCAATAATTCTTAAGTTGCAACAAAATTATTTTTAATAAAACCAAATAACTAGCATATTTTTTTGCTCAATTTAGCCTTTACCTACCCAAATTTCAGCATCAATTCGCACATCACTCAGTCGTATACCGCTATCCATCAAACATAACCTAAGTTGAAATCAGCACATGATGTAGCTTGAATTTACCAAATTGTCCCTGATATCTGAGGTTTTGCTCTATGGGTTCGTGTTCGATTTCATGAATCCGTTTCCCCCATAACTGAAAGCTACATTCCCACAGTATATTACCGTTTTCGTCGGTCAACTCTTCCGGACAGCCGTTCAGGTCGGTGTGGAAGTAGCGGATATGTTGTTCATAGTTGCCGTCTGTGTCTATGCGCGCCAGTGGTTCGTAGCTGTTCTGGTCTGTATAGATATACAGGCTGGTGGGGTGATTCGGGCCGGTTTCCTGAATCATTCTTAAGCCGTCCCACAGGAAGCGGGTACGATTGTAAGGTTGGCCGTCGCGGTCTATCTGATGCTTTTCGATACGCCGGCCTAAGGCGTCGTAGACGTAGCCGTAACGCTGGCTGCGGTTTAGTTGTTCGATGCGTACTTCGCTCAGGCGGTGCTCGGCGTCGTAGTGGTAGTGCTGGGTGGCGCCGATGCTCTGTTTGGTTTGGGTTCAGCCGTGCTCGTCGTAGCTGTAGTGGTGTTCTCTGAAATTCAGGAGCTGGTTGCAGCGGATGACATTCTGATTGCTGGGGTCTAATTCTATTGGCCGTCTGTGGTCTAATAGGTTAGCAGCAGCATCATATTGCAGGGTTTCCCAATATCTCTGGTTGCGGCAGCCTTCGATTCTGCCGGTGCGATCATAGTAGTAATCGGTCTGGCCGTGTTTGCTGTGTCTTTTGCTTACCAGCCGGTCGAGGTTGTCGTACTGGTAGCTGCGTTCGATGAGGATATCGGGCAGAATCGGATTCTGATTGCGCTGTATCTGTTTGTGTTGTAGCCGGCTGTTGCGGTCGTATTTGAACTGGGTGTTCAGGCGTCCCTGGGTACGTAATACTTCGCGGTGCAGGTTGTCGCGTTCGATATCGCTGATGATGTGGCCGTCAATGTTTATCTGGTGCAGGTGGCCGGAACCGTAATAGAGGTTGTTGATGGTGCGCCCATCCGGCAAGGTGGTGGCGATGCGGTTGCCCAGTGGGTCGTACTGGTGGCTGAGGGTACCCTGTGCGGTGGTTTCGCTCAGCAGGTTACCCAGTAGATCGTAGCTGAAGGCGATGATATCGGGTTCGGCTTCTGCGGGCAGGCCGGCTTTTTTGTAGCCGACTTTGATAAGGTTGTCGGCTTTATCGTACTGGTAGGCGGTGGTGCCGTCGGTGGTGTATTTGCCGATGAGGCGGCCGATGGCATCGCGTTTGAAGCGGTGGGTGATTTCGGCACTGCTGCCGGCAGCAAAGTGCACGGCGCTGACGTTATTCAGTGCATCGTAGCTGTATTTCTGTTTACGCCCGTCCAGATCGGTTTGTTCGATGAGGCGGTCGGCGGCATCGTATTGAAATTGGTAGTGTTCGCCGTTTTCGTTGATAAGGGTGTTAA
Organism: Snodgrassella alvi; assembly: GCF_002777825.1. Lineage (GTDB taxonomy): Bacteria > Pseudomonadota > Gammaproteobacteria > Burkholderiales > Neisseriaceae > Snodgrassella > Snodgrassella alvi_C. Next base: position 63 of record NZ_MEIR01000003.1, on the reverse strand, counting down.
GGCGGCCATAGGCGTCGTAGTTAAAGCCGAGTTTGCGTCCGGCAGCATCGATGCGGGTATGCA
>NZ_MEIR01000002.1 GCF_002777825.1 Snodgrassella alvi | reverse complement strand
ATGATATTATGTTTAGACGTAAGATATATACAGAACTGACAGAGATACAACAGGATATTGAGCTTTGGCTAGAGTTTTACAATCGGGAAAGAGCACATTCAGGGAAATACTGTTATGGTAAGACACTTTGGCAAACTTGGGTAGAGACAAAAGGACTGGCTAAAGAAAAGCAGCTAGAGAATTTATTTTACTCATCAGACAATCATTGTGTTAGAACGAATGTTGATGAGTAGGTAGTGTCTGTCAGCTTAAGTTTAAGCTAGTACATCATACCTAGGGCTGTTCCTGTCCGTTCAATGCCTGCTTTCACCGCCACCTCGGTATAAGCAATACCATGCCACGCATGACCAAATAAACCAGTTAGTACAACAAATACAACACCCATATATGTATTATTCACCATTACACAGAGCAGCAAAGAGGCAATTCCAGCAAGTATGGCGTAATATTTTAGTAAGGAAATACGATTCTTTTTTTGTCTGTATAGTAACCGGACCAAATCCTGAGCATTCCGCCGCCAATCTGCACACCAATAAGAATAATGGAGATTGATGCCAAACCTATATGTAGGATATCGCGCATGTAAATGCTGCCAAATGTAAGTATGGCCATTTGAGGTACTGTTAGAAAACCAGCCGCCATAACGATCTTCCAGACTTCAACACTTTTCAGTGGTGAAGGAATAGTAAGCATTGATTTAGATGTATATTTTGATTCGGCGGGTTTGGTATTAATGAACAATACAACTATAAGCCCCATGCTGAAACCTGCGATGGCTAACACAATAAACATTAGTTCAAAACCATATGAATAGGCCAGCCAAGGCAGTAGCCCTGTACCAATTGCCCCGCCAACCGGAATTGCAGTCTGGCGAACACTCATGGCAAATCCATGCTCATTATCATCAAATCATGACATCAATGTTCTGCCAGATGATGAGTTAATACTGCCATCGAGCGCTCCTGTGACTGCTAGTGCCGCTCCCAAGTGAAATACTTAACGCCGCCAAGCGAAGCCTCTGGCGTAAGTGATATGGCGATTAAGACATATACTATGGCTGATGACCATAAGCCGAGAATCAGAACTTTTTTATCACCTAATTTGTCTGTCAGAATCCCCCAAATTATTTCGGAAGCTGCAACTCCTAATCCCATTAAACCTAAAACAAAACCAAGCTCGTATAATGAAAAATGGTAAGCATCTCGCATTAAAATTCCAGTGATGGGAATACCAGCAAAACCCATTGCAAATGTTGCTTGTTCCAGAACACCAATTGCAAGTACAAACCAACGATAATTATTTTTTATCCATTTTTGTCTTACTTTCTTTTAAATATCATACGAAATTGTATGCGTTTTTTGATGCTATGCTGTTTTGGGATGTGAGTAAACAAAATAATTAGCATGTAAACATATAATAAATAATCAGTATAATTTTATTATCATGTAAATAATGTTTGTGTTACTGTGTCAGTTTGTATATTTTTTAATATTATGCGCGGTAATAGTGGATGATGTAGCTATTTATGGTGTTAGGTATAGCTTATGCATACATTACAGGAGAGCTAGATATATTATTGGCATAATGTAATCATAGACCAAATAATGAACCGATGTTGTGCTGGAATCTGCAAATGTATCGAATGATGGCAAAAAAGCATCAACCAATCTTAAAGCAGGAGCTAAGAACTTATTTCTATACCTGCGAAATAAGCTTTGCTATTTTATACTGGTCTGTTAAAATAGCACCTATGGAACAGCGCAAGCCGCCAGAATCGGGCGGCTTGCTTTTTGTTATTAATGCGAAATACCGTTGGAGCATTCGACTTCGGTATCTTGGAGAAATATGATGCAAAAAATTCCATTGACCGTAAATGGTGCCGATTTGCTGAAGCAGGAACTGCAAGAACTCAAGAGTGTGGCTCGTCCGGCTGTGATTGAGGCTATTGCTGAGGCACGTTCACATGGCGATCTGTCGGAAAATGCAGAATACGAAGCTGCTAAGGAAAAACAGGGCTTTATTGAAGGCCGGATTGCTGAAATTGAGCATAAACTTTCTCTGGCACACATTATTGACCCGAAAGAAACCAATGCTGATGGTAAAGTGGTATTTGGGGCAACAGTGAAAATGCAGGATCTGGAAACTGAAGAAGTGGTTAGTTATCAGATCGTTGGTGAAGATGAGGCTGATATTAAACAGGCAAAAATTTTTGTTGGTTCTCCGATAGCACGCGCGTTGATTGGCAAGGAAGAAGGCGACGTGGCCGAAGTTCAGGCACCAAGTGGTGTGCGTGAATATGAAATTCTTGAAGTTTTTTATATTTAAGTAGATGGTTTTTAATCAGTTGTCTGTTGCCTTGAGCTAAACCGCTAAAGGCAAAATAATTAAGCGATTCATGAAATGAATCGCTTTTGTTTATTCAGCTGTTTCAGCTTTTTGACGGTATAACACCAGTTGTTTGCCAATGTGCTGTATCAGCTCGGCGCCTGTAGCTGCGCACAATGCTTCAGCAATGGCAATACGTTGTGCACGTTCGTCACCGGCAACCTGTACTTTAATCAGCTCATGCGCATCGAGATTGCGGTTGGTTTCGGCGATTACTTCGGCTGTTAGTCCATGCTGTCCAATTAATACGACCGCATGCAGTTGATGTGCGCGTGCTTTTAATGCTATTTTATCTTTACTGTTTAGTTTATCAGTTGCCATTTTGGTTTCCATATTGCTAAAACCTGCTTATCCGGTTGACGGATACGCTGGTTGAATTCAGATTGAGCTATTTTAAATGAGGCAGCCAAATTTTTATAGTTAATATCAATCTGATTTTATGTAATACGTATAATGTTTGTGTATGGCTGGTTAATTGACTCCGCTAGCATATGCTATATTTATAAAATCAGGTGGTGAGTATATGTGATCAACTGGTAAACAGAAGTTGTCTGTTGGGTATAACTGAATAGTTGTTTAAAATATGTGTTGATTTTATCTGTTTTTGATAATATATGTTTAAATTATTGAAGTTGCTTCAGGCTGATTGCCATGTATGGGCTATTAACTGTTTCTGTTTCGAATATTTTAAACCTTGATTGATGCTGTTTGAAATTAATAATGATGAATTTTCAGCGTATATACAGTGGTACATTGTGGGTGCTGGACACCATTTTTTTCAGACTGTTTGCTTGGTACTGGTTAATGGGATTGTTTATACAGATTCTTTCCTATATCGAAGCCCGGGATAGTATGAGAAAAGAATCTATGTTCCCTTTTGAGGTGGCGGTGTTTCAAGCTGATGGTTCTTTTGAAGACATCAGTTATACGGCAGATAGGGATGTCAGGCCTGAAAATACCTCCTATCTGGCTCCTGTACCCAATGGGCATAAGAAGTATGATGAATATAGTTCTTTTAGTTATCAGGTGATTAAGCAGCAGCCACAGCAGCAGTTAATCCAGACAGTTTCTAAAGATGATGAGCGCACTACATGGGCAACCTATGTGGCAACTCATGATTCGATTATGCCTTTAACCACTAGAATATATGCTTTTGATTATATGCCAGCTTCTGCCGCTGCGGCTTTTGTTGTGGTGTAGTTGTTGAAGTGTTTCATCCGTTATCTGATTTGGAGAAATCAAATCTGGTTGAGCTGTAGTGCTGAGTATTAACGGCTGAATCAATTCTGTATGCTGAGTAGATTATTCATGCTTTTATTTTGTCAATCAGTATTTTTGCTTAAAGCGCTGCTGGCAGTATGATGCAAAGAAGATAGATTCAGGTTTGAGGTAGAAGCGGCGAATTCAGACTGTTTTGGTGGCAGGTTAAGGTAATCTGCTGCTGTTTTAGGCTGTTAAATTTATCAGCTTTGCTACTGGTATACTCTGTATTCCGCTTCGATTTCACGATACAATGTGAAGGTTTTTTCAAGAAATTGCATCATGGGTGTTCGTTCTAAATCTTCCAGCGCATGGCTCAATGAGCATGTTAACGATCATTATGTTCATCTGGCTCAGAAAGAAGGCTATCGTGCCCGTGCAGCCTACAAGCTGCTGGAAATCAATGATAAGGATCATCTGATACGGCCGGGTGCGGTGGTGGCAGACCTTGGCAGTGCGCCCGGAAGCTGGTCGCAGGTTGCTGCTAAACTGACCGGTAAGCAGGGGCAGGTGTTCGCGCTGGATATTTTGCCAATGGAACCAGTGCCAGGTGTGCGCTTTATTCAGGGTGATTTTCGCGAGAATGAAGTCTTGGTGCAGTTTGAAACTTTACTGGATGGCTGTGAGTTAGATCTTGTAATTTGTGATATGGCACCCAATATGTCAGGCAATAACATTACCGATCAGGCGCGCAGTTTATATCTGGCAGAGTTGGGGCTGGAATTTGCGCAGGCACATCTGAAACAGGGTGGTGACTTTCTAGTGAAGGTGTTTCAGGGTAGTGGTCTGCAAGAGTTTCAGCAGTTAATGAAGGATAGCTTTGCACAGGTATTGATTCGCAAACCAAAAGCTTCCCGAGACCGTTCCAGTGAAATTTATCTGCTTGGTCGCGGTAAAAAATAGTTTTGATGGCCAATGTTCTTTGGTGATGCTGGCTATGCTAACTATTCTGAACAACAATTAATTAACCTCCTTAGGAGTTTCTGACAGTGCGGAATACCGTAAAGAATCTTTTTGGCTGGCTGGTGCTGGCGTTAATTTTAATGGCCGCATTCAACGCCATAACTGAGAAAAAAGAGAGTAAAAAGCAAATTGAATACTCTCAGTTTATTCAGCAGGTTAACAAGGGTGAGATTGCTAGCGTAAATATTGAAGGTTCGGTAGTTAATGGCTTTCAGCTCAAAGGTGTGCGCAATGATAAATCTTCTTTTGTCACTAATGCTCCTACACCATTGGAAAATAATCTCATTAATAATCTGCTGACGAAGAATGTTCGGGTTAATGTGATTCCGGAGGAAAAGCCAAGCTTTTTAACTAATCTGCTGTACAGTATGTTGCCGATGCTGTTGCTGATTGGGGTGTTTTTTTATTTTATGCGCTCGATGCAGGGTGGCGGCGGTAAGGGCGGTGCTTTCTCTTTTGGTAAAAGCCGTGCCCGTTTGTTGGATAAGGAAGCTAATAAAATCACTTTTGCCGATGTGGCTGGTTGTGATGAAGCCAAGGAAGAAGTACAGGAAGTGGTGGATTATCTGCGTGCTCCGCAGCGTTACCAGACGCTGGGTGGCCGTATGCCTCGTGGTATTCTGATGTGCGGCAGTCCGGGCACAGGTAAAACTCTGCTGGCCAAGGCTATTGCTGGCGAGGCGCAGGTACCGTTTTTCAGTATTTCCGGTTCAGATTTTGTGGAAATGTTTGTTGGTGTAGGTGCTTCACGTGTGCGTGATATGTTTGAGCAGGCGAAGAAGAATGCACCCTGTATTATTTTTATTGATGAAATTGATGCGGTAGGCCGCCAGCGTGGTGCTGGCTTAGGTGGTGGTAATGATGAACGTGAGCAAACCCTGAATCAGCTGCTGGTTGAAATGGATGGTTTTGATAGCAATACGACAGTGATTGTGATTGCAGCCACTAACCGCCCAGATGTGCTTGATCCGGCGCTGATGCGTCCTGGTCGCTTTGACCGGCAGGTAGTCGTGCCTTTACCGGATATACGTGGTCGTGAACAAATTCTGAAAGTACACGCAACTAAAGTGCCTTTGGATAAGTCTGTAGATTTGCCGGTGCTGGCACGTGGTACTCCCGGTTTCTCTGGTGCCGATTTGGCTAATCTGGTGAATGAGGCTGCACTGTTTGCTGGTCGTCGTAACAAGACCAAAGTTGATATGAGTGACTTTGAAGACGCCAAAGATAAAATTTATATGGGCCCGGAACGTCGTTCTATGGTGATGCATGAGGATGAAAAGAAAGCCACTGCTTACCATGAATCTGGTCATGCGGTTGTTGCTGAGACGCTGGACTTTACTGACCCTGTGCATAAAGTAACGATTATGCCGCGTGGCCGAGCGCTGGGGCTGACTTGGCAGTTGCCTGAGCGTGATCGCATTAGTATGTATGAAGACCAGATGCTTAATCAGATTTCGATTATGTTTGGTGGTCGTATTGCTGAGCAGATGTTTATCGGTAGAGTATCTACTGGTGCATCAAATGATTTTGAGCGCGCTACTCAGCTTGCGCGTGATATGGTGACCCGTTATGGTATGTCTAAGAAGATGGGGCCGATGGTGTATGGCGAAAATGAGAATGAAGTATTTCTTGGACGCTCAGTAACCCAGTCGAAAAATATTTCTGAAAAAACCATGCAGGAAGTGGATGCTGAAGTGCGTCGTATCCTTGATGAGCAATATGCTGTTGCTTACAAAATTCTGGATGAAAATCGGGATAAGATGCACGCCATGGCCAAAGCCTTGATTGAGTGGGAAACCATTGACCGTGATCAGGTGCTGGAAATCATGGCTGGCAAAGAGCCTAGTCCGCCGAAAGATTTCAGTGAAAATGTGGTTAAGGATGCTTACGCTGAACAACCTGTTGCTGAAGAAGCTGCTGCAACTGATTCTGAGGCAGAAGCTGTAAGTGATGCTGAAGCTAAAGCGTCAGAAACAGAGCAGAAATCACAGCAATAATGTAATTGAGTTTTTAACGGCAGCTATAGCTGCCGTTTTTTATACCCATTTTTTTATGATAATGGGCATGTGGTTGTGATGGTTTGGTTAATATATGACATTCTATAATCTGCATATACGTATAGCGAAATGACTAAAGCAGTTAAATAAGCATTGATAACCGGACTGGCTGAAAGATGATAATTTCGAATCAGCTAGTAATAGGGAATGCTAAAGCAATATGATTGTTAGCAGTCTGGATAAAACCACTTGGATAATAAATTCTGGTACTGGTTAACAATAAATAATATTGGCCTATTTTATATTTATACTTCAATTAATCTTTTATTGATGGTGATGATTTTTTTGAGATCGCGCTATGTATATTGGCTTGATATAAAATATTGATATAAGTATATGAATCTGTAAATTTAATATTGTTTCTGATATTAGGTATGATGTCTGGGCGATTATTACACTCAGGCCATGATTTCTTTTTGATCTTGTATCCGCGGTGTTTGCACAAGCAATTTGCAAGTAAATAATAGCGTTGGCAAAGGCAGTGGCTATTAGATAATAATAGTTTAAATCAATATTGTTGCAGGATTATTCTGATACTATGTTGTTTTTGTATTGGTAGATTTCTGGTTGGTATGAAGTAAAGGACGGAGAATCTTTGATGTCAGGCGAATGTTACTTGCTATGTCAAAGCATAGAGCTGGTGTTTGGGTTTGTATATATGACTTTGGGGGTTTTCTAAATGATTGCCACGCTGATGCAATTGGCGCTATGTGATATTTGGCTAGGTATGGTTAGTGAAGATTATGTATTTGTTTAACTGATAATGGATTTGATATTGAGAAATGCCACAAGCTGGTTTGAGGTACTTTGCAGCTGATGTCACGACTATCAGCAGTGAGTACAGGTAAATGCAGCTGTATTGGCTATTATTGAAAGATAATGATTGATTATGGATAGTTCAATGCAAACCTACTGGCAGTGTGGCCGGTTTCAGGTTGATCTGGCTCAGCCGAAAATTATGGGGATTGTCAATTTAACGCCGGATTCGTTTTCTGATGGTGGTCGTTATAATACTTCGTTGACGGTGGCGTTAAATCATGCTGAGCAGTTGCTGAAAGATGGGGCTGATATTCTGGATATTGGCGGGGAAAGTTCACGTCCAGGCTCGGCTTTTGTGTCGCCGCAAGAGGAGTGGGCACGGATTGAACCGGTATTGCGTGAATTGATCACTTGGAATGTGCCGTTAACGGTGGATACGCGGCGTGCATGGGTGATGCGTCAGTTACTCGAACAGCAGCTCGCGGACGGGATTAATGATATTCAGGCACTGGAAGATGCTGATTCAGTGGCATTGCTGGCGCAGCAGCAGGATGTGGGGGTGTGTTTGATGCATATGCAGGGGCTGCCGGAGAATATGCAGCATAATCCTGTCTATGAGGATGTGGTGCTAGAGGTTGGTCGGTATTTGCAGCAGCGGGTGCGGGTATGTGAGCAGGCTGGTATTCCCCGCAGACGCCTGACGGTAGACCCTGGTTTTGGTTTTGGTAAAACCCTGGAGCATAATATTGCTTTGATGCAGGATTTTGCAGCATGGCAGGCGCTTGCGGGCTGTCCGGCGCTGATTGGTGTGTCGCGTAAAACGATGATTGGTTTGCTCACGGCTGAAACAGATCCGCAGCAGCGGGTTGCTGGTAGTGTTGTGGCGGCAGTGGCAGCAGTGGCACGCGGGGCTGCGATTGTACGGGTGCATGATGTGCGTGAAACCCGGCAAGGTTTGCAGGTGTGGACTGCTTTGGGTGTTCGTGTGTCGTGAAAGAATATTGACTTTCTCTGTATTAGTTGCTGTTATGATTTTGTCATTGTGTCGGTATTCGGATAATAGATAAAGGTGGCAATAAGATATGTATTGGCGATAGGTATGTGATTAAGTGTTTCGGTTTATGCTTTAGCTGGAAATGGTATGCGTATTGGTTGATATTAGTTGAATGAATTCTTAAATATCATTTTATTTACTGACTGAACGGCTATGCCTGTTCTACAATAACAGTCTTGTTTTAAATGCTTGGAGCTGGTAATGGCAAAGAAATATTTCGGTACTGACGGGATACGTGGTGAGGTAGGCAAGTTTCCGATTACGCCTGAATTTGTACTGAAATTGGCTTATGCCGCCGGTCATGTCTTAGTGCAGCATAGAACTGATCATCAGCCTACTGTGCTGATTGGTAAGGATACGCGTATTTCTGGCTATATGCTGGAAGCGGCGATGGAGGCCGGTTTTACTGCGGCAGGTGTGAATGTGCTGCTTACTGGGCCGTTGCCTACGCCGGGGGTGGCGTATTTAACCCGTGCGCTGCGTCTGGATTGTGGGGTGATGATTTCTGCTTCACATAATGCATATCACGATAATGGGATTAAGTTTTTTGCTGAGGGTGGGGTGAAGCTGAGTGACCATCTGGAGCTGGAAATTGAAGCAGAACTGGAAAAACCGGTGCAGACTGTGCCATCCAGCCAGCTTGGCCGTGCTCGGCGTATTAATGGTGCTGTTGACCGCTATATTGAATTTTGCAAATCTACTTTTCCCAGCCATTTGAATTTGCGTGGTTTGAAACTGGTGGTAGATACCGCTAATGGCGCAGCTTATGATGTAGCTCCTAAAGTTTTCCATGAATTGGGTGCTGATGTGGTATGCATTGGCGATAAACCTAATGGTTATAATATCAATCAGAAAATTGGCGCAACTTATACTAAATCGTTGCAGGCTGCGGTATTACAGAATGAAGCAGATTACGGTATTGCACTTGATGGTGATGGTGATCGGCTGATGATGGTAGATAAGGTTGGCAAGGTTTATGATGGTGATGCGCTGATTTATGTTATTGCCAGGGCACGTGCTGCATCTGGTTGTCTGCATGGCGGTGTGGTTGGCACGGTTATGACCAATCTGGCGATGGAACAGGCATTTAAACAGCAGGACATTGATTTTGTCCGCGCCAAAGTAGGTGATCGTTACGTGTTGGAACAGTTGCATCAGCACCGTTGGTCGCTGGGAGGTGAGGCCTCTGGCCATATTGTTTGTCTGGATAAACATAATACTGGTGATGGGATTATCGCAGCTTTACAGGTCTTTGCAGCCTTGCAGGATTTACAGCAGGATTTGGCCAGTATACTTACTGACTGGCAGCCTTTTCCGCAAACCATGATTAATGTCCACATTGAGCCGGATCAGGACTGGCAGAGTATTGCCATGCCGGTAGCTGATGAGGTGACGGCACAGCTGGGAGAAAATGGGCGCGTGGTACTTCGCCCATCAGGAACAGAACCAGTGGTGCGGGTGATGGTGGAAGCACGCCAAACTGAAGTTGCGCGGCAGGCAGCTGAAAAAATTGCTGATGCGATTGTGGCGGGTTTGGCGGATTAAATCTGTCCGGCCAGAATGAGAGAAGAACGGGCATTTTATGTTTGCATTGCTGGAAGCTTTTTTTACTGAATATGGCTATGCAGCTGTATTTCTGGTATTGGTGGCCTGTGGCTTTGGCGTGCCAATACCCGAAGATGTAACGCTGGTTACTGGTGGGGTGATTGCCGGTCTGGGGCACGCGAATGTGCATACGATGTTTGTAGTAGGCATGGCTGGTGTGCTGGTAGGTGATGGCCTGATGTTTACTGCCGGACGGGTATTCGGTCATCGTATTCTGAAATTTCGTTTTGTACAGCGGGTAATGACGCCTAAGCGTTATGCTCAGGTGCAGGATAAGTTTGATAAGTATGGCAGCCGGGTGCTGTTTATTGCCCGTTTTCTACCGGGATTGCGTACGCCGATTTATATTACGGCAGGTATCAGTGGTAAGGTTTCCATTCTGAAATTTTTGCTGATGGATGGTCTGGCTGCGATGATTTCGGTACCTGTCTGGGTATATCTGGGTGAATATGGTGCGGAGAATATCGACTGGCTGATGCATAAGGTGCATCAGTTTCAGGCAGTTGTGTATATTGTCATTGGTATTGGTGTGCTGGCTTTATTGTATTACTGGTGGAAGAGGCGCCAGCGTGTGCAGTTTTTTAAACGCAAGATTGCTGAAATTCGTCAGCGTCGGCGTAATCGCAAGCAGCAAAAGCAAAATTTGAAATAAATCCCCGAATTTTCGTATTAATAAAAAAGACAGTTGTGATAACTGTCTTTTTTATTGGCTGTTGCTGTGTTTTATTTACTTTGGCCGATTTTGCTTTCACGCCCGCTAAACAAATTTTTAATATTGCTTTTGTGCCGGTACAGCACGAGTAAATCAATCACAATAATGGCAAGTACCCAGCTTGTTTGCGGTATAAACCACCAGGCGATAAACGGGCTGATCAGGGTGGCAATTAATGCGGCCAATGAGGATACTTTGAAGCCAAAGGCAATGATAAGCCAGACAGTAGCGCAAATCAGTGCAGTTGGCCATGATAAGGCAAGTAGCACGCCCAATGCAGTAGCTACGCCTTTACCTCCTTTAAATTTGAAAAATATCGGCCACATGTGGCCGATAAGAACCGCTACTGCCACGATGGCAATGATGCTGTTATCTAACTGCCATGTAGCCTGATAGTGCTCTGCCAGCCAGACGGCCAGCCAGCCTTTGAATGCATCGCCAAGTAGGGTAAGGGCGGCAGCACTTTTTCTGCCGCTACGCAGGACATTGGTAGCACCGGGGTTGCCAGAACCATAGCTGTGCGGGTCGGGCATGCCCATGCAGCGCGAAACAATAACGGCAAAAGACAGTGAACCCAACAAATAGGCACCGATAATTGCAAAGTAGTTAGCCATAAAGCGGTTTCTTTAGTCTACAATCTAAGGGTTTGCATTTTAGCCCAGTGAGTTGGACATGGATACTATCTTTTTACATGGCATGAGTGTGCAGACGCTGATTGGCGTGTATCAGTGGGAACGGCAGCAGCAACAGACTTTGCTGCTGGATTTGGATATTGGTACCGATTTTCAGCAGGCTGCGCAAAGCGATAATATTGACGATACGATTCATTACGCCAGAGTCGCTGAGAATTTGCGCGAGGCATTAGCTGAACAGGAATTTTTGTTGCTGGAAGCGCTGGCTGAATATGTGGCGCAATTTATTTTGACTCGTTACGGAGCATTGTGGGTGCGGGTGAAGGTCGTGAAGCCGGGCATTCTGGCCGGTGTCAAAGAGGTGGGTGTGCTGATTGAACGCCAATGTACCTAAACGTGATCATTGTCCGCCTTGCTCGGAAAAGGAAGTGATATGCATACACCGGTATGGACTGTGACGCAGATGAAGGCATGGGAAGATGAGCAGAATAAGGCTGGTTTGAGCTATGCCAGAATGATGGAACATGCGGGTAGCCGCGCCGCAGAGGATTTAATGCGGCGTTTTCCGTCTCCTCAGCATACGCTGGTGCTTTGTGGTAAGGGTAATAATGCTGGTGATGGTTTGGTGCTGGCACGGAGATTGGTGCGGCAGCACTGGCCGGTAACCATTATGTGGTTACAGGAGCAGCAGTTATCTGTTTTGGCCGCGGCCAATCGGGCAAGCTTACCCGCTAAGGTAGAGTGTGCGGATATCGCGCAGTTGGACATTTTACTGCCATCCATGCAGTTGGTGGTGGATGCGGTGTATGGTACTGGTTTTCATGGGGAGCTGCCACAGATTGTAAGGCAATGTTTTGCTACGGTGGCTCAGGCTGATGTGTTTCGGGTAGCGCTGGATATGCCCAGTGGAGTGGCTGGAGATGGGGACATGGTGGCCAGTGGTAGTTTTCAGGCACAGCTTACTTATGCTTTTCAGGCATTGAAACCAGCTCATTGTCTAGCGCAGGTTCAACAATTATGTGGTGAGGTGCTGTGTATTGATTTACAGGATTGATGGCATTTGCCGATACCATACCTGATAGCATTGTGCCATATGTAGCAACATACACGCGGTGGCGCCCCAGATATGCCAGTGTTGGTAATATAAATGATAGACGGGAAGCCGGAGCTGCTGATAATGGATGATGCTTTGCTGATATTGGTTGCTATCCAGAGCGATGGACAGAGGAATAGCAAACATTTTGGTGACTTCAGCATGATTGAGCTGCCATTGCAAGTGTGCATTGCTCCAGGCTAGAACTGGCACGACTTTAAAGCCGCTTGGAATATAGCATGGTGACAGGGTGCCGGCTAGATGCCATTGATGGCGGATCAGGCCAGCTTCCTCTGCGCTTTCGCGAAATGCAGCTGTAATGCTGTCTTCATTATCCTCCAGTTTACCGCCGGGAAAGGCGATTTGTCCGCTGTGCTGACGCAGTTGTTTGCTGCGCTGACTTAGCCAGATTTGGGTTGTACCATGATTCCAGTCGAAGGGCATGAGTACTGCTGCCTGCTGAAAGGTAACAGGTAGGTGTTGCAGTGATTCTCTGCGTTGACTGAGTATCGCCGCGGTAGTGGTGGTACTGGCATAATGCAGAAACTGGTTCAGGCTATCTGGTGAGGTAAACATATTAATAAATATATAAGGATATTGATCTTTTGATGCATTTATATATTGATTAGGCGTAAATGACCAGAATAATCGCTAAAGGATGGAGTGATGGTAACTAGAGAAATGATGAAGTTATGGGTAATTGAAGCTTTAAATGATTTAGATGGAGCTGGCTGGCCTAAAGATGTAAGTAAATATATTTGGGATAAATATGAGCAGGAATTGAAAGCATCAGGCAGCTTTCTTTATACTTGGCAATATGATGTGCGTTGGGCTGCACAACAGTTGCGTAATGAAAATAAATTAAAACCAGTTCATAAACGGCGGGATTTGCCATGGGAACTGGTTTAGTTTTAACTGTCAATGTGATTGGTTGTTAAATAAACGGCATAATAGCTGCTTATGCCATTTATTAGTTCGCTATATTATTTAATACATTTAAACAGGTGGTAGTTGTTATTTTATCGTTATAGTGTGCGTGAATACTGGGCTTCTGTGCGTTTCTGACGTAAATGATAGTCAAATACCATGGCGATATTGCGAATCAGCAGACGCCCTTTCGGGGTAACGTGTAATTGCTGATCGGTAAGGCTGAGCAAACCAAGCTGTGCCAGTTGCTGTAAATCGGCCTGTTCAGTTGCGAAATAGGTTTGAAAAGGCTGTTGTATGGCCGCACTATAGTCGTGATAGTTGAGCTGGAAGCGACACATTAAATCCTGTATCACTTGTCGGCGCAGTAAATCATCTGCGTTAAGCTGGTAACCACGCATAACTGGCAGACGATTTTCATCCAGTGCCTGATAATAGGCGTTCAGTTCTTTTTCATTCTGGCTGTAGATATTGGCTATTTTGCCAATACTGGATACGCCAATGGCAATTAAATCGCAGTCGGCATGGGTTGAATAACCCTGAAAATTGCGTTGCAGACGTCCTTCTGACAGGGCAATAGCCAGCTCGTCATCTGGTTTGGCAAAATGATCCATACCAATGAAGATATAGCCTTGCTGTAACAGGTATTGTACGGTATTTTGCAGGATATCAAGTTTGACACTACTGTCTGGTACAACTGCGGTATCAATTCGCCGCTGGGGTTTGAATAAATGCGGCAGGTGAGCATAGTGATACATGGCAATGCGGTCTGGCTGCAATTCCAGTACATGATCCAGAGTGCCGCGCATGGAAGCTTCTGTCTGGTGTGGCAGGCCATAGATTAAATCAACGCTGACTGACTGAAAGCCATTATTGCGTGCGGCTTCAATCACGGCACGGGTTTCTGCTTTACTTTGAATGCGGTTGACTGCCTGCTGTACGGCGGGATTAAAGTCCTGAATGCCGACACTCATGCGGTTAAAGCCAAGTTTGCCCAGATGGGCAACGGAGCGGGCGGTAACTTTGCGCGGGTCGATTTCAATTGAATATTCGCCCTGACTGGTTAGGGTAAAGTAGCGGCTGATGCTGGCAAATATGTGGCTTAGCTGGTCGTCGTTAAGAAAGGTGGGTGTGCCGCCGCCGAAATGCAGTTGTGCTAAGAGGGGCTTGCCTTGCCAGTTTTGCGCCAGAAGTGCCAGCTCTTTGTCCAGATACTGGATATAGAGGTCTGCACGGCTAGTATCTTTGGTAATGATTTTATTACAGCCGCAATAGTAGCAGATGGTATTGCAAAAAGGTACGTGTACGTACAGGGATACGGGCTGGCTGCCGATATGCTGCTGTAGGGCAGTCTGTAACTGTACAGCCGTGAAGGTGGTATTAAAGCGGTCAGCAGTAGGGTAGGATGTGTAACGCGGGCCAGAAGCGGGTAAGGAGGCAATAAGAGTGCGGTCAAATTCTATGTTGATGCGTGGTGTGTTCATTGGGTAATAATGATTATTCTTGTTGAATGGCTTAGTGAAATAAACAGGGATGATAACTATTTATGGTAGAATAAGCACATGCAGTAGTAAAGTAAAGCAGTGACTATATAATAAGCCTATTTTGTATTAGAGCAGGGTCTGATAGAAAATTCAATTCATCTGTCAATAATATGTAGGGTTATTTGGAAAAATTTTGATTTATATCAATGTATTGGTTAGGTGATGTTCGTTGGCAAAGTGTAACAGGTAATTATTAAATATATTATGATTAGATTGCATAAACAGGGTGAAATAGTACAGAAATTATGTGAGAAATGCTCATTGAATATTCTTTGTATGCCGGTAATGCTGAAGGAACGGGAATTAACTGATTTAGGCGCGATTATTCGTCAGAGCCGTCGCCTGAAAAAAGGTGAGTACCTGTTTCGTACTGGAGAACCTTTTAGTGCAATATTTGCAGTGCGTACCGGTTTTTTTAAAACCATGGTGAATAGCCAGGACGGGCGTGATCAGGTGACCGGATTTTTTATGTCTGGTGAGCTGCTGGGGCTGGATGGTATCTGTAATAGTACGCATGGCTGTGATGCTGTGGCTCTGGAAGACAGTGAAGTTTGTGAGTTGCCGTTTGATAATCTGGAAGATGCCAGTAATCTGTTACCTTCATTACAAACACATTTTTATCGTCTGATGAGTCAGGAAATTCTGCGTACACAGGAGCTGATGCTGATGCTGGGTAATATGCGTGCCGAGGAGCGTCTGGCAGCATTTTTGGTTAATCTGTCTCATCGTCTGAGTTTTCGTGGTTTTGCAGCCAATGATTTTATTCTGCGCATGTCACGTGAGGAAATTGGCAGTTATCTGGGGCTGAAACTCGAAACAGTGAGCCGCACTCTGTCCAAATTCCAGCATGAGGGCTGGATTAAGGTTGAGCACAAGCACATACAGTTGTTACAGCCGTGGATGTTGCAGGAAATGGTGATGCAGTGCCAGAAGGCGGCAGTAAGTTAATTCTTGCCAGTATCTGAAGCAGGGCTGTAGCACACGATTGTTGCTACAGCCTTTTTTGTTTTGGATAATTGCTGGCTATGCTGAATGCAACCGCATTATCATCAGTTTAGTGATATGCGGTATATCAGGCATAACTAGCCATGGCTGCCAGCTTGAGGGTGTCTTTGCCATAAAATCTGGCGGTGAAGTAGCGCATCCAGCGGATTTTACGCAAACTGTTGGTCACGATGGTGTGAACTTCGTGGGGCTGATTATGCAGCATACTGTTCCACAAGGCTTTGGCCTGACTGGCCACACTATATTCCTGCATCAGGCGTGCGCCTGAGTGCAAGTAACATAGCCAGTCACGGGCATGGCAGTGAGGTAAGGTCATGACTGACAGCGGGTCGTCTTCAAAATCAATAAAGCCTATGCTGTGCTGATTCATGTAAATCATGTTACGGGCAAAGGTTTCACTCAGGTACTGCTTGCGTTTGTGCACCTCCGCAATAGCGTTAAGACCAAGCTGCCAGCGTTGCAGCAGGATTTCTGGCTGGTGTTTGTGTTGTTTCCATTCATTTTCCAGATTGTGTTCGCCAATGTGGCTAATCATCAGTGCATTCGGCTGCTGTGCCAGAATGGCCGGTACCTGAACTCCTGCTGTGGCCAGAGCATGTAAACGGGCTGCTTCGGTTTGCAGGGAAGGAATGCCGCCCAGATTGGGTACAGGCTGAAGCATGTGAATACCGCTGATTTGCTGGGCTATTCTTAACAGACGATAACGCCAGGCACTGTTGCGTGCGCCTGCCTGTCTTACCCATACTTTTTCTCCATTTGCCAGTGTGTGGCTTTGCATCAGGTCGGTTTGTATCAGTAGGCACTGCTGTAAGGCATGTTGATAAAAGGCAGTCGAATCGGGAACAGTCATGTAGCTTGTTGCTGAAAATTCAAAACAGAATATTGATTGTACTATAGTTATGTTTATTACTCTTAAATTTAAGGTAATAAATCTTTCAGGCGGTAATAACCGACACCAAACCATTGTGCAGGCAGGCGTAATAGCTTGCCACCCGGAAAATTGTGATGGGTTATTTTTTCAAACAGACGCAGGCGACTGTCATCACCGTTAATGGCTTCGGCAATAATTTGTCCGCCTAGTCCGGTGGCTGCCACACCATGCCCGGAAAATCCCTGTAAAAAGTATAGTTGCGGATTAAGACGACCGAAATGGGGAATACGGTTTATGCTGATGTCAACCTGTCCGCCCCATGCATAGTCAATGTGCACGTCTGCCAATTGCGGAAAAACTTTTAACATATCACGGCGCATGCCCTGAATTAATTGCTGCTGGCCGGGCTCACGGCCAGAGTAGTTAACTTTGCCACCAAATAACAGGCGCTTGTCTGCGCTAAGGCGGTAATAATCAAGTACAAAACGCGTGTCACATATGGCCATGTTGTTTAGTATGAGTTGCTGAGCACGCTCACCTAATGGTTCTGTAGCAATCATATAAGTGCCTACTGGCAGAATTTTGGCTGCTAGTGACTGGATGGGTGCGTGTTGCAGGCTGCGGGTAAAGGCGTTAACGGCAATAACAAGGTTTTTAGCCATAATACAGCCGTTTGGTGTGGTAATCCGGTAGCCATGTTGCCATGGTTCAAGGCTGAGCATGGGGGATTGTTCGAATAGCAATGCACCGGCTGCTGCCGCAGCACGTGCCAGCCCCAGCGTGTAGTTGAGTGGATGCAGATGGCCGGCCTGATGGTCAAATATCGCACCTGCATAGCGTTCACTGGCCAGTTGTTGTTGTAGCTGGTGTTGATTCCATATCTGGTAATCGTGAAAATGATAATGTGTGGCGGCTTCTTTTACCCATTCAGTTAGGGCATGCAGATGTCGTGGCCGAATGGCAACATGAGCATAGCCACGGTGCCAGTCGCAGTCTATCCGGTAAGTTTGTATCTGTTGTTCTACCAGAGCAACGGCTTGGCGACTCCACTGCCATAGGGTTTGGGCATTTTTCAGGCCAATCATGCTGGCTATGCTGTTCATTTCGGCAGCATAGCCATAAATCACCTGACCACCATTACGGCCGGAAGCGCCGTAACCAATCTGTGTTGCTTCGATAAGCGCCACGCTGCGCTGCTGCTGTGCCAGTGGCAATGCTGTACCGATACCACTCAAGCCACCGCCAATAATGCATGTTTCTACTTCTACCGTGCCCAGTACGCTGGGGTAGTGAGTGTGGTCATTACGGCTGGCATTGTAATAACTGTGAATGGGTTCTGTATGCGTGAATGATGTGGACATGGGCGCTGGGTGAAATAAGGCTGAAAGATAAAAAAATTGGCAGTTATCTTGAATCAGATAACTGCCATTGTAAACGGATATTATTTATTAGCCTCAAGTAACTGGCTTTGGCGGTAGGCTTCTGCCATTTCTCGTTCACGTCTGGTATTTTGTCGCATCATGCAGTAGTTGATGCCGATAGCCAAGGTGCCTACCAGTGCGATGATGATGGTAGCCAGTACATTCATTTGCGGATCCAGTCCCAGTTTGATTTTGGAGAAAATAATCATGGGCAGGGTGGATGAACCCGGGCCGGATAGGAACGAGGTAATCACCAGATCATCCAGTGATAGGGTAATGGATAACAGGAAGCCAGAAGCAATTGCCGGTGCAATAGAGGGCAGGGTAATCAGGAAAAATACTTTTAATGGACGTGCGCCAAGGTCTTTGGCCGCTTCTTCCAGCGACTGGTTTAGCTCAGACAGGCGCGAGCGGATAATAACAGTCACGTAAGCCATGCATAGGGTAGTATGACCCAGCCAGATGGTAAAGAAGCCGCGTTCAAAATACAGGAAGCTGAAAGCGCTGTTTTGCAGCAGCATTTGCACCTGAATAATCAGCAGTAGCATGGACAGGCCAGTGATGATATCCGGCATAACCATTGGTGCAGACACCATGCCGGCAAACAGGGTATTGCCGCGAAAGCGCTTGATACGTGCCAGTGCATAACCGGCCAGTGTACCCAGAATAACGGATGCTGCAGCTGAACACAGGGCAATGCGTACGGATAACCATGCTGCATCCAGTATCTGTTCGTTCTGTAGCAGCTTGCCATACCATTGGGTTGAAAAGCCGCCCCAGACAGTAACCAGACGCGAGCTATTAAACGAGTAAATAACCAAAATCACCAGCGGCATGTACAGAAAGGCCAGTCCCAGAATCAGCATACCTCTGAGAAACCAGGATGATTTGTGATTATGCATGGCCGGCTCCTTCTTCAATTTCGCGGGTTTCGTAGCGATGGAATAGGGTAATCGGAATCACCAGTAACAGCACCATAATTACGGCTACGGCTGAAGCCAGGGGCCAGTTATTTTCGCCAAAGAATGCTTGCCACAATATTTTACCAATCAATTGGTTTTCAGGGCCTCCTACCAGTTCGGGAATCACGAATTCGCCAACTGCCGGAATGAATACCAGCATTGAACCAGAAATAATACCGGCCTTGGACAGGGGCAGGGTAATGGAAACAAAAGCCTTAATCGGGCCCGCTCCCAGATCAGCTGCTGCTTCCAGCAAACGGTTATCCAATTTCACTAGCTGGGTGTATAGTGGCAGAATCATAAAGGGCAGATAGGCGTATACCATCACCAGATTCACAGAAAATGAATTGTAGAACATATCCAGCGGATGGTCGATAAGCCCCCATTTCAGCAGATAGGTGTTAATGATGCCGTTATGGCCGAGCAGACTCATCCATGCATACACACGCAATAGGAAGGAAGTCCAGAAAGGTAGCATGATGGCAAGTAGCAGACCATTGCGGATTTTTTCTGGTGCTCGGGCAATGGCGTAGGCTATCGGATAGCCCGCCAGAAGGCAAATTAGTGTGGTAGTAAAGGCGGTTTTAATCGATAGCCAGTAAGTCAGCAGATAGATATTGTCACCACGATTGCCAGTTAGCATCTGTCCGAGAGAAAGCCAGAAATCGTTAAAGATATCAGCATAATTCTGATAGCTGACCAGAATATTAATACGTCCCAAGTCGGTATCAAGGTTGTATAGCGGTGTATAGGGCGGGATGGCGATGTCCTGTTCTCCGAAACTGATTTTGAGTACGATAAAAAACGGTACCAGAAACAGTCCCAGCAGCCAGATGTAGGGAATGCCAACTACTAGTCCCTGAGTGGGGCGCAAGCCTTTCAGGCGGTTAAACCAGTTCATGTTTAAGCTCCCAACGGCTGTTAATGAGTTAAGGGGCTGGCCTGATTGTCCGGCCAGTTGATGTAAACTTTTTCTTCCCAAGTGGGCATGGGAATGTTGGATTGTTCCCAGTAGGAGGATAAAACCTGACTTTTGATGATTTTGCCGGAAGGGAGCTGGATATAAAAAATACCAAAGCTGCCCAGATAGGCAATTTCTTTGACAATGCCTGCTGACCAGTTGTATTCCTGCTGTGGCTGTTCGCGATAGATATTGATGTCTTCTGGACGAATGGACAGCCAGATGTTTTGGTCTTCCGGTCCGCTGATGCCATGACCAAGATAAACCATCTGTTGCAGATCTGGACACTGAATAATGGTGTGATCGGAACCATCTTCTGTAACTTTACCGGCCAGAATATTGGTTTCACCCATAAATTCAGCGGTAAAACGGCTGTTAGGATAGTCGTAAATATCAGAAGGTGTGCCTACCTGTTGCAGTTGACCGTCGGACATAATGGCAATACGCGAGGCCATGGTCATGGCTTCTTCCTGATCATGAGTAACCATGATACAGGTGGCACCTACTTTTTCTAGTGTATTAACCAGTTCGAGCTGGGTTTGTTGCCGCAGTTTCTTGTCCAGTGCACCCAGTGGTTCGTCCAATAGCAGCAGTTTCGGCCGTTTGGCCAGACTGCGCGCCAGGGCAACACGCTGCTGCTGTCCGCCGGAAAGCTGATGTGGTTTACGCTTGGCATATTTGGTCATTTGTACCAGACGCAGCATTTCTTCAACACGAGCGCTGATTTCACCTTTAGGAAGCTTGTCCTGTTTCAGGCCGAAAGCGATATTTTGTTCAACGCTCATATGCGGAAACAAGGCATAACTTTGAAACATCATATTGATGGGACGGTCGTAGGGTTGTAGTTTGGTGATGTCTTCACCATCAAGGATAATTTGCCCCTGTGTTGGTGTTTCCATACCGGCCAGCATGCGTAACAAGGTTGATTTACCGCTACCGGAGCTACCAAGCAAGGCGAAGATTTCATTTTTTTTAATGGTAAGATTGACATGGTCAACGGCGTAGTTGTCGCCATAGGTTTTGACGATGTCTTTAATCTGTAAGTAATGTGCGGGGTCGGCACCTAGCTTGGTGGTTGCGTTTTCGCTCATGATAAGGGTTACTCCAGAAAAATCGTTCCAGCCAATGCTCGGCATATGGATGTTTACTGTAATGTGTAAAGAACGGTGCAAAAACGATTCTGCTCCTGCTTTAGGGGGGGCATTGTATGCAAGCATTTTGCGTGGAGCAATGAAATTTAACTGTTAATACATTTAAATTCTCCACTTGGTGTATAACTTTGCATGTAAACAGGTATTTAGTGCTGCTTTCTAACTTGAATTAATTTTTGTTAGGATCACGCTAAGGTACGGGTTTTAAAGTATGGCCTGTCTGGCAAACTGAATAATGCCTAGTGTATCATGTAATAATTGTCTGTTATATTCGTTCAGTTCTGGCTTTTGTCTGATAACTGAACCATGTTACTTATATGCATGAATGTCTATTTACCAATATAAATGGATTATGCAAAAAAATTTTCCATTTAATCAAAAAGTTTTCGTCATTTTACTGAATTGGTAAAGTAAATTTGATGTAATTGTCTGCTGTAAGCTGATTTTGGCTATAGGTGGTATAGGTAATGAAAAAAAAGGTATTGCTGGGTATTTGTGGCGGTATTGCTGCATATAAAAGTTGTGAGCTGGTGCGGCTGCTGAAAAAGGCAGGGCATCAGGTAAATGTGGTGATGACTCAGGCAGCTACTGATTTTGTTAGTCCGACTACCTTTCAGGCTCTGAGTGGTGAACCAGTGTTGTTGGATACGCATGATGTGTCTGGTGGCAATGGTATGGCACATATCAATTTAAGCCGTCAGGCAGATGTGATGCTGATTGCGCCGGCTTCTGCCAATACGCTGGCAAAAATAGCTCAAGGTATGGCAGATAATCTGTTGACCACGTTGGTAGCTGCCCGTAGCTGCCCGCTTGCTGTTGCACCAGCGATGAATGTGCAGATGTGGAATAATCCGGCTAACCAGCGCAATATGGCCTTATTGCAGCAGGACCAAATAAAAATACTGGGACCGGCTGCTGGAGAGCAGGCATGCGGTGAAGTTGGTAGCGGGCGTATGCTGGAAGCGGCAGAATTGGCTGATCTGTTAGTTGATATTTGGACACCATCTGTATTGGCGGGCAAAAAGGTTTTAATTACTACCGGAGCCACTTTTGAAGCCATTGATCCGGTACGCGGTATTACCAATATTTCCAGCGGGCAGATGGGGATGGCGCTGGCGCGTGCGTGTCGCGCTGCCGGAGCTAATGTGTCTCTGGTGTATGGGCAGGTGCAGACGGCACTGGCCGCCGGGCTGGCTTATACTGAACAGGCTGTCAGTGCGGATGCGATGCTGGCGGCGGTGCAACGCTTATTGCCTGAGCAGGATGTGTTCATATCGGTAGCTGCGGTAGCTGATTATAAGGTTAGAAACCGCAGTGAACAGAAACTGAAAAAACAGGTCGGTCAATCCGTACCGGTGATAGAGCTTGCTGAGAATGCTGATATTCTGGCTACTGTGGCTGCACGGGCTGATGCGCCATTCTGTGTTGGTTTTGCCGCAGAAAGTGAGCATGTGCTGGAGCATGCACGTGCCAAACGGCTGAAAAAAGGCGTGCTGTTACTGGTAGCCAATGATGTGAGTCAGGCAATGGGTAAATCCACTAATCAGGTGATACTGCTTGATGACGAGCAGGAAACTGCCTTGCCGCAGATGAGTAAAGATGATACAGCTACTGCAATTGTTGCCCGGCTGGCGCAACTGCTGGCGCAACAGTAAGTAAGACTGTATTTATGTATTAGGGAGTTTGCTGCCCTGATATTTGTTAACTATAAATTATATAAAGACTGGTTGGTTTATGAGCGCTTCTGAGTTATCTGTACAAATTAAGGTATTGCATCCGTTAATGGCGGAACAGTTACCACAATATGCAACTATTGGTTCGGCTGGTCTGGATTTACGTGCCTGTATTGAAGCACCGGTTACTTTACAGCCGGGAGAAAGCTTTCTGTTGCCAACAGGGCTGGCCGTACATCTGGCCGATCCGGGCTACGCAGCCTTAATCTTGCCGCGTTCCGGTCTGGGACATAAGCACGGTATTGTGTTGGGTAATTTGGTGGGGCTGATTGATTCTGATTATCAGGGTGAATTAAAAGTATCGCTGTGGAATCGCAGTCAGGAGGCATATGTAATTGAACCAATGGCACGGATTGCGCAGATGATTATTGTGCCGGTGATGCAGGCGGCTTTTACAGTTGTGGATGAATTTGCGCAAAGCAGCCGCGGAGAAGGTGGCTTTGGCAGTACTGGCCACCAGTAGTTTTGGGCGTTAAATAAGCGAAAAGCAAGGTATCCGGATGGATTACCTTGCTTTTTTTGCCATGGCACTGGCTAAACTGCGTACTGCAAATTTACTTGGAGCATTCTGACCGGCTAGATTAATGGTTGATAACCGCATTATTATTGGCGATAACGTTCAATCAGCATATTTTGCATATTAGATACAGACTCATTGTCTGCTGCTTTAACTCGCTGGTACCGACCATCAGGCTGCATCATCCATGCACACTGATTATCAGCTAAAGCGAGCATCAGCGTTTCCTTGATTATACGTTGTTTTAGCTCAGGTGTTTCAATTGGTGTGCAAATTTCTACACGGCGGAATAGATTGCGCCCCATCCAGTCGGCACTGGATATCCATACTTTAGTGTTGCCGCCATTTTCAAAATAAAATACTCGCGCATGTTCCAGCAGACGGCCGACAATGGAACGAACCCGAATATTTTCCGATAGCCCTTTAACGCCCGGGCGCAGCACGCACATACCACGTACAATCAGCTCTATCTGTACGCCAGCCTGACTGGCTGCATACAGAGCATCCACTATAGTAGGTTCGACCAGAGCGTTCATTTTGGCAATAATACGCGCTGTTTTGCCGGCTTTTGCCTGTTCGATCTCTCCGTTAATACTGTTGAGTAGCATTTTGTGTAATGTAAACGGGCTCTGGGCTATTTTATTCAGGTGATTGGGTTGCCCCAGCCCAGTAATTTCCATAAACACAGTATTGACATCAACACTGATGTCCGGATTGCAGGTCATCAGTCCTAAATCGGTATAAATGCGGCTGGTACCTTGATGGTAGTTGCCAGTGCTCACATGGGCATAGCGTTTCAGTTTGCCGTCTTCGCGGCGCACAATCAGCGCCATTTTGGCATGAACCTTGTAGCCGAATACGCCATACACCACGTGGGCGCCGGCAGTTTCTAGCTGGCTGGCCCAGTTCAGATTGGTTTCTTCGTCAAAGCGTGCCATTAGTTCAACCACTACCGTAACCTGTTTACCGGCCAGTGCCGCTTTCATCAGCGCTTTCACCAGATCGGAATTGCTACCGGTACGGTAGATAGTCATTTTAATGGCAATAACCTGAGGGTCATCCGCTGCCTCCTGAATCAGGCGCACTGTTGGTTCGAAAGACTGATAGGGATGGTAGAGCAGAATATCGCGCTGGCTGATAATACTGAACAGGTCGCGATTTTTATTTAGTATGGCCGGCATACCGGGAATAAATGGCGGAAATTTTAAATCATTGCGTTCAACCATATCCGGTACGGCCATTAGGCGTACTAGATTTACCGGCCCATTCACCCGATATAGCTCATCACGTCCCAGATGGAAATGGCTGAGGAGAAAGTCGTAAACACGTGCCGGACAGTTGTCAGCTACTTCTAAACGCACGCCGTCTCCATACTGGCGTCCTTGTAACTCACCGGCAATGGCGGTACGCAGATTTTCCAAATCTTCTTCATCAACGCTTAAATCGCTGTCGCGAGTAATGCGGAACTGATAGCAGCCCTTGACGCTCATACCTGTGAATAGAGTATGGACATGAGCATGCAGAATTGAAGACAGAAAAACAAAACCATCGTGTCCATTACATAATTCTTTGGGTATTTTTAACACCCGTGGCAGAATACGCGGCGCCTGAACAATTGCCATGCCTCCAGTCCGGCCGAAAGCATCTTTACCTTCTAACTCTACGGCAAAATTCAGCGATTTATTGAGTAAACGTGGAAAGGGATGAGATGGATCCAGCCCTATAGGTGTAAGAATGGGTAACAGTTCATGCTGGAAATAGTCAGCCACCCACTGGCGCTGCGCCTCACTCCATGCACTGCGCGGATAAAACGATATGCCTTCACTGCGCAAGGCCGGAATCAGCTCGTCGTTAAACAGGCGGTATTGCTCGGCAATGATGGCATGTGCCTGTTTGGTGACGTTGGTGATGACAGTATCCGGCAGTTCGCCATTAGCCAGCGGAATATGGGGCGAGAGCTCACGGGTACGGCGCAGCCATGCCATCCGAACTTCAAAAAATTCATCCAGATTAGAAGAAACAATGCATAAAAAACGTAAACGCTCAAGCAGGGGTACCTGTGTATCCTGTGCCTGTGCCAGTACACGACGATTGAATGCCAGCAGACTAAGTTCACGGCAAAGTAAGTGTGGCTGAATTTTGGACATGGGACATACCTGTTACTATCATTATGGGTAAGGCTGTGTCAGCTTGATGTTAATCTATCAACGTTGGCACTGTTTTACAAATAGGTCAAGAGTCATGTTGATTTATCGGTGGCCAGCGATTGTGAATAAACTGACCAGGATTCTGAAAATTTAACACCTTGGCGTAATTACCCGCAGCAGTTGCATTTGCCGGGATATTTTTGGTGACAACACTGCCGGCACCAATGGTGGCATTGTCACCAATGCAGACATTTTCAATCAGATTACAATTGGGGCCGATATAGACATTGTCACCAATAGTGGCCGCTGATCCATTGTTGGCGCCAATTACGGTATAGGGGGAAAGATTGACATTATTACCCAGCCGGGCACTGCTATTAATAATCAGCGGCCCGCCATGGCCGATATACAGCCCGTAGCCAATAGGCGTGCGTGGGCTGATGATGATTCCACTGCGGTGTTTCTGCCATAAATACATCGGATAGGCCAGTTTGCGCCATATTCCCGGTGCAGCAGCCAGTCTTAGCCAGCAGGAAAAGCGAAAGCCCCGGTTACAAAAGTAGTGACGTATGAGTGTGCGCCAGTCAGTACGGCCGCTGTAACGAAATAAATCACTTTTAATGAGCTGTATAACCATAAAAGTTGTAACAAGGTATTGGACAAATAAAAAAAGCTGTTCATCTGCATACAGTCGAACAGCCATTAGATTTTATTCCTGTGGCGGAGTATAGCCACTGATATGGTCGGCACCCTCGCCAAAGAAATAATTTTCCATTTGTTGGGTAATGTACTGGCGGGCACGTGGGTCGGCCAAACTGAGGCGGTTTTCATTAATAATCATGGTCTGATATCGTAACCAGCCGTCCCATGCTTCTTGTGATACATTATCGTAAATGCGTTTACCCAGTTCATTGGGAAATGGCGGAAATTTCAAGCCGGGTGCTTCTTTGCCCAGTTTGACGCAATGCACTGTATGACTCATGTGTCTTCCTTAGTGGCAATCAGAGAAAAGGGTAGATTGTAAAAGATTTTTGCTGGTCGCGTTCAAAGTTGGCGGCGAAATATTTTCGAATGGCGTTTATTGCTGGTGTACTGTTGCTGCCGCTTTGCCGGTAATTGCGCCAGTGTGGCACTGCTAAAGCCACGTTCGACAAACCAGTCGCCGGTATGGGTGCTAAGGGCAAACAGTGCCTGTAGCTGTAACTCTTGTGCCTGTTTGATGACATGTGCCAGCAGTAGCTCGCCGTAGCCGCGCGCACGCGCATCTGGGGAAACAATCAGGCAGGCCAGCTCACCAGCATTTTCCTCGGGATAAACATGCAAAGCTACGCAGCCATAAACATAGCAATCCTGTTCCAGCACAGAAAATTCATGAATATGGTTTTCCATGTACTCACTGTCGCGCGGCAGTAGAATACCGGCAGCTTCCAATGGGGCAATCAGTTGCAGAATTTCGCCAATGTCCTTGTTTTCAGCCGGGCGTATACGCATGAACGGCGCTTTAGCCATGGCGGTGCCGCTGCCTTCGCGGGTAAATAATTCCTGTAGCAGGCTGCCATCCTGTAGGCCGGAAAGAACATGCACGCGTTGTACGCTATGTTCGAGTACATGTGCCGCAGTCTGTAATAGCTCAGTCTGCCGTTTATCGGTGATGTTTCTGGCCAGAAGCTGACGGATTTCAATACAGTTCAGTTTACTGATGGTTTGCTGCTGTTCATCCAGCAAACCTTGCTGGGTACCGAGAAAAATCAGTTTTTCCGCACTAATGGCTTCGGATACAGCCTGAGCAACTTCATTTACCTGTAAACGATAACACTGACCACTAAGTGAGTGGCCAATCGGGCTAATTAATACCAGTTGATTGTGTGCCAGACGCTCTTCAATGGCGGTCGCATCCACTTTGCGTACACAGCCGCTGTAGCACATATCAATACCATTAATTACGCCTAATGGTTTGGCACGCAGAAAATTACCACCAGCAATGCGTATATTGGGTGTACTGTGTTCCATTATCTGTGTCGGTATCATGGACAGTGCTGCTTCCAGATTGAAGCGAGCTATGCCACTAGCCTGTTTGACCAGCTCAAGAGCAGCCTCATCGGTAATGGGATTTTCATCAATACTGATGGCAGTGCTGCGACCGGCTATGGCCTGAATATATTGGCTGCAACCGTGAATGATGACCAGCCGCATGCCAAGACTGGTGAGTAATAGTATATCGGCAGCCAGTGCCGCCAGTTTGTCACTTACCAGAACATGGCTGCTGATGGCCAGTACTAGAGTCTTACCATTAAAATAATGAATATAAGGAGAAGCCTGCCGAAAATCGTGAATAAACTGGTTATTGTGAAAAAATTCTTGATTACCTGAACGGGTGTTCATTTTACTGCCATTAAATAAAATAACTGCATCATCAGTACCGTTAACGCAACAATGGTGGCCAGTGTCCAGTTAAATTCTTTGGATAATTTGTCCTGCTGGTGGTGCAGGAATTCTGTTTTGGCATGAATGGCATCGGTTTTTTCGATCGCATCATTGAGCAGCAATGGTACATCTGCCTGATTTGGGTTGTCATTAGGCAATAAGGTAAAAACAAGATTATTCAGGTTATTCACATTACTGTTCATGGATATATTGGTGGTGTTTTCCTCCGGGACGTGTACCGGTGTATTGGTAGTAGCCAGTGTTTCTTTTGCCGAAGCCTGTGCAAGAGCAGGATTACGCAGCAGTTCACTACTGGCCAATTGCGGCTGCGGCGTAGACAAATGTTCTGGTTCTGGCTCGGTTATTGCAGGCTGGCGGATTTCAACTTTATTGGCCACCTGATTTAACAGCGTATTCAGATTTGGCCGCTTATCGATGACGGCAGTATTGTTTGGTGTGGGTGCACTGGTATAGATTTGCGTCTGCGCGCGTTTTTTTTGGGGGGGCTGATTCAATGCGCTGCTCAGCATATCCATGACTTCTTCGGCACTCAATACCTGCTGGCCGGAAGCAGAATTATCATTTTTGCTTGGCGCAGGCTGTGGAGTAACATTTTTGCTGGTTCGGATTTTGGATACAACAGTAAATTTGTACTGACACTTACGACACACGACACGTCCTCCATCGCGTGGCGGTGTCATTACGGTGTTTTCTGCATGGCATTTGGGACAAATAACAGTAATTGTTTTAGACATGATTATTTCAGCAAACCAAAATAGTTAAAAAAGGAGGAAATTCCGTACTGTCAAAAGCGGATAGCCGTTAAATCGCATTAGTGTGTCGTATCAGTGCTGTTAGACAAATGACAGTGCCGGGTGATTATGCTCTTTTCCGACCACTAATGCATACCCAGCCATCCAGTGTTATAGGTGGATTCAAATCAAACCACTGGCGATAAATTTCACTCAGCTCTTCCGTCTGTTCAGCCAAAATACCTGATAGAACAATCTCGCCACCAGTGCGCGTACGTTCAGCCAGCATTTGCGCCAGCAGACGCAGCGGATTGGCCAGAATATTGGCGATAACAATATCGAACTGCTGTTCGGTAGGCAGGTCGTCTGGCAGGAAAAAATCGGCATCTACATGATTCTGTAGCGCATTGTCCTGACTGGCGCGTATGGCTTGCGGGTCGATATCTACACCACAGGCACGGCCAACTCCCAGTTTCAGTGCTGCGATTGCCAGAATGCCTGAACCACAGCCGTAGTCAAGCAGGGTTTCACCACCACGCACATGATTATCCAGCCATTGCAGACACAAGTGGGTAGTGGGGTGGCTACCCGTACCAAATGCCAGCCCGGGATCCAGTTGCAGATTAATCACATCAGGCTCGGTTGGCTGGTTATGCCACGATGGCGTTATCCACAAGCGGGAAGAAATCTGAATCGGGTCGAACTGTGATTGCGTCAGTCGTACCCAGTCCTGCTCAGGAATAGTTTCCAGATAGTAATGCGGCATGTCAATGGCGCAATCCCGTGCAGCAGCAGACACAATGGCCTCAATGGCGGCATTTTCATCAAATAGTGCCACAATATTGCTTTGCAGCCACACCTGCTCGGTGGGCATATCTGGTTCGCCAAAAATTGGCTGCTCATTATCATTACCGGCATTAGCGTCTTCAATAGCGGTACTTAATGCGCCGTTTTCAATCAGTGCATCGGAGAGCTTATCAACCTGGTCTTGTGTAACTGTGATGACAACTTGTTGGTAGTGCATGGCTTTTTTACCGTATATGGATGTTTATAAAACTTCAGGCAGCCACTGCGGCTGCCTGTAAACAAAAGCGCAATGTACGCGTATTGTAAATTATTTTTGTGCTTCTTTGTGTTTTTGTAACCATTGCTCAAGATAGTGAATACTTTCACCACCCTGGATAAAGCCCGGATCAGCAAAAATGTCGCGATGCAGGTTGGTATTGGTTTTTATGCCTGTAATGGCAAGTTCCCGCAGGGCTACACGCATTTTGGCAATGGCTTCTTCGCGGTTACGGCCGAGAGTACAGACTTTACCAATCATACTATCGTAGTAAGGCGGTACGGTATAGCCCTGATAAATATGGCTGTCGATGCGCACGCCATTACCGCCGGGCTGGTGGCAACTGGTAATCAGGCCGGGGCTGGGGACAAAGGTGTACGGATCTTCGGCATTAATCCGGCACTCGAAAGCATGTCCTTGCAAGTGGATATCAGCTTGGGTATAGGATAACGGCAGGCCGGAGGCAACACGGATCTGCTCCTGCACAATATCCACACCGGTAATCAGCTCAGTAATGGCATGCTCTACCTGTACACGGGTATTCATTTCAATGAAGAAAAATTCACCGTCTTCATACAGGAATTCAAAAGTACCTGCACCACGGTAGCCAATGCGCTTACAGGCAGCCACACAGGCAGTACCGATACGTTCCCGTTCTTCTGGTGTGATAAACGGTGCAGGCGCTTCCTCAATTACTTTCTGATGGCGCCGCTGCATAGAGCAGTCACGTTCACCCAGATAGATGGCATTGCCATGCTCATCACATAATATCTGGATTTCTATATGGCGCGGTTTTTGCAGATAGCGCTCCATATACACGGCTGGATTGCCAAAAGCTGCACCAGCTTCAGTGCGGGTCATTTCTACCGCAGCCAGCAGGTCTTCAGCTTTTTCTACCACACGCATACCGCGACCACCACCACCACCTGAAGCTTTAATAATCACCGGATAGCCAACTTGCGCACCGATTTTTTCAATTTCATGTGGATCTTCCGGCAATGCACCGTCTGAACCGGGCACACATGGCACACCAGCAGCCTGCATGGCCTTTTTGGCAGAAACTTTGTCCCCCATCTGGCGGATGGTTTCTGGACGTGGGCCGATAAATACAAAACCGGACTCTTCCACCTGTTCGGCAAAACCATCATTTTCAGCCAGAAAACCATAGCCGGGATGAATGGCATCCGCATCGGTAACTTCAGCTGCGGAAATCAGGGCAGGAATATTCAGATAACTCTGAGCAGAGCTGGCCGGCCCAATACACACAGATTCATCTGCCAGCTTCACATGTAAGGCATCACTGTCTGCTTCCGAATGCACTGCTACAGTTGCAATACCCAGCTCGTGGCAGGCGCGCAGAATGCGCAGCGCAATTTCGCCACGATTGGCAATAAGAACTTTTTTTAACATAAGGCAATACCTTGTAAGAAACGGGAAATATTACTGATATTGAGAATTACTCAATAATAAACAGCGGTTCACCGAATTCAACAGGCTGTCCATTAGCTATAAGGATTTCTTTCACCACGCCACTGTGATCGGCTTCGATTTCATTCATCAGTTTCATGGCTTCAATGATACACAAGGTATCACCAGCATTAACCGTCTGACCCACTTCAACAAACGGTGCGGAATTGGGGCTGGCTGCCCGGTAAAATGTGCCGACCATCGGTGATTTTACTGCCTTGCTCAGGTCGGGGGCGGCAGCTTCCGGTGCAGACGCAGTTGCTGTCGTTTCTGTGGCTGCTGCCGCAGGTGCTGCCATCATGGCAGGCTGTTGCTGCATCGGCGCCGCATATACTGGTTGGGTTGCCGCAGTAGTACGGGTAATGCGTACCTTTTCCTCACCTTCGGTAACCTCGATTTCGGCAATGCCGGATTCTTCTACCAAATCAATGAGTTTTTTTAGTTTACGTAAATCCATATTATGAACCCTTGTGTGTTTCGACTTGGCCGCAATAGGTATTAGTGTTGGCGGCTGGTCTCTTGAATGTATTCAATTGCCCGATGTAATGCCGCTTCGTAACCATATACGCCCAGACCACAGATTACGCCCATGGCAATATCGGACAGATAGGAATGGCGCCGGAAAGCTTCGCGGGCATGTACATTGGAAATGTGTACCTCAATAAATGGCTTGCCGGCAGCGGCAAAAGCATCACGGATGGCCACACTGGTATGGGTAAATGCGCCCGGATTAATAATAATAAACCGGGTATCATCAGTTAAAGCCGCCTGAATGCGTTCGGTCAGAATATGTTCAGCATTGCTTTGCAGTGTTTCCAGCGTCATACCGGCTGCCTGTGCCTGTACCCGCAGTTTCTGGTTGATGTCTGCCAGTGTGGCATGACCATATATATGCGGTTCACGCACACCCAAAAGATTAAGATTGGGGCCGTTTAAAACCAGAATAGAGGCACTCATAGATTTATTGGTTTTAGCAAAATTACGCCATTTTTGCCGAAAATGCGCGCAGATGTCCAGTGTTTTTGTATTTATTTCACTGTGTAAATGATGTCCTTCTGTACAGCTTATAGTCTGGCAGCCTTATTTTGCGTGCACATTACTTAAATTTTTGTCTAAAATAATGACAGGAATTGAGAGAGTAGAAATATAAATTTTAGGCAAGATGATAAATGCTGAATAATCGAATCTTCTTTTATCAAATGTTAATTTGATCATCTATGATTTAGTCATAGCGATAAACAAAACCTTCTTCAATATTCTTAACTGCTAACTCGTTCTCAGTTAAAAATTTTCCGTTCCAGATATAAACAGGTTTACCTTTTAGTGTAACTTTACCAACAGGATTACTGTGAAAATAAAAATATCCATTATTAATAATTAATTCTTTTGTTATTATTGAAATATATCAAACATTTAGAGTATGAATATGTAACAGTTTTATAATTTGCCAAGCTTTTTCTGTCTTCACCCCAGATAATATTTGTAATTTCATCATAACCAAGCGTCATGAAATAATATATGAGCAATTTTAAAATAGAGAACTAATGCATAAAGCAATGATTAAATATAATATTTTCGTTTTTTGTTTACCGTTCAGGTAGATTATTGGATTAGTTTAATTTCATCTTTCCATAATTTCATACTTGCTAGCAATATGAATTGGATGAATAACAGAATTAAACCATAATGTTACTTTAAACACCTATCGTTTTTTTTGTAATGACTATTTAAAAATAATTAATATTTTGTAGTCTGTTATCATATTGACTACGATAGGATAAAGCCATGATTTAAGATTAAAATTCAATATTGAAAACAGAATTAATTATAAAAATACTTAAGATAACATTGATTTCTGGAAAACCAGCTAATTAGCCTCTGGCCAGCATGCTATCGCATGCTACTGCTTCGCAGCTTACCGTAGCAGGCATATAATACGTCTTTTGCCGTTTTCAGGCACTAGTACATGCATATTAATGATTTTGACTTTGATTTGCCGCCAGAACTGATTGCACAGCATCCGCCAGCCGAGCGTGGCAACAGCCGTTTATTAGTTGCTCTGCCCGGGCAACAGCCGGCCGACAGCGAATTTACCCGGCTGGCTGACCATATTGCAGCCGGTGACGTCTTGGTATTTAACAATACTCGTGTAATGAAAGCACGCCTGTTTGGTCACAAGGCCAGTGGTGGTCAGATTGAAGCGTTGATTGAGCGCGTGCTGGATGCACATACTGCTCTGGCGCATGTGCGTTCATCCAAATCCCCCAAACCGGGCACAGAACTGATTTTTGAAGGTGGTTTGCATGCAAAGATGCAAGCTCGTCAGGGTGAATTGTTTGTGCTGCATTTTGCTGGTAACCAGACGGTCTGGGAATTGCTGGCTATTCACGGCCATCTGCCTTTGCCGCCATACATTACCCGTTCGGCCGATGATGACGATGATGAACGTTATCAGACGGTGTATGCCAAACATGAAGGTGCGGTGGCTGCACCTACTGCCGGTTTGCATTTTACTGATACCATTTTGCAACAATTGCAAACTAAAGGCGTGCATCTGGCTGAGGTAACCCTGCATGTGGGTGCTGGTACTTTTCAGCCAGTGCGGGTAGAGAATATCGCCGAGCATCATATGCACAGTGAATGGTATGATGTGAGTGAAACAGTAGTGGCAGAAATAGAAGCTGCGCATGCTCGTGGTAATAAAGTCTGGGCAGTGGGTACCACCACAGTACGCGCACTGGAATCTGCTGCGCGCAGTGGAAAATTGCAGGCCGGGCAGGGAGATACCAGTATATTTATTACCCCTGGATACCAGTTTAAGGTCATCGATCGCATGATTACCAACTTTCACCTGCCCAAATCAACGTTACTGATGCTAGTGAGTGCTTTTAGCGGTTATGATGAAATCCGTGCCATTTACCAGCATGCCATTGCAGCACAATACCGTTTTTTTAGTTATGGCGATGCCATGCTGCTGGGTAATCTGGAGCAAGCAAAAACAAAATAAAGGAACAGAACATGAGAATGTTACATACTATGCTGCGCGTAGGCGATCTGGATAAATCACTGGCGTTTTATCAGGATGTGTTAGGCATGAAACTGCTGCGACGCGAAGATTTTCCCGGTGGCCGTTTTACTCTGGCCTTTGTTGGCTATGGTGAAGAATCCAATAGCACCGTGCTGGAATTAACCTATAACTGGGATACCCATGCCTATGAGCTGGGTAGCGGATACGGCCATATTGCTATTGAGGTTGATGATGCTTATGCTGCCTGTGATGCTGTGCGCGCTAAGGGCTGCCGAGTAACACGAGAGGCTGGTGCCATGCAGCATGGCACAACAGTAATCGCGTTTGTGGAAGACCCGGATGGTTATAAAATTGAATTTATTCAGAAAAATAAATCTGCATAATCAATTGCGCCGGCTGTATCTTAAGCTCAAGCGTTGCTATAAATGCTGATATTCCGACAGATGGTAGGGTTGCCATCTGTTTCAGTATAGCCATGACATTTCTATGCTTGACGTTGGCTTTGACTGCCTACTATGATGTGGTTTCACATGCTTATGCATCCGGTCTGGGACGACCTAGCCGGTAAATTCTCATGCAGGACGGCCTGCATTAGCCAGTACAGGAACAATCATGGCTTGGCTGTCATTATTACTGGCCGGATTACTGGAAGTAGTCTGGGCCATTGGTCTTAAATACTCACAGAATTTCACTAAACTTACGCCCAGTATTATTACTCTGGTGGCCTTGGTTGGCAGTTTTCTGTTACTGGCACAGTCGATGCGCTCCTTGCCGGTAGGAACAGCCTATGCGGTATGGACTGGGATTGGGGCGGTGGGTGCAACCATTGTAGGTATTATCGTGTTCAGAGAGCCGGCCGGTGCCTTGCGCTTGATTAGTCTGGGGCTGATTATCATCGGTATTATTGGCCTGAAATTTGGTGCTCACTAAAGCATTACAGTATTCGGCTGTGTGCAGTGTCTGCTTAAAATCTTTTGTTATATCCATTAATAGCAACTAGCAGGCTAGACTTTTTCCTTTTTATATTAAATAATAATAATTATCATTATTTAATATAAAAAGGTAATTTGTTATGAAAAAAATCTTAACAATGGCTGTTTTATCAGCGCTGGCTCTGGGTTTGAGTGCCTGTCAAAGTGCACCAGTGCATGTTACTCAGGCCGGTGAAGAAGTTAAGATGCCAGCGGCGCCACAAAAAATTGTGGTGATGGATTTTGGTGCACTAGATACGCTGGACGCACTGGGTGTCGGCAATCGGGTGAAAGCGGCACCTGTAAGCAATATTCCTGCGTATCTGCAACAATATCATAGTGATCAGGTACAGAATGCAGGCCAGATGAAAGAGCCGGATATAGCCGCTATTCAGGCACTCAAACCTGACCTGATTATTATGAGTGGGCGCCAGAATGCTTTCTATAAAGATTTAAGTGCCATTGCTCCTACCCTGAATTATTCAGTTAATGCCGCAGATGGGCATTATTATGAGGATGTGAAAAAACAAATCCGCCTGTTGGGAAAAATTGCCGGCAAGGAAGCACTAGTGCAACAGCAAGTGAAAGCATTAGATCTGAAAATGAGTGCGGCTCGCGAGCTGGCACAACATTCAGGCCAGAAAGCCATCGTGGTGCTGCATAATGACGGCCATGTCATGCTGATGAATCAGGGCACCTATCCGGCACTGATTTTTGATGAACTGAAGATTAAACGTGCAGTGGCTGCGGATGAGCTGCCTACACCTGTTATCGGTGCTAATGGCAGGCCTGTGCCTGTAATGGTGGATAGCCAGTTTATCAACCAATACCATCCAGATATTGTTTATGTTGTTGACCGCAGCAAAGCCATCGGCAAAACACCAATGCGCAATGACTATTTTGATGGCAAAGTTTTGCAGCGCGCTGGTACAAAAGTAGTTTATCTCAGTGCCGATTTATGGTATCTGTCTGGTAACGGGCTGGAAAGTCTGAACCAGCAGATTGATGAAGTTGTGAAGCCCTTGAATGACGTTAAATAACATCAC
Source organism: Snodgrassella alvi (assembly GCF_002777825.1). Taxonomy (GTDB): domain Bacteria; phylum Pseudomonadota; class Gammaproteobacteria; order Burkholderiales; family Neisseriaceae; genus Snodgrassella; species Snodgrassella alvi_C. Next base: position 19,342 of record NZ_MEIR01000002.1, on the reverse strand, counting down.
TTAATACCAAGCTAAAACCAGCCATTACTTCTGATGGCTGGCTTTTTTGTATCACGTACTTGTCTATTCTTCCTGAAGCAGATATTTGACTTTTATCTGTGTCAATTTGATGTTATTGTTAAATTTTTTAAATCAGACAGCAATAACGCCATCATTGCGGTTTTATCGCCCTGTTTTCGATACTATAGCGGTTGTAAAACCAGCATAGAATATTGCTGTTCTGGCTTGTCAGTGACCTGATGGCATATCACTTACTGTTAAAAAATTGATTTTTACGGCACCTTCCTCGGAAAGGAATAAGAATGAAGATAGGTATTCCACGCGAATCTCTTGCCGGTGAAACCAGAGTAGCGGCTACGCCGAAAACCGTTAGCCAGCTAATTAAATTGGGGCATGAAATTATTATTGAACATGATGCCGGCAAAGCGGCCAGTCTGTCTGACGGGCTGTATCATGAAGCCGGTGCAACCGTGGCTGATGCTACTACCGTCTGGCAGTGCCCGCTGATATTTAAGGTAAATGCGCCTAATATTAACGAAATTGCGGCTATGAATGAAGGTACGATTCTAGTTAGCTTTATTATGCCGGCACAGCAGCCAGAACTGCTTGAACAGTTGCAGGCGAAAAAAATTACCGCGCTGGCCATGGATATGGTTCCGCGCATTTCGCGCGCGCAGGCGATGGATGCACTGTCTTCAATGGCCAATATCAGTGGCTATCGCGCCGTTATCGAAGCTGCGGAAAATTTTGGCCGTTTTTTTACCGGTCAGATTACTGCTGCCGGTAAAGTACCGCCGGCTGAAATACTAGTCATCGGTGCCGGTGTGGCTGGTCTGGCCGCCATTGGAACTGCGCGCCAGCTTGGTGCCGTAGTCAATGCTTTTGACACCCGGCCAGAAGTAGCCGATCAGATTGAATCCATGGGTGGTAATTTCCTGCATTTAGACTATCAGGAAGAAGAAAGCAGCAGTGGTGACGGCTACGCCAAAACCATGAGTGCTGCCTACATTGAAGCAGAAATGAAACTGTTTGCCGAACAGGCCAGACAGGTTGATATCATCATTACCACGGCCGCGATTCCGGGCAAACCAGCCCCAAAACTGATTACCCGCGATATGGTAGACAGTATGCGCGAAGGTTCAGTAATCGTTGATCTGGCTGCTGCAACTGGTGGTAACTGCGAATATACCGAGGCCGGTAAAATCATTACTACAGCCAATGGCGTGAAAATAATTGGCTATACCGATATGGCCAACCGGCTAGCTGGCCAGTCTTCACAATTATATGGCACCAATCTGGTTAATCTGGCTAAATTACTCACGCCTAATAAGGATGGTGAATTAGCACTGAGCTTTGAAGACGTGATTATCCGTAACATGACTGTTACCCATGAAGGCAACAGCATGTATCCGCCACCACCCATTCAAGTGTCTGCCGCACCTAAAGCGGCACCAAAGGCCGCAGCGCCCACCACTGCTGCGCCGGCAGTACAGCCTGATACAGCAAAGAAAAAAATAATTTGGGCGGCCATTGCCGTTATGCTGGTGTTATGGGTTGGCGCCGTGGCTCCGGTGGCCTTTCTCAACCACTTTATGGTGTTTGTACTGTCCTGCGTCGTGGGCTACTTTGTAGTATGGAATGTAAATCATTCCCTGCATACGCCGTTAATGTCGGTAACCAACGCCATTTCCGGCATTATTGTACTGGGTGCATTGCTGCAAATCGGGCAGGGACATGGTTTTGTGTCGTTGCTGGCCTTTATTGCAGTGGCCATTGTCAGTATCAATATCTTCGGCGGTTTTGCTGTTACCCGTCGTATGCTCAATATGTTTCGTAAGTAAGGGAGAAACAGGATGTCTCAAGGTATCGTAACTGCCGCCTACATCGTTGCTGCCGTATTGTTTATTCTGAGTCTGGCCGGGCTGTCGCAGCAAGAAAGTGCCAGACGCGGCTGCTATATGGGGATAGCCGGCATGGCCATCGCCCTGATTGCTACTGTTTTCAGCCAAGACGCACACGGATTGGGCTGGGTGATTATTGCCATGGTAATAGGTGGCGCAGTTGGGCTGCAACAGGCTAAAAAAGTAGAGATGACCCAGATGCCGGAGCTGATTGCCATGCTGCACAGCTTTGTTGGTCTGGCCGCTGTACTGGTAGGCTTTAATAGCTACATCGACCCGCACGATGTAGATTCGGATATGTTCAACATTCACTTGATTGAAGTTTTTCTGGGTGTATTTATCGGTGCGGTCACATTTAGCGGCTCTCTGGTGGCGTGGGGTAAACTGAATGGCAAAATTGCCAGCAGCCCTCTGCAACTGCCGCACCGCCATCTGCTTAATCTGGCCGCCTTGGTATTGTCTTTCCTGCTGATGCTGTGGTTTGTGGGTGCAGATGGTTCCGGTTTTGCCCTGATTGTGATGACCCTGATTGCACTGGCCTTCGGCTACCATCTGGTAGCCTCAATTGGCGGGGCGGATATGCCAGTAGTAATTTCCATGCTCAACTCCTATTCAGGCTGGGCTGCTGCCGCTGCCGGTTTTATGCTCGACAATGATTTACTGATTGTTACTGGTGCGCTGGTGGGTTCTTCCGGTGCCATTCTGTCGTATATCATGTGTCAGGCCATGAACCGCAAGTTTCTGGCAGTGATTGGCGGTGGTTTTGGTGCAGCGCCAGTAGCAGCCAGTGGCGACAATACCCCTGCCGGTGAAGTGCAGGAAATCAAACCGGAACAGGTAGCTGAAGCATTGAAAAATGCGCATAGTGTTATCATTACCCCGGGCTATGGCATGGCTGTGGCACATGCTCAGAATGCAGTGGCCAGTATCACGGCCAAATTGCGCCAGCAGGGTGTGAATGTGCGCTTCGGTATTCATCCAGTAGCCGGCCGCCTGCCCGGGCATATGAATGTACTGTTGGCGGAAGCCAAAGTACCTTATGATGTAGTACTGGAAATGGACGAAATCAATGATGATTTCAGTGATACTGATGTAGTGCTGGTGATTGGTGCCAATGATACGGTTAATCCAGCAGCAGTTACTGATCCGAATAGCCCCATTGCCGGTATGCCAGTACTACATGTATGGGAAGCCAAAAATGTGATTGTATTTAAGCGTTCCATGCAATCTGGCTATGCGGGTGTGGATAATCCGCTTTTCTATGAAGAAAATGTCAAAATGTGTTTTGGTGATGCTAAAGCGACATTGGACGAAGTAGATAAAAATATTTAAGTGATAGTTAAAAAACAGTCTGGAAACCATCCAGACTGTTTTTTATTGCTGAAAAACCATCAGCATCGGGCACAGTGCAATTGCAGTAACAAACCAATAAGTGCTTACACATAAAAATTCTTCTGCTTCTATGCCGTTATTGCAGGTGCTTTCAGTTTTACTGTGCGGTTTTTATACAAATCTGCAATATTTCTAGTAGCAGAGCCAATTCGACCTCTAAACACTATTTTGAATTATTTATGCTCATTCATATACCTTATGGCCGGTTGCTATGTACTGCCTGGTATGTGGTAAAAATCCAAATAATCGATCGATCAACCCGTATCATGAGCTAAATACAGCAGAAGAGAGTGAATTTTAAAATGGTGTTCGGCTACCAAGCTATGGGTATCAGTGCTTGGGCAATACTACCGGACAGAAATCAGCATCAGTCTGAATCAGGGGGCCGCCAACAGCATCCACTGCAATCGGTATCGAAGCAAAAATCCCCGGAATCAGCGTTTTTCCCTGTTCATCTTTTACCCCGCCCAGCGTTTCGGCAATGGCAGATGGTTTACCGGGTAAATTCAAAATCAGACTGTTTCCACGCAATACGCCTACCTGACGCGACAGAATAGCCGTGGGCGTAAAGTGTAAACTGATTTGCCGCATCAGTTCGCCAAAGCCTGGAATTACCCGGTCGGCCACTGCCAGCGTTGCTTCTGGTGTAACATCGCGCAGATAGGGGCCAGTGCCGCCAGTAGTAAGAATCAGCGGACACGCTTCCTCATCCGCTAGCTGCGTCAGCGTACTTTCAATCAGAGCCTGCTCATCCGGTATTAGATGTTCGACCAGTTCCAGCGGATTCAATACCGCCCGCTGCAACCATTTTTTCAATTCCGGCAAACCCTGATCAGCATAGACACCAGTAGATGCCCGGTCACTAATAGAAACCAGACCAATTTTTAATAAAGGTAATGTACTCATATCAAACCATTCCCAGCAGCAAAAAGGCAATTATTGTAATATAGACCTTTTAGCCTGTCAGTGAAGCAAGATGAATTCAGACGAGTTAACTCATTTCAATAGCCGTGGCGAAGCTCATATGGTAGACGTAGGTGCCAAGCCACACAGTAAGCGTATTGCCATTGCAAGCGGTATAATTAGTGTCAACGACAATGCCTATAGCAAAATACTGAGCGGTGACAGCAAAAAAGGTGATGTACTTAGTGTAGCCCGGATTGCAGCTATACAGGCGGCCAAACAAACCAGTAATCTAATTCCCCTGTGTCATCCCATCGCTCTAACTCGCGTAAATGTGGATTTCAGCCTTGATAATGAAAAGCGCAGTATAACTATCTGCGTACAAACCGAAAATACGGGGCAGACTGGCGTGGAAATGGAAGCATTAACCGCAGCCAGCATCGGCCTGCTGACGATTTACGATATGCTCAAGGCTGTAGACCGCAGCATGACCATCAGTGACATTTGTCTGCAACATAAAGAAGGTGGTCAATCCGGCAGTTGGCAGCGTCAGCCCTGAAATAATGATCAGCATTTGCAGTTAGTGAATATCACTGGCTGCATCTAGCGGTAATCATTCAACCTGTAATGATAATTTATTGAACTTAAAACATTCTGTAACAGGAAAAGCCATTTAATTTTTGAAACTTTCGTTAATAAAATATCCAGATGATCCAGAAACTGTCTATTCATCCGAGTATTGACCACAGAACATTCCATAGCTAACAATTTTTATATATTTCATATTGTTACGCAGCGAGCTATTTTTAACTTTGAAGTAACATTTCTTTTAATATCTGAATAAAAAAGATAAGTAAAACTGAAATGAAGATTGAATAATATTCCATTTGCATTAAAATAATGATAAATCTTGATAATAGATTAATGATATAATCAGATGTATTTACAAATTAACTTGTATGAATAAATTTAAGTTTTTTGTTGTACAAATTGAGTTTATATTTAGAATATTACAAGTTTTATGAACTGAAAGGATAGTAAGCAGTAAGATAAACCAGAAAAAATCAGTTTTAAATAAATAATTATTCAAGTTTAATTATAGAATAACTTATGTTTATTTTATGAAAGAAAGGATATAAAATTAACACAAATTCACATATAATAGTTTATAGCTTGCCCCTTATATAAAGCAAACTTTATCAATGGTTGTAATATTACGTGTTAACTTACGATTGCCTGAATGATTATATAGTGATTTAGGCGCAAATTAACTCATGTCCAAGCATTTTCTTGTACATGACGGCATGGTATCATCAACACTTACCCGATAGAGATATCATATTAAGCAGTTGTAGTGCAGTACTAGTAATTGATGCTACACCAGTAAGTTTAAATAGCAACTTTGGCTTAAATTTATAATGTTAGTTTGGAATATATTTAATGTGTTGAATTGCTACTCCTAATATATACACATGCTAAATTATATCGCAAAAGTTATTTTTAGCAAGGTTTAATTTAATTTTATATAGCTGAATGTTGTATTTAATTAAACTCTAAATTGTAAATGATTGTTTAATAATAAATTTTAAATTAAACCTTACATTATTTTTATTTGAAGGTAATTCAAATATGGAAAATTTTAATGTTGGCTTTGCCTCCAGAATGCAGGAAGTAGTGGATATTCTCGGCAGTGTATCTGAGTTGTCCAGAAGAGTAGAGGTAGCGTACCCAACAGCATCAAAATGGGTTAGAGACGGAGCAGAACCCAGTACTACCAATTTGATAAAAATAGCTCGTGTTGCACAGGTAGAAATAAAATGGCTGGCAACAGGCATAGGGCCAAAATTTGATCAGAAAAGTGCAAAGTATTACGCAGAACTGCCTAATCCACTGGCAAAGAACACGCCCATCGGTGAAACCGATTGTGGTTATGGCAACCATCACCATGCAGTATGTGCTAGCGATTATGCATTTATTCCAGTATGTTCAACCGAAAATCCGGATAATATTGAAGCCACAGAAGGCAAAGCAATGTGTACCATTGCCTTTAACCGTAATTGGCTGGAAAATTATCTGAATGTTGATCCGCAAAAACTCAGTACCCTGATTGTCAAGGATGACAGCATGACCGGTGTGCTAAACGATGGCGATCATGTCCTGATTAATCACAGTAAAAAAGCTGGAGGCGATGGCCTGTATGTGTTACGCATAGGAAAGAATATTCTGGTTAAACGTACACAACTTAAACCAAATAATCAATTGCTGGTAACATCAGCCAATAATGCTTATGAACCATTCACGATCGATTTGGCTAATACCGAACAGGATTTTGAAATTATCGGCAAAGTAGAGTGGTTTGGTCGCAAAATCTAAACCGCTGAAGTATGCTATATCTGGCTGTATGCATTGTAGCTGGTAAACCAGAAACTACTAATTAAACCCGGATAAAGTCTGTTTATCGGATATAGTGATTTTTATACAATTAGAAAGATACAGCATAGTGCTTGCCTGCAATGAAAAGCAGTTGCATGCAGATATGTGCTACTAAAAGCATGTTCATTAATGTGTGCAGATCAGGTTGGCGATGTGTCAATCATCCATATTGCTGTTAGTGGCAACGGATAGAACTTATACACTTAATGGCATAGTTAGTTATGATTATCAAACCGATTTTCTATCGGGCTGATTTACTGCTTTAAGCATATCAGACTAATTGTGCCAAACAAGTTTTTCAAATTCAACTACAGAAATAATACCTGTACATCAGTAGTAAGCTTAAAGCTTCATACTGACTTCAAACACTGAATTTCAGGCCATTACCATCGCTTTTTGCAATAAATATTTATCATTTAAATAGAAATTGTGTGAATCTTTGCGCAGTGCAGGCCATTCAATCTATGCCTATAGCCCAATTCAATCAGTCTAGCGTAGCTGACTGTCCTTACTGCCGCGCCGGTTATATAAACTGAATGTTTTCTGTATTTCCTTATCACGTTCGGTTTGACAGCCAACACAAAAGCGCACGCCCTGAATTGCCTGCCGGCGCGCTAATGGAATAGCTTCACCACATTCTTCACAAAATTCTGCACTTTCTGTTGCCTGTTCCATCTGCTGGCGTACATGATTGAGGGCATCTGCTATTGTGCTCTCTATCTGCTGGTTGACAGCATCATCTGAAGCCCATCCACTAGCCATAATAAATTCCTTTAAATATCAGGATATTGAAATGGGGCTGTTCATTTGATTTTCAATATGCTGCTGATTAATATCGTTATTGTCAGACTGGATGGTTAGATAAAACCATTGCCGCAGCCATCCAGAGATAAGCACAAAATAAACGTACATGCCGGCTGCGAGTAATGATTGGGCTGAAATGATTTAAATGTGGGCAGAAATACAACTATTGTTATAATTGAGCGCGATTGCGGAACATTTATCCGCGCGGCAGTTAAAGTATTGTGTACAAATTGTATTAAATAATATTTGGTATACAAAGGGTTAAACCATATTTTCTATCGACTGTCATATTACTGTGTTACTTTGTAGTGAAACAGTGCCTATTAATTATTCAATCCATTTTCTTACAATGCGGGCTTGAAAGACAAATAAAAGTATATTTAGAAAATAATCATTTAAAACATCAATTTTAAAAATCATTCCTGAGTTTTCCACTGGCCAATTTACAGTAACAGGCAGTTGATATTGTATATTTGGCATATATTGATTATTTGCTACTAAAAATTAAATAAACATTTCTAAATCATATATTTATTTACTTCTGGCCGGATTGCAATATGCGCTATGGTTTTATAGACTGATTTTTGATTTCTCTTGTTAAATCAAAACATTGTTGAAAAGGATGCGAATCATGGATGCATTGAAATTTAAGGAATGTGTAGAAGCATGTAATTGTTGTATAGCCTTGTGCCAGTATTGCTCAACAGCCTGTCTGCAAGAAGATGATGTCAAAATGATGGCTAAATGCATCAGTTTGGATCTGCAATGTGCTGAAATGTGTGCACTTGCAGTTAATTTTATGTGTAAGAACAGTGTTTTTGTCGTACAGGTATGTCAGCTATGTGCTCAGGTGTGCCGTGCTTGTGCGCAGGAATGTGGTCGGTTTAATATGGATCACTGCCAGCGCTGCGCTGAAGCCTGCAATGCCTGTGCAGATAAATGCATGGCCATGGCTGCCTGAGATCACAAAATTTTTCAGGCCATTGCTACTGACAATGGCCTGTCAATATCTGCTATATCTAATTGTTGTTTGGAAATAAATCAGTTGAGAGGTTTATTTGGTTAAAGTTGATTAGTTGCGGTGTATATGAATGAAACAAGTATACAAGGCTAGCCGGATTAATGACTAGTCGTGTGACAATAATTTCTTGCTATGCTTACTTCAAGCCAAGCACATCCTGCATATCAAATAGTCCCTGTTGATGCTGGCGCAGCCATACAGCTGCACGGACAGCACCATTGGCAAAGGTAGCGCGGCTGGAAGCTTTGTGACTGATTTCCACACGTTCGCCATCGGTAGCAAACAGTGCTGTATGGTCGCCAACAATATCACCAGCACGAATAGTGGAAAAACCAATGGTTTGCGGGTCGCGCGCGCCGGTGTGGCCTTCGCGGCCATAAACCGCACAGGTTTTCAGGTCGCGCCCAAGGGCATCGGCAATGACTTCACCCATGCGCAGCGCAGTGCCAGAAGGGGCATCTACTTTGTGGCGATGGTGCGCTTCTATAATTTCAATATCGTAGCCTTCATTTAACACGCGAGCCGCGGTATTAAGCAAGGCAAAGGTCAGGTTTACACCCACGCTGAAATTGGGCGCAAATACGATAGCCGTTTTCTGCGCTGCCTCGGCTATGCGTTGTTTACCTGCGTCATCAAAACCGGTAGTGCCGATCACGTCTTTAACACCAAGGCGTTCGCAAATAGCCAGATTACTAAGTGTGGATTCCGGTTTGCTGAAATCAATCAGTACATCGGTATTGTCCAGTACTTTTTCGGGATCGTGACAAATGCTCACGCCAAGTTCCAATCCGATAGCAAAACCGGCATCCATACCGATAGCCGGTGAGGCTTTGTGTGTCAGTGCACCACTTAAAACACAATCTTGCCGCTGGCTGATACTTTGAATCAGGGCTCTGCCCATACGGCCATTGGCACCGGCAACAGCTACTCTCAAGCGGGATGCAGACATATGATTACTCCGTTTTTTCAGGTACAGCAGTAGATATTGGCTGTGGTTGGGCAGTGATGGCATCCCCTTCGGCATGAATCAGTTTGCCATTAGCATCAAAGTAAAGTGTCAGTTTTCTTTCTTCCTGAATTTGGCTGGCGCGGGAAATCACAAACAGATAATCCCAGCGATTGGCATGAAACGGATCGCGCAGTAATGGTGTGCCAAGTAGCATTTGTACCTGCTCACGACTCATGCCGGGCTGCAATGAGTTCACCACCTTCTGATCAAGTTCATTTCCCTGAATAATTTTCAGTTTGTACGACGGAATTTGTGCCAGTTTGGCTGTAGAGCAGGCACTCAGGCCAAGAACAGCCACTGCCAGCAGGCAGTATATTTTTTTCATGCTGATACCTCGGAGCTGGGACGAAACAGTTAGCAATGGCGATGGCGACATTGTATGGCACCCAGTGGGCAATTGCCTTAAAAGTGCGTATTATAGCGAGTATTATCAGATCGTGGTGAAATAAGCGTCATGAATAACAATGTAGCTCAATTGAAAGATAACGGTTTAAAGGTGACTGGCCCCAGACTGAAGATTCTGGAGCTATTTGAAGCTCAGCCTGAATTGCACATGAGTGCAGAAGATGTGTACCGCCGCTTGCTGGATGAGGGGGTGGAAATCGGTGTAGCTACCATTTACCGGGTGCTTACTCAGTTTGAACAGGCTAATATTCTGCTGCGCCATCATTTTGAAACTGGCAAGGCGGTATACGAACTGAATCGAGGCGGCCATCATGACCACCTCGTATGTATTAAGTGCGGTAAAGTAACCGAGTTTTGCAGTGAAGAGATTGAACAGCTGCAAAAGAAAATTGCCGACGATAACGGCTACCGCATTGTTGACCATGCATTGTATATGTATGGTGTGTGTAGTGAATGTCAGCCACTTGATAATAAATATCTGTAAGTAACGGGCAGGAAATATAGGCATGAGCGAGCCTGAATACCCGTCATGTATTCCGGTGCTAGACAGTGAAAGTCTGAATTTCCCTGATATTGCGTCTGCACAACGTCAGCGTGATGGGCTGGTAGCCATTGGTGGCGATTTAAGCCCGGCACGAATACTGGCCGCATATCAGCGAGGTATTTTTCCATGGTATGCGCCTGATGAACCAATCATGTGGTGGGCTTTTGCGCAGCGGATGGTATTGCTTCCGGCCGAATTGAAAATCAGCCGTTCGCTAGCAAAAAATCTGCGTAATAAAGCCTATTCGGTAACAATGAATTATGCTTTCCAGCAGGTTATTGCCAACTGCGCGCAAACGCCACGTAATGGCCAGAACGGCACATGGCTGGTGCCGGAAATGCAACAGGCGTATTACACGCTGCATCAACAGCAGCATGCCTGTTCATTTGAATGCTGGTATCAGAACGCGGAGGGGCAGACCTTTCTGGCAGGCGGTTTATACGGCGTGCTGCTTGGGCAGATATTTTATGGGGAGTCCATGTTTGCCCATGCCGGCGATGCTTCCAAAATTGCCTTTGTCCATGCTGTACACTATTTGCAGCAGCAGGGTGTACCGCTGATTGACTGTCAGGTTTATACCGATTATTTGGCCAGCTTCGGTGCGCGGGAAATTCCGTTTACTGATTTTGCCGCCTGTCTGCATCAGTTTAATGCACAGCCACTGCCCCAGCCTGTTAAGCCACAGGTACTGGCCGACAATGGTGTTATCCCTTTACCCAGCAATAGTCCTTACCTGAATCATTGATTATAGGAATACTTTATGTCTTTACAACAAGTGATTGAAACTGCTTTTGAAAATCGTGCCGAAATTACCCCTTCTTCTGTAACTGCGGAAGTAAAAGAAGCGGTAGCAGAAACTTTGCAGCAACTGGATAGCGGCCGCCTGCGTGTAGCTGAAAAACAGGGCAATCAGTGGCAGGTTAATGAATGGGCGAAAAAAGCAGTATTACTGTCATTCCGAATCAGTGACAATGTCATTGCCGATGATGCGGTAAACCGCTACTTTGACAAAGTGCCCACCAAGTTTGCCGGCTGGAGCGCGGCTGATTTTCAGCAGGCTGGTTTTCGTGCCGTACCAGGTGCAGTGGTGCGTGCAGGCAGCCATATTGGTAAAAATGTGGTGCTGATGCCTTCATTTGTGAATATCGGTGCGTTTGTTGATGAGGGCACCATGGTAGACACATGGGCAACTGTAGGTTCATGCGCCCAGATTGGTAAACATGTTCACCTGAGTGGGGGCGTGGGAATTGGCGGTGTACTGGAACCTTTGCAGGCTGCACCAACCATTATTGAAGATAACTGCTTTATCGGTGCCCGTTCTGAAATTGTTGAAGGGGTGATTGTTGAAGAAGGCAGTGTAATTTCCATGGGCGTGTTTATTGGTCAGTCCACTAAGATCTACGACCGTGAAAGCGGTGAAATCACTTATGGCCGTGTGCCAGCCGGTTCTGTAGTTGTATCTGGCAGTCTGCCAGCCAAAGATGGCAGCCATAGCCTGTACTGTGCTGTGATTGTGAAAAAAGTGGATGCCAAAACCCGTGCCAAAACCAGTGTGAATGAATTATTGCGTGGTATTTAAGCTTAAATCTATTTGCAATAAATAAAAGCCTCTTACTACCAGTAAGAGGCTTTTATATTAGGATGGGCAGATTACATATCTAGCAAAACCCATCATATTGATTTCATCAAGCTAAGACCGGCGGATGGATCGATTGATCTTGCTGGCCATTAGCGAGGCAATAGTCAATAACGCACCTACTAGTATCTTGTTACGCCAGCGTTTGGGCTTATTGGCCAGTTTCAGAGCCAAACCACCAGCCGGAATTTTGTCCACAATATTCAGTGAACGCTGCCACAGGTTTGATTTAGTGGCATGATTACCATTTTTAAGCTGCTCGGCCAATAGTTTTAATCGCGCACCTTGTGCCTGTAGGTTAAGCAGTTCACGTTGCTGTGCTATATTCAGCTTATCGAATTTACTCATATTCAGTGTTCTCCATTAGCCTTGGCATTGCTTGTGTGTTTGAGATAGCTTATATCTTTATTTATGGCTGCGAATGTTTCAGTCATAAACTGACTTTGTTTGCGCAGCAATTTAATAATCAAAATGGTCAGAAGCAGGATTAAAAGCAAAAATAGAATGGCAATACCAAAAAACACCCATACTTTGGCCTGTGGTGTGAGTAGGGTATTCAGGCCGAATAACAGACTGATAAAGCCCAGAAAAAACACCACCCCAGCCAGTACCACAAGCACCATCAGTACAATAATACTTTGTAGCTGGGCAATGGCATCCAGCCGCAGCATACGTGCACGAATCCACAATAACTCGCTACCGTATGTCAGCCAGATTTTTAGCTTGCGCAAATCGCGGCCAAAATTACCTATACTCATGCCATGGTATCCGTTTAAGAGTGAATCATATTCAGGCAATTGGTATGTTTACCGCATTGCCTGAATGTAGCCTGTGCTGGCAGTGTTCAGCGTTTGCAGCGTCCCAGCATAACGCCAGCAATAAAGCCAGCCGCAGCGGCAATGCCCATGGCGTAATATGGCTGTTCATGTACCAGCTCATCAGTGCGCTCGGCTGTGGCACGGGCTTTGTCGGCCAGCGTGCTTTCCAAGTCGCTCAATTTAGATTTGGTATTACCCAGTTTTTTGCGTAGCTGGTCTTTCAATTCTTTAGCATGTTCAGAGCCGTTGTCACCGGCACTTTCATATAAATCTTCAACTTCCTCCAGCACAGAGCGTACTTCTTTCATTAAATCTTCTTTTTGGGAATCAAAATCAGCCATGATCATTCTCCTAACAAGTGGCGTGAAAATACTGACAATATCAAAATCAACAGCCAATTTAACCTATATCATGCAGCAAACAGATTGTCTGCCGTGTTGCAATATCGGTTAAAATAATTATTGACTGCTAACATCTGTTACACGAAAACTACCTTAGCACAAGGATATGTTTTTGCACAGATATTAATAATTTGGCAATTGGCCGTTTAATGGGAATGGATAATGAGTGAGTTGGCATTAAAGAAAATATATTCGGGTAAAGTACGGGATTTGTATGCAATTGACGAACAGCGCATGCTGATGGTCGCCACCGATCGCTTATCCGCTTTTGATGTAATTTTACCTGAACCTATAACAGAAAAAGGCGAAATTCTCACCCAGATATCTAATTTCTGGTTTAAAAAACTGCAATATATCATGCCAAATCATTTTACTGGTGATACAGTTTATGATGTGCTGCCGCGCCAGCAGGCTGATAAAATTGCCAAACGTGCGGTAGTGGTAAAGAAGTTGACACCACTGAAAATCGAAGCCATCGTACGCGGTTATCTTTCCGGCAGTGGCTGGCGCGATTATCAGCAGACAGGTGCTGTTTGCGGCATTCAGTTACCGGCGGGATTGCGCGAAGCCGAACAGTTGCCGGAAGTGATTTTTACCCCATCCAGCAAAGCTGCTGTAGGCGACCATGATGAAAACATCAGCCTGGCACAATGCACCACATTGCTGGGTGAAGAACTGACCAGACAGGTAAGCACCAAAGCCATTGAGCTGTATACCGAAGCAGCCACTTATGCCCGTAGCAAAGGCATTATCATTGCTGACACAAAATTCGAATTCGGTTTGGATGAGAATGGTATATTAACTTTAATGGATGAAGTGCTTACTCCGGATTCCAGCCGTTTCTGGTCAGTTGATAACTATCAGGTTGGTACCAATCCGCCTTCATTTGATAAACAGTTTATCCGCGACTGGCTGGTAGCATCCGGTTGGAACAAACAGCCGCCAGCACCGCATATACCGGCAGAAATTATCGCTAAAACACTGGCAAAGTATCAGGAAGCACTGCATTTACTCGCAGAAGTGTAAGTATTTATTCTGAGTGGCAGATAAACAGCCCGGCCAGTAACTGTTTGTGATTTCGTAAATAGCTGACAGGAATATTCCGGCTGGAATATAACAGCGCCAGTACGTGAAAATAGCAAACACAGCCTTGACTGGGCGAAGAGAGCATTAATTGCAGCTATCCATGACTAAGAAATAAGTGTTTGGCCATGCAAGCCAGCCATCATCATTGATTTCTTTTAAGGAAATTCTGCTTTAACCAAACAAGTATTATCCGTATGCCTACTAAGCTTTAATATTTACCCAGTGTTAAAAGCATAGCTTACGCCTTAGCATGAAGCATTTGTCTTAAATAACACCTGTGTTAGCCGGCTGCGTGTCGTTTTTTTTATCTGCATACAGGCAGATTGAATTCATTAATATTTACTTAATATAAGTCATAATTAAAGAAAAAGAGTAAAGAATATCTCCGCAACAGAAGAATTACGGTTACAACCGTGCATCATGCGCAATTTCAAAGACCAGCACTTACAAACGAGCAATATATACGCGCACCTGCAACAGATTTTTACAGCAATGTACAATTAATTATCTGCGTTACCGATTCGCCATTGCGTGATCAGAGTCGTACTGTCTGGTAGCAGGAAGGAGCGCAACGGCGACTACCGGCTTTTGTGTGCTTGATTTGTATCGCAATCATCGCATCTGTGTCTGTACCCAGCTTAGTTTGGTCGATGATGGTTCAATCAGTACTGATATTTATATTCTGGGCGTAGAAAATACCATGATTGAGGCGCTGAGCATGACTATCACCGCTGAACACATGGAATTGAGTAGCGTATATTTGGCTAGTATTCAAAAAGATATCTACCTGATTATCCAGATGCCCCATCTGCCCAAACAGGCTTTTCCACTGATGGCCATGCTGATAGACGTTGCCACACATCTGTCAGAACGCAAACCCCGTATACCACTGGCAATGCATTCATTTCAAAATCAGGACATATTCAATCTGGCCGATTTTGCTGCATACAATAAAATTGTGCAGATTTATAAAGATGTGTGCGGCAGTGAATAGCGCATTGATGTATATACTACGCAAATAGCCAGCAAGTTAGCATGTAAACATGACAAATGTGGTGATATATTATCTGTCATTCACAAGCAGGGTTTTTGTGCACTTTAAATAAAACATAAATCCTGCCATACATATATAATACGCCTGCACAGGTCTCACTGTGTGTACTGTTAAACCGGTCTGCTCAGTGAGGCTTTTATTTTGCCAGCAGCTCCTTACACACAGTGCTGGCTAACTTATCCACAATACCAGCTTATTTAGCAGATTCCTGATACTCTGTTGATTAACGCTGGTGTGAACAAATATACATAGCCGGCGCTTATCCAGTTACCAGGCAGGCGCCCACCAACCCATGTTATCTGATGATGGAAACTACCATGCCACAACATCCTTATCGCCGTTTACGTCCTGCTCGCCATGAATTACCGGAAGTAGGCATATCCGAATCAGGTAACATCCGTTCCTTGCATCTGGGTACGCCTACCATCCAAAGCTCAATGAATGTAGATAATCCGGCCGAGCTGGTATTGTCATACAGCCGTGCCATGATGGCCTGGCTACTGTTTGTCGATGATATGCCGCAGCACATTACCCAGATCGGGCTGGGCGGTGGTTCATTTGCTCGCTGGATCGATGCCTATCTACCTGATACCAGCCAAACTGCTGTTGATATCAATCCGCAGGTTATCAGCATTGCGCGCAGCATGTTTGAATTGCCGTTTGAAGGTGAAAAATTCGAAATTATCGAAGACGATGGTGCCGAATACATCAAAGTATTACGAGGCAATACCGACATCATTCTGGTAGATGGCTTCGATGGCGAGCAGATTATAGATAGTCTGGTAGCTGAACCATTTTTTGCTGATTGCCGTCAGGCACTCAGCGAACATGGCATCTTTGTTACCAACTGGTGGCAGGGTGACAAACGCTTTCAAACCTTTATACGCCGCCTGCGCGAAGTATTTGACAACCGTGTGTTGATGGTGCCGGCAGAAACCCATGGCAATATTGCCGTACTGGCCTTTCAGCAGCCACCAGCCCTGCGCGACTGGGATAAGCTGAAAAAACGTGCCGGACAGCGCGCCAGCCAGTTTAATCTGGATTTACCCGCCATGCTGGCTGCCATAAAAGCTCAGCAGGTGCACAGCAATCGTCCGCTGTCATTTAATAATTAAATAACCTCACGCTGGCGCACCAACTCGAACTGCCAGCGTAAACAGGCAGAAAGAATAAAGGAAACCCCGTGAGTTATTATGCCAAACACTTGTTTGTTTGCACCAATCGTCGTGATAATCCTTGCCGCCAGAGCTGTGGTGACGACAGCGTTGGTGCCGATGCTGTGGATTATCTTAAATGCCATGCCAAGGCAATGGGATTAATGGGTATAGGTAAACTGCGTATCAGCAGTGCAGGCTGCCTCGGACGCTGTGATGAAGGACCAGTTATGGTGCTGTATCCACACGGACGCTGGTATACCTATGTGGATGAAAATGATTTACAGGAAATTCTTGATGAAGAATTGGCTAACGACCGTGTCGTTACCCGTTTATTAATGGATAAACCTGAAAGTAGTGAGTAAACCCGATGTTAAAACAACAACCAAATATCTGGATTAATGGGCCAGTGGGACGGCTGGAAACCATCAATTTACCGGCGCAGGGCACAGCCCGCGGAGTGGCTGTGATTAATCATCCGAACCCATTACAGGGTGGATTGAATACCAATAAAGTAGTGCAAACTGCGGCCAAGACGCTTACTGGGCTGGGTTTTCACTGTTATCTACCTAATCTGCGCGGTGTAGGTAACAGTGATGGCGAGCATGATTATGGTCGTGGCGAAGTAGCAGACTGCCTTGCTGTAGTTGATTTTGCCCGTTCCCAGCATCCAGAAGTGAACAAACTGGTGTTGTCCGGCTTTTCCTTTGGCGGCTATGTTGCCTTATTCAGCGCCTTAACTGCCCGTCCGGATGCCTTACTGCTGATGGGGCCTGCGATTGGCATGTATCCTGTTGATGCACCCAATGCCTACAATCCAGCCACCACCTTGCTGATTCATGGTGAAAAAGACGAAGTAGTACCACTGCAAAACAGCATGAACTGGGCAGAGGCGCAGGATTTACCTGTACTGGTTGTGCCGGGCTCCGGCCATTTTTTCCATGGCAAACTGATTTTGCTGCGCCAGTGGATTGAGCGGCTGTTTCCAGCGTTACTGGTTGAATAATAAAAATATTACTACCCTGAATGCTTAAATAAAATATAAGTAATTAAATATCAATACACTGATTTTAAAAGAGTTGTTCAGGGTAAATCAGAATTTACCTGCTCAGAATCTTATATTGGCAAGCACACCTATTAAACAATATAGCCAACAGCTGAAAATAGGCAAGCCAATATAAAATTAATAAAGCACGCTATCAGTTGATTACAGAATGTGCAGTACGCATCAATTCCTGATTTAAAATCACATCTGCATAAAATTGACGATTAGATAGATAAACGGCTATTAATGATTTTATGCATTAGCGTTACCAATAGCGTCAACTATATCATATATATATATCTTTTCTCGTTCAAAATCATGCCCCTCAACACCAAAAACCGATGCGTAGGCAATCATACCTTCAAGTATTAACATAATCAGGCAAGCCGCCTGCTCACATGCTGCGGTTCCGCCCAGCCATTGAGCAATTGAAGCCTGCATCCATTGTTTGTGTTCTCTAACAATAGAGCATATTTCTTCACTCCTATTGCCATATTCAGCCTGAGCACGCACAAACATGCAACCGCGATAGTCGTCATCATTAAACCACCTGATATGCCATGAAATAAGCGCATTAATTTTATCTTTTTTCTCCGAAAATACCGCAATCACATCTGTAAGTGACTTTTTAAAAAAAGCATTCCTCCTAAGTAATACTTTACTCACCAGCCCATTTTTGTCACCGAAATATTTATATAACGTTCGTTTCGATACTCCTGCACGTTCTGCAACGAGCTCCAGACTAACAGTGCAGTAACCAAATTCATTAAACAGTGATTCAGCAGCAGCAAGTATCTTATCAATAATTTCAGATTTCATTATTTTGACGTTTTTAGCATATTTTTTAATTTTATCACAATAACACCATTTTGGTTAATTATAAATATTATTTGACCATTTATGGTTTTAAAAATACAATAAGTAAACGTAATCGTTTACTTATTGTATTTATTTGAACAATAATGTTTACTTATTCATTACAGGAGGAACTCATGTTAGTAAAAATTAAAGGGGGAGAAACTATGCTGCCTAGACCTGATGCTGTAGCAATATTAAGAGGTTTTGTTGGTGGCACCTTAGGAATCTTCGTATTGCTATTGATAAGCGATTGGAGTGGTACTTTGCTAATTATGGCTCCATTTGGTGCAACATGTGTATTATTATTTGCAGTACCTAAAGCACCGTTAGCACAGCCAAGAAGTGTTATAGGAGGGCATTTTATCTCCGCTTTAGTAGGGATTTTGTTCATCAATTTATTTGGTAATGGAATCCTATCCATAGCATTAGCGGTTGGAATATCCATTGCTTTAATGCAATTTTTACGGGTAGTTCATGCCCCTGCGGGTGCAAATCCCATTCTTATTATGATATCAGGAATCACTGATTATTCATTCTTGTTGACACCCGTACTGATAGGTTCAGTTCTGTTAGTTCTTGTCGCTTTAATAGTCAATAATATCGGAACCGGAACCCATTGGCCCTGTTATTGGCTGGGCTATCGTTCAGGTATGGATAACAAACATATAAAATCAAAAGGGGATTAGCATGCCTGTATAGTTTGGCAGAGTGGTTAATAATATATTACATCAATTGAAGATAAAGAAATGAAATGTAACTATCCCCTAAAATAGTACAGCATAAAAGTAGAAAATTCTCTTTATTAACCCATTGAGGATTTAAGCATGAAAAAAATGACTGAACATCAAATCGTAGCTATTTTAAAAGAAGCCGAAGCC
>NZ_MEIR01000001.1 GCF_002777825.1 Snodgrassella alvi | reverse complement strand
GATAGCCGCCAGGCCAAAGCCAATTATTCCACACTAAAGCTGATTTAGGCCTCAAGATACAATAATATGGCGCAAACCAGCCCAAATACGCAGCATAATATCCGTATCCATCTACTAAACTATCAAGCCTATTCGCATAAACCAACGCGTCTGCATGTAATTTATAACTGAGTAAAATATTGATATATAATTAACATTCAGAAAGAGATAAGCAGCTGACAATAGCAAACAGTAGCAATTGAAAAAATTTAATCTAAGCAATAAACAGCATAGTAAAAAATAATTTCAATATCACCCCCGAGTAAAGGAGCAGCCTATGTCTGAATCATCCCCGGCAACTATCCCTAAGCTGCTTAAGCTAGCCTGTTTATTGCTCGCCACCACTGCCATCAGCTCTTGCAGTGGCGGTTTTGAGCCATTTGTTGGCGTAACCTCCGGTAAAAACAAATCCTATGCCGCTCCGGTAGAAGCACTTGAATACAATTATGAAAATATGGCCGGCGGTTCGATTAATGGCGGTTGTATTCCCGGTACTAATGGTGTTGATGATTATGAAGTGGGTAAAAAACGCTATGGCGGTGGCTCCACCTGTGGCGCTGCTTATCTGCCGGCCAAATGGAAACCTGGCATGACTGCACGTATCTATTGGCGGGTTTTACCTTATCCAGGATGGAAGGCTCGTATGTTAAATATTCCTGGAGTAAACTTTGATCAAAATGAAAAAAATATAATAGGGCAATATTATGAGAATCATTCCGCAGTGATACCCTTACCCCCCCCTCCAGCATTTGCTGGCGATGATTTTGGCAAGGTAAGAAATATTACTGTTCATTTTTTGGCGTGTAATCAGATTTTTATTGATTATGGTACCAGACAGGAAAATGCACCTGAAATAGTAAAAAAACAGTTTGAACTATTT